>NZ_BDJL01000012.1 GCF_001950325.1 Carboxydothermus islandicus
GGTAGTAACGGGACTGGAGATGTTCCGGAAGGTATTGGACGAGGCGGTAGCAGGGGACAACATAGGAGCGTTATTACGGGGTGTAGACCGGAAGGAAATCGAGCGGGGGCAGGTACTGGCGAAGCCTGGTACGATAAAGCCGCACCGGAAGTTTTTTGCGGAGGTATACGTACTGACCAAGGAAGAAGGGGGACGGCACACACCGTTCTTTAATGGGTACCGGCCGCAGTTTTACTTCCGGACGACGGACGTAACGGGAGTAATCCAGTTGCCGGAAGGTGTAGAGATGGTAATGCCCGGGGATAACGTAAAGATTCATATTGAGCTTATCACACCGATTGCTATTGAAGAAGGATTGAGATTTGCTATTCGGGAAGGTGGCAGAACTGTAGGCGCGGGCGTTGTTACCGCGATCGAAGAATAATAAAGCCTCTCCCGGCAAAAAAACAGGAGGCGGGGGAATTTATTCCCCTTCCTCCGGTGTTTTATGTAAAAGGGAAAAAAAAGGAGGGGTAACGCGTGAATAAGCAAAAAATCAGAATTAAGCTAAAAGCCTTTGAGCATACCATCCTGGACCAGTCCGCTGCGAAAATTGTGGAAACGGCCAAGAGGACAGGCGCGAGCGTGTCCGGACCTATACCGCTTCCCACCGAAAGAAGCTTGTATACCGTACTTCGTTCGCCCCATATCGATAAAGACTCCAGAGAACAGTTTGAGTTAAAGGTGCATAAGCGCTTAATTGATATTATTGATCCCACCCCAAAAACTATCGATGCGTTAATGCGGATTGATTTGCCGGCGGGAGTAGACATTGAGATTAAGCTGTAGGAGGTGAAACAAATGCCGAAAGGAATTTTAGGAAGAAAAGTCGGAATGACTCAAATTTTTACCGAAGACGGTAGAGCAATACCGGTCACGGTGATTGAAGCTGGGCCCTGCGTGGTGGTGCAGAAGAAAACAATAGCTAATGATGGCTATAATGCTATCCAGCTTGGTTTCGGGGAAATAAAGGAAAGCAAGGTAAATAAGCCATTAAAAGGGCATTTTAACCGGGCGAATGTAAAACCCAGACGGTATTTAAGAGAGCTTCGGGTGGAAAATATCGATGCTTATGAAGTAGGACAGGAAATAAAGGTAGATATTTTTACCGTTGGTGAGAAAGTCGATGTTACCGGCTTAACAAAAGGTAAAGGGTTTGCCGGTGGAATTAAGCGGCACGGTTTTCACCGGGGACCGATGGCTCACGGCTCTAAATACCATCGTCGGCCAGGTTCGCTGGGAGCAAAAGGACCGGCTCGGGTATTTTTAGGCCGTAAGTTGCCCGGACGACTTGGTATGGAGAGAGTAACCATTCAAAACTTGGAGGTTGTGAAAGTAGATCCGGAGAGAAATTTACTGGTTATAAAAGGTTCTGTACCGGGTATTAGAGGAAGCCTTTTAATCATCAAAGAAGCAGTAAAAGGAAAATAGAAGTTTTAGTTAAGAAAGGGGGATAAAGATGCCCAAAGTTCCGGTTTACAACATGGAAGGAGCCCAGGTTGGTGAGATTGAACTAAAAGACGAAATTTTCGGGGCTCCAGTGAACAAAGCGGTTTTGTATGAAGTTTCATTAATGTACCTGGCAAATCAAAGAAGGGGAACTCATGATACAAAAACCAGGGGCGAAGTATCCGGCGGTGGCAGAAAGCCCTGGAGACAAAAAGGAACAGGTCGTGCCCGGCATGGCAGTATTCGGTCACCCCTTTGGCGGAAGGGTGGTATCGTCTTTGGTCCACATCCCCGCGATTACAGTTATTCGGTGCCCAAAAAGGTACGCCGGGCGGCGTTGAAGTCAGCGCTTTCCGACAAAGTAAATGAAAATAACCTCATAGTGGTAGACAATTTAACTTTTGCGGCACCAAAAACCAAAGAAATGATTAAAGTCTTAAATAACCTCAAGGTGAACGGCAAGACTTTAATTGTCACCGCAGGTTATGATGAAATAGTGGAAAAATCGGCCCGCAATATACCGGGAGTTTCCGTGATGACAGCTCCCAGCCTTAATGCTTTAAGCCTCCTGAATCACGACAAGCTTATTATGACCCGTGATGCGGTCTTAAAAGTGGAGGAGGTGTTTTAGGTGAAAAATCCAAGGGATATAATCATAAGGCCTCTAATTACAGAAAAATCAATGGATTTAGCCCAGGAAAATAAGTATACTTTTGTTGTTGATAAAAATGCCAACAAAATTGAAATTAAAAATGCCATTGAGGAACTCTTTAAGGTAAAAGTTGAAAAGGTTAATACCATCAGGGTCAAAGGTAAAATGAAACGGGTTGGTCGTTTTGTTGGCCGGACTCCGGAGTACAAAAAAGCAATTGTTAAGTTAAGAGCCGGTGATAAAATCGAACTGTTTGAAGGCGTATAACCGGTAGTAGAAAAAAGGAGGGAAAAGGATGGCTGTTAAAACTTACAAACCCACCTCCCCCGGTCGGAGATTTGTTACCGTTTCGTCCTTTGAAGAAATTACCAAAACCGAGCCCGAAAAATCGTTAATAGTTCCTTTAAAGAAGCATGCGGGACGGAATAATCAGGGACGGCTGACGGTTCGGCACCGGGGCGGCGGTCATAAACGGATGTATCGGATAATTGATTTTAAGCGGAATAAAGATGGGATTCCGGCAAAAGTTGTGGCGATTGAATATGATCCCAACCGGACTGCTCGAATTGCGTTGTTAGCATACGCCGATGGCGAGAAGCGTTATATAATTGCTCCCCATGGATTAAAAGTAGGCGATGTTGTAATGTCCGGACCGGATGCGGATATCAAAGTGGGTAATGCCCTGCCCCTTGCCAATATTCCGGTAGGTACCTTAGTTCATAACATTGAACTTTATCCGGGAAAAGGTGGACAGTTGGTGCGCTCGGCTGGAACGGCGGCCCAGCTTCTTGGAAAAGAAGGCAGATACGCAATTTTACGCCTTCCTTCGGGCGAAATGCGGAAAGTACTTTTGGAATGCCGGGCAACCATCGGGCAAGTGGGTAATTTGGAGCACGAAAATATTACCATTGGTAAAGCTGGAAGGGCTCGCTGGCTTGGAATTAGACCATCGGTTCGGGGCGTTGCCATGAACCCGGTAGACCACCCGCATGGTGGTGGTGAAGGTCGTTCACCAATCGGACGTCACCCGGTAACTCCTTGGGGTAAACCTACCTTGGGAGTTAAGACCCGGAAGAAAAATAAAGCAAGCTCCAAGTTAATTATCAAGAGACGGAAGTAACCTTGAAGGGAGGTAGCCAGCTTGGGTCGTTCACTCAAGAAAGGACCATATTGTGATCCAAAACTCCTGAAAAAAATTGAGGAGTTAAATGCTAAAGGTGAAAAGCGGGTTATTAAGACCTGGTCAAGACGGTCGACTATTTTTCCGCAGATGGTGGGCCATACAATTGCGGTATATGATGGAAGAAAGCACGTTCCGGTTTATATTACCGAAGATATGGTTGGGCATAAGTTAGGGGAATTTGCTCCTACCCGTACCTTTAGGGGACATGGAGACCATACGGAAAGGTCTACTGCCCTCAAGTAGTCAAGAGAGGAGGGATTTTCATGGAAGCACGTGCAGTGGCAAAATATATCCGGATTTCACCGCGGAAAGCACGGCAAGTAATTGATTTAATTCGGGGCAAGGATGTGGAGGAAGCGCTGGCGATTTTGCGGTATACCCCGAAAAAAGCGTCGTATTTTATAGAAAAGGTTTTAAGGTCAGCAATTGCCAATGCTGAAAACAATCATGATATGTCAAAGGATAATCTTTATGTAGCCAAAGCCTATGTGGACCAGGGACCGATACTGAAGCGGTATAGCCCGCGGGCTCAGGGGCGTGTGGACCTCTGGCGGGTAAGGACCAGCCATATAACTATTGTCGTTGCGGAAAGGAAGGAGGGCTAAGGTGGGTCAGAAAGTTCATCCAAAAGGACTGAGAATAGGTATTATCAAAGACTGGGATGCCAAATGGTTTGCGGATAAAAAACATTACCAGGAACTTTTACACGAAGACTTAAAAATTCGTAAATATATTAAAACCAAGTTTTACCAAGCAGGAATTTCGCGAATTTTAATCGAGCGGGCTTCTAACCGGGTTAAAGTTACTATCTTTACAGCCCGGCCCGGAATGGTAATTGGAAAAGGTGGCACGGAAATCGAGGTTTTAAGAAAAGAACTGGAAAAAATGACCGGAAAGCAAATCAATATCAATATTGCCGAGATTAAAGTTCCTGAAATTGATGCCCAGCTTGTAGCTGAAAATATTGCTGCCCAAATTGAAAAGCGGATTTCCTATAAGCGGGCTATGAAACAAGCGGTAAGCCGGGCTTTAAAAATGGGTGCCCAGGGTATCAAAGTTGCTTGCAGCGGTCGTTTAGCAGGTGCGGAAATTGCCCGTTCCGAATGGTATAGCGAGGGCAAAGTTCCCTTAACAACCCTGAGAGCGGATATTGATTACGGTTTTGCCGAAGCGTTAACGACCTACGGAAAAATTGGTGTAAAAGTGTGGATTTATAAAGGTGAGGTATTGCCGGAGGTAAAGAAGGAGAGCGTTAGTACAGAAGGAGGCGAATAACCATGTTAATGCCAAAACGGGTAAAATATAGACGTCCCCATCGCCCCAGCCTCAAAGGTAAGGCCAAAGGAGGAACCCAGCTCCATTTTGGTGAGTACGGCTTACAAGCCATAGAAGGGGCCTGGATTACCAGTCAGCAGATTGAGGCAGCACGGGTAGCTATTTCCCGTCATATCCGCCGGGGCGGTAAAATCTGGATTAACATCTTTCCGGACCACCCGATTACCAGAAAACCGGCTGAAACCCGGATGGGTAGTGGTAAGGGTGCCCCGGAATACTGGGTGGCAGTAGTTAAGCCCGGTAAGATTATGTTTGAACTTGCTGGGGTATCGGAAGAAGTTGCGCGTGAAGCGTTGAGACTTGCTTCCCATAAACTGCCCATTAAAACCAAATTTGTAAAACGGGAAGTAGGTGGTGAAGCTCATGAAAGCTAAGGAACTAAGAGAATTAACCGATGCAGAATTAGTGGAAAAATTGGCGAATTTAAAAGATGAGCTTTTCAAACTTCGTTTTCAGCTTTCCACCGGCCAATTGGATAATCCGTCCCGAATTCGTGAGGTGCGGCGGGATATAGCTCGGGTTAATACCATTATCCGGGAAAGAGAAATTGCCAGACAAAAAGTGGAGAAGTAGAAAGGGGGCGTAGAAGATGGAAAAGAAAAAAGTCCAGAAAATAAAAATCGGACGGGTTGTTAGCGATAAAATGGATAAAACGGTGGTTGTTGCCGTTGAGGAGTTGGTCCGCCACCCCCTTTATAAAAAGACCATTCGTCGGACAAAGAAGTTTAAAGCTCATGATGAACATAACGCCTGCCGGACTGGCGATATTGTAAAAATTGCCGAAACTCGACCCCTCTCCAAGGAAAAGAGATGGAGAGTTGTGGAGATTATCGAACGGGGTAAAGTGTTGGGCGAAGTGGAAAATCTTGAAACTAATGAAGGTTAAGCAGGTTCTACCGAAAGGAGGTAGCAGCAAGTGATTCAAGTACAAACCATTTTAAATTCCGCCGATAATACCGGTGCGAAAAAATTAATGTGCATCCGGGTTTTAGGAGGATCCAACCGGAGATATGCGAGTTTAGGTGATATAATCGTTTGCTCGGTTAAGGAAGCAACACCCGATGCCGTTGTGAAAAAGGGAGATGTGGTTAAAGCGGTGGTCGTTCGGACCAAAAAAGAGGTGCGCCGGCCGGACGGTACGTATATTAAATTTGACGAAAATGCCGCTGTCATTATTAAGGACGATAAGAGCCCACGGGGTACCCGTATTTTTGGACCGGTAGCCCGGGAATTGAGGGAAAAGGATTTCATGAAAATCATCTCCCTGGCTCCGGAAGTCCTTTAAGGAGGTGGGATCATGCCAAAATTAAAAGTTAAAAAGGGCGATACGGTCTTAGTCATCGCAGGCAAAGACAAAGATAAAAAGGGGAAAATCGTGCAGGTTTTGCCTAAGGAAAATAGAGTTGTGGTTGAGGGTGTTAATATAGTTAAAAGACACACCCGTCCCAATCCCAAACTTCCCCAGGGTGGTATTGTGGAGAAAGAAGCCCCAATTCACGTAAGTAACGTGATGGTAATCTGCCCCAGCTGCGGCAAGCCCACCCGGGTCGGAAAGAAGTTTTTAGCCGATGGCAAAAAGATTAGAGTTTGTAAAAAATGCGGCGAGAGCCTTGACAAGTAAGCCGCAGCGAAAGGAGGTTATACCGTGCCCAGACTTAAAGATAAATATCAAAACGATGTAATCCCGGCAATGATGGAAAAGTTTGGATATAAAAATAAAATGCAAGTACCAAAACTTGAAAAAATAGTGATAAATATCGGGTTGGGAGAAGCTTTGCAAAATCCTAAAGCTGTTGATGCTGCAATTGCTGATCTTATGGCTATCACCGGACAAAAGCCGATCGTTACCAAAGCCAAGAAATCGGTGGCCGGTTTTAGAGTACGGCAAGGAGCGACTATTGGTGTAAAAGTGACCTTGCGCGGTGACCGGATGTATGAATTCATGGACAAATTTGTCAACATAGTGCTTCCTCGGGTCCGGGACTTTCGGGGGTTATCGCCAAAATCCTTTGATGGCCGTGGGAATTACTCGGTTGGTTTGCGGGAACAACTTATTTTCCCGGAAATTGACTATGATAAAATTGATAAAGTTCGGGGTATGGAAGTTACGTTCGTTACTACCGCAAAAACCGATGAAGAGGCTCGGGAATTGTTAAGATTAATGGGAATGCCCTTTAGCAGATAAGGAAAGGGGGAAGAATATGGCAAAAAAATCGATGATAGCCAAGGCCCAGAGGCCACCAAAATTTAAAGTAAGAAAATACAACCGGTGCAAAATCTGCGGAAGACCGAGAGCGTACTTGCGGGATTTTGGTATGTGCCGGATATGTTTTAGAAAACTTGCCCACCAAGGAGAGATTCCGGGCGTTAAGAAAGCCAGCTGGTAAAGAAAGGGGGTAAATACCATGGTTATGACCGATCCCATTGCTGATTTTTTAACTCGGATTAGAAACGCAAATATGGTCTATCACGAGAAGGTAGAAGTGCCATCCTCCAAGGTAAAAAGGGCAATTGCGGAGATTTTAAAAGAGGAAGGCTTTATTAAAGATTACGAATACATTGAGGACGGCAAGCAAGGGATTTTACGGATATTTTTAAAGTACGGCCCCAATAAAGAAAGGGTTATTTCAGGACTAAAGCGGATTTCCAAGCCCGGACTTCGGGTATACGCTAAGAAAGACGAACTACCCAGGGTTTTAGGGGGTCTTGGGATTGCAATCATTTCGACACCGAAAGGAATTATGACCGATAAAAAAGCCCGCAAGGAAGGCTTAGGCGGCGAAGTAATTTGCTACATTTGGTAGTAAAATCCAGGGAGGTGATTTTGTGTCCCGCATAGGCAGAAAACCAATCCCCGTTCCTCAAGGGGTTGAAGTAAAAGTAGAAGGAAACACGGTTACCGTAAAAGGTCCGAAGGGAAGTTTGACCCGGGAATTTCACCCGGATATGAAGATAACCTTTGATGGATCGCAAATTTTAGTTGAAAGACCATCGGACGAAAAGGAACATAAAGCACTCCATGGCCTTACCCGGACTTTAATTAATAACATGATTGTGGGCGTTACCAGCGGTTATCAAAAAAGCCTTGAACTGGTAGGGGTAGGCTACCGGGCGGCAAAACAGGGACGAAAGCTTGTATTAACGGTTGGTTATTCTCACCCGGTGGAAATGGATCCGCCCGAAGGGATTGAGGTAGAAGTTCCCGCTCAAAACCAGATTATTGTCAAGGGAATAGATAAAGAGCTGGTTGGTAATTTTGCAGCAACAATCCGTGCTGTTCGGGAGCCTGAACCGTATAAAGGAAAAGGAATTAAGTACACCGATGAAGTAATTCGAAGAAAGGCTGGTAAGACCGGCGGTAAGGGCAAGAAGTAAAATGTTCTTAGAAAAGGGGGGTAGTCGATGATTACCAAAACCAACCGGAATCTTGAAAGAAAACGGCGGCATTTACGGGTCCGGAAGAAAATTCACGGAACTCCGGAAAGACCGAGATTAAACGTCTATAGAAGCTTAAAACACATCTATGCCCAGATTATCGATGATGTTAGCGGACGTACCCTGGTGGCTGCTTCAACCCTCGATCCGGAATTGAGAGGAAAAATTGGCTACGGTGGCAATATTGAAGCAGCAAAAGCTGTTGGTCGGCTGATTGCTGAGCGGGCCAAAGCGAAAGGGATTGAAAAGGTCGTTTTTGACCGGGGTGGATATCTTTATCACGGACGGGTTAAAGCATTAGCGGAAGCAGCCCGGGAAGGTGGCCTGCAATTTTAAAGAAAAGGAGGGACAGCGATGGCAAGAATTGATGCCAGTCAACTGGAGTTGAGCGAAAAAGTTATTGCAATCAACCGTACCGCGAAGGTTGTTAAAGGTGGACGTCGTTTTTCCTTTAGCGCTTTGGTGGTGGTTGGCGATCAAAAAGGGCATGTTGGCGTGGGCCTCGGTAAAGCTCCAGAAGTTCCTGATGCGATTAGAAAAGGTATTGAAGACGCCAAGAAAAACCTGATCAAAGTTCCCATTGTTAACACTACGATTCCCCATGAAATTATTGGTGAAGCCGGTGCAGGTAAAGTGTTATTAAAGCCTGCAGCACCTGGTACCGGAGTTATTGCTGGTAGCGCAGTGCGGGCAATACTGGAAATGGCAGGTGTGCGGGACATTTTAACCAAATCTCTGGGCTCCAACAATCCTCACAATATGGCCCATGCTACCATTGAGGCCCTGAAGTCGTTAAAGACCGTGGAAATGGTAGCTAAACTTCGTGGAAAAACCCCGGCCGAAATCTTAAAGGGCTAGGAGGGATAACTCATGGAAAAGAAGCTGAAAATAACCCTGGTAAAAAGCGTCATTGGACAAAGTGAACGGCAAAAAGCAACGGTAAGGTCGTTGGGATTGAGAAAACTCAACCAGTCCGTCATTAAAGCCGATACCCCTGAAATCCGCGGGATGATAAATAAAGTGAGCCATTTATTAAAAGTTGAGGAGATTTAGGAGGTGGGAAAATGCGGTTACATGATTTAAGGCCTGTGCCTGGTTCGCGGCAAAAACCCACCCGGAAAGGTCAGGGAATTGGTTCCGGCCTTGGAAAAACTGCCGGACGTGGACAAAAAGGACAAAAGGCACGTTCGGGCGGCGGCGTAAGACCAGGCTTTGAAGGTGGACAGATGCCCCTTTACCGGAGGTTACCCAAACGCGGCTTTCACAATAAATTTGCCAAAGAAATCATTGCTATTAATGTGGACCGCTTAAATAAATTTGAAGATGGGACAGTGGTAACTCCAGAGCTCTTGCTGGAAACGGGTATAATAAAGAAAATAGGGGACGGTGTGAAGATTTTAGGCGGCGGCGAATTAAAGAAAGCACTTACGGTGAAAGCCCATGCTTTTAGTGAATCGGCAAAAGAAAAAATTACCGCTGCCGGCGGGCAAGCGGAGGTGCTGTAAATGCTTGATGCCCTCCGCAATGCCATGAAGGCAAAAGAATTAAAGAGTAGATTGCTCTTTACCTTGTTGATGCTTTTGGTCTTTCGGATCGGAGCTCATATTCCGGTACCGGGGATTAACTTAGCCCGCATGGAAGAATTAATCCAATCGGGTACAATTTTGGGGTTTTTTGATGTTATTTCCGGTGGGGCCTTTAAGAAATTTACCATTTTTGCCATGAGTATTACTCCGTATATTAACGCCTCAATTATCATGCAACTTTTAACGGTGGTAATACCGTACCTGGAAAAGCTGGCTAAGGAAGGGGAAGAAGGGCGGCGGAAAATTACGGAATACGTCCGCTATGGAACCGTTATCTTAGCCTTTATTCAAGGTTTCTTCATGGCAATTGGTTTAAGGTCGGCCGTAAACAATCCCGGAATCCTAACATATCTATATATTGCTCTTGCTCTTACAGCAGGAACAGCGTTTTTAATGTGGCTTGGGGAACAGATTACCGAAAAGGGCATTGGTAACGGGATATCGCTAATAATTTTTGCCGGAATTGTTTCAAGGATCCCTGGCTCTATAAAAACGATTTTTGATTACATCTCTGCCGGTACGGCAAACATTTTAAACGTTTTAATCTTAGCAATAATTGCTGTAGCCGCAATTTACGCCGTTGTGGTGGTTAACGAAGCTCAACGGAGAATTCCGGTGCAGTATGCAAAAAGGGTTGTTGGCCGCCGGGTTTACGGTGGTCAAAGCACCCATCTGCCCATCAAGGTTAATCAGGCAGGGGTTATCCCAATTATATTTGCCTCGTCGCTTTTAATGTTCCCGATTACTATTGCGGGATGGTTTCCCCAAAACGGTTTTGCCCAGTGGGTTTTAAAATATTTTGGCTGGGGAACAGTGATTAACACCATTTTATACGCTTTACTGATTATAGGCTTTACCTACTTCTACACTGCGATTATCATGAACCCCTTGGATATTGCCGAAAACCTTAAGAAATACGGTGGTTTTATCCCTGGAATTCGGCCGGGAAGGCCAACGGCAGAATATATCGATAAGGTTATGAGCCGGGTAACCTTTGCCGGAGCAGTATTCTTAGCCTTTATTGCCATACTCCCCAATATTGTGATGGCAATATCCCGGATTCCCAATGTAACCTTTGGGGGTACTGCCCTGTTGATTGTTGTTGGTGTGGCTCTTGATACTATGAAACAGTTAGAATCTTACCTTTTAATGAGACATTATCAAGGTTTTATTAAATAGCTGGTGAGAAAGTTGATTACTGTCAAAACAGAAAAAGAATTAAGGCTTATGAGGGAGGCGGGGCGAATTGTCGCCCTGACTCTTCAGGCCTTGGAAAAAGTGATTGAACCGGGGATAACTACCTTGGAACTTGATAAAATAGCCGAAGAAACAATTAAAAAATTAGGCGGAAAGCCAGCTTTTAAAGGCCTATACGGTTTTCCGGCAACTATCTGCGCTTCCATTAATGAAGAAGTGGTTCACGGAATCCCTGGTTTAAGAAAATTGCGGAATGGAGATATTATTAGTATTGACATTGGAGCTGTTGTGGACGGATATTATGGCGATGCGGCAAAAACCTGGCCGGTGGGGGAAGTTTCTCCCGAGGCTAAAAAGCTCCTTGAAGTGACCGAAGCATCGCTTTACGCCGGGATTGAGGCAGCCGTAGTTGGCAACAGGGTGTCGGACATTTCCCATGCGGTGGAAAGTTACGTGGTTCGCCACGGGTTTTCCGTGGTGAGACAATATGCGGGACATGGGATTGGCAAAGCACTGCATGAGGAGCCGAACGTACCCAATTACGGTAAGCCGGGTCGTGGTGCTCGGTTGGTCCCGGGAATGACATTAGCAATCGAACCGATGGTTAACATTGGAACCTATGAGGTCTTCACCCTTCCGGACAAATGGACGGTGGTAACCCGGGACGGTAAATGGTCAGCCCATTTTGAACATACCATTGCTATTACCGAAAATGGGCCCATGATTCTAACCTTGCCGTAAAAAGGAATGGGTGGTGAAGGTCATGCATTTAGACAAACTCCGTCCCGGCCAAGTAGTGCTGTCCACAGCCGGCCGTGATTGCGGAAATTTCTACATTATCTATCGGATTATTAATGACCGCTATGTCGAAGTGGTTGATGGTCAGCACCGTCGTATTGAAAATCCCAAGAAGAAAAACGTCCGTCATTTGAAATTTTTAAACTACCGTTTTCCGGACGATGGTAAACTAAGCAATCCGGAGATCCGGAAATTTCTTAAATCTTTTGCCGAAAAGGGCGGAGAACTGGATGGGTGAGGAGGTTGATTGCTTAATGTCGAAAGATGATGTCATTGAAGTGGAAGGTACGGTGGTAGAACCCCTTCCAAACGCAATGTTTCGGGTTGAGCTGGATAACGGGCATAAAGTGTTAGCCCATGTTTCCGGGAAAATACGCATGAATTTTATTCGGATCTTGCCAGGTGACCGGGTAACCGTTGAATTATCACCCTATGATTTGACCCGGGGTAGGATTATCTACCGGCACAAGTAGGGAAATAAAGGGGGTTTAAACATGAAAGTCAGACCCAGCGTTAAACCGATTTGCGAAAAGTGCAAGATTATTCGTCGTAAAGGGCGAATAAGGGTTATTTGTGAAAATCCCAAGCACAAGCAGAAGCAGGGATAAATTTTTAGGAGGTGCGGTAATGGCTCGGATTGCTGGTGTGGATCTTCCGAGAGATAAAAGGGTCGAAATTGCCTTAACTTATATTTACGGTATTGGTCGACCAACAGCTAATGTAATATTAAAGAAAACCGGTATTAACCCCGATACGCGGGTTAAAGATTTGACCGAAGAAGAAGTGGCAAAGCTCAGGGATGAAATTGAAAAGAACTACAAGGTCGAAGGAGAATTAAGACGGGAAATTTCGTTAAATATTAAACGGCTTATTGAAATTGGCTGCTACCGGGGTATTCGTCACCGGAAAGGCTTACCGGTTAGAGGACAGAGAACCCGAACCAATGCTCGTACCCGGAAAGGGCCCAGAAGAACCGTTGGAGTTAAACGGAAGAAGTAAGCTTAAAGGAGGGATATGATGGCTCGCCGGACAAAAGCCAGAAAAAAGGAAAAAAAGCATGTTGAGCAAGGAGTAGCCCATATCAAGTCTACTTTCAATAATACAATTGTTACCATAACCGATCCCCAGGGGAACACCCTTTCCTGGGCAAGTGCAGGAACCGTTGGCTTTGAAGGAACCAGGAAAGGTACTCCCTTTGCGGCGCAGTTAGCTGCGGAAAAAGCTGCTAAAGAAGCGATGGAGTTTGGCGTAAAAACCGTTGAGGTTTATGTGAAAGGACCAGGCGCGGGCCGGGAAGCGGCAATCCGTTCGTTACAAGCTGCTGGTCTGGAAGTTAGCCTTATTAAGGACGTAACCCCGATTCCTCACAACGGGTGCCGTCCACCGAAACGTAGGAGAGTATAGGAGGTAGATAACGAAATGGCGAGATATACGGGTCCTGTTTGCAAGCTTTGCCGCAGGGAAGGTATAAAGCTTTTTCTGAAAGGAGATCGCTGCTATACCGATAAATGTGCTCTTACCCGGAGAAATTATGCTCCCGGTCAGCACGGACACACAAGAAAAAAGCCTACCGAGTATGCCCTGCAATTGCGGGAAAAGCAGAAAGCAAAGCGAATTTACGGAGTACTGGAAGCTCAGTTCCGGCGCTATTTTGAAATGGCCGAAAGACAGCCGGGTATTACCGGTGAAAACCTGCTGGTAATTTTGGAAAGACGGCTCGATAATGTGGTTTATCGGCTCGGGCTGGCTGAGTCCCGCGCTCAGGCCCGGCAGTTGGTACGGCATAATTTCTTTACGGTAAATGGTAGAAAAGTTAACATTCCATCCTACCTGGTTAAAGTTGGCGACGTAATTGCTTTGAAAGAAGAAAAGAAGGACTCTCCGATAGCTAAGGAAATTATGGAACGGGCCGCCAGCAAAACTTTACCGGCGTGGCTTTCTTATGATGCCAACAATGCTGTCGGTAAGGTTGAAGCATTGCCAAAACGGGAAGATATCGATATCCCCGTCGAGGAGCATCTCATTGTCGAGCTCTACTCCAGATAAGAGCTTGACGGGTATTCCCTTTAAAGGAGGGTCCCTTAGTGCTTGAAATTGAAAAACCAAAAATTGAAACCGAGGAGTTAAACGACCGTTACGGCCGTTTTGTGATTGAACCTTTGGAGCGGGGGTACGGCATTACCCTCGGTAATTCAATGCGGCGGATACTTTTGTCTTCCCTCCCGGGAGCTGCTGTTACTTCCATAAAGATTGAAGGGGTACTCCATGAATTTTCAACAATTCCCGGGGTAGTGGAAGATGTAACGGAAATTATCTTAAACATTAAAAACCTTACGCTGAGGCTTCACGGGGATGAGGAACAGGTTTTAAGAATCGAAGCTGAAGGTGAGGGTGTCATTACCGCCAAAGATATAATTGCCCCACCGGAGGTAGAAATTTTAAACCCCGACCTTGTAATAGCCCATGTAGCCGAGGGCGGTCGTCTTTTTATGGAAATGACTGTGGCCAGGGGCCGGGGCTATGTACCGGCGGAGCGGAATAAAAAGGGCGAGCACGTTATTGGCGTAATACCGGTAGACTCCATCTTTTCTCCAGTGCTCAAAGTAAACTTCCAGGTGGAAAATACGCGGGTTGGTCAGATTACCGATTACGATAAGCTCACCCTGGAAGTTTGGACCGATGGTAGCATTCGGCCCGATGAAGCGGTAAGCCTCGCTGCTCGCATCATGGTTGAGCACCTGCAGCTTTTTGTTAATTTAAACGAACGGGCTACCGGTGTAGAAATTATGGTCGAAAAAGAAGAGGACGCCAAGGAGAAATTAGCGGAAATGCCCATTGAAGATCTGGATTTATCGGTACGCTCGTATAACTGCTTGAAACGGGCAGGAATTAATACGGTAGGCGAATTAATTCAAAAGACCGAAGCGGATATGATGAAGGTTCGCAATTTAGGAAAAAAATCACTCGAAGAGGTTATTTCCAAACTCAAATCCATGGGCCTTTCCTTGCGGAAAGAGGAAGAATAAGGGAGGGAAGTAGATGTACCATTATAAGCTTGGCAGAAGGAAAGATCACCGGGAAGCAATGTTAAGAAACTTGGTGACTTCCCTCTTAAAAGAGGGGAAGATTATGACCACCGAGGCCCGGGGGAAATCTGCTAAAGCGATAGCGGAAAAGCTTATCACTTTAGCTAAAAACGACACTCTGCATAACCGCCGTCAGGTTTTAGCTTATTTATACGAAGAAAATGTCGTAAGAAAACTTTTTAAAGAAATTGGCCCTAAATACGCCGATCGTCCCGGTGGTTATACACGGATAGTGAAAATTGGACCCCGGCGGGGCGATGGGGCAATGATGGTTTTGGTGGAGCTCCTTTAATTATGGAAACGGTTATTGTAGCTAATAATTTGAGCTATCATTATGCTGCAGAAAAGGAGAGGTATGCGTTGCAAAACGTATCCCTCTCCTTTTTACAAGGGGAACTGGTAGCCTTAGTTGGACCAAATGGCTCCGGAAAAACTACCTTTATAAAATTGTTAACCGGGCTTTTGGAACCTAATGAGGGTTATGTAGAAGTTTTAGGTCGAAAGCCCCAAAAACTGAAAGAGGAAGGGCTCTTGGGGACCCAAATTGGTCTTGTTTTTCAAAATCCCGATAATCAGATTGTAGCGGCGGTGGTAGAAGAGGACGTGGCCTTTGGGCCCGAAAACCTGAACTTGCCGACCGGGGAAATAATAAAACGGGTGGAGGAAGCACTTAAGTTAACGGGCCTCTGGGAACTGCGACAGAGGGCTTCCTATGCATTATCGGGAGGACAAAAGCAAAGGCTGGCTATTGCTGGAGCCTTAGCATTAAGGCCGCGAATTTTGCTTTTAGATGAGCCTACCTCCATGCTTGATCCGGCGGGCAGGCAGGAAGTTTTAAATTTATTACTAAAGCTTAATGAAGAGGAAAAACTTACAATTATTTTTATAACCCATTACATGGAAGAAGCTTTAAGGGCAAAGCGCCTTATAGCCTTTGACCGGGGAAGGGTTGCTTTTGATGGAACACCCAATAACTTCTTTCGTCAAAAACCTTTAGTTCAGCAATTAGGGCTTGATGTACCCCCACTTTATAAACTTATGGAGCGGCTTTGGAAGGAGAAAATTTTCATACCCGATACGGTGACAACACCGGAAATGCTGGTGGAGGAAATATGCCGATTACGTTAAATGAGGTAACTTTTGTTTATAATCCCGGAACGCCGATGGAAGTTATTGCTTTAAATAATATTAACTTAAACTTTAACGAAGGAATCATAACAGGGATTATCGGGCCAACGGGTTCCGGAAAATCAACGCTTCTCATGCTTTTAAACGGCCTTTTAACCCCAACCCGGGGGAATGTTGTGGTAGACGGTCTTATAACTTCCAAAAAAGGCAACTTAAAAGCAATACGCCAAAAAGTGCAGCTTATTTTTCAATATCCGGAACATCAGCTTTTTGCGGAAACGGTATTTGATGAACTTACTTTTGGCCCGAAAAACTTTGGAAGGGAAATTACCGAAGAGCAAGCGGCGGAACTATTAAGACAGGTAGGTTTGGATGAAAGCTATTTAAAAAGGTCGCCTTTTGAATTAAGCGGTGGTGAAAAACGAAGACTGGCGATAGCATCGGTTTTAGGTATATCACCCAAATACCTGATCTTAGATGAACCAGCGGCTGCTCTGGATCCGGCAGGGAAAGAAACCATTTACCGGCTTTTATTATCTTTAAAAAAACAGGGTGTTACGGTAATTATTGTTTCGCATAATATGGACGAAGTGGCCTATCTTTGCGATCAAATTGTAGTTTTAGACCGGGGCAGAATAGCGGCTTTTGGAGAAAAAATCGAGGTATTTCATAAGCTTATGGAGAAAAATATACCCGGGTTAAGTTTGCCGGTTTATGCCCAGGTCATAAAACTGTTGCAAAGTCGGGGTCATAAAGTAAAGATGACCATTTCCCTGGAGGAAACGGTGGGGGAAATCGTAAGGGTGGTGCGGGGTAATGATTAATGTTAATACCATTGGTCAATACATTCCCGGGAATAGCCTCATCCATCGTTTAGACCCGCGCACCAAATTTTTTACTTTGCTTGTGGCGGTTTTCTTGGTGTTTTTCTTAGACAACTTAGTGCATTTAGGGTTTTTGCTTTTTGGGGTAATACTGGTTACCTTTTTAGCAGGTATTAAACCCAAAATGTTTTGGCAGGCGCTTAAGCCCGTAGTTTTTATCCTGGTTTTAGCGTTAATTCTTCAGCTTTTTTTTACCCCGGGGGAAAAGTTAATTACCATAGGTCCGTTTAAGATTACCCGGGAAGGATTGATAAACAGCGGAATAGTATTTTTACGCCTGGTAGTAATGCTATTATCAGCCTATCTTCTGACCGCGACCACCTCACCGACGGAGTTAACTCATGGCTTGGAAAGTCTTTTAAAACCTTTTGGCCGCTTTGGCTTGCCTTATGGAGAAATTGCTTTAATGCTTACCATAGCGCTTAGGTTTATACCGACGCTAACGGAGGAAGCGGAGCGACTAATTAAAGCTCAGGAGTCCCGGGGAGCTGATTTTTACACCCGGGGGCTTTCTAAGAAAGCCCAAATGATGCTTCCCCTAATTATTCCATTATTTATTAATGCTTTTAAAAGGGCCGATGAGTTAGCGGTAGCGATGGAGGCCAGAGGTTACCGTATAGGTGCCCCCCGCGGTAAATTAAAGCCGTTAAAATTTACGGCCAAAGACTATCTTTTTCTGTTTTTAAATCTTTTAATTGCAATGCTCTTTGTAATCCTGAAGCTTTGGGGTGGTTTTCCTGCCAAATTTTAAGCTAACCATTGCTTACGATGGAACCAATTTTGCAGGATTTCAAAAGCAAAAAAATACCCCGCAGACGATTCAAGGCATTTTAGAGGAAAAGCTTCATAAAATTTTAAAAGAACCGGTAAAAGTAATTGGGGCTGGTCGAACCGATGCCGGAGTTCATGCTCTGGGGCAGGTGGTAAATTTTTCGGCATCCTGGAAAGCGCCGGTAGATAAAATTCCGGAAATTTTGAATAATGCCCTTCCAACCTCAATTCGAGTTTTAGAAGCTGAAATAGTACCGGACGATTTTCATGCCCGATATTCAGCCCTGAAAAAGGAGTACAGGTATTACTTGTATTACGGTCCTCCTTCACCCTTTTATGAACGGTATGCCTGGGCTTTGCCCCAAAAACTTGACCGGGAAAGAGTAGCAAAGGCTCTGGAATATTTAATCGGTACCCATAATTTTTCCGGCTTTGGAGCAACGGGAAGTAGCGGCAAAAACCCGGTTAAAACCATGTTTGAGGCAAGTTACCGGGAGGACGGTTTTTTAGGGTATTTTACGTTTGTTGCCGACTCTTTCCTGTATAAGATGGCCAGAATTTTAACCGGTACGCTGGTGGAAATTGGCTTAAATGGCTATCCGGAAAGGGTAAAAGAAATTTTAACCACCGGAAATAAAAAGCTTGCCGGTAAAACTGCTCCAGCCCACGGTCTTTTTCTTGTGAAAGTTTTTTACTGAAAGAAGGGAAAGCCTTGACCTATCTGGGGGGCCTGTTAATTTTTAATCTTTTGCTTATCTTAGGGGGAGCATTTACCTTTACCAATGCGGTGGAGTGGTTTGGCCGCCGTTTTGGCTTTAACCAGGGAGCGGTGGGGAGCATTTTTGCAGCGGTCGGAACTGCTCTGCCGGAAACGATGGTTCCGGTTATTGCCATCTTTTTTGGCAGTCAAGCGGACCACAGCACTGAAATTGGTATTGGGGCAATTTTAGGGGCACCGTTTATGCTGATTACCATTGGTTTTATGGTAACCGGCACCGCTGCTTTACTTTTCAGTCGACGGCGGGCTTTTGGAAGCGAGGTTGTTTTGGAGCGAAAACTTTTTTTAAGGGATATAAAAAGTTTTCTTTTATTTTATTCCCTTTCATATTTGGCGGCTTTTGTACCCAGGGGGTTTCTGCAAAGGTCTATTGCGTTAATATTAGTTTTGGGCTACTTAATTTATGTATATAAGACGGTTAATGAAGATAGCGGTGAGATTGGAGAAGTGGAACCGTTAATCTTTACTCCCCAAAGGACAATTCCGAGGATTCGGGCGATACTTTTGCAGCTTGCAATAAGTCTCTTATTGATCGTGGTGGGGGCCAAGTACTTTGTAGCTAATTTAACCCAATTAGCGCACCTGATAGGAATATCTCCGATGGCTTTATCCTTGGTTATTACTCCTATAGCCACGGAACTTCCCGAAAAATTTAACAGTGTAGTTTGGATGAAAAGCGGGAAAGATACTCTGGCGGTAGGAAACATTACCGGAGCGATGGTTTTTCAAAGCTCGGTTATAACCTCGATTGGGATAATCTTTACTCCATGGCATTTATCAACGGATGTAGTTTTAAGCGGTATAATGGCTTTTTTTGCAGCATTAGCGGCGCTTTTTTTGGTTAATTCCTGGCGGAGATTAAGTGCCTGGACATTAATATTTAACGGCTGTATTTATATTTTTTACTTAATTTACATTTTTAATCGAAGAATTGCTTGACAGGCCAGGGGTATTCCCATAAAATTATAATGGTATAGGTATTTGCCAGTGTCGAGCCCCCATTGGCAATACCGCGAGAGTTACGGCAAAAGGAGGGAACAAGGTGAGAACCACATACATGGCCAAGCCCAACGAAGTGGAAAAGAAATGGTATGTTATAGATGCTGCTGGAAAACCCCTCGGACGGGTAGCCAGTGAAGCTGCTAAGCTTTTGAGAGGTAAGCACAAACCGGAATTTACTCCTCATGTAGATACTGGCGATTATGTTATTATTATTAATGCTGAAAAGGCTGTTTTAACCGGGAAAAAGTTAGAAAAGAAAATGTTTTACCGTCACAGCCGCTATCCGGGCGGTTTAAAAGCTATTCCCTACGGAATCTTAATGAAAACTAATCCGGTCCTGGCTTTTGAAAAAGCTGTAAAAGGGATGCTTCCGCATAACCGGCTGGGAAGAAAGCTTTTTAAGAAGCTTAAAGTATATGCCGGGGAATCACATCCGCATCAAGCTCAAAAGCCGGAAATCTGGCAATTTTAGATACGGGCGAAGGGAGGCGTTTTAGATGGCAGTAGTTAATTTCTACGGTACGGGCCGGAGAAAAGAAGCGGTCGCCCGGGTTTTTGTGGTTCCCGGCGAAGGGAACATTACCATAAACGGAAAATCTTAAGAAGAATACTTCCCGAGAAAAACCCTGCAGATTATTGTTAAACAACCGTTGGAACTAACCAATACTGTTGGAAAGTTTAATGTTAAGGCTAAAGTTCATGGTGGCGGCATTTCCGGTCAGGCAGGGGCCGTGAGACTTGGTATTGCTCGGGCCCTGGTTCAGGCCGATCCTTCGTTAAGACCGGTGCTGAAAAAAGCAGGGTTTCTTACCCGGGATCCCCGGATGGTCGAGCGGAAGAAGTACGGACTGCGGAAATCCCGGAGAAGACCTCAGTGGACCAAAAGATAGTGGGAAAACCAGGCAGAACTGCCTGGTTTTTTATCTAAATGTAATTTTAAAATTTACCAACAATATTCAGAAAATTAATAAAAATTAAGGGGGGGTAAGATAATGCCTGTTTTAGAATTACAGGAAAGGCAAAGGTTAAAAATTCGGAAGTTATTTCTAATTACTATACTGCTGCTTTTGCTACTAATCCTGGCGATTGGTGGGATTTCCGGTTATGTTGGGTGGAACTTAACGCATCCTGTCCGGGAAAAGCTTGAAGGAACTCCGGCGGATTACGGTTTACCCTTTGAAGAGGTGAGCTTTACCTCCCGGGAAGACGGATTGAAGTTACGAGGCTGGTTCATTCCTGCCGCAAGCAATGATACGGTTATCTTTGCCCATGGTTACCGGAAGAACCGGTTACAATTAGATGTTCCTGTCCTGCCTATTGCTAAAAAAGTTTATGAACACGGGTGGAATGTTTTACTCTTTGATTTTCGAAATTCCGGGGAATCGGAGGGAAATTTAACTTCTGTTGGGCTTTATGAGGTAAACGACCTTTTGGGGGCAGTGGATTTTATCCGCCAGGAGAAAAAACTTTCCGGGAAGATTGTACTGCATGGCTTTTCCATGGGGGCAGCAACGGCAATAATTACCGGTGCTCGCGAGGAAAACGTGGCTGGCGTAATTGCCGATTCACCTTTTGCTGATTTAAAACCTTACCTTATGGAAAACCTTTCGGTATGGAGTGGCCTTCCTTCCGTACCTTTTAACCAGGCGTTTCTAATTGTGGTGCCGCCGCTTACCGGGCTGGATCCAACTAAAGTGAGTCCCATAAAAGAACTTCCGAAACTCGCTGGAAGGCCGCTTTTATTAATTCATGGCGATAAGGACACCGACGTGCCTTTAAAAAATAGCATACTCTTAAAAAACGCCTATCCTCAAGCAGAATTATGGGTGGTTCTTGGAGCCACTCATGTTAAAAATTATGCTGTTGCCGGGGAAAAATACGTTAATAAGGTTATTGAGTTTTTAAATAAAGTAAAAGGGAAGGGTTAACCTTCCCTTAAGCTTTTTAAAGCTTCCTTAAATAATTTTAAATGCAATTCTTCATCTTCTATAATCCTGTAGAGAACTGACCGGGCGTATGGATCATCAATAATTTCTGCATGTTTTAAATAATTGGCGATTGCCGTTTTTTCTGCGTGAATATCGGCTATCAATTGCTCCCGGATATTTTGGGAATAATTAACGTAGTGTCCGCTCCAGAAAGCGAAATTGTTACCAAAACTACCCCGATAGGTAGGATTTCCGCCAAAGGCAATTATGAGCTTTCCCAGCATTTCAAGATGGTGCATTTCGACCAAAGCTACCCCTTCAAAAAGTTTAGCAATTTGCGGATTTGTATTTTCGCTTTCTAAATGATGATACAGGTACTGGGTAATGGCGGTAAGTTCACTGGCTGTACCTGCATAATCGTCCATTAAGATTTCTGCATACATGACGTTGGGGTTTTTAACCTTTACCGGAGGATAAGGGGAGTTTAGCTGAAAGTTAGTATTTTTGTGGTTCATTTTATCCCTCCTTTTTCTTGCTATTATATTTTATGGTTAAATCGATTTTTTGGATAATGAAAAAATGGTTTCAAAAGTTAATTGTACCGGGACGGGTGGACTTTACTGAATTTTGTATTAATAATATCCTTCGGCTGGGCATATAATTTACAAGCCGGAGGTGTATAGGTGATGATTATTTTTAAAGTGTATCGTTTAACCCGGCAAAAAGTTCTGACGGCAATGATGGTAATTATAATTTTGACGGTATTAGGTACAGTTTTTAGAAATATTTTGGTAAATAAGGAAGTACGGGTTTTAGCGGTGGCGGTTGCCAATAGGATTATTGTTATAGATCCGGGGCATGGAGGTCAGGACCCGGGGTGTAAAGGTCAACAGGGGGCGGTAGAGAAGGAAATTACCCTTGACATAGCTCGCCGGGTGGCGACTAAATTACAAAGGGCCGGAGCTCAGGTTTATCTTACCCGTTCGGGGGATTATGATTTGGCTGAGCCGGGGATTCGGGGGTATTCGGCCAGGAAAAAACAAGACTTAGCCCGCCGGATCCAGTTTGCCGAAGAAAAACAGGCGGAGGTATTGATAAGCATTCACGCCAATAGCTTTCCCGAGCGCAAGTACCGCGGAGCTCAGACTTTTTATCAGGAAGGAGATAATGAAGGGAAAAAACTGGCGGAGCTTATTCAGGAGAGCTTTAGGACAATTTTAGGAAATACTAACCGGGTAGCTAAATCCGGAGATTATTTTATAAACCGCAATTCCCAGATGGCCTCGGCAATTGCCGAGGTAGGGTTTTTATCAAATCCAGAAGAGGAACGGCTTTTATTAGACCCCGATTACCGGGAGAAAATAAGTTTCGCAATTTATTTAGCGGTTTTAAAATACTTTCAAAAGTAGTAATTTGGGGACGGTTCTTTTCTTTATACTTTAAGTATAAAGATAGGGACAGTCCCTATTTTTATACTTTAGGGCGAACTGCGGCAGGAGTAAAAAATTAATGCTTGGTTTAAAACGGAGGTAAGAGTTGTGGAAAAAAAGGTTTATCCTACACTGCGTACGGTGGTATTCCGGGAGACCAGTACGAGCCTTATGTTCCACCTACCACAAGGCTTCCGGAAATGACCATTGCCTCAATTATCATGGGTATTTTACTGGCCTATTCTAACCAGAGGGTGGGGATGGCTTAACCTTTTTTTAATTTCCCTTTTTATTTCCCTTTTTAAACAAATATATGGACTTAATTTAATTAATGTTATTGTTAGTAATAAAAACTGATATAATATATTGATGAATATTATCAAATTATTTTTAAGGGGGGGGAAAAATTGAGATTCAAGAAAGTTTTATTAGCATTACTTACTATAATATTATTAATTTTGACTTTTAATGTAGAAGTTTTATTAGGTAGCAGTTATAATAATGTAAAAGTTGGTCAAATTGAAACCCGAACAGAGGATCTTACTTATTCTGAGGTTGATGAAATAGTGGATAATTTACTTTTAATTTATTTTTCGAGAGACATCAAATTGATAGACTATGCATGGAAAGCATTAACAAAAATAACACGTGTTGCATTTCCAAGTCCTACATTTATTTTAAAAGATGACGTTGAAAAAAATTTGAAATTTTATTCAGAAATAAAAAGAGAAATGAAAACAAAAAAGTATAAAAAAGTAATTCTTGAAGTAAGATATATATACCGAACATCTAGAGTTGGTGGAGATTATGTTCGAGCCTGGTATTTATTAGATCAGATACCTAAAGTTAGAGCATATCTCAAATAAGTTTAGGGTAAACTTTAAGGAGGCTGTATGTACAGTAGCCTCTTTTTTATTTTATTTTTGGCTAAAATTACATATAATAGAACATGAAAAAACCTTCATGGAGTGGTGGTATGCCTAACCTGTGCTTATCCTGTGTTTGCTTTGATTGTGCCGAGTACGGCAGTTGCGAACTGTGTGAGGGATATTGCCAGGAACCAAAGGATTTTTGCCCCAGGGAATTAGAGTGGGAGGATTAAAGATGAATAATATTTATGGAATTGCAGCTCCGCACCCGCCAATAATAATCCCGGAAATTGGGCGGGGAGAGGAAAAGAAATGTCAAAATACTATTAATGCTTTAAAGGAGCTCAAGGAAAAAATTAAGAAAATAAATCCGGAAACATTAATAGTAATTTCTCCCCACGCTCCGCTTTTTAGCGATGTGGTAGCTGTAAATATGAATGAAAAACTTACCGGAAACTTCGGTAACTTTGGAGCACCAGAAATTACTTTTTCCTACCAAACCGATTTAGAATTTGCCCGGACATTTATTACGAAAGCAAAACATGAAGGCGTTTCTGTTGCAGGGATTGATGCTGGTTTAGCTCGAGTAGTAAGGGTTCCAACTACCCTCGACCACGGAACAATGGTACCTCTTTATTATTTAGATCCGGAGCAAAAGTACAGACTTGTTGTAGTAAGCCAGGGGCTTATCCCTTTTTCCGAGATTTACCGTTTGGGCACGATAATTAGAGAAGTAGCTGCAGAACTTAAGCGCCAAATTGTTATCATAGCATCGGGAGATTTATCTCACCGGCTAACACCGGATGCCCCTGCGGGCTACGATCCTTCCGGACGTTATTTTGATCGGTTGATGGTAGATGTTTTTACCAAGGGTGATCCCTGGGAGCTTTTAACTATTGATAAAAGCTTTGCCGAGCAAGCAGGAGAGTGCGGTCTTCGTTCCTTTATTATGTTATTTGGCGCTTTTGAAGGATATCGGGTAAGAAGCGGGGTGCTTAGCTACGAAGGGCCTTTTGGGGTCGGTTATCTGGTGGCGGAAGTCGAAGCTCAAGGGGAAGATAAAGAACGCTACTTTTATCCCAAATTAATTGTCAAAAAACAGGAGGAAATAAAAAAGCGCCGGGAAAAGGAGTCGCCCTATGTGCGGCTTGCCCGGGAGGCTTTAGAAACTTACGTGCGTACCGGTAAAACCATAACTCCGCCAGAACCTCTACCGGAGATTTTTAAGCGGAAAGCGGGGGTCTTTGTTTCCATTAAAAAAGACGGGGAACTGAGGGGTTGCATCGGTACGATAGCACCCACCACCGAAAACCTGGCCGAAGAGATTATTAAAAACAGTTTGGAAGCCGGACTAAGGGATCCACGCTTTGAGCCGGTAGAAGAGGGTGAATTGGATGAACTTACCTACTCGGTGGATATTCTTTATCCTCCCGAAGAAGTTAGAGATTTAGCGGAATTAGATCCCAGAAAATACGGAGTGATAGTTTCTAAAGGATTTCGTCGAGGGCTATTACTTCCCGATTTAGAAGGAGTCGATACGGTAGAAAAACAGTTAGCGATTGCCAAAAGAAAAGCAGGGATAGCGCCGGACGAGCCGGTGAAAATTGAAAGGTTTTTGGTTGAACGGTATTATTAGGGGTGGCCTTATGAAAGAGGCAATGTTTTACGAGGCCTTGGAAAATTCTTTAGTTCAATGCCATCTTTGTCCACACCGGTGCCGCATAGCAGACGGTAAAACCGGCCGCTGCCGGGTGAGAAAGAACTTAAAGGGACGATTGTATTCCTTAAACTTTGGGAAAATAACTGCTATAAATATAGATCCTATCGAAAAAAAACCTCTTTACCACTTTTATCCTGGAAGTACTATTCTCTCGGTAGGTACTTTTGGGTGTAATTTTAACTGCGGATTTTGTCAAAATTATGAAATATCCCAAATTGCCGAAACCGGTGAAAAGCTTTTACCGGAAGATTTGGTAAAACTTGCTCAAAAATATAAATCTCAAGAAATGATTGGGGTTGCTTATACTTATTCGGAGCCAGTAGTATGGTATGAATACATAGAGGCTTCCGCTCCTTTAATTAAAGAGCTTGGTTTCAAAACCGTTTTGGTAACCAACGGATTCATTAATAAAGAGCCTTTAAAAAAACTTTTACCTTTTATTGATGCCCTCAATATCGATTTAAAAGGGATAACGGAGGAGTATTACCGTGATGTTTGTCAGGGGAGCGTTACTCCGGTTTTAGAAGCTATTGAAGCATCCAAAGCTTTGGGAGCCCATGTGGAAGTTACCACGTTGCTCGTTCCAGGACTTAATGATGCGCCCGAACAGATTGAGGAATTGGCAAGATTTTTAGCGAAAATAGATCCTGATATTCCGTTACATTTTTCCCGGTATTTTCCGCGGTATAAGTTTAACTTGCCCCCTACCCCGGAGGAAAGCTTATACCGGGCCCGGGAGATAGCCGGGAAATATCTAAACTACGTTTACCTTGGCAATTTGCCCGATGCTTCTAACGATACTTTTTGTCCTCGTTGCGGGGCATTATTAATTCGGCGGGATTATTTTAGGGTGGATACTCCTGGACTTTCAGGAGATACCTGCCGGCAATGTAAAAGTAAAGTTAAAATTATCCTTTAGGGCAGGATTTTTTAAGGATTAAGTTGTAATAATTAATAATAAACTTTAATTATATGAATAACATTACAACGTTGGAGTAGACTATGAAAGAACAGTCTTTGATTAAATCCTTTATTACTGCAGGAAAAAGTGCAAAAAAATTTTTAATATCCCAGCTTTTTGTGAATTTTGGTTACGGTATTTACCAGGTGTTATTTAATTTATACCTAAAACAACTGGGCCTGGGTATGGATGTTGCAGGTCAGGTGGTGGCAGCAAGTTCATTGGCCCAGGCGTTATTTATGATTCCGGCGGGTTATATCGGCGACCGGTACGGCCGACGCCGTTTTATTTTCTGGGGAAGTTTTGTTGCCGGGATAATGTTAATTTTTCAGGGAATTTTTGAAACTTCCGGCCTAATTATTTTGGCCGCTTTTCTTTTTGGGTTGGGATTTTCAGTATTAGTGGTAAATGGTGTGCCTTATTTAGCGGAAGTTTCCCGACCGGGAGAAGAAGTAAGGTTAATTGGCTTTCACTATTCGTCAATAATGATTGCTTCGATGCTTGGGAATTTCGGGGGAGGGGCTCTAACCGATATTTTAGCCAGAATACTATCGCTAAAAGACAGCTACCGGGTCTCGCTAATCTTAGGGGCTTTAATTTTTTTAGCAGGAAATTTATTTTTAACCCATTTGGAAAAAGGCCGGAAAGTCGAAGTAAAAGAAGATTTTACTTTAATAATTAAAGGAATTTTTGCTGACCAAAAAGATTTTAAAGTTTTTAAAACGATTTTTCTTTTTTCGCTGTTAGTTGGTACCGGTTCGGGACTTTTTATGCCTTACTTAAATTTGTATTTTGCTAACCGGTTTGGGGTTTCAAATACTTTTATTGGCTTAACTTTAGCTGGAGCCCAAGGGTTAACGTCTTTAGCTATGGCTTTTGGGACCAAAGCAGCACAATATTTAGGACTGGTGCGGGCTTTTGTGTTGTTTAACTTTGTGTCGTTACCTTTTACCGTATATCTTGGCTATGTTCCTAGTATTGGTTTAGCGGTATTAGTATTTTTAGTCCGCCATGCTTTGATGAATGCCGGAACCCCTTTGTTTCAATCGGCCAATGTGCTGGTGGTGGATCCTGGCAGAAAAGGGCTTATCTTAAGCTTAAATCAGGCAACCTTTTCTTTGGGATGGGCTTTAGGAGGACCTTTAAATGCTTTAATATTTAAGTCCGGAGGGTATCCACTTATTTTTTGGACAGTTGGTATACTGTATTTTACCGGGACTTATCTGTATTATTTGGAGTTTAAAAAATTCTCTTATCTTGGGCAGGAAAAATAAATGGGAAAAAATAAAGAGAATTGGTTAATAGCTTAGTTAGCATAAGTATTATTCTTGCGGGAAGTTTGGGAGCTAAGCAAATTTCCGGAGAAAAATCTTCGGAAATTTTTTTATAAAACTATTGCATAATTATACAAAAGTATGTAATATTATAAATATATCAAAAAAGGAGGGGCAGCCTTGAAAGTTGCAGTAATTGGTGCTACCGGCTATACCGGTGCTGAACTAATTAGGTTATTATCTATGCATCCGAAAGTTTCTGACCTCTTCCTCTTTAGCCGGGGAGAAGAGGTGGAACTGGAGAAGCATTTTCTCGGCCTTGGTTTTGCCGGCAAGGTGAAGCCTTTAGAAGAACTAACAAAATTTAGCCCTGATTTTGCCTTTTTAGCTTTACCGCACGGAGAGAGTGGGCGATATGCTCAAGACCTAATCCGACGAGGGGTCAGGGTTATTGACTTATCAGCAGATTTTCGCCTTCCTCTGGAAGTTTATGATAAATGGTACGGGCCGCATCCGGCTCCCGGGCTTTTGGAAACAGCAGTATACGGTCTTTCGGAATATTTTTCCGAAAAAATAAAAACTGCCAGGCTAATTGCCAATCCAGGGTGCTACCCGACGGCTTTTTTGCTGGCGGTTCTTCCTTTAGCCGAAAAAGCTTTAATTCAAGGTGTGATCATCAGCGATATGAAGTCGGGGGTAACGGGGGCTGGAAGAGCGGCTAAGAGGGAGATGCTTTTTGGGGAAGTGGCGGAAAATTTCCGACCTTACGGAGTTGGAGGTAAACATCGACATCTGCCGGAAATGGAAAATTTCTTAAATATGTTTGCGAAAGGCTTAAGAGTTATTTTTACTCCCCATCTGGTTCCTATGAAACGGGGGATTTTAGGGACAATTTATCTGAGTCTTACTACGGATGTTTCTTTGGAAGAGTTAAGAAAGATTTACCTGGCAAAATACCAGGATAAGCCTTTTATAAAAATCCTTCCGGATGGCCAGTTACCGGAAACCCGGGCGGTTTACGGAACCAATAATGCCTTAATTGCTGTTAATAAAGAGCCGGGAGGAATGGTTATCGTGACCGTTGCCATTGACAACCTGGGCAAAGGGGCTGCAGGGCAAGCAGTGCAGAACATGAATTTAATGGCCGGATTGGATGAAACTTGCGGACTTAAAAATACGGGAATTTACTTTTAGGAGGGATTAGGATGAAGAAAATTCAAGGTGGAGTTACCGCACCCCAGGGTTTTTTAGCGGCCGGGGTTCACGCGGGGATAAAAAAGAGCAAAAAAGATGTAGCGGTGATTTTTTCCGAAAAGCCTGCGGTAGGTGCGGCGGTTTTTACCACCAATAAGGTAAAAGCGGCACCGATCCTCTTATCCATGGAAAATATTAAAGACCAACTTATTTCCGCAATTGTGGTAAATAGCGGCAATGCTAATGCCTGTACGGGTGAAGAGGGAATGCTGGCAGCCCGCCAGATGCTTGATGAAACAGGAAAATGCCTGGGAATACCTATTTCGCAAGTACTGGTAGCTTCTACCGGGGTAATTGGCGTGCCTCTTCCGGTAAATAAGGTGCTTAATGGAATAAGGATGGCCTGCCAGGCTTTATCCAGGGAGGGAAGCGGAGCTGCGGCGGAAGCGATTATGACCACCGATACTGTCCCTAAAGAAATTGCGGTAGAATTTGAAGTTTACGGAAAAACGGTGAAGGTCGGTGGTATTGCCAAAGGTTCCGGAATGATTCACCCTAATATGGCGACAATGCTGGCGTTTATTACCACCGATATTGGTATGGAAAAAGAGCTTTTACAGGAAACATTACGGGAAGTGGTAGACGAAAGTTTTAACATGATTTCGGTGGATGGCGATTCCAGTACCAACGATATGGTGGCGGTTTTGGCCAATGGACTTTCTGGAGTCTGGGTAAAAAGTAAAGAAGAAGAAGCTTACTTAAAATTTAAAAATGCCCTGGAATACGTGGCAATTTATTTGGCAAAAGCCATAGCCCGGGACGGGGAAGGAGCGACTCGCCTTATAGAAGTGCGGGTGGTTAACGCTGAAAGCCTTCAGAAAGCCCGGAAAATTGCGCGAACCGTTACTTCTTCCAACCTCTTTAAAGCAGCGGTTTTTGGGGAAGACGCAAACTGGGGACGGATAATTACCGCAGTTGGGTATGCCGGAGAAGAAATAACGGTGGAGAAAATCGATATTTACCTGGGTAAGGTAAAAGTGTTGCAAAAAGGAGTACCCCTTCCTTTTTCCGAGGAAGAGGCTAAAGAAGAATTGGCTCGCGAGGAAGTAATTGTAACCATTGATTTAAATGAAGGAGACGCCAATGCGGTAGCCTGGGGTTGTGATTTAACCTACGATTACGTGAAAATCAATGCCAGTTACCGGACTTAGAAGGTGGGAAAAAGATGGAAAAATACCTGGAAAAAACTAAAGTTTTAATAGAGGCTCTTCCGTATATTAAAAAATTTTACGGTAAGACGATTGTCATTAAATACGGCGGTCATGCCATGGTCAGTGACCAGTTAAAAGAAGCGGTGATTAATGATTTAGTATTGATGAAGTTTGTGGGGATTAACCCGGTGGTAGTACACGGCGGTGGTCCGGAAATCAGCCGCATGTTAAATAAGCTTAATATTCGGTCAAACTTCATAAATGGGTTAAGGGTTACCGACGAAGCTACCTTAGAAGTAGTGGAAATGGTGCTGGTAGGAAAGATCAACAAAGAGATTGTTGGACTAATTGAAAAAGCCGGAGGCAAAGCGGTAGGCCTTTCGGGAAAGGATGCAGGACTCCTTAAAGCCCATAAAAAACTTGCTAAAAATCCAGAGCCCACAGGGGAAGAGTATCTTGATCTTGGTTATGTAGGAGAAATTACGGAAGTAAATCCGGAAATTCTTTTAACATTAATTGATAAGGGGTACATTCCGGTAGTAGCGCCGGTGGGTTCCAATGGCAACGGGGAATTTTATAACATAAATGCCGATGAAGTGGCGGCGGAGGTGGCAGTAGCTTTAAAAGCTGACAAACTGATAGTTTTAACCGATACTCCCGGAATTTTGCTTAATGAAAAGGACGAAAATTCTCTCCTTTCCAAGGCCAGTATTGCTGAAGTGCAAGAGTTAATAAACCAGGGAGTAATTCGCGGCGGAATGATTCCCAAAGCGGAAAGTGCCATCAACGCTATAAAGCGGGGCGTTGGTTCGGTGCACATTATCGATGGACGTATTGCCCATTCGCTACTTTTAGAAATTTTCACCGATGCTGGAGTGGGCACTATGCTTACTGCCTAAAAGTGGGAGGTTTAAGCAGTTGAGCTAAACAATGCAAAATAGTGCAATAACAACTGTTTTGCAATAAATAAATCTAATTGCACAAAATTGAAAGGCAGCGATGGTAATGAAACAAATCATAACAATACAGGCAAGGTTATTTCCAAAGAAAGAAGAAAAAGAATGTTTAGACAACCTGATGCGAAACTGGAACTCCTGCAAAAGATATGCTTATAACCGCCTGCTTGAAGGGAAAACCCGAAAAGAACTCAAGAAAGAACTGCAACAAATGTTTAACCTGAATTCCAGATATGTAGACGATGCTATACTTGAAGCCAGTGAAGTTTTGCAAAGCACCAAAGAACTTGGAGAAAACCCTCGTAAAGTTATCTTTGGCGGGAAAGACCTGTTTTTCGAGCTGAAAAGCAAACATTTATGTATCAAACAAAGGCAAAAGTACAAAAAAGAGTGGGAAGATAAACGCAAAGGAACTCTTTTCTCCAGAGGGGATAAAACCAAGCAGGGGAACTTAAATTTAAGAGTTATCGAAGAAAAAGGTCAATTTTTTCTAAGGATAAATACAGGCAACAGGAAATGGTTGTTTATCCAGCTTAAAAGTTCTCATAAGAAATGGAGAAAGTTTGCAGAAGCAATGCTAAATTCCTGTCCTTACAGTATTCGCCTTCAAAGAAAAAACAATAAATAC
>NZ_BDJL01000013.1 GCF_001950325.1 Carboxydothermus islandicus
ACAAAGAAGGGCAAAAAGCTGGAAAGAGCGGATGCAAGAGGCATTTGGTAAGAACCCATTAAAATGCCCTTGTTGTGGGCAAGAGATGGAATTATGGAAGATATGGCATCATAAATACGGGACAATATGGTCATTTGAGAAAGATGGGGTGAGGTGTCTTGAAGAAGAAGAAACGAAACAACGAAGAAGACGATATTATAGAGAAGATACTGGAAGAGGAGCTTCCCTTCGAGGGTCAGGA
>NZ_BDJL01000014.1 GCF_001950325.1 Carboxydothermus islandicus
ACAATATGGTCATTTGAGAAAGATGGGGTGAGGTGTCTTGAAGAAGAAGAAACGAAACAACGAAGAAGACGATATTATAGAGAAGATACTGGAAGAGGAGCTTCCCTTCGAGGGTCAGGAAAAGGAACCTACATACAATTATCGTTGTCAGGAATGTGGGTATGAAGAAGAAGTCCCGGCATTTATTGTAGATGAAATGGCATATCTGAGCAAAATAGATGGCATTGACTCATCGGAAATGCCAGTTCTTGAATGCCCTTACTGTCCAGGTGGTATGGTGTATAAAGGAAAAAAAGAGTAAACATTGCTGCTTACTCTTTTAAGTCGCCCGAAGGGCGAATTTGTTC
>NZ_BDJL01000015.1 GCF_001950325.1 Carboxydothermus islandicus
GCGGCTGCGTCTTGTATTGGAATATATGCCGGATGAAGAACTTATGAGACAGTTGGAGAAAGAGCGGAACAAAGGCAGGGACGATTATCCAGTGCGAGCCATGTGGAACTCGATCCTTGCAGGAATAGTATATCAACATGAAACGATAGAAAAACTGCGCCGGGAATTGGGGCGAAACGGACAACTGCGGTTCATGTGCGGATTTAAAGGTGAAACGGTACCCCCAGCGTGGGTGTATACCCGTTTTTTAAAGAAAATAATCAACCATGCGGAAGAAGTAGATAAAATAATG
>NZ_BDJL01000016.1 GCF_001950325.1 Carboxydothermus islandicus
AGGGGAAAAAGTTGAAGTTAGCGGTTGCAGGAAAAGGCGGAGTGGGAAAAACCACGGTGGCAGCGGGATTAATAAAAATTATGGCTTCCGATTACGATAAGATTTATGCCGTTGACGGCGATCCGGATAGCTGTTTAGGGCAGACCTTGGGTTTGTCCATTGAAGAAGCTTATGCTATAACTCCTCTAATTGAAATGAAAGATGAAATAAGAGAAAAAACCGGTGATGGGGGGCTTTTAATCTTAAATCCTAAGGTTGAAGGCGATCTTGATAGGTACGGCCGTTATATTGATGATAAAATTTTCTTAATTCGCATGGGTGAAATAAAAAAAGGTGGATCCCAATGTTACTGCCGGGAAAATTCGTTTTTGGGTTCGGTGGTAAGTGCGCTTTTTTTAGATAAAAAAGAAGCGGTAGTTATGGATATGGGAGCTGGTATTGAACACTTAACCCGGGGTACGGCCAAAGCGGTTGACATGATGATTGCGGTAATTGAACCAAATTTAAACAGTATCAAAACTGGTTTAAATATAGAAAAATTAGCGGGGGATTTAGGCATAAAAAAAGTGCGTTATGTGATTAACAAAGTTAGAAATGCTCAGGAAGAAGAACTTATTAAAAAGCATTTGCCCGAAGATAAGGTTTTGGGTATTATACCGTATAATGAACTATTTATAGAACTTTCCTTAAAAGGCGAAGCAATTTGGCAGTCTACAAATCCGGCTTTTGTAAATCTTAATGACATATACCAAAAATTGCGCTTGGAGGTGGGATAACCGAAACAAGAGGGGGTTACTTTAAAACGTTTGTTAAAAATTATTCAAAAAGGGGGTTATTAAATGCCAAGGTTTAGAGATTTAGAACATACCTCAAAACCTTCCAAAGCAGAACGGGTTTGGGAACCCAAAAATCGTAAAAGAACCACCGATCCTGCTGCTTTGGAAATGCTGGAAAAGGCCGAAAAAGATGGGGTTAAAACGGCATTTGATCGTTTTGTAGAAATGCAGCCTCAATGTCAGTTTGGTTATAAGGGATTATGCTGTCGTTTTTGCTTAATGGGTCCCTGTCGTTTACCGAATGATGATCCCAGTAAAAAGGGAATTTGCGGAGCTTCCGCGTGGACCATTGCAGCCAGGTCTGTCGGAACATTAATCTTGACCGGAGCCGCTGCTCATAATGAACATGCCCGCCATATTACCCATGCTTTAAAGGAATTGGCAGAAGGTAAAGCTCCCGACTATAAGATTACTGATCCGGACAAGTTAAGAAGAATTGCCCAAAGACTTGGGTTGGATATCCAGGGAAAAGATGATCTGACCTTAGCAAAGGAAGTTGCCGAATTAGCTCTTGAAGATTTTGCACGTTTGCCCGGATTTGGGGAAAACCTCTGGATTAAAACAACTTTAAACAAAGAACGGCTGGAAAAATATGATGACTGTAATATTATGCCTGCTGGTATTTTTGGGGATATTTCCGATCTTTTAGCACAAGCTCATATGGGAAATGACGATGACCCGGTTAACATTACTTTCAGTGCTTTAAGGGTTGCTTTAACCGACTATGCCGGCATGCATATTGCAACCGATTTTTCGGATGTTCTTTTTGGTACTCCTAAACCAATTGTTACCGAAGCTAACCTTGGGGTATTGGATGCCAATAAAGTAAATATTGCTGTCCACGGACACAACCCTCTCTTAAGTGAAAAAGTAGTTGATGCCGCAAAAGAATTAGAAGAGGAAGCAAAAGCTGCGGGAGCGGAAGGTATAAATATTGTTGGTATGTGCTGTACCGGAAATGAAGTGTTAATGAGAAGAGGGGTTCATTTAGCAACTTCCTTTGCTTCCAGCGAACTTGCGATCGTTACCGGAGCTATGGATGCCGTTGTGGTGGACGTGCAGTGCATTATGCCTGGATTAAAGCAAGTAACTGAATGTTATCATACCAGACTTATTACTACTTCAAATATAGCAAAAATGCCCGGAACCTACCATGTACCATTCCATGTAGAAAACGCCTTTGAAAGTGCAAAAGAAATTGTCCGTTTGGGAATTGAAGCCTTTAAACAAAGAGTTGGCAAGCCCGTTCATATTCCAGAGGTCAAACATAAAGTTGTAGCTGGATTTAGCTTTGAAGCTTTAATGGAAATATTCGCCCATGTCAATCAGGAAAATCCCATCAGGGTGTTAAACGATGCTATTTTATCCGGTCAACTAAAAGGGGTTGTGTTGTTCGCCGGTTGCAACAACTTAAAACGGCCGCAGGATGAAAGCCATATTACGATTCTAAAAGAAATGCTTAAGAACGATGTCTTTGTAGTTGCTACCGGCTGTTCAGCTCAGGCTTTTGCAAAACACGGTTTCTTGCGACCTGAAGCATTGGAACTTGCAGGAGAAGGCCTTAAGTCCTTCATCAAGATGCTTGAAGAAAAAGCAGGGCTTCAGGGTCAACTACCTCCAGCATTTTTCATGGGTTCATGCGTTGATAATACCCGCGCTTCGGATATTTTGGTTGCTATGGCAAAAGATCTTGGCGTAGATACACCAAAAGTACCTTTTGTAGCTTCTGCTCCAGAAGCAATGAGCGGTAAAGCTGTATCAATCGGTACCTGGTTTGTGACTCTCGGCGTACCGGTGCATGTAGGTTCCATGCCGCCCCTTGAAGGGAGTGAATTGTTCTACAGTATTACCACCCAAATTGCTTCTGACGTATACGGTGGTTACTTCATGTTTGAAGTTGATCCGGTGGTTGCTGCCAGGAAGATATTAAATGCGCTTGAATACAGGACCTGGAAGTTGGGCGTTCACAAGCAAACGGCAGAAAAGTTCGAGACCGCCCTCTGCCAAAACTATTAAGGTAAGGAGGGGAGTATATGAGCGAAGTCATTAATTTTGATCAAATTTTTGAAGGGGCAATTGAACCGGGTAAAGAACCCAAAAGGCTTTTTAAAGAGGTTTATGAAGGAGCCATTACCGCTACCAGCTATGCAGAAATTCTTCTTTCCCGGGCCATTGAAAAATATGGACCCGACCATCCGGTAGGCTATCCTGACACCGCCTATTTTCTGCCGGTAATTCGGGCTTTTAGCGGTGAAGAAGTCAGAACCTTAAAAGATATGGTACCAATTTTAAACCGGATGCGGGCTCAAATTAAAAGCGAACTTACTTTTGAAAACGCTCGCTTGGCCGGTGAAGCTACCTGGTACGCAGCAGAAATTATTGAAGCTTTACGCTACCTTAAGCACACTCCGGAAAACCCGATTGTTGTACCTCCCTGGACCGGATTTATTGGTGACCCGGTAGTCCGGCAGTATGGTATTAAAATGGTTGACTGGACCATTCCCGGAGAAGCGGTTATTATTGGACGGGCAAAAGATAGTAAAGCTGCCAAAAAGATTGTCGATGACCTGATGGGTAAGGGCTTAATGCTTTTCCTGTGCGATGAAATTATTGAGCAGCTTTTAGAAGAAAATGTAAAACTGGGAGTTGACTATATTGCCTATCCTTTAGGTAACTTCACCCAGGTGGTCCATGCGGCAAACTATGCTTTACGGGCAGGTTTAATGTTTGGAGGTATTGCTCCAGGTCTTCGTGATGCTCACAGGGATTACCAGCGTCGCCGGGTTTTAGCGTTTGTTCTCTATCTTGGCGAACATGACATGGTCAAGACTGCGGCAGCAATGGGAGCTATCTTTACCGGATTTCCGGTGATTACCGACCAGCCCCTGCCGGAAGATAAACAAATAAAAGACTGGTTTATTTCTGAACCGGATTATGATAAAATTGTGCAAACTGCCCTGGAAGTTCGTGGCATCAAGATAACTTCCATAGACATTGACCTTCCCATTAACTTTGGACCTGCCTTTGAAGGCGAGTCCATACGGAAGGGTGATATGCACGTTGAATTTGGCGGTGGCAAGACTCCAAGCTTTGAATTAGTAAGAATGGTTGGACCGGATGATATTGAAGACGGTAAAGTCGAAGTAATTGGACCGGATATTGATTCGGTTGAACCCGGTGGGCGATTACCAATTGGTATTGTTGTTGACATCTACGGTCGGAAGATGCAAGAAGATTTTGAACCGGTACTTGAGCGTAGGATTCACTACTTTACCAACTATGGCGAAGGTTTCTGGCATACCGCCCAAAGGGATTTAACCTGGGTTCGCATTAGTAAAGAAGCATTTGCCAAGGGAGCGCGGCTGAAACATTTAGGGCAACTTCTTTATGCTAAGTTTAAGCAGGAATTTCCGTCAATCGTTGACAGAGTACAGGTAACGATTTATACTGATGAACAAAAAGTTTTAGAACTCAGGGAAGTTGCCCGGAAGAAATATGCCGAACGGGATGCCCGTCTCAGGGAACTCAGCGACGAAGCTGTTGATACCTATTACTCCTGCTTACTCTGTCAGTCGTTTGCACCAACCCACGTGTGCATAGTTTCACCCGAAAGGGTGGGGTTGTGCGGAGCGATCAGCTGGTTGGACGCTAAGGCGGCTTACGAGATTAATCCCAATGGTCCTAACCAGCCCATTCCTAAGGAAGGCGTAATTGACCCGGTTAAAGGCCAGTGGGAGTCGTTTAATGAATACATTTACAAGAATTCCCAAAGAAATATTGAACGAATGAACCTCTACACCATTATGGAATATCCGATGACTTCCTGCGGTTGCTTTGAAGCGATCATGGCCTACTTGCCAGAATTAAATGGTTTCATGATTGTTAACCGGGAGCACAGCGGTATGACTCCTATTGGCATGACTTTCTCCACCTTGGCCGGTATGGTGGGTGGAGGTACTCAGACCCCAGGGTTTATGGGAATTGGAAAGTCGTATATCGGTTCGCGCAAATTTGTTAAAGCCGATGGTGGTCTTGCCCGGGTTGTCTGGATGCCAAAAGACTTAAAGGAACAATTACGGGCCTTAATTGAAGAAAGAGCCGAGGAAGAGGGACTTGGTAGAGACTTTATTGATAAGATTGCCGATGAAACCGTTGGAACTACCGTAGATGAGATTCTACCATTCTTAGAGGAAAAAGGTCATCCAGCTCTTACCATGGAGCCATTACTTTAATAAAGCGTTTGCCAGGCGGAAGGAATTTCCTTCCGCCTGCTTAAAAAATAAAAAAATATAAATAAAGAAAGGAGAATCGGAAATGGGCTTAACGGGATTGGAAATTTATAAGCACCTGCCAAAGAAAAATTGTAAAGAATGTGGTCAACCAACTTGTCTTGCTTTTGCCATGCAGATAGCTGCTGGTAAAGCGGGTTTGGATGCATGTCCCTATGTAAGTGACGAAGCGAAAGAATTATTAGAATCCGCATCGGCTCCACCGGTAGCGTTAGTAAAGATCGGTAAAGGAGAAAAAGTTTTGGAAATTGGTCACGAAACGGTATTATTCCGTCATGATAAGCGGTTCGAGCATCCCTGCGGAATAGCTATTTTGGTTGAAGATACCTTGAGTGAGGGAGAAATTAAGGAAAGAGTTGAAAAAATAAATAAATTAGTTTTTGACCGGGTTGGACAAATGCATTCGGTAAATCTTGTGGCAATGAAAGGAAGCTCGGGAGATGCTGCTACTTTTGCCAAGGCAGTAGCTGCTGCCCGGGAAATTACCGATATGCCGTTTATTTTAATCGGAACCCCGGAACAATTAGCTGCGGCCTTAGAGACCGAGGGTGCTAATAACCCGCTTCTTTATGCGGCAACTGCTGATAACTACGAGCAAATGGTGGAACTTGCTAAAAAATATAATGCTCCATTGGCAGTAAGTGCCAAAGGCTTGGATGCGTTAGCAGAACTCGTACAAAAAGTCACCGCTTTAGGGTATAAAAACCTTGTTCTTGACCCGCAGCCGGAAAACATTAATGAAGGTTTATTCTATCAAACTCAAATTAGACGTCAAGCGATTAAAAAGCTCTTCCGGCCCTTTGGCTACCCAACCATAGCCTTTGCCATTGATGAAAATCCCTATCAGGCAGTAATGGAAGCTTCGGTTTACATTGCTAAGTATGCGGGGATCATTGTTTTAAACACCGTAGAACCGGCAGATATTTTACCGCTTATCACCTTAAGACTTAACATTTACACCGACCCGCAAAAACCAATTGCGGTTGAACCCAAGGTTTACGAAATTTTGAATCCTGGTCCGGATGCTCCTGTATTTATAACCACCAACTTCTCCTTAACATATTTCTGCGTTGCCGGTGATGTAGAAGGTGCAAGAATTCCGGCTTATATCCTTCCAGTGGATACCGATGGAACGTCCGTATTAACTGCCTGGGCGGCCGGGAAATTTACTCCTGAGAAAATAGCTCAGTTCTTAAATGAAAGCGGAATTGCAGAAAAAGTTAACCACAGAAAAGCTATCCTCCCCGGTGGAGTTGCCGTATTAAGCGGGAAGCTTCAGGAATTATCCGGTTGGGAAATCTTAGTTGGTCCGAGAGAATCTTCGGGTATCAACTCGTTTATCAAGCAACGCTGGAATGTCTAACCTGAGTTTTAAATGAAAGAAGGTACCGTAATGGCAGAATATAAAATATTATTTAAGCCAGACCAAAAGGAAGTAGCAATTTCCGATAACACCAATTTAATGGAAGCTTTGAATTTAGCGGGAATTAATATTAAAACTGTTTGCGGTGGTGCCGGAACTTGCGGTAAATGCATAGTTCGGGTGGTGGATGGGCAAAAAAGAGTAGAAAGTTACGGAAAATTAAAACAAGAAGAAATTGCTCAGGGTTATGTTCTTGCCTGTCAAACCTATCCCGAAAGTGATTTAATTATTGAAATTCCTTTTGACTCTCGCCTTACTAAACACCAAATAGTAACCGATGATGAAAAATCTACTGGCGTTATGAATGAATTAGATTTAGCTGAAGATGATGAATTGGACCCGCTTTTTAAAGAAGTATTGCTGGAATTACCTGTACCAACCTTAGATGACCCAAGGGATGATCTATCAAGGCTTACTGCAACCTTTTCCCGACAGGAAAATGGTAATCTGATTGTTGAATACGAGCTGTTAAAGGATCTTCCACAAACCTTGCGCAACGAAAATTTTTCAGTAACAGTGGGCGTAAGCGATTATTTAGGAATGAATAAAGCATTATATATTAAATCCGGAAGTAGAAGCAAAAGGGTCCTTGGTTTAGCAATTGATATTGGCACCACCACTGTTGCCGTACAATTGGTAGACCTTGTATCTGGTAAAGTGCTGGGAACAAAAGGGAATTATAACAAACAAGCAGCTTTTGGGGATGATGTCATCAGCAGAATTATTTATGTGGACGAAAATCCAGATGGGGCAGAAAAATTACGAAAAGCTGTATTGTCTACAATAAACGAGCTCATCAATCAACTTTGCAAGGAACATGATGTAGAAAAAAATGAAATTATGTCTGCTGTAGTTGCCGGCAATACTACCATGACCCACCTTTTTTTAGAAATAGATCCACGATATATCCGGTTAGAGCCGTATACTCCAGCTGCTCTGTTTATACCACCGGTAACGGCAACAGAAGCTAAAATTGAAATGAATCCCAAGGGCTTTGTTTACATTATGCCCAACGTTGCCAGCTACGTGGGTGGTGATATTACCTCGGGGGTTTTATATACCGGATTGGCAAATTCCGAAGAAATAACCCTGTTTATTGATATCGGGACAAACGGTGAGATGGTTCTTGGTAATAAGGACTGGCTTGTAACCTGCGCCTGTTCAGCGGGGCCTGCTTTTGAAGGAAGCGGAATTAAGCACGGTATGCGGGCCATGCAGGGAGCCATTGAACGGGTTAGCATTTCCGATGCTGGCTTAAGTGTTAAATACCAAACCGTTGGAGGGATACCTCCTGTAGGTATTTGTGGTTCGGGTTTAATTGACCTGCTTGCTAACTTAAAAAGGGCCGGAATTATAGATCGTAACGGAAAAATCGACCGGACAATCAACAAAGAACGTATCCGCGAAGGGGAAGATGGACTGGAATTTGTCCTGGCCTGGGCCAATGAAAGCGGAAACAATAAGGACATAGTCATTACCGAGGCGGATATCCAAAACTTAATCCGGGCTAAAGCTGCTATTTTTGCAGGAGTTCGGACGATGTTGGCTATGGTTGACTTGCCCTTAGAAGCAATTGACCGGGTTATCATTGCGGGGGGATTTGGTAAATATCTAAACATAAAAGATGCTATAACAATAGGCCTTTTACCGGATATAGATATTAATAAGTTCGCCTACGTGGGGAATAGTTCGCTAAAAGGTGCAAGGAAAGCCTTGCTTTCCCGCAAAGCTTGTGCAGAAGTTAAGGAAATAGCCAGGAAAATGACCTACCTTGAATTAAGTGTTGGTACTACTTTTATGGATGAGTTTGTTTCGGCGTCGTTTATTCCCCATACCGATTTGCATCTATTTCCTTCAGTAGAATAAGAAAAGGCAGGAGGAGTCGTCATGGCTTTTAAAATTGCGGTTGCAGGAAAAGGAGGCACGGGGAAAACTACCTTTTCGGCATTAGTTATCAAACAATTACTAATGTCTGGTAAAAGGCCCATCCTGGCTGTGGATGCGGATGCCAATGCTAACCTAAATGAAGCTCTGGGATTAAAAGTTGAGCAGGCAATTTCCGATGTAATAAACCGGTTGGCAAAAAATATGGATCCCATTCCGGCAGGGATGACTAAAGACCAGTATATAAGTTTTAAAATTCATGAAACCCTTTCCGAGGGGGATGATGTGGACCTCTTGGTAATGGGAGGTCCCGAAGGTCAAGGATGTTATTGCTATGCTAATAATTTATTACGGCAATTTATTTTAACTCTAAGCAATAATTATCCCTATATCGTAATGGATAACGAAGCTGGTATGGAGCACTTGAGCCGGAGAACTACCGATGAAGTTGATGTATTTTTTGTCATAAGCGACGGTAGTGTGCGGGGGATAAGGTCGGCAGGAAGAATCAAACAGCTTATCGATTCCCTGGATTTAAAAATCAAAGAAAAATATTTAGTGATAACCCGAATTGAGGAAAAAGATATCCCTGAAGTTCAAGAAGAAATTGAAAAAACCGGGTTAAAGTTAATTGGTGTAATACCAAATGATGAGTTGGTGACCGAATTTGACCGGTATAGTAAACCGTTAATTAATCTACCCGAAGATAGTAAAGCGGTAGCGGCAGTTAAGAAAATTTTGAAAAATGCGGGTATTATCTAAATAAGATATAACGGAAAGGAGAGATTTAGATGGCGGTTGAAGTTTTAAAAGAAAAGTGGAATTCAAAAGTTGTAGAGGTAACTTTAGGCACTGGCGATAAAGCTGTAACCCTGGGGGGCGAAAGTACCCTTCCTTTCTTAACCTTTGAAGGGGAAATGCCCAATCCACCTCGTTTTGCTTTAGAAGTATTTGATACACCGCCCACCGACTGGCCGGATATTTTAGTTGAGCCTTACAAAGATGTTATAAACGACCCGGTAGCCTGGGCCAAAAAATGCGTTGAGTATGGAGCAGATATTGTAGCATTAAGGCTGGTTTCCGCACATCCCGATGGCCAAAACCGTTCGGGAGCTGAGTTAGCGGAAGTCTGCAAGGCGGTGGCTGATGCAATTGATGTTCCCTTGATGATTATCGGATGTGGTGTGGAAGAAAAGGATGCTGAAATTTTCCCGGTTATTGGGGAAGCTTTATCGGGTAGAAACTGCCTGCTTTCTTCAGCAACAAAAGACAATTATAAGCCAATTGTTGCAACATGTATGGTTCACGGTCATTCGGTAGTAGCTTCGGCACCTCTTGATATTAACTTATCAAAACAGCTAAACATCATGATTATGGAAATGAACCTTGCTCCCAATCGTATTGTTATGGACCCGCTTATTGGTGCACTGGGGTACGGGATTGAATACTCGTATTCCATTATTGAAAGAATGCGCCTGGGAGCCTTAACCGGTGATAAAATTTTGGCCATGCCGGTAGTTTGTTTTATTGGTCAGGAAGCCTGGAAAGCTAAGGAAGCAAAAGACCCCGAGGTTGCCGAATGGGGTGATTATGCTCTGCGGGCAATCCACTGGGAAACCGTAACAACCGTTGCGCTTATTCAAGCGGGGGGACACCTCTTTGTCATGCGCCATCCCAAGTCTTTGGCTGAAGTTAAAGAACATCTGAAAAGAATTTCAAAATAACTTAAATAATTTACAGGGGGGAATTTTAAGATGTTTATAATGATTGGTGAGCGTATTAACGGAATGTTTAAGGACATTCGGGAGGCTATTTTAAATAAGGATCCACGTCCGATTCAAGAATGGGCTAAAAGGCAGGCAGAGAAAGGGGCCCATTACTTGGATGTTAATACCGGTCCAACCGCCGAGGATCCGGTAAGAGTAATGGAATGGTTGGTAAAAACCGTTCAAGAAGTTGTTGATCTTCCTTGCTGCCTTGACTCAACCAACCCTGATGCCATCGAAGCCGGTTTAAAGGTTCACCGGGGTCATGCTATGATAAACTCTACATCGGCAGATCAGTGGAAAATGGATATATTTTTCCCCATGGCCAAAAAATATGAAGCAGCAATTATTGGCCTTACCATGAATGAAAAGGGCGTCCCCAAAGACGCCAATGACCGTTCCCAATTGGCAATGGAGCTTGTGGCAAACGCTGACGCTCATGGTATTCCCATGACTGAGCTTTACATTGACCCTCTTATTTTGCCGGTAAACGTTGCCCAGGAACATGCGGTTGAAGTCTTAGAAACTATCCGCCAAATTAAATTAATGGCTAATCCTGCTCCCAGAACAGTTCTGGGCTTAAGCAACGTTTCCCAAAAATGCCCGGACCGGCCGCTTATCAATAGAACTTATTTAGTAATGGCTATGACTGCCGGTTTAGATGCTGCCATTATGGATGTAGATGATGATGCTCTGGTAGATGCAGCGGCTACCGCTCACATCTTGCTTAATAAAGAAATTTACTGCGATTCTTATCTTAAAACCTTTAGACAGAAGTAAAAGGACGGGGCATAGCCCCGTCTTAATACCATTTATTTAATACAATTTGAGGCGAGGGATTGTAATGGCCTATAACACCTTAACTATGGAAATTGCGGAACTATCCCATCAGCCGGTAAGTCGCTGCTTTCAATGTCAAAAATGTAGTTTAGGCTGTCCGGTGGCGGAAGAAATGGACTATCTTCCTCACCAGGTAGTTGATTTAATAAATAAAAACCTTACAGAAAAATTGATTGGCAGCAATGCCTCTTGGATTTGCGTTAGCTGCAAAACTTGTGTCCAGCGGTGTCCAAATGGTATTGATATAGGAGCTATCCACGATGCTCTTAAAAATATTCATTTTCAACAAAAGTTACCTGTCGGAGTTAAAGCGGTTGCTGATTTTTACGAAAGCTTTTTGGATACGGTTTATGACTATGGCCGGGCTTATGAATTAGGGATGATAGTGAAACACAAGCTAAAAACCAAAAACTTTACTCAGGATATGAAAATGGGGTTACAGATGTTTTTAAAAGGAAAAATAAAGATTGCTCCCCATAAAATTAATAAAATATGGGAAGTAAAAAATCTATTTTCCAGTGTAAAGGGGAGTGAGTAATGAAGACCGGATATTATCCCGGATGTTCGCTTCATTCAACTGCTACCGAATATAACGAATCAGTTTTAGCCGTGGTAAAGGCAATTAATGATGAGGTAAAAGAAATTGAAGATTGGAATTGTTGTGGTGCTACCGCCGGTCACAGCACTTCAGCGGAACTGGCTCTTGGACTTCCCCTTCGTAATTTAATGCTTGCAGAAAAGGAAGGGTTTGAGGAACTGCTGGTGCCCTGTGCGGCTTGCTATAATCTTTTCAAAACTGCACAATTTGAAGTTGCTCACGGACAAAAGCAAGATTTAGTTGCCGACCTGGAACATCAATTAGGGTTAACATACCAAAATAAAATAAACGTTTTAAATTTTATTGAATATGTTTTAAAACCAGAAAATATCGAAAAAATAAAAAAATTAATTAAAAGGCCGTTGGGAGGAATAAAAGTTGCTGCTTACTACGGTTGCTTGCTTTTAAGACCTCACAATGTGGTTGGATTTGATAACCCCGAAAGGCCAACAAAAATGGAAAAACTTCTGGAAGCTTTAGGAGCTTCGCCGGTTCGTTGGAGTGCAAAAAATGAATGCTGCGGTGGCAGCCAGGCTCTTTCAAAACCTGAATTGGTTGTGAGACTGGTTAATAATATTGTGACAAATGCCCGCGATAATGAAGCAGAATTAATAGTTACGGCCTGTCCCCTCTGTCAGGCAAATTTAGATGGGCGGCAGATTAACTGGGATTTCCCGGACCAAAACAAACAGCTTTTACCGGTTTTATACATTTCGGAGTTAATTGGTTATGCTTTGGGTTTACCTGCAGAAAAGTGGTTTGCCAAACATCTTGTTCCCCCTTCGTTAAAAGCTTAAGGGGAAGGTGGGGAGGTTTATATGACAAAAAGTTATCTGGTAATCGGTGCCGGAGCAGTGGGATTACAAATAGCCCAGGATTTAAAAGAAAATGGGCATGAAGTTTGGCTGGTAGAAGAATCGACCATGCCGGGAGGAAAGTTTAACAGCCAAAAACCTTTGGAACCGGGAATAAACCTTGCTTATTTTAGCGGAACCTACCACCCCGGAGATTATTTGTTTACCAGTAAAGCAGTAAGTCTGATGGCTTCTAAACGGGTAAAGGTTCTTTATGGTTCAAAGATTTCGGTGATTAAAGAAGAAGAGGGAAAATTTTATACCGAAATTATTGCTCCCAAGGAAAACTACACTAAAGTTTTTGATGGAGTGTATTTTACCCCTGGCTTTATTCCCTTTAATCCTGAAGAAAAAGCCGAATACTTGTACGGGATTAATAATTTTGTCTTAACGGGCTTAGAATTAGAGAATTTACTGAAAACCGGAGAACTAAAAAAGAATCCTCCGGAAAAAGTGGCGTTCATCCAGTGTGTTGGTTCCCGAAATAACGGAATTGGGCCTGGAAAGCCTTATTGCTCTGGCTTTTGTTGTTTATATAGTTTAAAAGAAATTGACCTTTTGAAAAAAGTTTTGCCGGATACCATTGTCAAGGTCTTTTATTTGGACTTAAGGCTTTACAATAAGGGTGCAGAAAAGTTATATCAGAAAGCGGTCGAAAATAATGTAAGTTTTATTCGCAACATGATTTCGGCTATAAAAGAAGAACCTAAAAGCTATAAGCCGATCATTCGTTATTTAAATAATGGACGTTTTAAAGATGAACTTTTTGATTTGGTAGTTTTAGCCCAAGGAGCAGAATTAAGCCCAAATATTAAAACTCTTTTGGCCAGACTTAACATTACCGAAAATGAGCTCCTGGAATTTTACGGTACCCCGGAGAATCCCCATCAAATTCGACCGGGAATATATTTTGCAGGTTCGTTTTTAAATCCAATGGATGGCGCCGACAGTATGGTTTCCGCAGGCGCGGCAGCATTTCCGCAAATAAATTTAAAAGAAAGCGTCCAAAGTACCATGGAAATAAAATATTTCACCAACACCGGTATTATTTTCTGTAATTGTCGCGGATCATTGCCGGTTGATGAGCTAAAAGGTACAGTAGCAGATTTACCCAGTATTACTATTTCCGACTGTTTGAATGAAGACGAGCTGGGCAAAGTAAGAAGTTTCTTACTCGACAACCAAATTGGCAAGGCAGTTTTTGCCGGTTGTAGCAAGATCAAAATTATGCCCGGGTTGGAGAAGTTAGCTTATGAGGAATCCATCGGTGCAAGGTTTGAAGTGGTTAACCTGAAAGAACAGGGGTACTCTTTATACGGCAAAGAAAAGTTTAAAGCAATTGCGCAAAAATTATTAGCGGGAGCGTTAGCACGACTAAAATTCAGTACTACACCGGCGCTGAAGGTGAAAAATGATATTACCTTTGATGTAGTTATAATTGGCGGTGGTCTTGCCGGGTTAAAAGCAGCGGAAGCACTTACCGAAAAAGGTGTTTCGGTAACAGTTGTAGAAAAACAAGATTCCTTTGGCGGTAAGCATAAAAATAAAGTCATTCCCTTAGAGGGAATTAATTTAAAGGAGTTTATTGAAAAAATCGTTTTGAAATTAGAAAACCGCGGGGCCCTTTTACTAAAAAATGCCGAAATTGTGGAAGTCTCCGGTGCGCCCGGTAATTATCAATTAATTATTGAACGCTTTGGTAAACGTTTAAACATCAACGCTGCTGCCGTTATTTTAGCCACCGGAACGCAAAATAGTTACGGCCACTATCGAAAAACATCGCAAATAATCTTCCAGGAAGACTTATTTTCTTCGGCGGACTTGCTTTCGCAATGTGACTCAATTGGCTTTTTGCAATGCGCCGGTAGCCGAAATGATTTAAATCCCATTTGCAGCCGCAATTGTTGCGTTTCAAGTTTGGATGCGGCAATCTATGTTAAAGAAAAGTTTCCGGAAAAGGACGTCTTTATCTTTCATCAGGACATAATGGCTTATGGCAAGTATGAATACAAGTACTTAAAGGCAAGAGAGTTGGGAATTAAGTTTGTGGTTTATAATCGCGGTCAATATCCGGAAATTAAATCTATCGGCGGTAAAATTCAAGTTGTTACCAATGAAAACTATTTAGACGATGTTGTTCTTGATCTACTGGTTTTAGCCGAAGGGGCTGTTCCCAATAAGGAAAATGAAAAGCTGGCCGAATTGTTCAGGGTTGGACTTGATGAATTTGGATTTTTACGGGAATCCCACCAGGATATTTCTGGAGGTTATTTCCCCAAATGGGGGGTTTTTGTGGCCGGTGAAGCTCAAGGCCCCAAAACCGTAAGGGAAATTCTCTCTTCTGCTCAAAACACCGCAAAAAATGTACTAACTTATCTAAATCAATTACAAAATTCCCAGTTGAAAGTCAATTACAGCGAAGTTATTGAAGAAAAGTGCGCCGCATGTTTAACCTGTGTTCGGGTTTGCCCATACTCGGTTCCAGTAGTGATTAATGGCAAAAACGTAGCGTATATTGATCCGATTTCCTGTCAGGGTTGCGGTATTTGCGCATCCGAATGTCCAAACAAAGCAATTGTTCAAAACAATCGCCCCCATCAAGGGGTATTGGCTGAAATACGGGTATTAGCAGGGGAGGGTAAATAATGGCAGCTAAAGTTTTAATTTATCAGTGTTCTTACTGCTCCTATTTAACTTTTGATTTGTTAAGTCAATATAAAGTCTCTTTACAGGATAACATTTTTCTTACCGATCTCCCCTGTACCGGAACGATTTCAGTAAATATGTTATTAGAAGCGGTAGAGAATGGTTTTGAAAAGGTATTGGTTTTAGGTGGCACCGGTAACGATTGCCGCTTTTTAAAAGGTAGTCAAAGGGCGCAAAAGCGAGTAGAAGAGGCAGTCAAGATTTTAAGGGAAATCGGTTATGACAAGGCATCTATTGCTTTTTACGGCTTAAAGCCTGGAGATGTTGATAGTCTGAAAAATATCTTAAATACGATTTAATTACCTGAGGAAAGGGTGACCAAACCTTGATTGTTGCGGAAAGAAAACCGATCGAAGAAATAATTAAGATGGTGGAAAAGCATGAAAGTATTTTAGTCCTGGGATGCGGTGGTTGCGTTACGGTATGTTTAGCCGGGGGTGAAAAAGAAGCAGAACAGCTTGCTACGACCCTGAGGCTTTACTTCCAAAAAGAAAACAAACCGTTTAAAACTATTACCACCACTATTACCCGGCAGTGCGATCCAGAATATGTTAAGTCGGTGGCGGAAGAAGTTGCCAAAGTCGATGCTGTTTTATCAACCGCTTGCGGGGTTGGAGTTCAATTTATGGCCGAGAACTATCCCGGTAAATGGGTTTATCCTGCTCTTAATACAAAGTTTGCTGGAGCAAATTTAGAGTTGGGAGTTTGGGGAGAAAGATGTGGCCTTTGCGGAGAATGTATTTTACATCTAACCGGTGGGGTATGTCCGGTAATCCGTTGTTCTAAAAGCCTGTTAAATGGCCCTTGTGGTGGCTCACAAAACGGCAAATGCGAGGTTTCCAGTGAAATTGACTGTGCCTGGCAGTTGATTTATGACCGGCTTAAAAGTTTAAATAGCCTTGACCTAATCCTTAAGATTCAACCTCCCAAAGATTGGTCTAAAGCCCGGGATGGTGGACCGCGGAAAGTAGTTAAGGAGGAGGTCCGGTTATGATAACGGAAAGCCGCCTGGAAAAATTATTTGCCGAAGGTCATTTTGTGGTTACTGCAGAAATTGGACCTCCCAAAAACAGTAACGGAGAAGCAGTACGAAAACATGCTCGTAACTTAAAGAATTATATTGATGGTGCGAACTTAACCGATAACCAAACGGCGGTGGTCAGATTATCCAGTATTGCTGCTGGGTTTCACGTATTGTCGGAAGGGCTTGATCCAATTATTCAAATGACCTGTCGGGATAGAAATCGCATTGGGCTTCAATCTGACTTATTAGGAGCGTATAGTCTTGGAATACGAAATGTCTTAGCTTTGACCGGAGACCATCAGTCGTTTGGTAATCACCCAACTGCCAAAAATGTTTATGATTTAGATTCTATTCAACTAATCCAAACCATTAAAAAGTTAAGAGATGAAAAACAATTTTTATCCGGTGAACCTATTAAAGAACATGAACCGCGCTTTTTCATTGGAGCCGTAGAAAATCCCTTTGGTGATCCCTTTGAGTTTCGAGTTTTGCGCCTTGAGAAAAAAATTGAAGCGGGAGCACAGTTTATTCAAACCCAGTGTATCTTTGATATGGAAAGATTTGAAAGATTTATGGAAATGGTTAGAGAAAGAGGACTCCACGAAAGGGCCTACATTTTAGCAGGTATTACTCCTTTAAAATCAGCAAAAGCAGCTAAGTATATGAAAAACGTTGCCGGAATGATAATGCCGGACCATATAATAGAGCGGATGGAGAAAGCCGAAGACCAAAAAGAAGAAGGGGTTAAAATTGCCGTAGAAATGATTGAGCATCTGAAGAATGTTAAAGGCGTTGCCGGGGTTCATATCATGGCTATTGCGTGGGAAGATATTGTTCCGGTCATTGTGGAAAGAGCTGGATTGCTTCCACGGCCTGAAGTTTAAACTTCAGGCTTTTTTCTTTTAAACTTCTTGATTTTCTGATATATTATTATTGCGAGATGGGAGGGGTAAGATTGCAGGATTACCATATACACCCCGGTTACTCAATCGATGCAGCCGAATATCCGCTAAAAGATTACTGCGAAAGAGCTCTTGTCCTAAATCTTAAAGAAATTGCCTTTACAACGCATTTTGAGGCAGAGCCGGAAAGAAGGCACCTGGATTGGTTTGTAAGAGTAAACGGCGAAATACTACCTATGGAAGTTGATGAATGGTTACAGTTTTATTTTGCTGAGGTAGAGAAATTAAAAGAAGAATATAAAGACCGCTTAGCTATAAAAATTGGGTTAGAGGTAGGATATTTTGAAGGAATTGAGGAAATAATTAGCAAATTAAAAGAAAAGTACCCCTTTGACTTTTTAATAGGGTCTATTCATACCTTAGATCATCTTGCTCTTTCCTCAAGAAAAGAAGCATCTCATTTGTTTGTTCGGTATTCGGCGGAAGATATCATTAATAATTATTTTAATCGGCTTGAAAACCTTGTTAAATCCGGGTTATTTGAAGTTATTGGGCATTTGGATTTATTTTTGCGCTACGGGCTTAATTTTTTTGAGCTGGAAAAACTGCTGGTGTTTGATGAAAAAATTCGGGATATTTTCTTTTTAATCAAGCAAAAAGGTCAAATTATTGAACTTAACACCTCAGCACTCAGACGCGGTCATAGTTTCATTCATCCACACCAATTTTATTTGGAAAAATTGCTCCTGGCGGGTATCGATAAATTTGTAATTGGGTCCGATGCCCATACCCTTTTGGAGCTTGGTTATGAAGGACAAAAAGCGTTAGAACTTCTTAAAAAATATAATTTAAAACCGGTTTCGTTGGAAAGAGGTAAATGGGTAATTTGGGAGGACTTTTGATGAGCGGGTTAACTTTGTTTTTAGCTGAGCTATTTAATCAAGGGTTGCTAAGTGTTCCCGTTTTTTTATTAAAAAATTACCGGCATCTAAATTTAACGGAAAAAGAATTGGTATTTTTACTTCAACTGATGAGTTTTAATAATGAAGGAAACTTATTACCCTCGGCTGAGTTTTTAGGCAAAAGCTTAGGAGAGGATTTAGCAGAAATTAAAAAGAATTATCGCGAGTTAATAAAAAAAGGTATTATTTCGGTGAGCAAGAAATTTGATGAAAAATCAGGAAAATATGTAGAAACCATCGATTATACACCCCTTTTAGAAAAATTAACCGATCTTTGGGCTGCCCAGAAAGTTTTAAATGAAGTAAACAATAGGCCTTTAGAGAAAGTTAGCAAAGATTCTGCAGCAAGAGTGGTAGAGGTTTTTAGCAGGGAATTTGGAAGAGGGCTATCACCTATGGAAATTGAACTTATTGATAACTGGTTAAATCACAAAAAATATTCAGAAGAATTAATCTTTGAGGCCTTAAAGAGGGCGGTTATTTTAAATAAAAAAAGCTTTAGGTATATTGATGCTATTCTCTATCGCTGGGAAAGTAATAATATTAAAACTATTGAAGAAGTTAATAACTTTGAAGAGCAAATGAAGAAAAAGAAGGCAGCAAAAACCAGTAAAAATGAAAATAATGATAGGGACGCGAAAAAGAAGGAGTTAATTAAAAAACTTTATTTAAGTTAGGTGATTTAAATGCCAAAGTGTTTAATTTGCCAGGATCGAGGGTTAATTTTAAATGAAAAGGGAGAATATGAAAAATGTCAATGCCTTGGCCAAAAAGATTTAAGTTTAAAGCAAGAAAAAAGCTTTATTCCGCCTTTATACCGGAATATGACATTTGCGGATTTTGATTTAAGCTATTACTCAAAATACCATATCGACCGCGAGAGAAATATTTCCTATTACGAAAGTGCTCAAAGGGCTTTAAAGGCTGCTATAAATTTTGTTAAACTTCTTACCACAAATCAACCGGTAAAAGGATTGTATTTTTCCGGACCGGTGGGGAGTGGGAAAACGCTTTTAGCAGCAATAATTGCCAATGAAGCGCTTAAAGCAGGAAAAGATGTTTTATTTGTAGTTGTACCTGAATACTTGGAAAAAATTAAGCAAAGCTTTGGTGATGAAAACGATGGTTACTTGATTGAAAAAGCGTTATCGACCGAACTACTAATTTTAGATGATTTGGGTGCTCATAATTATACTGACTGGACAAAAAACACTTTGTATCTAATAATAAATCACCGGTTGTACTACCAGTTACCGGTAGTAATAACCACAAATATAAGTCTTGAAGATTTAGAAAATTATTTAGGAGAGAGAACTACTTCGCGCATTTTTGAGCTTTGCCATCACTACTGGCTGCCGGTGGACTTAGATATTCGCCTAAAGAAAACCCGAGGAATGTAGAAAAATAATTAGGGAAAACTATTACTGTTTTAAAAAAACAGCGGGCTGATTGACATGAAGGAATCCCAAAGGCTTGGAGAAATTCTTCGGGTTTTAAGTAAATATGGTCTAACGATCCTGAAAAACAAGTTACAAAAACAAGTTGTATTAACGGACTCTCAAATCTTACAACTTTTCAACGATTTAGGCCCTACGTTCATTAAATTTGGGCAGTTTTTAAGCACGCGCCCTGACCTGGTTGACGAAAGGTTTGTAACAATACTGCGTAATTTGCAGGATAACGTACCAGCGGTTTCCTTTACCGAATGCAAAAAATTTATTGAAGAAACTTTTGCTGCAAATTACTTTGCTAACTTTGAGGAAATTGACCCCCGACCTTTAGCCAGTGCATCAATTGCCCAGGTTTATTTCGGAATTTTAAAAAGTGGGGAAAAGGTTGTTCTTAAAATTAAAAGGCCGCATATCGAAGAAACTATAAAAACCGATTTAGAAGGTATTAAAAAGTATTTACTACCCCAATTAAGAGCTTTAGGATATATTTCCCATTTTGATTTGACAAAGATTTTCAATCTCTTTGAAATCAAACTCAAAGAAGAATTAGATTTTTTAAACGAACTGCAAAACTTACACATATTTCACAGGGCTATTAAAAATTACGAAGACCTTAAAATTCCGAAAGCATTTAAGGAATTATCGGGACGGAATGTTTTGGTAATGGAATACGTGGATGGCAATCTCTTAAAAAATTTTTTGGAGCAAAAGGTATATTATCCAACCTTGGGAGAGAAGTTAATCCATAACTTTTGCCGTCTTTTATTGTGGGAAAGGATATTTCATGCAGACCCACATCCGGGAAATATTATTTTTACCAAAAATAAAAAGCTTTGCTATTTGGATTTGGGGGCCGTTGGTTTTGTAGACCCGAAAACCGTTGAAATCCTGGCCGAACTATTTATTTATTTATGTGAAAAAAATTTAAATGGAATAATTAATTTAATTTATCGTCTGGGACAATACCAGGGAAAAATTGATGAGTTTACGTTTTATCAGGAAATATACAAGTTACTTGAACTCGTTTCGGAAGTAGGTAAGGGAGAGGTCTTGGCTGGAAGGTTGATTCTTGATATTATAAAAATTAGTATCAAGTATGGTATTAATTTGCCGGTTAATCTTATTTATATAGGTAAAGCTGCTTTAACTCTTGAAAGTACTGCTATTTCACTGGGAGCACGTTTTAATTTTTTTGAAATCGCAAAAAAATACAGCGAAGAGGCTTTAATAAAAAATACCCTTAAAACCATGGTACCACCCGATTTATTTTTAAATTTATACCGGCATTTGGAAATTAAGGGAAAATTACCGTTGCTTTTCTTTTCAATTTTAAAAAAGATTGATGAGGGAACCTTCCAGGTAATTTTTCGCCATGCCGGTTTAGAAATTTTCATCAAAGCTTTAGACAGGACTTCAATGAGAATTACTTTCGGTTTAATAATTTCTGCATTACTTATAGCTTCAGGTTTAATTGTGGCGGCCGACGGCCGGCTTTTACAAACATTAGGTACTTCCACCTACTTATTATCTATACTTGCCGCCGGTTATTTAATTTATTTAATTTTTAAGTCGGGAAAATGGCGTTAAAAAGGGGGAGATCTATGAGTTCCGAAGTTTATTTTGTTAATATGCGTGCCCAAAAAGGAGCAAGTTTATTGGAAAAATTAGAACGTTTAATTGACCGGAGTGGATTAATGGATATTGTAGCACCAAATGATTTAGTTGCAATTAAGCTTCATTTTGGCGAACGGGGAAATACCGCTTATATTAGACCTCAATTTATCAGGAGAATAGTTAACAAAGTTAAAGCCAGAAAAGGAAAACCATTTTTGACCGATGCCAATACCTTGTATGTTGGGAGCCGGGCCAATGCCGTCGATCACCTTGAAACTGCAATTGAAAATGGTTTTGACTATGCGGTAGTGGGTGCTCCCTTAATTATTGCCGATGGTCTTACCGGAAAAGATTACATAAAAGTGCCAGTTAATTTAAAACATTTTAAAGAAGTAAATATAGGAAGTGCTGCGGTCTTGGCAGATGCCCTAATTGCTGTAACCCACTTTAAGGGTCACGAAGCTACCGGTTTTGGCGGAACCTTAAAAAACATAGGGATGGGTTTGGGTAGTCGTTCGGGAAAACAGCAAATGCACTCCGATTTGCTGCCGGAGGTTAATGCGGAAATCTGTACCGGCTGCCGAAAATGTGCCCGCTGGTGTCCTGCTCAAGCCATTTCCTATGAAAACGGCAAAGCCGTTATCAACTACGAGCTCTGCATAGGTTGCGGTGAATGTACCGTAACGTGCAATTACCGTGCCATAAAAATTAACTGGAAAGATGAAAATGATGTTATTCAGGAAAAAATTGTTGAATACACCTATGGTGTTTTAAAAGACAAAAAGGGAAAAGCTGCTTTTATTACTTTTTTAACCGATATTTCACCGGATTGCGATTGCTGTAGTTGGAACGATGTTCCGTTGGTGCCGGATATAGGTATTTTAGCTTCCTTTGATCCCATAGCCATTGACCAAGCAGCGGTAGATTTGGTGAATAATGCCGCTTCAATTGAGAACTCTGTAATAGGTAAATTAGCTCCGGGGGTTGATAAGATTAAAGCTAATAATCCTTCAATTAACTGGGAAAAACAGTTGATTTATGGGGAAGCGATAGGTCTTGGTACCCGAAATTATAAGTTAATTGAAGTTAAATAATAATCTTTTTGACAATTACATCTAACTTAACAATTTCAATGCCGGTCTGGCCTTCAAATTCCTTGATAACGTATGGTATAACTTTTTTAATTTGCTGGGGGATATTTGAGCTTTTTTCCACAGCTATTTCTACCGTTGCAGCTAACTGTCCAAAGGAATAAGTTAAATCAATGTTTAATACCTTTTTTACAGGTTTATTTTGGGATAAGAGAAAGGCTAAAATTTTTTCTAACGCTTCTTCCGCAATCGACAATTTACCTAACTCGTTGTAAAACGGTTTAACTATTGTTTTATCGAAAACAGTCTTTACTCTTTTTCCTCTTTTAAAATAAATTTTTACTGGTTCAAAAAATATTGCTGGAAAAGATTTTTTTACTTCAAAGGCAGGAACCGGTATAACATGTTTTCCAAGACGTGAACGATGAAAGCGGGCAATTTTTATTTCATCGGGGGATGCAACGTCATTGATGTAAATAAACCTTTCGGGTTTTTCGAGGGTTAAATTTTCACATATTTTTTCTACCATTTCCTTGGATGTTCCTAAAACTAAAATATTTGCCGATTGGTAGTTTTCCAGGATTTTTTTTGCTATCTCCCGGTGAGAACTATCCTGAAATAAAGCGGTACGAATAGCAGCAATTTTTGATGTTTGCTTTTTTGCCGAAATTCCTCCTAAAATTTTTTGACCTTTAATTATTAAGCCATCGTCGATAATAATTTGACAATTATTTTCAAAAGCAATTAAAGCAGCTCTATGACTTTTTCCTGTACCGCTTGGTCCTACGAAGCCTATTGTGGCCATTTTAGATACTCCTTCCTGATTAAAAATATTTAATTTGGAGGTGTTTTGCAAATGTGGTACATTGAAAAACACAATGAAAATTATCAAGTTGGTTGGAGGGTTTCTGATATATTATATCAGAAAAAAACCCCGTATCAAAACCTGGCAATTGTTGAATTTGCTGAATTTGGTCGAGCTTTAATTTTAGACGATGCGGTTCAAACCACAGTAAAAGATGAATTCGTTTACCACGAAATGTTGGTTCACCCTGCAGCTTTTACCCATAAGTCTCCCCGTCGGGCTCTAATTATTGGGGGCGGTGATGGAGGAACTTTAAGAGAAGTATTAAAACACAAAACCATTGAAAAGGTTGATTTAGTTGAAATAGATGAAGAGGTTGTCAAAGCTTCAAAGGAATTCTTACCATCATTAAGTGAAAGTTTTAATGATCCCCGGGTTGAAGTTATTATAGATGATGGTATCCGTTACGTTAAAAAAATAAAAAATTATTACGACCTGATTTTTGTTGATGCCTCTGACCCTGTGGGGCCTGCTGTTGTTTTGTACAGTGAAGAATTTTACCGTTCCCTCTTTGATGCCTTAACTGCTGACGGAATAGCAGCGGTTCAATCGGAATCTCCCAATTTCTATCCCGATATTTTTGTTAAAATCGTAACTACTTTGCGGGATATTTTTCCCAAGGTAAATGTCGCCTTAGCTCCCGTTCCGTCATATATTAGTGGTTTCTTTGCTTTTACCGTTGCTTCAAAAGTTTATAATCCTAAAGAAATAACTCCCAGCATTACGTTTTCAACTAAGTACTACAATGAAGAAATCCATAAAGCTTGCTTTGCTTTACCAAACTTTATCTTGGATATGCTTAAAATCCGCTAATTTTTAGCGGATTTTTTTCTAAAAAAAGGAGTTTTAGTTTTTAAAACGAATAAATTAAATAATGAGGGAATGAAATGGAAAGCAAAGTATTGGAATTGCTTAAACAGGATAAAATTGTTTTTAAAGCTTCGGAAAAAATTTTATTAAAGCCACTTAATTCCTTAACCCGGGAAGAGCGGCGGAAATATTTTCAAGAAATTGAGCCGGAGCTTAAAGCATTGCGTAAAGAGCTTCAAAATTTATTTAAAGTCAATCCGGCAATACGGGAGAAATATTTAAATGCAGTAGTGTCAGAAGTTCTTGACAATAAAGGGGTTATAAACACTTTAAATTCCACTGTAATTAAAGCATTGGGCTCCTTCGACTTTTACCGTTTATTAAATGCCAAAGCTCGGGAAAAAAACATAAAACTTGTGCTTTTAACTAACAATTATACTTTTATAGTCTGGCTTTTAATATTTTTTGTCTTGTTTTTCTACATTCTTATCACCAGGAGGTAGCAACACTTAAGCCAAACAATGCAGAATAGTGCAATAATACTTACTCAGCAAAGGATAAAGTTTAATTGTACAAAATCGTAAGAGTGGTGAAAACTTTGAAGCAAATCATAACAATACAGGCAAGGTTATTTCCAAAGAAAGAAGAAAAAGAATGTTTAGGCAACCTGATGCGAAACTGGAACTCCTGCAAAAGATATGCTTATAACCGCCTGCTTTAAGGAAAAACCCGAAAAGAACTTAAGAAAGAACTGCAACTAATGTTTAACCTGAATTCCAGATATGTAGACGATGCTATACTTGAAGCCAGCGAAGTTTTGCAAAGCACCAGAGAACTTGGAGAAAACCCTCGTAAAGTTATCTTTGGCGGGAAAGACCTGTTTTTCAAGCTGAAAAGCAAGCATTTAAGTATCAAACAAAGGCAAAAGTACAAAAAAGAATGGTTGGATAAACGCAAAGGAACTCTTTTCTCCAGAGGGGATAAAACCAAGCAGGGGAACTTAAATTTAAGAGTTATCGAAATGAAGGTACTGCGGTAAAGGGGAAAACCCTACCGTACAAACTGTGGCGAGTTTTGCGGGTAGCCCTCCTGACCGGAGCTCTCCTTGACAGGCCATTATATCGAGACCTGTCACCGCTGAAGAGAATACTTGTCAGTGGTATGGGAGAAGGTGGCTGAAAAGCTGCGGTGAGTTCCTGCTTCTTGGGGCAGGGGCTATGGCTGTTCCGAATACCGCCAGTTGGGGCTGGGACAGTCTGAAAGGCGGACAACAAATACCCCAACCTTCTAAACTGATGCAGTTTTGCACAGTTTGGATGACTAAGGGTTAACTTGAGCCCCTTTAAAAACGCTCTCAAAGAATTTATCTTTTATGCAGGAAGGCATCGTATCGCCGAACGTACCGGGGGAAAGCTCTGCGGAGATAAGATTTATCTTAAATACTTAGGACAAAATATTTATTTTGATTTAACCCGCTTTACTTTTAGTTCCCTAAAACTTGATGAGTTTGATAAAACTTTAATAGTTCGGTATTTTTATCAAGCAAGTGGTTTTTCTCCAAAAAATAAGTGGCTTTCCTTTTTAGATTTACCGGAAGGAATGCACCATTACCAGCCATTTGTCTATGAGGCCTTAAAGCCTCTGGCTGAAAAGGCGCTTTTACCCGAAAGATTAAGTTGTTTAGATGCCGTAAAATTAGCTTTTGGTTCTGAGTCTTACCAAATTTACCCATTACCCAGGCTTCCTCTTGCTGTAATTAAATGGGAGAACCAAAAAAGTCAAGTTTTGTTTGACCAGGTTTGCTTATCTTACTTAAAAACCGTTGATCTATACGTTTTAGGCATAAAAACGGTAAACTACTTGACAGGCGGGATATAAAAAATATGTTTGGTTTTTTTAAGCTCCCTAAAACCCTATCCGAAACGGACTTTGGTCTAAAATTCAAAGCCACTTACTGTAGCCTGTGTAAAGAATTAGGCTCGAAATTCGAGGGGTATAAACTATTTAACAATTACGATTTCACCTTTTGGGCACTTTTTATAGATTCTTTTCTTGATGACAATCCAAAGATGGTTAGTTTTTTTTGCCCGTATACTTTAAAAAAGAAGTTTCGTTATAATAAACCGACTTTTGGTGTCGTAAAGGCAGTATATTACACAAAACTTTTTATGCGCTTAAAGTTAATAGATTTTTTGCATGACCTACCAATAAAGCATATTGTTGCCCGGAATTTATTTGACTCCCTTTTACACGAACAACATCTTAGAGAAAAAAATAAATTACAAACATTGGAATACTATGGAGAAATTTCAGGAATTCTTTTGGGTATAATTACGGCAGATACAATGGTCGAATATCATTTTTCTTTAGATAAAATTTTTACTGCTTATAATCTTGCTTATTTTATTGGTCGCTATATTTATTTAATTGATGCCCTTAGCGATTTCAAAAAGGATATAATTTTACGCCGATTTAATGCAGTTTTAGCAGCTTATCCGGATTTGAAAAATAAAAAGTACGGAAAAACTTTTTACGAAATTAATTTCGTCTTGCACCGCCATATGGAAATAATAAAAAAATACCTGCTTGATTTAAATAACAGGTTTGCCCCTGAAATGATAGTTGTCTTACAAAATAGTTACAGCAAAGCTATTGATCTGTTTTTAAAAAACTTATCCCTGAGGGAGGATGAATATGGAAACTTACCTGAATCCTGGCGCATACTTGCCCAAAGACCTTGAACTTTACTGGGAAAAGATCAAGGATAAACCTTTAACGGAACAAATAAAAAAGGTCAAAGCCGATTTGCAAAACGGCCTTAACGGTGAATATTGGTATTTATTAGGAATTTTATACGACCTTGCCGGGGAATTTTCTAAAGCATTTCGGGCTTTTGAAAAAGCAGAACCATTTCTACAAGATAAAGTGTTTACTTATTATCCAAATCATTCCCGCGGCTACCGCAAAGAAGGTCTTTCTTTATGTGATGTTGCTTGTGGTGCCTGTTTGTTAGATACCTGCTGTGAATGCATGGGAGGAGATTTTATTTCGTGCTGTTAAAAAAAGATCTTATAGCAACGTTAATTGCTACTTTAGCTTTTTTAGCAACTTTTTTAGCTGAGTATTTTCACCTTGCTCCAAGGGTAATTGGGGTAAGCGTAGGGTTTTTAGCAATATTTTGCGGGAATTTTTTAGGTAAACGACAGACCATGCTCTACATGTTAATTTTAACGACCTTAGCCGCATTATTTCTTAACCCATTAGCTTTGCTAAAGTATTTATTGGTATATCTTCTTATGCCAATCCTGATCGTTTTTTGGAATAATGGATTTTTTTATAAAGTACTAATACTGTTTATGGGTAGTGGAGGAGTTTTTTTGTATTTGCAAATCTATTTAAAATATTTTAATTTTATTTATTTGCTAAATTATAAAATAAATAGCATTGGTTTTATAATGCCTATTTCAGTGATAGGTGCAACTGTTTATTATTTTATTCTTACTTATGGCTGGGATTATATAAAGAAAAATATTCCAGATAATTTCTTAAATTACTTATGAGTAAATTGCTAAGTTGAGAGAACCGCGCCAAATAAGGTATAAACACAAACCCAAAAATAAAAATACCCCAAAGTAGGGCGAAAAACAGCGGTTTTAAGGAGCAGGAAGAAAAGATAAAGAAAAATTCACACCAAATAAAAAACAAATAACAGGTGAACCTCCTGATGGTAAAATATTAGTAACCAAACCAATAAATAACCAAGGAGGTTACACCTGTTATGGCTATTATACCACAAATCAGCATTTTTGG
>NZ_BDJL01000017.1:0-6673 GCF_001950325.1 Carboxydothermus islandicus
ATTAATTAGTATCGGTTTAGGTGCGGGCTGGTACAGTGCGTATTTTGCTACGGTAAACCATATTAAGCTTATTGGTAAGGCTGATCCTGTAACGGCTGCAACGATTATGATGATAGCTGGTGCGGTTTCTTTTGTAGCATATATCTTATTGGGAGGAGTGCTGGTAGATAAGTGGGGAAGAAAACCGGTTTTAATCCTTGGTTATACTTTGGCGGCAATAACCTGGTACCCTCTCTACAAGCTTATTCCTACCGGTGACCCGGTTAAGATGGGAATTGCTGCTGTTTTACTGGCTACCTGGACAGCAATGTACTACGGCCCTTATGGTTCCCTTTTCCCGGAGATGTTCCCGGCTAAAGTTCGTTATACGGCAATGTCGGTAGCTTATCACTTTCCCGTAGGTATTTTTGGTGGGATTGCTCCCTATGCTATGCTGTGGTTTACTCAAAAATTTAACGACCCGCTGGCCGGTGTTTGGTTTCCGGTAATCAGTGTGGCTGTTTCGGCAATTTTAGGGGCTATCTTTCTTAAGGAAACGAAAAAAGTGGATATTTCTAAGTAAGACCACAACCCTGCCCGGTTTATTGGGCAGGGTTGTGGCATTATAGCATCAGTTTTTGGCAATTAAACGGGGAAATTTTGTTATTAGGGGAAGGGAAATGTTTTTTACCCCAGAAATTTCCTAAAATAAAGAAAAAAGCGGCAGGAGGGGATAAGATGAGCGAACTAAATAATTTACTCCAGATGGAGGAGAAAATTTTTCCACCTCCAAGGGTACAGGAGGCAGCCAATTTGAAGGATTTTGATCGGGAATACAGGGAGTCGGTAGAAGACGGTGAGAAGTTCTGGGGAAGAGTGGCTGAGGAGCTTTTCTGGTATGAAAAATGGGAGCGGGTTTTGGAGTTTAATTATCCCTGGCATCGCTGGTTTATAGGTGGAAAAACCAACATAACTTATAATGCTTTGGATGCCCAGGTGGCAAAAGGCCGGGGGAATAAAGCGGCGTTTATTTTTTTAACCGAGGACGGACGGGAAGAGGTTTATACCTACCGGATGCTTAAAGATCGGGTGGAGCGCTTGAGCCGGGGGCTAAAAAATCTGGGGCTTCAAAAAGGCGACCGGGTGGTAATTTATATGCCATTAACCCCGGAAGGGGTTATGGCCATGCTGGCGGTGGCCCGGATTGGAGCGGTACACAGTGTGGTTTATGCTGGCCTTGGGTTTAAAGCTTTAAGGGAACGGATTTTAGATTCCGGAGCTAAATTGGTGATTACTGCCGATTACGGTTATCGCCGGGGCAAAAAGGTTGCGTTAAAGCCCATAGTGGATGAAGCGTTAGAAGGAGTTTCCTGCGTGGAAAAGGTTGCGGTGTGGTTTCGGGAAGAGCGCCAACCTTTAGGGCCGCGGGAAGTGGATTTTCTGACGTTATTTAAAAATCCACCGGGGGAACCGGCGGAAATAATGGAAGCGGAAGATCCTCTCTTTATTTTATATACCTCCGGTACCACCGGCAAACCCAAAGGGGTACTGCACGTCCATGGAGGCTACATGGTGGGAACCTACTACCATGCTAAAACCTTTTTTGATTTAAAAGACGATGATGTGTTCTGGTGCACCTCGGATATTGGCTGGATTGTGGGACACAGCTATATTGTTTACGCGCCTTTGGTAGCCGGGGCAACGACTTTATTTAGGGAAGGGGCACTGGATTATCCTACTCCCGATACCCCCTGGCAGATTATCGAAAAATATCAGGTATCGGTAATTTTTACCGCTCCTACGGCTATCCGGCTTTTAATGAAATACGGGGAAAAGTGGACGGAAAATTACGATCTATCCTCCTTAAGGTTAATAACCTGTGCGGGAGAACCTTTAAATCCCGAAGCCTGGCGCTGGGCTTACGAGAATCTTTTAAAAGCCCACGGGGGATTTATTGTTGACAACTGGTGGCAAACGGAGCTGGGAGGACCTACCCTGGGGACGCCGCCGGTAAAACCGGCAAAGCCGGGCAAGGTGGGATTTGCGTTACCGGGAGTAATAGCGGATGTTTTAGACCGGGAAGGAAAACCGGTGCCGGCGGGGCAGGGTGGACTTTTATGCCTTAAAAATCCCTTCCCCCATATGCTGAGAACTGTTTACGGGGATGATGCTCGCTACGAAAAAGCCTGGCGGGAAATTCCCGGTTGGTATTTTACCGGTGATGTGGCGGTAAAGGACGAGGAAGGGTATTTTGCCGTCTTGGGACGGGCTGACGATGTGTTAAATATTGCCGGGCACCGGATAGGTACTGCAGAGGTGGAGAGTGCTCTGGTTTCCCATCCGGCGGTGGCGGAAGCAGCGGCCGTTGGGGTTCCGGATCCGATAAAGGGAGAAATTTTAAAAGCTTTTGTGATCTTAAAACTGGGGGTAGAATCCTCGGAGGAACTGGCAAAAGAGTTAATAGAACATGTAAAAAAGGAGTTAGGGCCCATAGTGGTGATTGGGGAACTGAAATTTGTGGATAAACTGCCAAAAACCCGCTCCGGCAAAATTATGCGCCGGGTGTTAAAAGCCCAGGAAATGGGAGTGGACCCGGGGGATTTAACAACTTTGGAAGAATAAAAAAGGAAAAACTCTCCCTCTGTCGAAATATTTATAAAAAGACAGGAGGGGATTTCTTTGCCAAAACAGGAAAGAGACCTGGGAACCGGAAAGCTTATCCTGGATTTTATCGATAACCGCTGGTGTGTAATTTATTATACCGAGTTTTACAGTGAAAAAGGACGGGATCTAAAGGAAGAAAACCGCTGGTATTTTGCAAGCCTTGAAGAAGCGGAAAAGTACTTTAACGATTTTGTTTGCTAAGGGCAAAGACTTCGTGCTTTGCTCTTTTTCTTTTGCCTCTTTATTTCTTTTGGTTTAGAAGCTAAAATAAAAGTAATTCCAAAAAGAAAAGGGGATGGCGATGCGGGATATTAATAAAATTTACGCCCAGGCAGTAACGGAGAGCTTATTACAGCCCGACTGGCAATGGTATTTACTGGAAGATAAAATTAAAAATATTTTAAAAACCAGAAAGTTACCGGAGCTTTCCGGTCAAACTTTACCGGAGTATCTGGCTAATGTTACTGCCGCCGAGTTTGCCCGCTGGGTAGATGTTTTGAACCGAATAACCGGGCCTGCTTTAAAAGAAATAATAGTGGAGGCTTTTCGGGAAAAGGATTTGGGATATAAAATTGAGGTGTTAAAAAATCTCGAAAACATTGAAGGAGAGCATCTTGTGGATTTAGTGGAGGAAGTGGCCTGGGAACAGGTGGATTTAGATTCAATTATCGCTTTAACCAAAAAATTTAACCAAAATGCTCTTGATTTTCATTTTTTACATAAAGTGAAAAATCGGGTCCGGGAACTGCCTTTGGAAAATCTTCTGCAGGATAGTCAAGGTGAATATAAAAATGCCCTTCTCTGGCTTTATGCCCAGACTAAAAGCGAGAAAGCTTATAGCGAAATTATCAATCTCAGGAAAGAATTACCAGAGGAATATTTTAATTATCTTTTATTAATTGCCGGCGGGGAGAAAGCTTTGGAACAAATTAAAGATAAAGATTCAGCAAAATTTTTCGAAAATCCCCAGGAAATATTTATGCTCTTGGAAGGGTTAGATGAAGCTGGAATTTTATCCAGGATAACCGAAATTGTTAAACCCGAAGATTTAGCGGATGGTCTAAAGTTTGTAATGGCTTCAATTTTAGAAAGCGGGGGCTTTTATCCGGAAGCGGAAAAGTATTTTGTTGGGCTTACCGGATTTGATTTTCCCCAGAGCTTATATTTAAAAGCCAAGCTTACTCTCCATAAAGGAAGGCGTGAGGAAGCCCGGGAACTCTTTTTAAAGGCTTTAACAGCATTCAGGGAACAGCTTTTAAATCAGCCCGATTTTAACGGCGGTGAAATTGAAGAACTATATTATGCGGGATATAAAGACGGGCTTTTAACTCTGGAAGAAACGGCGAGCTTTTATGCTGACCTTTTGGAAGGAGTGCTCTGGTTTTACGGTGCGGTAACCAGGGAAGAAGTAGAGCCGATTTTTCGAGAAATTCTCGGGGTAATGTTGCCGATTCCGGGAGAAGAGGTGGTAAAAGAACTTACCCGACGGCAGGGGGTTGTGGTAACGGAAAAGATTATTGCCCTAAAGCGGGTTTCTGACCCCGGGGGACTTGTCTCCCGGCGAGTTGCCCGGAAAATTCTGCCCTCTCCCCTGTCGGTAGATACCGTTTTACGGGTTTTTTACGGGGAAAGTTACCGGCTAATTTCCAATTATCAGGAGATTGAGAAATACCTGCAAAATTTAAAACAAAGCCAGGGCTTACTTTTGGTAAACCCCAAGCTTTTTGATTTAAATGCATTAATTGAACGCTTTCAGGTGGAGGAACCGGAAGCAATTGTCCACAGTTATTCGCCCCTGGTTAATGAAAATAATCCTGAAGAGTACCAAAAGCTTTTAAATTATTTAGAAACGGTTTGGAACGATACCCCTAACTGGGAACTATTTGGTATGAGCGTTTCCGAGCTTAAAGAATTATCCGGAGAAAAACTGTTAAACTAAATTAAAGGAATTCAATTTTTCCTTTATTTAAAGATTTTATTTTAACCAAACTTTCGGTGGGAATGCCAAGAGCGCTTAAAAAACTTGCTCCAGCTTGAAAGCTTTTTTCAATGGCTATACCAACCCCCACGATGGTGGCTCCGGCGGCATTGACGATTTCAAGAAGTCCGCGGGTAGCTTCCCCGGTAGCCAGGAAATCGTCTATTATCAATATGCGATCATCGGGAGCAAGATATTTCCGGTCAACGGTAATGAAAATATTCTCCTGGCGGGTATAAGAAAAAATTTTGGCGTAATAAAAATTGTCGGGGATAATGCCTCGTCTTTTCTTGGCAAACACCACGGGTATTTTCATTATGTAGCCGGTCATTAACGCTAAAGCGATACCGGAAGCTTCTACCGTCAGGATTTTGCTGGGGTTTTTGGAAGAAAAGCGCTTGGCAAATTCCTGACCAATTTCCATCAGGAAAACGGGGTCCAACTGATGGTTTAAAAAAGAATCAACCTTTAATACGTTATTGGGTAAAACCCGACCTTCGGAAAGGATTTTTTTCTTGAGTTTATCCATAAAACAACTCCCCAAATACAAAAGATTATAAAAATATTTTACAACCTGAACTTTTTAAATGTAAAGGAGGGGTCGTATGAAAATCGAGCAAAAGTTAAATGAAATGGGAATGCCGCTTCCGCCGGCGCCAGCACCGGTGGCTGCTTACGTGCCGGGGGTATTAATTGACAACTATATTTACGTTTCCGGCCAGCTTCCCTTTGAAGGCGGGGAGTTAAAAACCAGAGGTAAGATAGGAGCGGAAGTTACGGTAGAAGAGGGGTATCGTCTTGCCAAAGTGGCAGCCCTTAACTGCCTGGCGGTGGTCAAGGGGCTTATAGGGGATCTTGACCGGATTGAAAAGATTGTCAAGGTTACCGGTTATGTAGCAAGTAGCCCGGGCTTTAACGATCAGCCAAAAGTAATCAACGGCGCTTCGGAGTTTTTGGCAGAATTACTGGGAGAAGCAGGAAAACATGCCCGGGCGGCGGTAGGGGTCAACGAACTACCCCTCAATTCTCCGGTAGAAGTGGAGATGATTGTTAAGGTTCGTTAAAAATCTATGGTAAAATAAGCATAGGGTTTAGGGGAGTTTTGGGTTAATAATTTTAAACCCGAAAGCTCCCCTAAAGCTATATATGGAACTGTTTTCCTGATAGGTTTATAATAAAAGAGAAGAGAAATTTCCCGGTATCCTTTTAAAAGATAAGGCCAGAGTCTGCGGCTTTCGGGAGTTAAATAAAAATAAACCGGTTGGCCAAAAATTTTCCGGTACGATTCAATTAAAAAGTCCAGGCTGTCAAGGATCCGGGTTTCTCTGGGGAGAATTAATAAAGGCTTCGATAATTCCGCGGAGTCTGGATAAAAAATATACCACAGGCGGTTAACTTTTAAAAAAAGTAGAATTTTATTACTACCGGGAAATTGACCGAGAAAACAGCGGGGGTAGTTCATAGCTTACCTCCGGGATAAAAATAGGTATATTATTTTATTTAAAAACGGGTGGTTTAGGTGACAGTAACTAAAGATGTTATAATTAGGGAAGCCAAGGTGGAAGATTTAAAAGAGATATTTGCCATTTATAATGAGGAAGTTTTACACGGGATTGCCACTTTTGATACCGAACCGGTGGAGGAGGAAGAACAAATTAACTGGCTTTTAAAACGGGAGGCGAAGCACCCGGTTTTGGTAGGTGAAGTAGAAGGAAAAATTGCTGTCTGGGGCAGTTTAAATCCCTATTCTCCCCGCAAAGCCTATGATTTAACCGCTACCGAATCGGTATACGTTCATAAAGATTTTCGGGGGAGGGGCTATGGAGAAAAAATGCTTGTAGCGCTTTTAGAGGAAGCCCGGAACCGGGGGCTCCGGGCCCTATTAGCTTTAATTACGGCCGAAAATGAAGCAAGTTTGAGGCTGCACGCGAAATGCGGTTTTCAGAAGGTGGGGGAGCTTAAAAAAGTTGGCTTCAAGTTTGGTCGCTGGTTGGATGTGGTTATTTTAGAATACCTGTTGTTTTGATTTTCCGCCACCGGCGGTTATTTATT
>NZ_BDJL01000017.1:6710-45548 GCF_001950325.1 Carboxydothermus islandicus
TTAATATTACTTTCTATTTGCGGGATGGTACTTGCTATATATGCCGATAAGTCTTTATTCTTGGTATAAGCTAAATAACTTTGGTAATTTCTAAGGTTAGCTTGTTCGTAGCGTAAAAGTCGAAAAACAATTTCCCGGTCCGTCATAAATTTCACCTCCAATATTGGTCCTAATTTATCATATGAAAATATTTGCGGAGGGGATTTTGTGGAAGAAGCGGTTAAGATGCTACTTAAGGCCCGCCACGCTATGGCCTTTACCGGAGCGGGAGTCAGCACCGAAAGCGGTATACCGGATTTTCGTGGAAGTTCGGGCTTATGGGAACGGTATCCGGTGGAGAAAGTGGCTTCAAGAAGAGCACTTATGGAAAATCCGGCGTTTTTTCTTAATTTTTACCGGGAACGGTTTAAAAGCTATGCCAATGTTAAACCCAATCGGGCCCATGAGGCATTGGCGCGGATGGAAAAAGCGGGAATAATAAAAGGCATTGTGACCCAGAACATTGATGGGTTGCACCAGAAAGCAGGCAGTAAAAACGTTATAGAAATCCATGGCACCTTAAAACGGGTACGGTGCGACCGGTGCGGGAAATATTACTTGCCGGAGAAGTTAGACGAAGAAGAAGTACCCCGGTGTAATTGCGGCGGTGTTATCCGTCCCGATGTAGTTTTATTTGGGGAAGCTTTACCCCGGCGGGAGTGGCAAATGGCCCTGGAACTGGCGGAGTGTTCGGATCTTGTCCTGGTGGTGGGGTCGTCTCTGGTAGTTACGCCGGCCAATCAAATTCCCGGGCTGGTTCTCTTAGAAGGGGGAAAGGCGATAATTGTCAATAAAGACCCGACGCCCCTGGATGACCAGGCGCTGGTGCTTAGAGGATATGCCGGGGAAATCCTGTCAAAACTGGCGGAGATGTTAGGTGTTTAAGCAGGCCCGAAGGAACCCTTCGGGTTTTATAATATAGTTTGGGGTGTTTTGTATGGAACGTTTTCTGTTAAAAGCAAATTATACGCCCAAGGGAGATCAACCCAAAGCGATAAAGGAACTTACCGAAGGGATTGAGAAGGGGCTAAAAATGCAGACCCTTTTAGGGGTAACCGGTTCCGGAAAAACTTTTACCATGGCCAATGTGATTGCCAACGTCAATAAGCCCACTTTAGTTATTGCACCCAATAAAACGCTGGCAGCCCAGCTTTGTGCGGAGTTCAGGGAGTTTTTTCCCGAAAATGCGGTGGAGTATTTTGTAAGCTATTACGATTACTATCAACCGGAAGCTTACTTACCGGCCACCGATACGTATATTGAAAAAGATTCGGCTATAAACGATGAAATCGATAAACTCCGCCATTCGGCAACAGCAGCTCTTTTGGAACGGCGGGATGTGATTATTGTAGCGTCCGTGTCGTGTATTTACGGTTTAGGGGATCCCCAGGAATATCAGGAACTTCTGCTTTCCCTTCGAGCCGGGCAGATTTACGACCGGGAAGCGATTTTAAGAAAGCTTGTAGATATTCAGTATGAGCGGAACGAGTACGACTTAACCCGGGGGAAATTTCGGGTAAAAGGGGATGTAATTGAAGTTTACCCGGCATCGTATACCGACCGGGCGGTGCGCATCGAGCTTTTCGGTGATGAGGTTGAAAGGATTTTAGAATTTGATACTTTAACGGGAGAGATTATCGGGGAGTTAAAACACGTGGCCATTTTTCCTGCAAGCCACTTTGCTACTTCCCGGGAAAAGTTAGAGCGGGCGATAAAAAGCATCGAAGAAGAACTGGAAGAACGGCTTCGCTATTTTGAAGAGCGGGGCAAGCTTTTGGAAGCCCAGCGTTTAAGGCAGCGGACCCTGTACGATATTGAAATGCTGCGGGAAGTGGGCTATACTAAAGGGATTGAAAACTATTCCCGGCATTTAACCGGCAGAAAACCCGGCGAGCCTCCCTATACGTTAATCGATTATTTTCCCAGAGATTTTCTTATGATTATTGATGAAAGCCATATAACGATTCCCCAGATTCGGGGGATGTATGAAGGGGACCGCTCCCGGAAGGAGGCGCTGGTGGAGTACGGTTTTCGCCTGCCTTCAGCCTTTGACAACCGGCCGCTAAAATTTCACGAGTTTGAAGCAAGAATTAACCAGGTAGTATTTGTTTCGGCTACTCCCGGACCCTATGAGTTGGAACATTCCCAGAAAATTGTCGAGCAGATTATCCGGCCGACGGGGCTGGTTGACCCCGAGGTGGAAGTGCGGCCTACCCTGGGGCAGGTGGATGACCTGTACGGAGAAATTAAGGAACGGGTAGCTCGCAACGAGCGGGTGCTGGTAACCACCCTCACCAAGAAGATGGCCGAGGACCTGACCGAGTATTTCCGGGAGATGGGGGTGAAGGTCCGGTACCTTCATTCGGATATCGATACCCTGGAACGGGTTGAAATTTTAAGGGACCTGCGGCTGGGGGTCTTTGATGTTCTGGTGGGAATAAACCTCCTCCGGGAAGGTCTGGATTTACCCGAAGTTAGCCTGGTGGCCATTTTGGATGCCGATAAGGAAGGGTATTTACGTTCGGAACGCTCCTTAATCCAAACCATAGGACGGGCGGCGCGGAACGTAAACGGTAAAGTAATCATGTATGCCGATACCGTTACTGCTTCCATGCAAAAAGCCATTGATGAAACCAACCGGCGACGGAAACTGCAGATGGAATACAACCGGCAGCACGGAATAACGCCGCAAACGGTGCAAAAGGCGGTAAGGGATGTTATTGAGGCGACCAGAGCGGTGACTGCAGAACTACCGGAAGTAAAGCGGGATTTCATCCAGAAAATGAGCGCAAAAGAGTTTAAGCAGTATGTGGAAAAACTTACCCGGGAAATGAGAGAAGCGGCTAAAGCTTTGGAGTTTGAAAAAGCGGCGATGCTGCGCGACTTAATAATTGAGCTTCGGGCGCAAAAGGCGGCCAAAAAGTAATAATGGAGGTTTTACGCACTAATGGATAAGATTGTCATTAAAGGGGCCAGGGTCCATAATCTAAAAAATATTGATTTAACCCTGCCGCGCAATAAATTTATCGTGATTACCGGGCTTTCCGGTTCCGGCAAATCGTCGTTGGCCTTTGACACCATTTATGCCGAAGGACAGCGGCGGTATGTGGAAAGTTTATCGGCTTATGCCCGCCAGTTTTTGGGGCAAATGGATAAGCCCGATGTGGATTTTATCGAAGGGTTGTCACCGGCAATTTCCATTGACCAGAAGACCACCTCCAAAAACCCCCGGTCTACGGTGGGGACGGTTACGGAGATTCACGATTACTTAAGGCTTTTATATGCTCGCATTGGGATACCCCATTGCCCGATTTGCGGGCGGGTGGTAGAAAAACAAACCATTGACCAGATGGTAGACCGACTATTGGCTTTATCCGAACGAACCAAATTGGTAATTATGGCGCCTATTGTACGGGGAAGGAAGGGCGAGTTTGTCAAAACTTTGGAAGACATCCGGCGTCAGGGCTTTGCCCGGGTGCGGGTGGATGGTATTCTTTATGATCTATCTGAAGAAATTAAGTTAGAAAAAAATAAAAAACACAATATAGATGTGGTGGTAGACCGGCTGGTAGTAAAAGACGGAATAAAAACCAGGCTTTACGATTCCTTGGAAACAGCGCTAAAGCTGGCCGAGGGTTTGGCAGTGGTGGAAGTGGTGGACGGGGAGGAGATTACTTTTTCCGAAAACTTTGCCTGTCCCCACTGTGAAATAAGCCTTCCGGAGATAAGTCCCCGCCTTTTTTCCTTTAATAATCCTTTTGGTGCTTGTCCCGAATGTACCGGTCTTGGTTACAAATTGGAAGTGGATCCGGATCTGGTAATACCCGATAAAGATTTGACGTTACGGCAGGGGGCAATAGCCGCCTGGAATGCGGGTAATATGCAGGGGTATTACTTTCAGGTGTTAGAGGCTTTGGCGAAAAAATACCGGTTTAGTTTGGACGTGCCGGTAAAAGAGCTTGAGCCGGAAGTTTTAAGAATAATCCTCTACGGCCTTCCAGGGGAGAAAGTGCGGGTCAGGTATTACAACTATACCAACGGCAATTCTTACACCTTTGATGCCAACTGGGAGGGGGTTATCCCCAATTTAGAACGAAGGTACCGGGAGACCCAGTCGGAGGCGGTGCGGGAAGAAATTGAAAAATTTATGACCCAGAGAAAATGTCCCACCTGCCAGGGAGCCCGGCTGAAAAAAGAAGCCCTGGCAGTAACGGTGGGCGGAAAAAACATCCATGAACTTGGGGAAATGACCGTGGAAAAGCTTCTGGCTTTTCTGGAAAACATTGAGTTAACGGATAGGGAGTTTTTAATTGCCCGCCAGGTTTTGAAGGAAATTAAGGAACGCCTGGGGTTTTTAAACAACGTTGGTTTGGATTACCTGACGTTAAACCGCTCCGCTACTACCTTGTCCGGCGGGGAAGCCCAGCGTATCCGCCTTGCTACGCAAATCGGCTCCGGCCTTACCGGGGTTCTATATGTTTTGGATGAACCATCAATAGGCTTGCATCCCCGGGATACCAGGCGGCTTTTGGATACCCTAAAGCGACTGCGGGATCTGGGCAATACTTTAATCGTGGTGGAACACGATGAAGAGACCATTAGGGAAGCGGATTTTATTGTGGACATGGGACCGGGAGCTGGCGAAAAAGGAGGGCAGGTAGTAGCTGCAGGTACCCTGGAAGAAGTGCTAAAGCATCCCGATTCAATTACTGCAAAATATCTCAGGGGGGAAGAAAAAATCCCCGTGCCAATTTTTCGCCGGAGCGGTAATGGTAAAACTATTACCATTGTGGGGGCCCGGGAAAACAATTTAAAAAATATTACCGTCGAAATTCCCCTGGGAAAATTGGTGGCGGTAACCGGGGTGTCCGGTTCCGGTAAAAGTACGTTAATTAATGAAGTTTTGTATAAGGCTGTGGCCGGGAAGTTTTATAAGCTAAAAGAAAAGCCCGGCGAACATGATGAGATTTTAGGTCTTACTTACATTGATAAGATAATCAATATCGACCAGTCGCCCATCGGCCGAACACCGCGCTCAAATCCGGCAACCTATACCGGAGTGTTTAACGATATCCGCGAGCTTTTTGCGGCAACTCCCGAGGCCCGGATGCGGGGTTATAAACCGGGACGGTTTTCTTTTAACGTGAAGGGCGGCCGGTGTGAAGCATGTGAAGGGGACGGAATTATCAAGATTGAAATGCATTTTCTCCCCGATGTTTACGTCCCCTGCGAAGTGTGTAAAGGGGCCCGGTATAACCGGGAAACGTTGGAGGTGCGGTATAAAGGAAAAAATATTGCCGAAGTTTTGGATATGACGGTAGAGGAGGCTCTGGAGTTTTTCGCCGCAATACCCAGAATCCAGCGCAAACTGCAAACCTTATATGATGTGGGTCTTGGTTATATCCGCCTGGGGCAGCCGGCCACTACTCTATCCGGGGGCGAAGCTCAGAGGGTAAAGCTGGCCACCGAACTTTCCCGGCGTTCCACCGGGAAAACTTTATACATTTTAGATGAGCCCACTACGGGCCTGCACATTGCCGATGTCCATAGGCTTCTTGATGTTTTAAATCGTCTGGTGGAGGCAGGTAATACGGTGGTGGTAATAGAGCATAACTTAGATGTAATTAAGACTGCCGACTGGATTATCGATTTAGGGCCGGAAGGTGGCGATAAAGGCGGACAGGTGATTGCCAAAGGAACTCCTGAGGAAGTGGCCCGGAATCCAGCATCGTATACCGGGAAGTTTTTACGACCGTACCTTAATCTGGAGGTTGAAAATTGAGATTGGAAGTTGGAGGTTGATTGGAGATTAGAGATTAGAAATTGGAGGTTGGAAATTAGAGTAAAGCCCCTGGTTTTTACCAGGGGCTTTTTAGTGCTATTGTTTGGGAATTTTAGTGAGATAGTATTCTGCTTTGTCTAAGAGAAGTTTAGTTAAAGCGATGTTGTGGATACCGTGAGAGGCATCTGCGGCTACAATGCCTGCTAAAGTATCGGCATATTTGTAGTTTGTATCGGTGTAAGCTGCGGCATAGGTGGTTTTAAGTTGATTTTGAATGTTTTTCACCCGATTGTCTACCGAATCCATATAAGCTTTAACGGTGTCAGCGGTAAAACCAAAGGTATCATGGCAGGTATTGCAACTGTTAATCGTAAACGGCTTTGTTGTACTGTAATTTCCTAAAGCTGGATTGTTTAAAGTAAGGTCTAAGATTTTTACTTCAGGTGTTCCTGGGATAAAGAAGTGTTTGCCGCCCGGCATATGGCAGGTAGCACATTCGGCTGCACCCATTGGGTTATAGACTTTTGCAGGAATGCCTAAAGCTTCAAAGCTGCTGCCTAAAACGCCTGAATAAACTTCTTTTTGTGGGTGGTGAATACCCTTGCTACCAGTAGTAGCGGTAAAGCCTTCGCCGGTATGGCACTCCATGCATAATTCATTGGGTTCGTTCTTTAATTGATATGGATAACCTTTTCTATTGCTGTGTGGGCTATGGCAGGTGACACAGGTAATACTATATTTAAAATCCGAAAGTTTTACGGTTGCATCAAAATCTGCCTTAGTTTTTCCTGGATTAGCAGCTAAGAACTCTTCTAATGCTATTCGGTAATCTTCCGAGTGACATTCTAAGCATTCAACTTTACCGTAAGGATAATTTTTAATAGTATTTAAAGATTTACCATGAGCTGCATAAACCGAGGAAGAAGCTGAGTTGATAATTAATTCATCGTTAAATTCCCCGCCATAGTGTTTGTTACCTTCATGGCACTTTTCGCAAACTTCTGGATCAAGAAGACCATCGTTAATACCTTTAATATAGTCAGGATTACCGGTAGCAGCATGGCGAGCACCAGGACCGTGGCAGTCTTCGCAGCCAATACCGAGTTCGGTAAATAATTCTTTATAGGTGTTGCCTACTACAGTATAAGGCTTGCCTTCAACGCCAACTTTACCGGGGTAGCCGGTAGTATGGCACTTTGCACAACGGGTTAGCCAGTTAGTAGTAGGACCGGTGGCGTTATCAGTCCAGTAATTGAGTTCTTTGTTAAAGTTAAGCGGTAGGAACATATAATCTTTACCAACAAAACGAAGTTCTCCTGGAGCGTTAAGGATATATTTTACATCGGAAGCTTTAAATTTGGAGTTGGAGTCCCAGGGAATCATATTACCAAAATCTGCTGGTTTTTTAACCATGTTAGTGTGCCAGCTGGAAGAGAAGCTGGAGAAACCATGGCAGCTCTGGCAAGTTTTTGAGCCGGCATAAGCAGTTTCGGCGGGTAAAACTACAGGATACTTAGCCCGAATAACGTTGAAAGCTTTTAAGACTTCAGACCGGCTTGCAGCAGCTGTTGGATCAAGGTAAAGCTTGCTTCCAGCTTTCCGGGCGCTTAAATAGCCTTTCTTTACGGCCCAGACTAAAGCTTTCTGGTTGGCAGATGCTGCTTTGGTGTAATCGGCATATTTTTTAAGGTCGTTGGCGGTAACTTTGGCTACCTCACCTTGAGCTTTTAAAGCTACCATCAAGAAGTAAGCAAGTTTTTGCTTGGTGATGTTTCCGGAAACCTTGCCAAAGGCTGACTCGGAAAGTCCGGAAACCCTGGCAAATTCCTTGACCACGTTGGCTTCGGTGAGCGGGTCATAATTTAAGTCTACGGCTAATTTCTTGCCGTTTTGCATGAACAGGACGCCCCGCTCGGTCAAGGGAATTTGGGCAGTGCTGGTTAGCGGCATAAACGCTTTGTGGCAGGCCACGCAATCCATCTGGTCCCTGCCCTGCTGGCCAGGCTGACTCTTATGGCTTGCCGGTACTTGGTGGCAGTAACTGCAGTTCTTTCCAGTATCTTTGGCGTACTGCTCAGTAGCCAGTACCGGTGTGGCTACTAAAAGGAGAAAGACCGCAGTTACCAGTGCCAGTAAACCTTTACGCATAAAACCCCTCCTTTTAATTTTTTTGGATATAAAATCCATCTATAGCTATAAATACGACATTCACAAGCAAATTCCTTCTTAAAACCGCAAAAATTGATAAATTTATCCAATAATAGAAATACTACAAAAAGTAAAAAAATATTTTCGAAATTCAAATAAAAAATTAAAAACATTCATCCAAAATTTTCTTAAAACAAAAAAATTTCAGTGATAAAATAAAGGAAAAAGTTTTTTTACGGGGGAGAAGAGAATGATAGTAGGCATTGATGTAGGGGGGACGTATACCGACGGAGTGGCTTTAGACCACGGCAGGGTAGTGGCCAAAGCTAAAGTGTTAACGAAAAAAAACCTGCCGGAAACCTTTGCGGAGGTATTAGCAAAGCTTATAGCCCAGTACAATCAGCCCATTAAAAGGGTAGTTTTGAGCACTACTTTAATTACCAATTTGGTGGCGGAGCGAAAGTATGATCGAGCAGCAGCTTTGCTGGTACCTGGAGCCGGTATGAATTATGAAAAATTAAGCTTTCCTTTTCCGGTTAAGGTATTATCCGGTATGGTTGATTTTCGCGGGCGGGTTTTAGAAGAAATTAACGAAAAGGAAGTGGAACAAGCTTTAAAGGAATTTTTTGCTCAGGGGTTTAGGAAAGTAGCGCTTGTGGGGAAATTTTCTGTTAGAAACCCTGAACTTGAACGAAAGCTATACCAGATTGTAAAAAAAATTAACCCGCAAGTAAAAACCGCCCTTGGACATAAGACCGGTGGGCGTTTAAATTATTTAAGGCGGATTTATACTTCGGTTTTATACCTGATGATAAAAGACGAGTTTACCCGCTTTGTCGAGGAATTAAAGGTAATCTTTTATGCTTTAAAAATTCCTTTAAACGTGGTTTTTATCATGAAAGGAGATGGGGGGATTGTACCACTTCTTGAAGTTGAGCGTTACCCGCTGGCTACCCTTTATTCCGGGCCGGCGGCCAGCACTCTCGGGGCTTATGCCCTCTGCAACTGCCAAAACATAGTTGTTTTGGATATTGGAGGTACCACCACCGATATTGCTTTAGTTTTAAACCAGCGTCCGCTTCTTTCCCATAAAGGGGCGGATATCGGGGAATTTTTAACTTCGGTACCGAGTTTAGCAGTTACATCAGTTCCTTTGGGTGGTGATACGGCGGTTACCGTTTTTGACGGAGAAATCACCTTTACCGGACAGCGCCAGGGCCCGGCTTACTGTCTGGGCGGTCCGGCTGTTACCGTTACCGACGCTTTAAGGTTTTTAAATTTAATAGATTACGGGGATTTCCAGCGGGCCAAGCGGGGAATCCACAAGCTTGCCCAGGAAACCGGGTTAACTTCCTTTGCTGTGGCCCAAAAAATTGTTGATATTTTTACCGATACCGTGGCCAATGAAGTAAAAAATACTTTTAAGCGCTGGGAAAGCGAACCTCGCTACCGGATTTATGAAATTATGACGGGAAAGAAATTTGAACCCGAGTTGCTAAGTGGAGTAGGGGGAGGAGCTTACCCGCTTGCCTTGCTGATAGCTAAAAAACTTGGAATAAAAGGGGTAATTTATGAAAATTACGAAGTGGCCAATGCCTTAGGAGCAGCTCTGGCCCGGGATAATCTTTCTATTACCGTTTATATTGATACCGAGCAAAAGTATGTGGCCATTCCCGAATGGGGTTACAAAGAGGCCATCCCCAGACTAAAAAGTTATACCGAGGACGAGGCAAAAGAATTTGCCTTGCTGGTTTTTAGAATTGGAGCCAAGCAAATGAATCTCCGTTATCCTCCTGGAAGTGAAGAACTGATTTACTTTGAGCAGTTTAATGTGGTGCGGGATATGGTGACGGAAAACAAAATATTTATTATGGAAATTGCGGTGCCGGCGGGGATTTTACGGCCGGTAGAGGGGAGGATTTTGTATGAGTAAAACCGGGCTGGTGTTTTTTCCCGCTTTTGATTGGGCTATATCCCCTACCCATCCGGAAAGGGAAGAACGGCTGTTGTATACACGGGACCAGATAATGGAGGAAGGTATTTTAGAACTCCCGGGTTTTGTGGAATACAGTGCCCGGCCGGGGAAAGTAGAAGATGTGGAGAGGGTTCACCTTACCTTGCCTGATACCGGTGCGGTTATTACCGATGCCCATTTAATTGCGGCGGGAAGCTGTATTGACCTGGCGGACCGAATTTTAGCCGGGGAGGTAAAAAACGGCTTTGCCCTGGTGCGACCGCCGGGACACCATGCTACCCGAACGGTATACGGCAACCGGGGCTTTTGTAATATAAACAATGTCGCTATTACAGTGGATTATCTGCGCTGGGTGAAAGGGGTTAGGAAGATTGCCATCATCGATACCGATGTTCACCACGGCGATGGGACTCAAGATATTTTTTACCACGACCCCGATGTCTTGTTTATTTCTTTGCATCAGGATGGGCGAACCCTGTATCCTGGAACGGGCTTTATAGATGAGGCCGGAACTCCCAATGCTTACGGCACTACCATCAATTTACCCCTTCCACCGGGTAGCGGTGACGAGGAAATATTGTACCTTTTGGAAGAAGCGGTTTTACCGATTTTGGAAGAGTTTCAGCCGGAGTTCATTATTAACTCTGCAGGGCAGGATAATCATTACTCCGATCCTTTAGCCCGGATGGCGGTTACCGCCAGGGGTTACGGGCGGATTACCGAGCTAATCAAGCCGGACCTGGCGGTATTGGAGGGCGGGTATTCCATTGAAGGGGCCTTACCGTATGTAAATTTAGCTATTTTGCTTGCCCTTTACGGGGAAAGTTACGAAAAGGTTGTAGAACCAAAGGGGCTACCTTTAGAATACCGGGCAAGGCACAAAGATTATGCGAGGAAGCTTGCTGCTGTCACGCTGGAGCGCTGGCGGATGCGGGAAGAATTGGCGGAAGAAGAAAAAAGGAAACATAACGGTTACTACACTTATAACAGGTCAATATTTTACGATACCGAGGGTTTTCACGAACACCGGGTGACTACCGTAAAGCTCTGCGACCGGTGCCCGGGCTACGTTGGGTTGAGCAGTTATGCTTACGTTGGGAACCGGGTGGTTTCCGGCTTTGCCACAATCATTATGCCGGGAAGCTGTAAAGAGTGCCGGGAAGAGGCAGAGGCGGTGGCTCTTGAAGCCCGGGCGAAAAAAAATTACGATAAGGTGGCAGTTATTCCCGGAAAGCAGGTTGTGAAAATTTGAAAAATATTTCCGGAAAAATATTTCAAAAAGGTATGAAAAAATTTTCTGTTTTTGCTTCCTTCTGGTTTAATATACTGTGGAATGATTATTGCTAAAAGTAATTAGTTAAGGCCATAGACCAGGAGGGAGCAACAATGGAAGCGTTAAAAATAGTGAGGACAGAAAAATTTAACGAAAAAATTGCCAGGCTTTTAAATCCCCGGAGCATTGCTGTAATTGGCGCTTCAGAAAAACCGGAGAAGCTTGGAAACGCTATTTTAAGAAATATTGTTGCCGGGTATAAAGGAGAAGTTTTTGGAGTTAATCCTAAGGTACAGAAGATTCAAGATATTGAAGTTTACCCGGATGTTTTTTCCTTACCGTATCCGGTAGATTTAGCGGTTATAGTTTTGCCGGCGGAAAAAGCTGTAGTTGCTTTAAAAGAGGCGGCGGAAGCGGGAGTTAAATCGGCGGTGGTGATTTCAGGAGGATTTAAAGAAACCGGTAAAGAAGGGGCTTTACTGGAAGAAGAGATAAAAAAAATAGCCCTTGACTTTGAGATGCCGGTTTTAGGTCCGAACTGTGTGGGGATTGTGAATAATAATTTGCAATTAAACGCTACTTTTTTACGTACAGCTCCCCTTAAGGGGGAAATTGCCTTTGTTTCGCAATCGGGAGCCATACTGGCTACCGTTTTGGAATGGAGCTTAAAAGAGGATTTGGGCTTTTCCTACATGATTAGTATGGGAAACAAAGCGGTCTTAAATGAAGCGGATTTTCTTCCGGCAATTGCCAATGATCCCGGTACCGCCGTTATTTTGCTTTACATTGAGGATGTGGTGGATGGTAGTAGTTTTTTAAAAAAAGCTTATGAAGCGAGTTTATTAAAACCGGTGGTGGTATTTAAAGCGGGAATTAGCACAGCCGGTGCTAAAGCTGCCAGTTCACATACCGGAGCTTTGGCGGGAAGCATAGAAGGCTATAAACTTGCTTTTGCCAAAACCGGTTTAATCCGGGCTAAAACTTTAGAAGAAATGTTTATTTATGCCAGGGTTTTTGCTTCCGGACAGAAAGTTGCCGGTAAAAACATCGGGATTGTTACCAATTCAGGAGGTCCGGGAGTTATTACTGCTGACCGACTGGAATTAAATGGTTTAAATATTGCCAGGCTAACGGCCAAAACCGTTAATGAACTAAAGACCTTTTTACCCCGGGCGGCGAGCTTTGGCAATCCCGTTGATATCCTGGGAGATGCCAATGAGGAGAAGTATGCGATGACGCTTAAGACAGTACTGGACGATGAGAAAGTGGATGGCGTGGTAGCGGTTTATGGTAAGACGGCAGTTATAGATATGGAAAAAATGGTGCAGGCGGTAATTAATGGTCGAAGAAAAAATCCGGATAAACCGGTGGTTGCTTGTTTTTTAGGCGGGGTTGATAGCAGAAGTGCAAAAGAGCTTTTAAATAAAAGTAAGATTCCTTTTTATCCTTTTCCTGAAGCAGCGGCAGATGCTCTGGCAGCACTTTATCGTTATTGTAGCTGGCGGGAGAAGCAAAAGGAAGAAAAAACAAAGTTTAGTTATAATGATATAGACCTGAAATTAGCCCGGGAAATTATCAAAAAAGCCCTGGCAGAAAAACGCAAAAGCCTTGCAGGTTACGAGACGGCGGAAATGTTAAAAGCTTTTAGATTTCCGGTTTTACCGGTCAAACTTGTCCGAAGTGTTCAGGAACTGCGCAAAGCAATTGAAGAAATAAGTTTTCCGTTAGCCTTGAAAATTGTTTCTCCTGATATTTTGCACAAGTCTGATGTGGGGGGCGTTGCCTTAAACATTAAAAACGAACAGGAGGCAATCAGGGCTTATCAAAAAATGCTCCTGGAAGTTCCCAAAAAAGTGCCGGAGGCGAAAATTCTTGGGGTTGAGGTACAAAAGCAAATAGCCCCGGGGTTAGAAATATTCATCGGAGCAAATCGGGACCCGGTTTTTGGTCCCATCTTAGCCTTTGGACTGGGAGGAATATACGTAAATCTTTTAAACGATATAGCATTAAGATTAAATTATAAATTTACCAGGGAAGAAGCTTTAGAGATGCTCAAAGAGACAAAGGTATACGAAATTATAAAAGGCTATCGCGGGCAAAAAGCTTATGATCTTAATATTATTCAGGAAATTTTGGGAAGGCTTTCGCTTCTCTTGGAGGAAATTCCGGAAATTAAAGAGATTGATTTTAATCCGGTATTTGTCTACGAAAAAGGTGCATTAATCATCGATGCCAAGGTAGTACTTGCAGGGCATAATTTTTAGGGGTATTTACAGTAGGTTTTGGTGATTGTTCGCCAAAGCCTATTTTTTTTGTGCTATAATATATACAGTATATACACAGGGGGTTTTAGGGGTGAACGTGCGCAAAACCTTTAAGGTGGGCAACAGTTTGGTAGTTTCCATTCCCCAGGAGTACGTTAAAAGCCTGGGGATTAAAGAAGGAGATCCGCTGATTATTGAACCCTGGGAACATGGTTTTATCGTTAAAACCTTTGGGGCTGTTGGAAAGGAAAGCAAGCTACCTTCCGGAAAAAGTCCGGTAGATAGTTTACTGGAAAAATACGGGTTTGTGGTGGAGGAGTTTTCCTCATGATGAATTTAAAAGAATGTTTGAATGCTTATTACCGCTATTACGGGGAAGAAAAACTGATGGCGGTAAATGTTGATGCTTTAGATAAAGCTTTAGTCGAGCCTTACGCCAAAACCTTTATTGGAGAAAGGGAAATTTTTCCGGAAATGACCGATAAAGCTGCTGCTCTTTTTGAGGCAATTATCAGACTTAAGCCTTTTCCCGTGGGCAATCTCGCTTTTGCTTTTATCTTAACGGTCCTGTTTATCCATAAAAACGGCTGGCGGCTTAAAGCTTCGGACGATGAGGTCAGGCAATTTTTAAAGAATTTTTCGGCAGGATTCAGAAGTTCTGTTGATGTGAAAGGCTGGTTTTTAAAGCGGATGGAGCAAGTGAGGGATTAAAGTTGGCGTTATGGGAAAAAGTCAAGAATTTACCCGAAAGTCCCGGAGTTTATCTTTATAAAGACGAAACTGGTGAGGTTATTTACGTTGGCAAGGCAAAAAATTTAAAAAATCGGGTGCGTTCGTACTTTCAACCTCGGGAAAAACTTTTGCCTAAAACCCGGGTAATGATGGAAAAAGCAAGGGACATCGAAGTGATTATTACTTCTTCGGAAGTAGAAGCTTTAATTTTAGAACAAAACCTCATAAAAAGATACCGGCCCCGGTATAATATTTTGCTGAAAGATGATAAGTCTTATCCTTACCTGAAGATTACCGGTGAAGAATTTCCCCGGCTTTTAATTACCCGCAAGGTAATTAATGATGGGGGAAGCTACTTTGGGCCGTACCCCGATGCGGGAGCGTTAAACGAAACGTACAGGCTTTTGCGGTCAATATTTAAATTTCGCACCTGTACGCCGGCGATTTTTGCCCAGAAGAAGCGTCCCTGCTTAAACTTTCATATAAAAAAGTGTTCCGCCCCCTGTGCCGGGGAAATTAGCCGGGAGGAATATTTTAAAGAAATCGAAATGGTAAGAGATTTTTTGGAAGGCAGGGGCGAAAATTTAATTAAAAAATTAAAAAAAGAAATGGCCATAGCTTCTGATAATCTCGAATTTGAACGAGCGGCAAAATTAAGGGACCAGATCTTAGCTTTGGAAAAAATTTTGGCCAAACAAAAGATTTCCCGGGGCGAGAGAAATGCCGATGTAGTGGCTGTTGCTACCGGGGGAGATCTGGGGGTAGGATTGATTTTTGTTATTCGCCAGGGGAATTTATTAGGGCAGAAGGTGTATACCTTTACCGGCGAGATGGAAACCGGGGAGCTTTTAAATCAAGTTTTAGTAACCCACTATGGAGAAGCCAAAGAAGTTCCTGTTGAAATTATCCTGACAACCAGGGAAAATTTAGATGAGGAATTTCTCAATTCCTGGTTTGAACTTAAATTTGGGAAAAAGCCCAGATTTACCGTCCCGAAGCGGGGAGAAAAATTTGAACTTTTAAAAATGGCTTTAGAAAATGTAAACTTTACCCTGGATGAAAAAATTAAATTAAAGGAAAAGAAACAATTGTTAAACCAAAAGGTTTTAATGGACTTAAAAGAAGCCTTAAACCTTCCGGCGGTTCCAAGAAGAATAGAAGGGTACGACATCTCCCACCTGGCTGGAACAGGAACGGTAGCATCAATGGTGGTATTTATTGACGGTGAGCCGGTGAAAGGGAAATACCGGCGTTTTGCCATCCGCAGAGCGGCCAATGATGACTATACTGCGATGTTTGAAGCGGTTTTGCGGCGCTTTAAAAAGTACCTTGCTTTACAGGTAGAGGGAGGAGCCGATGGCTCTTTTGAAGAGCTGCCGGATTTAGTGTTGATCGATGGAGGAAAAGGACAGTTGAACGCGGCTATGGATGCTTTAAAAGAAACCAATCTTTTGGGAAAGTTTACGGTAATTGCTCTTGCCAAGGAGCAGGAGGAAATTTTTCTTCCCGGGAAAAAGGACTCTCTTTTATTGACACAGGACCGGGAAGGTTTAAAATTGTTACAAAGGGTAAGAGATGAAGCCCACCGTTTTGCCAAAGGTTACCAGGAAAAAAAGCGGGTTAAAACCCTTGCTTCTCTTTTAGAGCAGGTAGAAGGAATTGGTCCCAAAAGGCGAAAACAACTTCTTAATAAATTTGGCAGCATTAAAAACCTTAGAGAAGCAACGGTTGAAGAGATTATAGCAGTTCCCGGAATTACCCGGGAAATAGCGGAAAGATTAAAAGAGCTTTTGGAAATGGAGTGATTTTTTGCGGTACCGATTATTGGCTGTGGACCTGGATGATACTTTTTTAAACAAGGAATTGCAGGTTTCGCCCCGGGTACAACAAGCGGTGATAGAGGCTTTGAAGAAAGGGATTATCGTGACTTTTGCTTCCGGCCGAATGTACCGTTCGGCCAAGAAATACGCTTTTTCTTTTTTAGGAGACATTCCTCTGATCACCTATAACGGGGCATTGATTAAATATTCCCGGTCGGAACGGGAAGTATACCACCAGCCGGTGCCCGGGGAGCTGGCCCTTACTATTTACCGCAGGGTAAAAGGACATTTTCACCTTAATGTTTACCAGGACGATGAACTTTTGGTCGAGGAAGACAATCAATATATCAGAGATTACAGCAGGATTGCGGGCGTTCCTTTTCGGGTAGTAAACAATATAGAAGAACTTTTAAATAAAAAAGCTCCTACTAAACTTTTAGCTATTGGCGACCCCAGTGCCTTAGACCAGCTCTGGGAAGAAACTAACGGTGAGTTTCGGGGAGTTCTTCATATTACCAAATCGAAACCCCATTATTTAGAGTTTTTAGCTGCCGGCGTTAATAAAGGAGAGGCTCTAAAAATCTTAGCTCAACATTTAGGGGTCTCATTAAAGGAAACGGTAGCGGTTGGAGATAGTTATAACGACCTGGAAATGTTAGAGACGGCCGGTTTGGGAGTTGCTGTCGGCAATGCTCTGCCGGAGGTAAAACGCCGGGCTGACTTGGTGGTACCGGCTAATGATGAGGATGGAATTGCTTATTTAATAAATGAAATTATTTTAAAAAATTAAAAGAAGGGAGAGGTTTTTATGGACTTAAAAGAAATCAGGGCAACCGCCAGAGAAAAGCTCAAAGGATTTTGCCGGGTTTGCCCGGTGTGTGACGGTCGGGCGTGTGCCGGAGAAGTACCGGGAATGGGAGGAGTAGGTACCGGAAAAGCTTTTCAGGAAAATTTACGGGCTCTTTCCCGGTATAAGTTAAATTTAAGAACGATTCACGGGGTAAAAGAACCGGATTTAAGCTTTGAACTTTTTGGGGTTAAGGTAAGCATGCCGGTTTTTGCTGCTCCGATTACCGGAACCACTTACAACATGGGCGGAGCGTTAACCGAAGAAGAGTATACTTTAGCGGTGACCGAAGGTAGCCTTTTAGCGGGGACCTTAGCTTTTACCGGAGATGGAGCCGATCCCACCATGTACGGTTCGGGGTTGAAAGCGATTAAAAAAGTGGAAGGTAAAGGTATTCCCATTATTAAACCAAGAGCGCAAGAGGAGATAATTAAAAGGATTAGAGAAGCGGAAGAAGCGGGAGCTATTGCTGTAGGGGTGGATATTGATGGAGCCGGATTGCTAACGATGGCTTTAAAGGGACAGCCGGTCAGTCCGAAAACCCTGGAAGAAGTAATGGAAATTGTTAATTCCACCAGGCTGCCGTTTATTTTAAAGGGTATCATGACCCCGGATGAGGCCGAATTAGCGGTTAGAGCCGGGGCGAAAGCCATTGTGGTTTCCAACCACGGAGGAAGGGTGCTGGATGAAACTCCCGGGGCCGCCGATGTCCTGCCGGAAATTGCTGCCAGAGTAAAAGGGAAAATCACCATCCTGGCCGATGGAGGAGTAAGATCCGGTGTCGATGTTTTAAAACTTTTGGCGCTGGGAGCGGATGGAGTATTAATAGGCCGGCCGGTAATCGTGGCAGCTTTTGGCGGTGGTGCCGAAGGGGTTAAAATTTACCTTGAGAAAATTAAAAAGGAACTAAGGGAAGCGATGCTTTTAACGGGAGTTGCGCGGGTGAACGAAGTCCCGGGAACAGTTATCCGGAAGGAGCAGTAAGATGGGAAATTATGTAGTGGGGATAGACCTGGGAGGTACGAAAATTTATACTGCCTTGGCTAACTTAAGTGGGGAAATAGTGGCGGAAGAAATTGAACCGACTACCAAAGACGAAACAAAACTTTTACACCAGCTTGGGAGGATGGTTAAAGGGGTTATTGCCAAAAGCGCAGTACCGAAGGAAAAAGTGCTGGGAATCGGGATTGGGGCGCCGGGAACGGTGGACTACCGTACCGGAACACTTATTACCGCTCCCAATCTTCCCTGGCAAAATTACCCGCTGAAAATAAATTTGCAAGCGTTGCTCCGTTTACCGGTGGAAGTTGATAACGATGCCAATTTAGCAGCTTTGGGTGAGTACAGGTACGGTGCCGGCCGGGGCCACAGAGACCTGGTTTATGTTACCGTAAGTACCGGGATTGGTGCGGGTATAATAATAGATGGACAGCTCTATCGGGGAAGCTCCGGCAGTGCCGGCGAGTTAGGCCATACCATTGTGGAACCGGGTGGCCCCCGGTGCAATTGTGGCCGACGGGGCTGTCTGGAAGTAATGGCCTCGGGTACGGCAATAGGAGAAAGGGCACGGCAATTGGTGGCCGAGGGTTTTGGCCAGGAAATTTTAAAATTGGCTCAGGGGAATATTGAGGCTATCAACGCTAAAACGGTGGGGGAAGCGTTTTTAGCGGGTGATCCGGAAGCAAAAGGAATATTAAACGAAGCGGCTTTTTATCTGGGGATTGGCCTGGCCAATGTAGTGAACCTCTTAAATCCTTCTCTGATTGTTTTAGGAGGCGGGGTTATAAATATTGGCGAACCCTTTTTAGAGTTAATTCGAGAAGAACTGGCAGAGAAGGCATTACCCCAGCCCTATAAAGATTTAACGGTAAAAAAAGCCGTTTTAGGAAGTAAAACCGGAGTCATGGGAGCGATAGCCTTAGCTTTGGAGCGATTTTCTTAAAGGATGGGGTCAAATGTTTTCCGGTGATTTTCATACCCATACCCGTTATAGCGATGGCCGGGGAAGTTTACGAGAAAATGTCGAGGCAGCTTTAAAGAAAGGCTTACTTTTTTACGGGGTTGCCGACCACGGTCCGGCGAATATTGGCACCGGGGTGCGGCAGGAAAAGGTCTATTTAACCATCAAAGAAGAAGCACGGAATCTCGAAAAAGAATTTTCCGATATTAAAATACTGGTGGGGGCGGAAGCAAATGTTATTTCTTTAGAGGGGGATATTGATATTAGCAGGGAAATTGTTTCCGCCCTTGACTTTTTAATTATTGGTCTTCACCCCTATATTTTACCCAGGACCTTAAAAGATGGCTTTTTGTTTGTCCTTCCTAACCTGTTTGGACGGTTTTTTTCCGGAATAAAGAAGTATCTTATCCGGGTAAATACCCGGGCACTAATTCGATCAATAGAGAAATACCGACCCTTAGCAATAAGTCACCCCAACCTCAGGCTTCCCGTAAATATAGAGGAGCTGGCGCGGACCTGTGCAAAGTACGGGGTAGCGTTAGAAATAAATACCGGACATAACTATCCCAAGGATGAGATAGTTCTGGCAGCTTTAAAAACGGGAGCAAAGCTGATGGTTAACAGTGATGCTCACTACCCCCAAACGGTGGGCGAACTGAAAAGCGGGAAAGAACTTTTGCTGCGCTATAATTTTCCTTTGGACAGGGTTTTGAATATTAAAGGATCTGAGTTAAATTAAACGGTGGGTGGAATAATGCGCTTTTTAATTGTAACGGGATTATCCGGAGCTGGTAAAACGCAGGCAATGCGCGCTTTAGAAGATCTTGGCTATTTTTGCGTGGATAACTTACCTCCGGTTTTAATGCCCAAGTTTGCGGAACTGGTAGCTCATGCGGAAAATAAAATAGAAAAGGTAGCTTTAGTGGTGGATGTCCGGGGGCAGAAGTTTTTTCAGGATTTAGACTGGGCTCTGGGAGAGTTAACGAAGCTTGGAATAAAGTATGAAATCTTATTTTTAGAGGCCCGGGACGAAATATTATTAAAACGGTTTAAAGCTAATCGCCGGGGGCATCCGCTGGGAGTACGGGGCAGTCAAATTTTAGATAACATCAAAAAGGAAAGAAAGTTTTTAGAGAATTTACGGGCAAGAGCCGATAAAATAATAGATACTTCTGATTTACAGCCAGCAGATTTACGAAACGAGATTTTAAACTATTACGGCGAAGAGCAAAAGCGCAGCAAAATTTCCATAAATATCGTAACTTTTGGTTATAAGTACGGTCTACCCTTAGATGCCGACCTTATAATGGATGTTCGTTTTTTACCCAATCCTTTTTACGTAAATGAACTAAGACCTCTTTCCGGAAGCGACAAGCCGGTTTATGATTACGTTTTTAAGTATGAGGTTACCAAAAAATTTACCGAAAAATTTTTGGATCTTATTGAATTTTTAATGCCCTTTTACCAGAAAGAAGGAAAAAGCAATCTCGTCATTGCTATTGGCTGTACCGGTGGCCGGCACCGGTCGGTAGCTATTGCTAATTTTCTGGCCAGGACTTTAGAAGAAAAAAATTACGAGGTGTATCTGCGGCATCGGGATCTGGAAAAACACCGGGAGGAATAAGGTAATGAAAAAATATTTATTATGGTTGTACCCCGGTTTAAAAATTAAAAGGTACATTTTGCTTATTATTGCGGGAATACTATCCTTTGCCTGGGGTTTTCACCTTATAGTTGAAAACCGACGGCTTTATGTTTTAATTGTTTTCGGAATAAGTGTTTTTTTAATTGCATATGGTTTTAAAAAGCTCTTAAATTCCGTTTTAAAAAGTTTGTATCCGGACGAACGGGGAAATGTCATTGAAGAACTTTATCTTAGAAAAAAACTTTTGAGGGGTCCAAAAATTGCTGTTATTGGTGGTGGAACCGGACTTGCCACCTTACTTCGGGGATTAAAACATTACACCAGCAACATTACCGCTATTGTAACGGTAGCCGATGACGGAGGAAGCTCTGGCCGGCTTCGGGAAGAAATGGGTATGCTGCCACCGGGGGATTTAAGAAACTGTTTGGTGGCTCTGGCGGATAAAGAAAGTCTCATGGAAAGTTTATTGCAGTTTCGTTTTACCGAAGGGGATTTGGCCGGTCACAGCATGGGAAATTTGCTTTTAGCTGCCCTCTGGAAAATCAACGGGAATTTTTCCCAGGCAGTTTTTTCCCTGGGACAGATCTTAAAAGTAAGGGGTGTTGTTTATCCTTCAACCGAAGATAAAGTAGTGTTAAGGGGTATTCTTGTCAACGGCGATGAAGTGGTGGGGGAGAGCCGTTTTCGGGAAGTAGCGGTGCCCATTAAAAGGGTTTATCTCCATCCACCGGGAGCAAAGACTTTGCCGGAAGTCGAAAAAGCATTATTGGAGGCGGATTTAATTATTTTAGGACCGGGTAGCCTTTTCACCAGCATTATCCCTAACTTGCTGGTAAAAGGGGTGGTGGAGAGCATCAGGAAAAGCCGGGCGCCGGTTCTTTATGTGATGAATATAATGACCGAGAAGGGAGAAACCGCTGGCTTTACGGCGCACGACCACCTGCAGGCTATTATCGAGCACGCGGGACCGATTGTGGATTATGTTTTGGTAAATAACGAAAGCTTTGCCGATCATTTGTTAGCTAAATATCAGCGGGAAGGACAGCAGCCGGTAACGGTAAACGAAAAGCTTTTAAAAAAGCTTGGGGTTAAAAAGGTGATAAAAGCACCGGTATTAGACCAGAAGCAGTATTTACGCCATGATTCGGAAAAATTGGCCCGGGTAATAATAAGTTTTTACCGGAAGGAAATTGCCGAAAAAGTTTAAGCAAATGGGGGAAAAAAGATGAAGCGGATATTACTTGCCTTTATACTGGCGTTAATTGCTGCGGCAAGTATTGTTACCGTCGGATGGCTTTCTTTTCCCAGGGAAGCCTTTGCCGATTACCGGGAGCGAGGGGTACCGATTTTAATGTATCATAAGGTAAATCCCGACCGGAAAACCGGCGGCCTTGGGCTTAGAGTTTTGCCCCGGGAGTTTGACTGGCAAATGCGCTATTTAAAGGAGCATGGTTTTCACACGGTATCTTTGGATGAAGCGGTGGATTATCTTGAATTTGGTAAGCCCTTACCGGAAAAACCTATTGTGATAACTTTTGATGATGGTTACCGGGATAATTACGTTTATGCCTTTCCGATTTTAAAAAAATACGGTTTTCGCGCTACAATTTTTATAATTACCGGAATTGTTGGGAAAACTAACGAGTGGGATGAGCGGGAAGGAAAGCCCACCAATTACATGTTAACCTGGGAGCAGATCGAGGAAATGGCCAATTACGGGATTGAATTTGGCGCTCATACCGTTAATCACCCCCGGTTAACGAAAGTACCGCTGGAAGTGGCGGAAAAGGAAATTTTTAATTCCAAAAAAATGTTAGAAGCGAATTTAAGGCGTCCGGTAAAATATTTTTGTTATCCCTATGGTCTTTACAATGACCAAATTATAGAAATGGTAAAAAAAGCCGGTTTTCGAGCTGCCACTACTACCGAGCTGGGAATTAATGAGAAAGGTTGTGATTTATACCGTTTAAAACGCTTGCGGGTTACCGGCCATATGAGTAGGAGGGAATTTGTGGAGCAGTTAGAAAAATATTTAAGGGAAGATAGGTAGAAAAGGGAGCATAAAAAATTTCTACCGGGTTATGTTAAAGATACAATCCTTCCTTTATTCCCGGAGTGCTCCGGAAGTACCACTCCTGGCCGGTCAGGTGGTTGTATGGTATAATTTTTTCGAGGTGGTAACATGTCTTTTGCCCGGGAAACGAAAGAAGAGCTGGCCCACATTATCCCCCAGAAAAGTTGCTGCCAGCGGGCGGAACTGGGAGCTTATATCAAGATGCTGGGGGATTTGGGTATTTCCAGTAAAAAGTTAAAACTTTCCCTTAAAACTCCCCTTTCTTTTTTGGCGCGAAAAATTCTAATTCTTCTAAAAAATAATGGTTTTAAAACTAAAACCCTGGTGCAGGACCACGGGCGGCTTTCCCAAAAAAATTTTTACTATATAGAACTTGAAGAGCGGGTGGAAGAACTTCTTAAAGAGTATGGCTTTATAGATGAAAAAGGAAATTTATCTAACCGCATTAACGAAAATTATATTAAAAACGATTGTTGCCGGCGAAGTTTTCTAAGGGGCGTTTTTTTAGCCGGTGGCTCTTTAAACGATCCGGCAGGAGACTATCATCTGGAATTAAACCTGCCCGATGAGGCGTTTGCCCGGCAGGTTTTAAAGGTTTTGCAAAAGTACCATTTTACTTTTCGGTTTTTAAAACGGAAATCTGTTCCTTTTTTGTATTTAAAGGATGCGGAACAGATTTTATCTTTTTTAAGTTTGATAGGGGCTCATCAGTCGCTTTTAAAATTTGAAAACGTTCGGGTGGTGAAAGAAGTTAGAAACCAGGTAAATCGCCTGGTTAACTGCGAAACGGCCAATATCAAAAAAGCGGTAAAAACGGCGGTGAAGCAGATAAAGGATATTGAATATATTGCAGAGAAGATTGGGTTGGATAACCTTGACCCGGCTTTAAAGGAAATTGCCATTTTAAGACTGGATAATCCGGATTTAAGCTTAAAAGAAATAGGTAGTCTTTTAAACCCTCCCCTGACTAAATCCGGGGTTAATCACCGCTTTCGCAAATTAGAACTTATAGCTGAAAAAATAAGAAACGGGGCGCTGGGGTAATGGATTTGGAAGGACTTGATCGGGAACTTAGAGAAAAAACAGTTTATGGAATTGAATTAGCAAGGGAAAGGTTTAGAAAAAGAAATGAGATAAAAAACACCGGGGAAAGTTTTATTTTGTTTGCCGGAACCGGTGGCAATCCCGAGGCGGTTTTAACCCAGAACCCGTATACCGCGGGCTTTATTATTAAACTTGAACAATTTTTAATGTGGGTTGATCCTGGACCGTCGGCAATAGTGCGGGCCCGGGAGTTAAACATTGATTTAGGTAGTCTTACCGCTGTGTATATCTCCCATGGCCATCAGGACCACTACGGGGGAGCGGAACCCATTATTGAAGGTATGTGCTGGGGAATGTTTGCCCGGAGAGGTTTTCTTTTAGCTCCCGGCAAGGTTTTAGATGACCGCATGATAAGTCCCTTTCATCAGGGAATTAATACCGGCTTTTATTCCGGGGGGCCGGAAGTGGTGGTTTTAAAAGCACTTAAGCCCGTGGAAATAGGGAAAGTAACGGTAGTTCCGGTAGCTGTCTATCACGGGGAAGAAAATTACGGATTTATTTTAAAATATAAAAATTTAGCCATCGGTTATACCAGCGATACCAACTACATTTTAAGCTACCAGAGTTTAACGGGAATTAAAAAGGTAGAACGAATGGGGCCGGTTAACGATTTTCTTGAGGTTGTGGATTATCGCGAAGATCTTAAAAAAATTTTTTCCGAAGTGGATATTTTAATTGCCAATGTAACCGCTCACAATTCCTGGATGCACCGGCACTTAACCACTTTAGGTCTTGCCCATCTTTTGAAGGACAGTAAAGTTAAATTAGCGGTGCTTAGCCATTTTAACTACTGTTGCCTTTATCCCGAAGATTTGCGGGATAAGATGGCCCGGTATGTAAGGGAAAAATCCGGTATTAAAACTATTGCCGGTAAGGATGGTTTAAAACTTGAGCTGAATCCGGAGGGAGTATGAGAAGATTAACGGAACATCAAAAACCTGGACCGGAGAACTCGATGTACTACTGGCGCAGTTACGTGAGCTTTTTTAAAGTAGCTAAAAATTTTATCTTTATCAGCATCGGCAGGTATTTGCCCTTTCTCGGATTAAAACGTTGGCTTTACCGGTACGGGGTTGGGATGAAAATTGGTAAAAATGTAAGCCTTGGCTTGATGATGATGCCCGATGTGCTTTTTCCCGAGTTAATCGAAATTGGGGACAATACCATTATTGGTTACAATGCAACGATTTTAACCCACGAGTTTCGCGTGGAGGGTTTTAAAACCGGGCCAGTTAAAATTGGCCGGGATGTTTTGATCAGTGCAAATGCTACGATTTTGGCGGGAGTGGAAATTGGTGATGGAGCAATGATTGGAGCGGGAGCGGTGGTGACAAAAGATATTCCTCCCGGGGTGTTAGCGGTGGGAGTGCCCGCCCGGGTGGTGAAAAAAATTGAGTAAAATTACCGGGGTAATCGCTGATTACTGGCAAAACCCCCGCAAAAAGCTTTATGTTTTTTTACTGCTGCTGGTAAATTTATTTGGCAGTATCTGGGGGTACCTCTGGTACCGGGGACAACTGCTGAAAGAGCCGCTTATTTTCTGGCCTTTAATTCCTGACAGTCCCTTGTCGACAACGCTGTTAACTTTAGCCTTTTTTTTGATGCTTTTTGGGCGGGAGATTACCGGTCTTACCCTCTGGGCGGGGATGATGTGTTTTAAATACGGTTTCTGGGCCCTGGGAATCTTAATGCAGTTTTGGTATCTTTCCGGAAGAATCGAGCCGGTAGAGGTAATGCTTTTTGTAAGTCATCTGGGGATGATTGTGGAAAGTATTATCTACGTAAAAGGTATACCGGTAACCAAAAAAGCCTATTTTTTCAGCGTAATTTGGCTTATCCTGGAAGACGTTGTTGACTGGGGGTTTGGCTTACATCCCTATCTTTTCTTAGAGGAACAGTTTTCTTTTGCAGTTGTTTTAGCTTTAGTTTTAAGCGGTTTTATTTTGGTTTATTTTAAAAAGTTGGCTCATATTAATTAACAAGAAGGATAATTTTAAGCTTAGGGCGAATTATTTACATAAAGGCTTTCTTCTTAGGAGTGAATGACGAATGCCGATGGATTTTGGACTAAATTTAGAGCAGACGCAAAAGCTTGTTTTAACGCCCGAGCTAAAACAGGCCATTACCATTTTACAATTAAATACATTGGAATTGGTTAGTTTTATTGAACAGCAGGTTGAAACTAATCCTCTTTTGGAAATAGAAGTAAGTGAAGATAAAGAAGAAAATAGACTGGAGGAAAATGATGAAGAGCAGGAATTGCGGGAAATTGCTGATTATTTTGCCGATTCCAGTGATTTGGGGATGGGCTTGAGGCAAGAGGATGAAGAACGGAAAGGTTTTGAACCGGCAAGTTCCGAAAGCAGCCTGTGGGAACATCTTTATTTACAACTTCATTTATTGAACTTACCCCAGCTTGATAATAAAATCGGAGAGTTTATTATTGGTAATATTGACGAAAACGGCTATCTAACCTGTCCGGTGGAGGAAATTTCTGAAAGGCTGAAAGTGGAAAAAGAAGATGTAGTACGGGTTTTAAAAATTATCCAAACTTTTGATCCTCCCGGAGTTGGCGCCCGGGGACTTTTAGAATGCCTTTTAATTCAGGCGGAGCAAAAAAATGTTTTAACTCCTCTGGTAAAAGAGATAATTTCCAATTATTTACCCGATTTAGCCCAGAGCAAGTACTTAAAAGTGGCCAATCGCCTGGGGGTAACGGTAGAAGAAGTTTACCAGGCGATGGATATTATAAAAAGTTTAGACCCAAAGCCGGGGAGAAATTTTGCGACGCTAAAAGAAGTAAGGTACGTGGTACCGGATATCACTGTAGAAAAAGTTGAAGGTGAATATATAATCTTAATAAACGACAGCCTTTTACCCCGTTTAAATATAAATAATACTTACCAAAACATTTTAAAGCAAAAGGATTACGATGAAAAAACGAAAAAATATGTGGAGAAAAAATTAAATCAAGCCCTCTGGCTTATCAAAAGTATCGAACAGAGGCGTTTTACCCTGTACCGGGTGGCTCGTTTCATTGTGGATTATCAACGGGAATTTTTAGAATACGGTTTAAAATATTTAAAGCCGTTAACCTTAAAACAGGTAGCAAAAGCGTTGAATTTACACGAATCAACTATCTCCCGGGCCTGTGCCAATAAATACATGGCTACTCCCCGGGGGACTTTTGAAATGAAATATTTCTTTGCTTCGGCGTTGGAAAGCGGTCAGGGAGGTTTTTCCTCTTCCACCAGTATCAAAGCGCAAATTAAAGAACTGATCGCCCGGGAAAATCCCCAGGAACCTTTATCGGACCAGAGAATTGCCGATATTTTAACCCAGCGGGGTATAAAAATATCCCGCCGGACCGTGGCTAAATACCGGGAAGAAATGGGGATTTTAGCGGCAGCAAAGCGGCGAAAAGTGTAGAAATTAAGGCGGGCGCAAGCCCGTTTTTCTTTTAGCTGTGATAATAAAATTAAATTTGACTGAAAATTAATAATATTATAAAATTAAAAATAAACAGAACAGGGGGAGATAGATTTGAAAGGTTTAATGATGGATGACTATCCTTTAACGATGATTACGATTTTGGAGAGGGTGGCTAAATATTTTGCCAACCATGAGATTGTGACTCGCCGCCCTGACAGAACGTTACATCGTTATACCTACGGAGAGTTTTACAGGAGAAGCCATAAACTTGCCAGCGCTTTGGTAAAAGCGGGAATTAAACCGGGGGATCGGGTAGCGACTTTGATGTGGAACTCTTACAGCCATCTGGAGGCATATTTTGGTATCCCCATTACCGGAGCGGTTATGCATACCTTGAACCTGCGGCTTTCTCCCCAGGATTTAGCATATATAATAAATCATGCCGAGGACCGGTTTATTATTTTAGAAGATGTGCTTTTGCCGCTTTTTGAACAGGTTAAGAACCAGATCAACGTGGAAAAAGTTATCGTAGTGCCGTTTTCCGGAAAACCTGTTCCGGGGGAGTATATCGATTACGAACAGTTTTTGGCGACCGGCGATGAAAGTTTTTCGTATCCGAAAATTGCCGAAACGGATGCGGCAGCGATGTGTTACACATCAGGGACTACCGGAAGGCCCAAAGGAGTTTTGTATTCGCACCGTTCGCTGATGCTTCATTCCTTTGGTTTGGCGCTGCCTGATTCCATTGGTATCAGTATGTACGATACTTTAATGCCGGTAGTGCCAATGTTCCATGTTAATGCCTGGTGTATTCCCTATGTTGCTGTAATGGTAGGAGCGAAGATGGTGATGCCGGGACCCTATTTAGATCCGGCGAGTCTGGTGGATTTATTTGAAAAGGAACAGGTGACTTTAAGCGCTGGAGTGCCCACTATTTGGGCGGGAATTATTGATTTGCTGGACCAAAATCCCGGCAAATTTAAATTTGCCCCAAACTTACGTTTAGTAGTGGGTGGTGCGGCGGTTCCTGAAGCAATTATCCGGAGGTTTGATAAGCACGGGATTACCGTTATCCATGCCTGGGGGATGACCGAAACTACTCCTTTAGGGACGGTTGCCCGGATTAAACCTGAACATTTAACTGAATCGGAAGACCGGAAATACCAGATTCGGGCTACCCAGGGTTTACCGGTACCTTTTGTGGAAGCCCGGGTGGTGGATGGAGAAGGGAATGTTGTGCCTGAAGATGGCAAAACCTTTGGTGAGCTACAGGTGCGTGGACCGTGGATTGCTGCCCAGTATTATAAAGGTGAAAATACCGGCAAGTGGACCGAGGATGGCTGGTTTAGAACCGAAGATGTGGCAGTGGTGGAGCCAGGGGGTTACATCCGTTTGGTGGACCGCACCAAAGATGTTATTAAGTCTGGAGGAGAATGGATTAGTTCGGTACAGTTAGAAAATGCGTTAATGGGGCATCCGGCGGTGAAAGAAGCGGCGGTAATTGCCGTTTATGATCCCAAGTGGCAGGAGCGGCCTTTAGCGGCAGTAGTCTTAAGGGAAGGGATGACTGCTACTCCCGATGAACTCCGGGAATTTTTAGCGCCCAAGTTTGCCAAATGGTGGCTGCCGGACTACTTCGTTTTTGTTGAGCAACTTCCCAAGACTTCTACCGGTAAAATTGCCAAAGTGCAGTTAAGGGAAATGTTTAAAGACTGGAAGCCGGAAAATAATTAGCATTTTGAGGCGGGGCAACCCGCCTTTTCGTATGTTTAATATTCAAAAAATAAAAACATTTTTCCCGGGTAGCATGGATTACTTTAAAACTTGCCTATATTAAAAATATCGTTTTATAATACAAGAGAAGCACAGTTAATTTTTTAAATTAATTAAAAGGAGGAATTGGGATGCCTGTAAAAGTAGGGATTAATGGTTTTGGCCGGATTGGCCGGAATATGTTTCGGGCAGCCTTAAACAATCCGGAAATTGAAATTGTAGCGGTAAACGACTTAACCGATGCCAAGACTTTGGCCCACCTCTTAAAATACGACTCGGTTCACGGGATTTTTGCTGCCGACGTAGAGGCTAAAGATGATGCCATTGTGGTAAATGGTAAAGAAGTTAAAGTTTATGCGGAAAAAGACCCGGCTAACTTACCCTGGAAGGAATTAGGAGTAGAAATTGTCATTGAGTCTACCGGAAAGTTCACCAAAAAAGCTGATGCGGTAAAGCACCTGGAAGCTGGAGCCAAAAAGGTAATCATTTCCGCTCCTGCTACCGATGAAGATATTACTATTGTTATGGGAGTAAATGAGGATAAGTACGATCCGGTGAACCACCATGTAATTTCCAATGCCTCCTGTACTACTAACTGCCTGGCACCGGTGGCCAAAGTGCTGCACGAAAAGTTTGGCATTGTTAAAGGCTTGATGACTACCGTCCACTCTTACACTAACGACCAGCGGATTTTAGACCTTCCTCACAAAGATTTACGTCGGGCCCGGGCTGCAGCTACTTCCATAATCCCCACCACTACCGGAGCGGCAAAAGCGGTGGCCTTAGTTCTTCCCGAATTAAAAGGAAAATTAAATGGCTTTGCCATGCGGGTACCTACACCCAATGTTTCGGTAGTTGACTTGGTGGTGGAGTTAGAAAAACCCGCAACCAGGGAAGAAATTAACGCTGCTTTAAAAGAAGCTGCCGAAGGAGAATTAAAGGGCATCCTTGGTTATACCGAGCTACCCTTGGTTTCGGTGGACTTTAACGGTAATCCTTTGAGCTCTATTGTTGATGGACTTTCTACCATGGTAATCGAAGGCAATATGGCCAAAGTTATTGCCTGGTACGATAATGAATGGGGTTATTCTAACCGTCTGGTGGACTTAGCGACTTACATTGCCAAAAAAGGTTTATAATAGTGGGGGCCAAGTCCCCCGTTTCCCATTTTAAGAAGGGAAGGGGATGTTTATGAACAAAAAAACGATAAGAGATGTGGAGGTAAAAGGCAAAAAAGTTTTCGTGCGGGTTGATTTTAACGTACCTTTAAATGAAAACCGGGAGATAACCGATGATACCCGCATCCGGGCAGCCCTTCCTACCCTCCAGTACTTGAGAGAACAAGGGGCTAAACTTATCGTCGCCTCTCACCTGGGCCGACCCAAAGGCCAGTTTAACGAAAAATACAGCTTAAAGCCGGTGGCTAAAAGACTATCTGAGCTTCTTGGGATAGAGGTGAAAATGGCTCCCGATGTAGTGGGGCCCGAGGTGGAAAAAATGGCCGGGGAATTACAGCCGGGAGAAGTACTTCTTTTAGAAAACGTACGCTTTTATCCCGAAGAGGAAAAAAATGATCCGGAATTTGCCCGGAAACTGGCGCGACTTGCCGAAATTTATGTTAACGACGCTTTTGGAGCGGCCCACAGGGCTCATGCTTCTACCGCCGGGATTGCTTCGTATTTACCGGCTGTAGCCGGATTTTTAATGGAAAAAGAAATTAACTTTTTGTCGCGGGTATTAAATAACCCGGAACGGCCGTTTGTGGCTATTATTGGTGGAGCTAAAGTTTCCGATAAAATCGGGGTGATTGAAAACCTTCTCGGCAAAGTTGACGCACTTTTAATCGGCGGTGGCATGGCCAACACCTTTTTAAAAGCAATGGGCTATGAAACCGGAAAATCTTTGGTGGAAGAGGATAAAGTAAATTTAGCCAGGGAGTTAATGAATAAAGCAAAAGAAATGGGAGTTAAGCTTTTATTGCCGATTGACGTGGTGGTAGCTCCCAAGATTGAAGCGGGAGTGCCCGGCAAAACGGTAGCAGCCGATGGTATTCCTGCGGAAGAAATGGCTTTAGATATTGGCGAAAAGACCGCCAAGCTCTTCCGGGAAGAGATTTTAAAAGCTAAGACAGTTGTCTGGAACGGGCCGATGGGGGTTTTTGAAGTGGAACCCTTTGACCGGGGTACAGTTGCGGTTGCCGAAGCGGTAGCCGAAAGCGGCGCTCTTTCCGTGGTTGGCGGTGGAGACTCGGTTGCGGCGGTAGAAAAAGCAAAAGTTGCGGACAAAATAACCCATATTTCCACCGGCGGAGGAGCCTCTCTGGAATTTTTAGAAGGGAAAAAACTTCCCGGAGTTGAAGTTTTATACGATAAGTAAGTTACGGGGGGCGGGGTATGAGAAAACCTTTTATTGCAGGTAACTGGAAAATGTATAAAACCCCTGTCGAGGCGGCCGCATTTGTCCGTGAGCTCAAAGATAGCTTAAAAGATGTTAGCGGTGTGGACGTGGCGGTTTGCCCGCCTTTTCCTGCCCTGTGGCCGGTTAAGGAAGCTTTGGAGGGGAGCGATATTGCTCTTGGGGCCCAGAACATGCATTTTGAAAAGGAAGGGGCTTTTACCGGTGAAGTATCTCCGGCCATGCTTCAAGATTTAGGGGTGAAGTACGTAATCTTGGGACACTCCGAGCGGAGAGCCTGCTTCGGGGAAACGGACGAACTTATTAACCAAAAAATAAAAGCAGCTTTTACCTGGGGACTAAATCCTATCTTTTGCGTTGGCGAAACTTTGGAAGAACGGGAACGGGGAATTACCAAGGCAGTGGTGGAGATTCAGGTGTTAAAGGGCCTGGCTGAAGTAACGGCAGAGCAGGCCGAAAACCTTACCATTGCTTACGAGCCGGTGTGGGCAATTGGTACCGGAAAAACCGCAACTCCTGAAGATGCTCAGGAAGTGTGCCGGTTTATCCGGGAACTTTTGGTAAACCTTTTCGGGAAAGAGATTGCGGAGAAAGTTCGCATTCAATACGGTGGCAGTGTGAAGCCGGAAAATATTAAAGAACTCATTGTTCAACCGGATATCGACGGTGCCTTAGTAGGCGGTGCCAGCTTAAAAGTAGATAGTTTTACGGCTATTGTTAAAGGAAGTATTTAAGGGAGGATTTTTTGTGCCAGTTTTACTTACCATTTTAGACGGTTGGGGTATAACCGCTGATACTTATGGCAACAGCATAACTGCAGCTGGAACGCCAAACTTTAATCGGTACTGGAATAATTATCCCCATACAATTTTAGAAGCCTCAGGACTTGCGGTAGGACTGCCCCGGGGGCAGATGGGCAATTCGGAAGTCGGCCACCTCAACCTGGGAGCCGGAAGGATTGTATACCAGGAATTAACCCGGATTACCAAAGAAATAGAAGAAGGCAGCTTTTTTCAAAATCCTGAGCTTTTAGAGGCTGTAAATCATGCCCGCAAAACCGGGGGCAATCTTCACCTCATGGGATTATTATCCGACGGTGGGGTGCACAGCCATATTGAACACCTTTTTGCCTTGTTAGAACTTTGCCGCCGGGAAAATTTTACGCGGGTATTTATCCACGCCTTTCTTGATGGCCGGGATGTACCGCCGCAAAACGCCCGGGAGTACATAGAAGCTTTGGAAGCTCGCTTAAAGGAACTTGGCTTTGGCCAGATTGCCACGGTGATGGGGCGGTATTACGCTATGGACCGGGATAAGCGCTGGGAGCGGACGGAAAAAGCTTACCGGGCGATGGTTTTTGGGGAAGGGTTTAAAGTAACAGAGCCGGAGGCGGCGGTGGCTTTAGCCTACGACCGGGGGGAAACGGATGAGTTTGTTTCGCCCACGGTGGTGATTAATCAGGAAGGTAAGCCGTACGGGGTGGTGGGACCGGGAGACAGTATTATCTTTTATAATTTCCGCCCCGACCGGGCCCGGCAGATAACGAGAGCTTTTGTGGATGATGAATTTAACGGTTTTCAGCGGGAAAAAATTCAGGATTTGTACTTTGTTTGTTTTACCCAGTACGATAAAACCATTAATGCTCCGGTGGCTTTTTTACCGCAAACCATTAATAACTGCCTGGGTGAATACCTGGCAAAGCAGCAAAAAAAGCAGCTTAGAATTGCTGAGACGGAAAAATACGCCCATGTTACCTTTTTCTTTAACGGCGGGGTGGAAAAGCCGTATCCGGGGGAGGAGCGGATATTAATACCTTCGCCCAAGGTTGCTACCTACGACTTAAAGCCGGAAATGAGCGCCTATGAGGTAACGGAAAGGCTTTTGCAGGAGATGGAAAAGGGTTACGATTTAATTGTCTTAAATTACGCCAATCCAGATATGGTAGGCCATACCGGGGTGTTTGAAGCAGCCGTCCGGGCCATACAAGCGGTGGACGAATGCCTGGGACGGGTGGTAGATAAGTTTTTATCTTTAGGAGGAACGGCCATAATTACCGCCGACCACGGCAACGCCGAAAAGATGTTGGAGGATGATGGCACTCCCTATACCGCTCATACCACCAATCCGGTGCCGTTTATCTTAGTGGATGAGAGGTACCGGGGTGTTAAACTTAAGGATGGTGGAAGCCTGGAAAATGTAGCTCCGACAATATTAAAGTTAATGGGTTTGGAAATACCGCCAGAAATGACCGGTCAGCCTTTATTTTAAAAATTTTAAGGAGGGATTTAAATGTCAGAAATTCGGGAAGTTATTGCCCGGGAAATATTAGATTCCCGGGGAAATCCTACCGTGGAGGTAGATGTAATCTTGGAAGATGGTACCTGGGGAAGAGCTGCAGTGCCATCCGGTGCCTCTACTGGCGCGTTTGAAGCGGTGGAGTTAAGGGATAATGACCCCAATAGATATCTTGGTAAGGGGGTTACTCAGGCGGTAGAAAATGTCAACTCCATTATCGGACCGGAAATTCTCGGGTTTGATGCGTTAGACCAGGTGGGGATTGACGAGTACCTCATTGAATTAGATGGTACTCCCAATAAGGGGAAGTTAGGGGCTAATGCTATTCTTGGAGTTTCCATGGCGGTAGCCAAGGCAGCAGCTAATTATCTTGGACTTCCTTTATATCGTTATCTGGGTGGAACCAATGCCCGGGTACTGCCGGCGCCGATGATGAACATTTTAAACGGTGGAAAACACGCCGACAATAACGTAGATATTCAGGAATTTATGATCATGCCTTTAGGAGCTTCTTCCTTTGGAGAAGCTTTACGGATGGGTGCGGAAGTATTTCACAATCTCAAAAAAGTTTTAAAGGGGAAAGGTTATAACACCGCTGTGGGGGATGAAGGAGGATTTGCCCCCAACCTTAAGTCCAACGAAGAAGCTATTGAAGTAATCGTTGAGGCTATTGAAAAAGCGGGCTACACTCCGGGGAAAGATATTTATATTGCTCTCGACGTAGCTGCTACCGAATTATACAAGGACGGTTTTTATGTGTTAGAAGGCGAAGGGGTTAAAAAATCTGCTGCGGAAATGGTTGAGTATTACGAAAAACTTTGTACTAAGTATCCGATAATTAGCATTGAAGATGGGATGAGCGAAGAAGACTGGGATGGCTGGAAGCTTTTAACCGAGCGCCTGGGGAAGAAAATACAGCTGGTAGGGGACGATTTATTTGTTACCAACGTTGAGCGCCTTCAGAAAGGGATTGATCTGGGAGTTGCCAACAGTATTTTAATTAAGTTAAATCAAATCGGTACCATTACCGAAACCTTAAATGCTATCGAGCTTGCCCGGCAAAACGGCTATACTACCATTATTTCCCACCGCTCGGGAGAAACCGAGGATACTACCTTAGCCGATTTGGCGGTGGCGGTAAATGCGGGAATGATTAAAACCGGAGCGCCGTCACGGACCGACCGGGTAGCAAAATACAACCAGCTTTTAAGAATTGAGGAAGAATTGGACTATACTGCTATTTACAAAGGGCTGAAAGCTTTTTATAATATAAAAGCGTAACTTTTTAAATTTCGGTCGGGAAGAAGCTTTCCCGGCCTTAAACTATATTTTTTACTTCATTTTTTACTTCAGGGGTTATGTATAAATATTTAAAATAGTGCGAAAATTATTGTTAACCAAACTAAATTGTGGTATAATTTTTTTGGTTTTTAAGGAGGTGAGGCGGGGTGGCCGTTTTAAAGGGGGTCTTAGTTTTTCTGCACATCCTGGCAGCTTTAGGGGTGATCGCTACAGTCCTTCTCCAGTCGGGGAAAAGTGCCGGACTTTCCGGTTCTATTGCCGGTGGAGCGGAAGTTTTGTTTGGCAAGAAAAAGGGCCTTGATGAGCTGTTTGAGAAAATGACGGTAGTGGCGGTAATTTTATTTATGATTTTATCCCTGGTGCTGGCTTTAATTTTTTAAGATATAAATAAATTTAAAAATTGAGGAGGGTGAGAAATGGAAAACGGGATGACCTTGGCTTATTACGGCTTGGGAGCGGGGATCTTAGCAATTCTTTTTGCCCTGTATCTTTTTTCCTCGGTTTTAAAGGAAGATATGGGGAATGAAAAAATGCGGGAGATTTCCCAGGCCATCTTTGAAGGGGCTATGGCGTATTTAAACCGCCAGTACAAGACGTTAATTCCTTTTGCCCTTGTGGTTTTTGTTTTGTTGGTTGTTGGTTTTGGTTATAAGGAAGGGGACTTTGGCTACGGGCTTAAAGTTGGTGTATCGTTTCTGGTGGGTGCTATTGCCTCGGCTCTTGCCGGTTATGCCGGGATGACCAGTACCACCAAAGCTAATGCCCGGACGACCCAGGCTGCGCGGAAAAGCTTAAACGCTGCTTTAAACGTGGCCTTTAAAGCCGGTGGCGTTATGGGGATGTCCGTTGCCGGTCTCGGTTTACTCGGTGTTTCGGCCTTATATATTATTTTTAAAGATGTTCATGTTATCGATAGCTTTGCCTTTGGTGCTTCGGCCATTGCTTTCTTTGCCCGGGTTGGCGGTGGTATTTATACCAAAGCCGCTGACGTCGGTGCCGACCTGGTGGGTAAAGTTGAAGCGGGTATTCCCGAAGACGACCCCAGAAACCCGGCGGTTATTGCGGACAACGTGGGGGACAACGTGGGCGATACTGCCGGAATGGGTGCCGACCTTTTTGAATCGTACGGCGCTACTACCATGGCAGCAATGCTCCTGGGTCTCACCTTTGCCAAGAACCATGGCTTTAATGAAGTTTTAGGGGCAACTTTCCCCTTGCTTCTCGGCGCTGCCGGAATTGTAGCCGCAATCATCAGTACTTTCTTTGTGCGGACCTCCGAAGATGGTAACCCCCAGATGGCTTTAAATATCGGTTTGTGGTCTACCAACTTTATTACGGCCATCTTTACCTACATTTTAGCCCAGTACGTATTTGGCAGCGAATGGGCTCTCAGAATCTTTATTGCGGTAGTTTCAGGTTTAGTGGTTAACGTGGCGATTGGTTCGTTAACCGAATACTATACTTCCAACTTAAAACCTCCGGCGCAAAAAATTGCTGAGGCTTCCACCACCGGTCCGGCAACTAACATCATTGCCGGGGTCGCCGTAGGTATGCGGAGTACTTACTTACCGATTATTGTTATTGTAGCTGCCATCATGGTTGGCTACTGGGCTGCGGGTTTCTACGGAATTGCCCTGGCGGCTATGGGGATGTTAGCAACTGCCGCTATGGTGGTGGCGGTGGACTCATTTGGACCGGTGGCGGACAACGCCGGTGGTATTGCTGAGATGGCAGAGCTCGGTCCGGAAATCCGGAATAAGACCGATAAGCTCGATGCCGTGGGTAACACCACTGCAGCGGTAGCAAAAGGTTTTGCCATTGGTTCGGCGGCTTTAACTGCCCTTGCTTTATTCTCGGCTTATACCGACCTAGCTAAAACCAATCCGAACTTACAAAAGTATTTAGTTAATGGCGAGTTTAATTTAAATATTACTGATCCCTGGGTCTTGGTGGGCCTCTTCCTGGGTGGCACCGTTGCCTTTTTAGTAGCGGCTTTAACTATGGAGTCGGTAGGAAAAGCGGCTTTTGAGATGATTGCAGAGGTGCGGCGTCAGTTCAGGGAAATTCCCGGGCTCATGGAAGGGAAAGCCCGGCCCGATTATGCCCGCTGCGTTTCCATCAGTACCGCAGCGGCAATCAAGCAGATGATTGCACCGGGCTTATTAGCGGTTGGTGCGCCCCTGGCTATTGGCTTTATCCTTGGCTTCAAGGCCCTGACCGGTTATTTAGCCGGGGTTACCGCAACCGGAGTGCTTTTAGCAATTTATATGGCCAATGCTGGCGGTGCCTGGGATAACGCGAAAAAATATATTGAAGCGGGAAATCTTGGCGGCAAAGGCAGCGATACGCACAAAGCTGCGGTAGTGGGCGATACCGTTGGCGACCCCTTCAAAGATACTTCTGGCCCTGCGATGAACCCGCTGATGAAAGTAGCCGGAACCTTTGCGCTGATTATTGTGCCCCTGTTGCTCTTCTAAAAGAATCTCACAGCGCAGCCCTGATAAGCAGGGCTGCTTTTTTTTACCGGTTCCAATCTTGCCGCGGAAGAAATTACCTGCTAAAATGAGACCAGAAAGGATGAGGGAGCATGGGCGAGGAGGGAAAATCCCTAAACTACTGTTTTGCCTGCGGCAAAGATAATCCTTATGGTCTAAAGTTAGAGTTTTCGTACATTAACGATGAGGCAGTAGCGGAATTTACCGCCCGGCCGGAACACCAGGGGTATCCCGGCGTAATGCACGGGGGGCTTATAGTTACGTTATTAGATGAAGCTATGGCCAAGTGGCTTTCCTTTAACGGTGTCCGTGCGGTAACGGCGGAGATGACCGTAAAATTTAAAAAACCGGTGCCTGTTGGAGTGCCCCTTACGGTAAAAGGGAAAATGATTTATAAAAAAAGGAAAATTTACGAAATGGAAGGCTATGTTTTCGGGCCGGAGGAACAAGTGCTGGCTTTTGCAGTGGCAAAGTTCTGGCAAACGGAGGAGGGAAATAATGGATAGGGAACAGGCGTACCTTGAACTTACCCAGAGGGTTAAAAGCTCCAATCTACTGAAACACATGTTAGCGGCGGAAGCGGTGATGCGGGAACTGGCAAGGCATTTTGGCGAAGATGAGGAATTATGGGGATTAGCCGGACTTTTACACGATATTGATTATGATGAAACAAAGGATGATCCCCGGAAGCATAGTTTAATTGGAGCGGAAATCCTGGAAAAACTTGGACTTCCCGCAGAAGTGGTCTATGCGGTCAAGGTTCATAACGAAGCCCATGGCCTGCCGCGAAAATCCCGTTTGGATAAAGCTTTATATGCCGTTGACCCTTTAACGGGTCTGATTGTGGCCGGAGCTTTGATTCGTCCGGAGAAAAAATTAGAAGCGGTAACGGTGGAGTTTCTTTTAAATCGCTTCTACGAAAAATCTTTTGCCCGGGGAGCCAAGCGCGAACAAATAGCAGCCTGCAGCGAAATTGGCCTGACTTTGGAACAATTTTTAGCTCTTGGTTTAAAAGCAATGCAGGAAATTCACGAGGAGTTAGGTTTATAGGCGGGGAAGGTGGACCCGCCTTTTGACATAATTGTAGTAAATTTAGATGAAAATAAATGACGAAGTGACGTTAAAAGGAGGAAAAAATAAATGAGAGAAAAAATTTTGGAGTATTTAATAAAAGCTAATGCCCCGCAGTACCCCGATAAAATCATTGAAGGCCTTGGCCTTACTGATGTTTCGGAAATAAAGAAATTGCTTGCGGTTTTACGGGATTTAGAAAAAGAAGGAGAAGTGTATGTAACAAAGGCCGGTAAATATGGCCTTCCCGAGCAAATGAACATGGTGCGGGGAAGATTCAGGGGCATCCGAAAGGATTTGCCTTTTTAATACCCGAAGACCGGGAAAAGCAGGATGTATTTATTTCCCCAACCAATTTAAAAGGAGCAATGCATAACGACCGGGTACTGGTA
>NZ_BDJL01000017.1:45558-89936 GCF_001950325.1 Carboxydothermus islandicus
AGATTCAGGGGCATCCGAAAGGATTTGCCTTTTTAATACCCGAAGACCGGGAAAAGCAGGATGTATTTATTTCCCCAACCAATTTAAAAGGAGCAATGCATAACGACCGGGTACTGGTAAGATACCTTCCCTTTTCCGATGGTAACCGCCCGGAGGGAGAAGTGGTAAAAATTTTAGAACGGGCCAATAAAACGGTGGTGGGGAGTTTCTACCGGCGGCGGCACTATGGCCTGGTGGAACCGGATGATGAACGGATAACCAGTGCCATAATTATTCCCCTGGGGAAAAAGGGAGTAAAAGCAAAGAACGGAGAAAAGGTGGTTGTGGAGATTACCGTTTATCCCCGGAAAGGAGAACTTCCAGAAGGTAAAATTATTGAAATTTTAGGCGATCCCCAGGATCCTCAAACCCGCTTAAATGCTATTATAAAAAAATACGGTCTTTTAGATTCCTTTAAGCCTGAAACCATCAAAGAAGCCAGGGCTATTTCCCGGGAAATTGACCCGGAAGAGCTAAAAAACCGCCGGGATTTAAGAGGGGAAATGATTGTTACCATTGATGATGAAGATGCCAAGGATTTAGATGATGCGGTGAGCTTAAAAAAGCTTTCTAACGGTAATTACCAGTTGGGGGTGCATATAGCCGATGTCTCGTATTACGTGCGGGAAGGTTCGGCTCTGGATAAAGAAGCGTTAGAGCGGGGGACCAGTGTTTACCTTGCGGGTAAAGTGTTGCCGATGCTTCCCCCGGAGCTGTCCAATGGGATATGCAGTTTAAACCCGCAAGTAGACCGGTTGACCCTATCGGTGGTAATGGAAATTACTCCTGCCGGAGAAGTGGTAAGTCATGAAATTTTTCCGTCGGTTATTAAAACCCGGGCCCGGCTTACCTATACCATGGTGAAAAAAGCTGTTTTGGATAAAGACCCCAAAGCCCGGGAAGAGCTTGGGGATTTGGTGCCCATGCTGGAGGAAATGGCCAACCTTGCCATGATTTTAAGAAAGCGTCGACTTGAGCGGGGAGCAATTGATTTTGATCTTCCCGAGGCTAAAGTAATTCTGAATGATAAAGGGGAAGTGGTGGATATCGTCCGGCGGGAGCGAAACATTGCCCACCAGCTAATTGAAGAGTTTATGTTAATAACTAACGAAACGGTAGCGGAAAGATTTTTCTGGCAGGAAGTGCCGTTTTTGTACCGCATTCACGAAGATCCCGACGAAGGGAAAATTCACAGCTTAAAAGAGTTTTTAAGGCTTTTTGGTTATAACTTAAAGGGTGGCCGGGACGGAAAATACCACCCCCGGGAATTTCAACGGCTATTGGAAAAAGTGGCGGGGAGAAAAGAGGAAAGGGTAATTAATGCGGTCATGCTGCGGTCAATGAAGCAGGCCCGTTATTCGGCGGAAAGAATCTGGCATTTTGGGTTAGCGGCGGAATACTACACCCACTTTACTTCACCCATTCGCCGTTATCCCGATTTAATGATTCACCGGATAATCCGGGAAGTATTAGAAGGGAAACTTACGCCGCGACGGGAAGCAAAACTTGCCAAAAATTTACCAAAGGTTGCCAAGCAGTCGTCGGAAATGGAGCGCCGGGCCATGGAAGCGGAACGGGAATCGGTGGAAATGCGGATGGTTGAGTTTATGGCAGGGAAAGAAGGTACCGAATACGATGCTATAATTTCCGGGGTAACTTCTTTCGGTTTTTTTGTGCAGTTGCCTAATTTAATCGAAGGGTTAGTGCGCGTATCTACTTTAGAGGACGATTACTATCTTTATGATGAAAAAAGTTATGCCCTTATAGGCCGCCGTACGAAAAAGGTGTTTCGTCTGGGGGATGAAGTACGGGTCAGGCTGGTTAAAGTAAACACTGTCGCAAGAGAAATTGATTTTGTACTTGTAAAAAAACTTGGAGAAAGCCCCGAAACAAATGAATCGGCGGAAGAAATTTTGGAGCGGTTAATGTAGAAAAATTTCTAAGCAAAAATTTTAGAAAATATGATATAATAACTTAAGTCATGTATGTTACGAATTTTTAAGGGGTATGTTTTTATGGAAAAGATAATTGCGGAAAATCGCAAAGCTTATCATGACTATCATATTCTCGAAAAATACGAGGCAGGAATAGCATTAAAAGGAACCGAGGTTAAATCCATTCGCCTGGGCCGGGTAAATTTAAGAGACAGCTTTGCCCGGATCGAAAACGGTGAGCTCTGGCTTTACAACATGCATATAAGCCCTTACGAGCAGGGGAACCGCTTTAACCACGAACCAAAAAGACCCCGGAAGCTTTTAATGCATAAAAGGGAGATTATGCGCCTGTTTGGTAAAACCAGGGAAAAGGGTTTAACTTTGGTACCATTAAAGCTTTACTTTAAAGGAAATTATGCTAAAATAGAATTGGGCTTAGCTAAAGGGAAAAAGATTTACGACAAACGGGAAGAGATGGCCAAAAGGGATGCAGCCCGAGAAATTGAAAAGGCTCTGCGAGCTCGTTATTAACCCGGGGGCGTAAAGGGTTCGACGGGGGAGCGAAGGGCCGAAAGTAGCGAGGCGAGGACCCCATCTTACCTCGTTAAAAATGGTGGGAAAATATAACTGCCAACGAAAACTACGCTTTAGCTGCTTAATAACGCAGCTACGTCCTGACGGAAGCTTGCCCGGGGCTTCTGTCGGGGCGTGACCGGACCGGGCTGGCTTATGAAGGGTGTCCCGGCTCTTCATAAGCGAGATTTTACGGGATAGCCCGATTGTGGCCTGCCGGTAGGCACCAATCGGGTGAAAGCTAAAATACCGGCTGCCCTCGGAGAAGCTTTCGGTTCTTGTCCTCCGGACGGTGGGTTCGATTCCCCCCGCCTCCACCATCAATAACCACAGTTATTTTAAATTCAACGTCGGTTTTATCATTGTTTACAGTAACTTTATCAATAAATTCCTGGCAAAGCGATTTAAGAGCGACTGGATCATTACTATCCAGTTGCTCTTTTTTGCTTTTTAAGAAGGCAATAATATTGTCTTTGGTGACAACGTTATCCTGTAACTTTAAATACCACTCCTGGAGTTGCACTTCGAGGGTGGCTTTTTTGCTTTCTAATAATTTTAGTTGCTCGACGATAGAATTTACGGTTGATGCTCCATTAGCCAAAGCATTGACCAGGTTGGCTATTTTTCTCTCTGTTTCTTTTAACTCTTTCTCAATATATTTAACTTCTTTCCCCATTTCTTTTTTCTGGCTGGTAAAGCTTGAGTAAATTTTCTCGGCCAATTCCGGGATAGCTTTTTCCGCAAAAAATCTTTCTCTTAATTGCTTTAAAACAAACTCTTCTACTAACTCTTTCCGGACCTTTTGGGAATTGCACTGCCCGGTCCGGCCGTTATAATTGCAGGTATAATAATATAGCTTTTTATGCTCTTTGTTTTTTTTGGTAAGATAACTTGATGAATCGCCTATCATTGCATTCCCGCATTCACCGCAATAAATTAAGCCAGAAAGGAGATAAACTGTTTTAGCTTTATTAGAAGCTCTGTTTCTTTTCCTTTTATCCATGATGGACTGAACCCTCCAAAAAAGTTCTTCATCAATAATAGCCGGAATAGCGCCAGGGATTTCAACGATTTCATCAGGTGCTTTACTTAAATGATTGTTACGTTTACCTTCCTTTTTTGAGACACTACGATTGAAAACATAAATACCAATGTATTTCTTATTACGTAATATCTCAAAAATGCTGTTTTTACCAAAAGGCTTGCCTTTTTTTGTTTTAAAGCCGTGCTGATTAAGAGTGAAAATAATGTCGTTGTAACTTTTGCCCTGGGCATACAACTCAAAAATAAGCCTTACAATTCTTGCCTCGGATTCATTCACTACAAGCTTTTTGGTTTCCGGATCAACATCATATCCTAAAGGTGGTAGCCCGCCATTGTGTTTGCCTTGGAGGGCATTTTCCATCATGCCCTTCATTACTTCCCGGGCTAAATTGCGCGAGTAGTATTCGGCTAAGCCTTCCAGAACACTTTCAAGGATAATGCTTTCCGGGCTGTCGTCTAATTGCTCCAATACACTTTCAACTTTAACGCCGCAACGTCTTAATTCCCTTTTATAAATGGCACTGTCGTAGCGATTTCGTGCGAAGCGGTCTAGCTTATGAACCAGGACCACGTCAAATAAGCCGAGCTTGGCCTCGTTAATCATTCTAATAAAGTTTGGCCTGTCATCAGTTAGTGCTGAACGTGCTTCATCAGCGTATATTTTGACAATGTGGTAGCCTTTTTGCTTTGCATATTCAGAGCAGGCCCTTACCTGGGCAGTTATAGATTCTTCGCGTTGGTTGTCACTGGAAAAACGGGCATAGATTACGGCACGCATATTACTACCTCCAAAACAAATGTTCGATTAAGGGAATAAAAAGAAAAAGCGGTGGGCCGCTTTAGTCTAATTTTTTAAGTTATTTACTAATCAAAACAGTAATAACCATTGTTGCAATGCCTATTATGGTTGTAACAGCCATGGTAATAATGAATTTATTTGATTGGTCAATTTTAGAATTCATAGAATCTATTTTTTGGTCAATTGTAGAATTTATAGAATCTATTTTTTGATTGATTGCAAGAAACTCTTGGTGTCTTTGATTATCTCTATCACGTATTTCTGATAAGGTTTGGCTAATCATTTGGGCGACTCTTTCTTCAGTTGCTCTTAATGATGCCTTCATATCACTTATATCCCGGTCTAATTTATCTAAATATTTTTCTTGCCAGTCCATATTTATCCCCTCTTCTTTAGAAGCTGTAGCCTCTTCTTGGCTTTTCTTTAAAATAGTATTTGCCATGCTTACTTTTAGTGTATCATAAAGAAACGAGGTTTTTAAGAGATCTAACATCTTTTTTTCGTCTATCGGGATGTAAAAAGTAAGGAATTTATCAGTTAAGGAGGGCTGGTCAATTTGAGGATTTTTGTTTATTCCTGGCATAAAGATTACATTTTTTTCAGCTGTTTCCTTCATTTCGCCCCACTTCTTTCTCCTTAGTTTTTGAGAGGATATCATTAAGTATCTGAATCGTAGTTTCTAAATCTTCGACTGTTATCTCTAAATCCAATTTTTCCCCATCTAAGCGAATAATTGTAATTAAAGGAGGTCTATCATTATAAAAAGAAACATTAACACCTGCAAACCTAAGAGGAGAAGCTACTCCTAATGAAGCTTGTTTTATAATTGGACTTATGGTTTCGTGAAATATCTTTAAATCATCAAGAAATCTTTCCGGCAAATTTTCCGGCCATACTATCCGTGGATCATCTAAATATCTCTCAACGAAAGATGCAATGGAAGATAAAGAATCACCTAATATCTCTTTGATTGTTTTATCCAAATCTTTCACGCAAAAAGGCCAATCTTTACGCAGCATATATACAGGTATTAGTTGAGTGGCTTTAGTGAAGATGAGGGGGTCTTTTCTATAACGTTCAATACAGTTTCCAATGTAGTTAACAACTTCGTATCCATTCTCGTATGCCATTCTCATCTCTGCCTCCTTTATACCAACTACTTTTTTCATACTTCCTTGTCATAGTAATAGTTTTCAACCACTTCATAGCTTTTGAATTAAATACTCATATTTGTCAATTATCAGCCGTATTGCTTAAGAATCGACTTTATTCGTTCTTTATCTTTCACCTCCTTTTGGAAATAAATCTAATCTACGTAACTTATAATACGGACCTACAAAATCTCCTTAAATTTTAATAAGGCGGATTACACACGCTACAAGGCTCATATCCTTCATTAATGGCATCACCAAGGCTAATTGGGATTTTACTGTATCTCAAATATCGGCACCAGCTACGATGGTATTTATGACCTGTTAATGTCACATAAACTATAATATTTTGTTTTTTAACGCTTTTATTTGAATCGGGTGGGGCATGTGGTGCTGTACTTATTGACCATATTCCTTTCTTATGAGCAAAAGCTTCAAATTCGCTTCGCGCTAATTCACTTTCATATTTTTTATTTGGCGAAGTGCTAGTATATTTGCCATACCCATTTAATAAGAGAATGGCATTAACCATTTTTTTCTGTACTTCGGAATCACTTATTACATTTGGTTTAATATCCGGTATTTCTAACCAAACATAACGGAGCAAGTAACCATTGCTATCTCTATCAACAGCATCTTTTTCAAGATAAACAGTTTTACCCCATAAATCAGCTAAAGTTAACTTTGCTGGATCTTTACTGCTTAAATTTATAAGAGTATCTTCAACGGGAGCATCAATACCAATTAGTCTAACTTTCTCCTTCGCTCCATCAGGTAGCTGTACTGTGATTGTTTCACCGTCATGAATTCTGACAACTATAGCAGGAACAAATTCGGAGGTAGATTGCTGTTCTTGTTTTTGGGTTGTAGTTGTCTTATTAACGGCATTGTCTTCTTTTTCTTGAATTGTTTGGGGGTGCGTTAAGCCTATAACATATACCAAAATAAAAAAACATAATCCAATTAATAAACTTTTTTGTTCTTTTAATGATTGTTTAATTTTTTCTATAGAACTCATCTAAATACCCCCAAGGATTTTGCCTTAAGGCTATGGATTACACACTTTGCATGGAACATATCCGGCATTTATAGCTGCTTCTCTCGATTTAAAGTAAACCCTATTAGAAGGTGCAATTTTTTTAGCCCACCGGCAGTCCTCATAATGGAATTTCCTACTATTTTTATTCCCGACATACTGAATAGCTAAGCTAATATCCTCTTCTTGAGTTGGTGAAATTCCCCAAAGTCCTTTTTCGGCTTCTCTTGCTTCTTGTTGAAACTTAGTAAAGAAATCTACATACTTTACGTCGGGTGGGTACGTAGCAACCTGGGCATATCCACCAAGTAAAAGGATAGCATTAAACATTTTTGACCTAATTTCGCTTTCACTTATTTCTTTGGGCTTTGCTAACCAAATGTAACGGAGCAATCTTCCATATTTGTCTCTTTCGCTAACGTCTTTTTCAAGGTAAACAGTTTTGCCGGCCAACTTAGACTTTGTATAATTTGAAGCTTCATTGCCATATGGCTCATTTTGAATTGTGCTTTCAGGAGTGTCAACTCCGATAAACCTAACCTTTTCTTCAGAACCATTGGGAAGTCGAACATAAATAGTATCACCATCAACTACTTTTGTAACTTTAGCGGCAATTAAAGGGATAGGGGCTTGCTGATCTTGGGAGGACTGTTGAGTATTTTCATTTGTTTGTGAATTTTGGCTTTGAGAGGCTATGGTAGGTGTTTTTTCAGAGCTTAATGAATCAGTAGTGGATTGATTTTGCTGGGAGGTAGCTACAACTTCTTGTTTTGAAGTAGGCTTAGAGGTATTATTATTCGGTGCTTGCGAAGTTGGAGAATTTATTACGCTAACAAAAAAAACTAAAAAAGCAATTCCTGCTCCAGCTAACCACTTTTTCCAAAGAGGATCACGCTTAAAAGCTAAGAATATTGAGGCAATTACACTTATTGGTAACAAAAAGAATAATGAAAAAATTGCAACAGTTTCCCAAAAATTATTAGATGATTCACGAATTATGCTAATCGCCATAACCAGGTATGTAAAATAAAAGATTGATGCTATTATCATGTTTAAAGGTTTACCACTTCTAAAACCGGGAATTTTTCTAAACCAAGGAAACTTTTCCGGTAAATTCATTCTAATCCCTCCACCAAAATTATTTAAATGTTGATGCTTTTAAAAACAAGCTATTAGCTCAAACGCATCAGCATTTTTTAAAAGCTTTATATCCTTATTTAGCAATTTTATACCGCAGCATTTCTTTGGGTAACCCAATCCTTGCTGCAAAGTGTTCCATGGTTTCATCAAGATCTGGTTCCTCACCCCACGTTAAGAGTTCTACGGCAAATCTATTAGCATCATATTCAATCTTAGATTCCATCAGAGTGTAATCTGCCAGGAAGAAATATCCCACACCCTGCGGGGACAATTTTCTGTGCCCTAATTCGTGAGCCAGGACCAAGCGTTTAAACCAAGCTGGGAGGTTTGAGTTCAGGACAATTGTGACTTTTCCGGCAATTTCAATTATCAGCCCCTTAATACGACGAAAAGGAAATTCATCCACGTCGATACCTAAGGATTGCGCCAAAATATAAGGATCGTTTGTTTCATATTCTTCTACTAACTGTTTTACAGTTTGTTTAACATAATCCATAAGAATCACCTACTTGACCTTAAAACAATGTCGAAAATTGTCATACTGCTTAATTAAACCAAAACCTGCTACTCGTTTAGGTAGCAGGTTTTTTAATAGCAATGGAACTTTATTTTTTACTATCCTTTTCCCGTTTTTTCTTTTCGCGCTCCCACTTAACTTTAAGGTAAGTAAGGATATCTTCCTTATCCTCTTCATCCAAAGGGGTACCATCAAAATATATGTTGGCGTTTTTGAGGAATTCTTCGAGTTCTACATTAGTTGGCGGAGTGTCGCGATACCACCATGAAGGGGTAGAAGGAGAGGCTTGTTGATTATTTCCTAGAAGGTAGTCGACAGAAACACCGAATATTTCAGCCAAACGTGCCAAAACTTCTGGATCAGGTAATCGTCTACCTTGTTCCCACATCCCGACTGCAGCTTCTGTAACGTTTAGACGTCTACCAAGTTCTTTTTGGGTAAGCCCTTGGGATTTTCGTAGCTCTCTAAGTTTTTTCCCAAAAAATTGTCTTATATCCATAAAATCACCGTTTTCATTATACCACATGGTGTTGGGTTATAAAATTAACCAAACAAAATGTTGTTTTTTATATTGACAACACAACTTTATGTTGGGTATAATTAAACCAGAAACACAACAATAAGTTTGGTAAGGAGGTGGAAAAATGAAGCGAGTACATCTTATAAATGCAAGGAAAAATCATGGTTGGACACAAGCTCAAGTGGCTGAAAAACTTGGTATAACTCCAAGTTTTTACGGCATGATTGAACAAGGTAGCAGAAATCCAAGATTGCCATTGGCATTGGCGATGGAGAAACTATTTGGTATTCCCGCCTCTGAACTTTTCCCTGACTTATTTAATACCCAAAAACCAAACAAAATGTTTGGTAAACTAGAACAACAACCCAAAGCGGGGTAAGGAGGTGAGGGAGAGTGAAGGCTATCAAAAGCAAGGAGAAGTCAAAAGAGCCATCCATTTTATGCCCTGCATGCCAACACGAAAATAAATCTCACTATAACTTCTGCATCAAATGTGGGAAACAACTCAAAGAGAACCCTGTTATTCTTGATTATAAGTCTTTGGCTTAATTAATCCTTGGCGAAAATATTCAGTTTCACTCCCGCACAGAACAAGGATAATTTGTTACCAGCAAGGGACTTGGTAGTGGGGCTAAATCAAATCCGAAGTTAGTTCTTTTTTCGACACAAAGAAGGAAAATCCTTCAAAGCGGGGTAGGAATTTAGCCCCACCGCTTGCGGGGGTTCGGGGTGGGGCCGGGAGGGAAGGAGGTAATAACTTGGAACGGCCAAAGGAAAAGGTAATCAGGTTTAAAGTAACCGGCATCAAAGTGGGCAACAAGTTGGTTGCCGTAGAAGATCCAGAAGTAGATAAATTACTGGACTCAGATGAAGTAAGAGAGGCAATCACTGACAAACTTGCCGAAATATTTGCACCAATAGTTTATCGTGAATTAGTTGAAAAGAAGTCGGCGGGGTAATATCCCGGCCGGTGGCCAGCCGACCGGGTGGAGGGTAGGAGGTTTTTCTACTCTTAGTAAACCACAGGAAGGGGGTGAGTACAATGCTAAAAGAAGCCAGAAAAAAAGCGGGATTGAGCATTCAAGAAGCAGCATTTAGGCTCCACATAGGCGCAAGAACGCTTGTAAGTTATGAAAACGGTCACACTATGGTACCACCAGATGTAATATTGAAAGCCGCTGAGGTGTACAATGAGCCGATGTTATGTGCAAGATACTGCGCAAAAAGTTGTCCTATTGGGCAGGTATATGCTAACCCGGTGGAAATAAAGGACCTGGCAATAGCAGTATTGGGATTATTGAAAGAAGAAGCTGATGTTCACAGGACGGTAAACCGCTTAATAGACATAACTCATGACGGGATAATTACGGAAGATGAAATGGAAGAGTTTAAGAAAATCTTGCAGGAGTTAATTGAGCTGGAGCAAAGAATACAGGCGCTCAAGTTATGGGCAGTAAAAACACTATCGCTGCAAATAAAGCCAAAAGAAAAAGCGGCCTTGAAAGCCGCATACTAAATCACCTTTTAAAAAAATTTTACCACGAAAGGAGAAAAAGCGCAATGTGGATTTCGCGGAATGGTGAGATGTTTAACCTGGATAACGTAGTAAAAATATCATCGGAGATTGATGAATATAACGAAAACTTTATAGCAACTGTGTATTTTGTAACAACTGCTGGCGAGGAGATAGTTTTCGCAAGAAGAGCATTCCCTAACAAGTATCATGCAGATAGATATGTTATCAACGTTTTAGAAATTGTGAAGGCTTATCTGAAAGCTGCGGACATCAAAATTGATATCAAGGAGGCGGTCTAGGTGAGAAAAACTCATTATTACTGTGACCGGTGTTTAAAAGAAGTTGATAATAAAAATCTTTATCTGGTGACCATTTACTCAGTACCAACAGATGCGGTATACCCCGATAATAAAAGAAACGTGCAGGTTGAACTTTGTGTGGATTGTTTGCATGAAATTGAAGCCATAATTCAACCAGCTTTACATGAAAACGGGATTAGTCGTCTAACTGGATTACGACTGAAAGATAAGGAGGCGGTTTAAGTGGCTGGCGAAATCATCCTGCGTCGTGATGGCCACCTTGCGATCACAAACATCCCCCACCTTATCGGTGGTGGGCACAGCCCGGACGGTTTTGAGTGGGGTTACGGTGGTAGTGGACCTGCAGAGCTGGCACTTAACATTCTCTATGTGATCACAGAAGATAAAGAGTTAGCCAGAAGGTTCTACCAACAATTTAAGTGGGATTTCATTGCCAAGATTCCGTACAAGGGCGGTGTGATAAAGCGAGATGAAGTAATTAATTGGCTGCGACAGCAAGGTTGTGAAATAAAGGAGGCGGTTTAGGTGGCGGTGGAGCAATTAGCTGTGTTAAATGAAGCGCTCCCAATTGAAGAAATACCGGCTGAAATTGACCGGATTAGGGCGATGATACAAAGTTTAGAAGCGGTTAAGAAGGCGTACGAAGACAAACTCAAAGGCTGGATGAAAGAAAATAGCCTGGATAAGGCAGAGTTAAATGGCTACATTTGCACTATATACCGGCAAGTACGGAAAGACCTGGACAAGGAGGAACTGGCCAAGGTGATAGATTTGACGCCATACATTAGAGAAAAGGTTATCGAAGGCTTTAAAATTACCCGGAAGAAAGGGGCGGAATAATGGCCAAAAAAGAATACAAGCTTGAATGGCAGAGGAAAAAACGCAGGGAATTTAAAGAAAAGCACGGCTATTCGTTATGTCGATATTACGACAATCAGGGTTTAAGAGATGCAGTTTTAAAAAGGGATAATTACCGATGCGTAGAGTGCGGAATGACTGCAGAAGAACACTTAAAGAAATGGGGAAGACCTATCACCATTCACCACAAAAATAAAAATCATAAGGACAATAGATTAGAAAACATGGAAACCCTTTGCTTATCCTGCCACGGAAGAAAAGATATATCCCCGCATTTAATTGAACCAAAAGTCCCAAGATTTAAGCAAGAAATTATATGGCTAAGAGCTTTTGGATTTAGCATTGAAGATATTGCTGATTACTTTAACTTTTCTGTTGCAGCTGTTTGGAAATGGCTAAAAAGGTGGGAACCGGAAGTTGAAAAAATGCGGTTAAAAGTACCTGAGGTAATGATGAGATTGGAACATAAGGCGGTGATAAATAATGAGTGATAAAACTAAGGCACTGGTAAGTTTTGAATATGAAACCGATACCGGGACAATAAAACTTACCCCAGAAACGGTAAAGCGGTATCTGGTGAACGGTGAACCTGATAAGGTAACGGATCAAGAAGTAATGATGTTCCTTGCGCTTTGCAAATACCAGAAGCTTAATCCATTCTTGCGGGAAGCTTACTTAATAAAATACGGCAATGAGCCGGCCACGATTGTTACTGGGAAAGAAACATTTACAAAACGAGCGGCCAAAAATGAACTTTGCACTGGCTGGCAAGCTGGGGTAATCGTCCAGAAGAAAGACGGAAACATTGAGTACCGGAATGGAACGCTGGTATTGCCAAACGAAGAGCTGGTTGGTGGCTGGGCAAGAGTAAGTCGCAAAGACTGGAAGGAACCGTTAGAGATAACGGTCTCCCTTAAAGAATACGAACGCAAAAAAAGAGATGGAACACTAATGCGGAACTGGCGAGAAATGCCGGCGACAATGATAAGGAAAGTTGCATTGGTGCAAGCATTGAGAGAGGCATTCCCCGAAACCTTCCAGGGAATGTACTCACCGGAGGAAATGCCGATTGATGACTCGCAGCTACCGACTAAGACGATTGATGTTGAGTATACCGAAACGAATGAAGAAGCTCAGAAAGAAGATTTAGCAACCGAACTGCAACGGAAGAAAATTTATGCAATGGCAAACAAGCTGGGATACGACAAAGAAACAATGCACGCTATGATAAGCGAGCGTTACGGCAAGGAAAGCAGCAAGGAGCTGACCAAGAGCGAAGCAAGCGACCTGATAGAGCATTTGGCAGAACTGGAAAAGCAGATGACGATAGATGCGGAAGTAGTGCAATAACCTAACGGCGGGCGGGCTCGGCCTGCTCGCCAAATAAGTAAAATTTGTAGGAGCGTGAAGCTAATGCCCAAGTATAAAGAATATAAGCCTGGTGATAGATGCAATCATTGCCCGTTTTATGCTTATATACCTGGAAAATTATATTGCAAATATGATTTTCAACCACTCAAGAGCATAGGAGAAGGAACCTCCGGGTTTATTTTCGTACCAAGCGAAGAATGTCGTGTGGAAAAAATTCGGGTGTATCCAAAAAATGCGGAGGAATAATTATGGACCGTGAATTTAAAATCGTCTTTTTCATCATGCTCCTGGCGGCGGTGATTGGTGCCGTCGCCAGGCTGCCATACCTGATAAATTCAGAGCAAATAGTAATTGACCCTGCCAATACCCAGGAAATTGTAGTCGAAAAAGGCGATACACTTTGGGGAATAGCCAAAGAGTTAAACATACCAGGTAAGGACATAAGGGTGGTTATCGAGGAGATCCGGATTCTGAATAATCTCGAAGATTCCACGATTTATCCCGGGCAAATTTTAAAAGTGCCAATAAAACAAAATGAAATCGCTAAAAGATAGGTGAGCTCAATGAACTACATAAAAGAATTGAATGCGTTCAGGGATTGGGCCGTGATAAACCGACCGTCAACCGGACAAGTTGCATTATGGTACACACTGATATCCATCTGCAACATGACTGGTTGGCAAGAATGGTTTACGGTGCCCAATCAAACGCTTCAATTAATGACCGGCCTATCCCGGCAAGGATTAGAGAGAGCGCGTAATCAATTAGTTCAAAAGGGACTGATTGAGTATCGGAAAGGCACTTCTAATCAAGCCGGACGATACCGGATTATACCTTTCGATAAACAAAGAGTTGACTGTCAAAAAGTAGGCACAGAAGTAGGCACAGAAGTAGGCACAGAAGTAGGCACGAACCGGGCACACGAGGAGGCACAAACCGGGCAATTAAGTAGCACATTATATAAACTAAACAAAACAAAACAAAAAAATATTAATATAGTTACTTCTAACGAAGTAACAGCTGACGCTGACGAAGGACCACCAACTAATCAGAAACTAATCGCCGAGCTTACCCAGGAGTACAGAAAAATTTTGCCAAAAGAGAAACATAAAACCGGCGACTTTGCTTTTGTTGGACGACTTTATAACGAATATGGCTATGATAAAGTGCTCCTGGCGATTAATGAACTTGGGTATAGAGTAGAAAGCGGCTTTATACCAGAAGATCCATTGGTATATCTTAGAGCTATTCTCAAAGGAGATGGTAAAAATGGCGGCCGAGGTAAAAAAACTGCCGCAAACGACTACTCATGGTATTTCGATTGAAGGAATGCTGGCTAAAAAAGCTGATGAGGAATGTCCTAAGTGCGCTGGACTTGATTATTGCAAAATGCCGCAAAAAGGTTGGCGACCTGTATTGCACGAAGAAGCGACGAAACTTTATAAAACACCTACCTATGCCTGGACGTCTTGCAAATATTTTGAGCGGAAAGTAGTAGAAGAACAAAAACGTGAATATCTAAACGAACGATTTGAAGGTAAAACATTTGAAAGCTTTAGCGTTAACATGCATAACAAGAAAGCGTTCGATAAGTGCTTTGAGTATGCCCAGAATTTTAACTGGAATACTACCGAAGGATTAATCCTTGCTGGTCCGGTTGGAACGGGGAAAACACATCTGGCAGCGGCAATTTTAAAAGTAGTGCTTGAAAAAGGGATACCTGGGGCAATGATACTGGTACCAAAATTATTGGACGAGATACGCATTTCCTACCATGATGAAACGGCGGACCGGCGGCTGGCGGAGAAAGTAGCAACCAAACGATTCCTGGTATTGGATGATATTGGTGCCGAAAGAACGACTGACTGGGTACAGGAAGAACTTTTCAAGCTAATTAACACCAGGTATGAGAAGAAATTGCCGACTGTACTAACCACGAATTGCACGATGGAAGAATTAGTGGACAAGCTTGGGGAACGGATAGTGGACCGGATAATTGAGATGTGTGAGCCAGTAAAGTTAGAAGGGAAATCGTACCGAAAAGAAATGAGAAAAAGCAAGATGGGGAGGAAGTAAAAGAAATGCGTGAGTTTAAGTTTAGGGCCTGGGATAAGGTTAATGGCAGGATGTACGATGTAGAGTTTATTGGTAAGAACGTGATTAAGCTAAAAGAAGCAGAATGGGAAAATCGGGATGATTTTATAGTTATGCAATACACTGGCCTAAAGGACAGCGAAGGTCGGGAGATTTACGAGGGGGATGTAATAGAAACCCAAAGAATTAAAGGCGTAGTAAAATGGGATAACTTTTTTGGTTGTTGGCAGGTTATCAATAAAACAGACAGGTCAATGTTAACAAATATAGATGTAATAAGAAGCGAAGTTCTCGGTAATATCTACGAAAACCCCGAATTATTAGGAGGCAACGACAATGTTTAACCGCATAATCCTGATCGGCCGGCTCACCCGGGACCCGGAGCTTAGGTACACGCAAAATGGAACCACAGTAGCAACAATGACCGTGGCCGTGAACAGGCCCTATACGACCAAAGAAGGCGAAAAAGAAGCGGATTTTATCGACGTAATAGCCTGGAACAAGCTGGCGGAAATAGTGAATGAATACGGGCAAAAGGGACGACTTGCCTTGGTAGAAGGCAGGCTCCAGATTAGAAGCTATACCGACAAGGAAGAAAAGAAGCGAAAAGTGGCCGAGGTTGTGGCCAATAATGTACGGTTCCTGGATAAGCCGAAGCAGGCGGAAAGCGGTGAAGAAATAGACTGGTCAGATTTTGGTACGGAGATTGAGGTAGATGAGGAGGACATTCCGTTTTAGAGATGGATAACATGGATTGTTTAAATGCAAACAAATACGGTTGCTACTGCGAATATATGGGGCATTTTCAACAAGGCGGAGGGTCAACTTCGGAATATAGCTATATATACTGCGAATATTTAGGTGTGGAAGTGAGAGTGGATCCTGTTGAGTTTGATTTTTCTTTAAAAAGCAGAAACATAAAGCCAGTTATACACTTACCGGAGGACTGCCCGCATAAAAAAGTGCAGTTAACACTATTTTAGGGAGGTAAAATGAATGAGTACACAAGCGAATTGGGCTTTTCATTGCGGCTCCCAGTATGCGGATTGGGTGGATAGAGAGTGCGGACCGTGTGAATATTATGATCCGAAAGCTGACCAATATTACTGCGAAATTTTAAAAATTGCCGATGAAGCGGCATTGGGAGTTGAACATCCAGTACCAAAGGAATTGGAGCTAATAGACATACTTGCTTATCACCCTTACCGGTGTAAAAGGCGTAAAGTACGGGAGGATCATGTGAAATATGCGAGAGGTGGAGAAAATGCCTAAATGGTTCCTCAAACGTGAATCGGGCACAAAAAATTATCTGCTGAAGCTGAAAGACATATTAATCCGGTTACCGTATGAAAAGAAAGTGACCGGGATTGAGGCTATCGGCTGGAGATGGCAGGCCAAGTTTGAAGATTAAAGCAGGAGGGAGAACTATGGGGAAATTTGATAGAGTGCCGATTAGAAATGTTAAACATTTAAAAGACGAGGAACGTTTAGAAGAAGCTTCTGAGTTACAAGTAACTTTTGACCCGAATGCGTTTAAGTGGTTCAATTATAGGCCTAACGGGATGAACCGTGATATACCAATGTTAATGTTACACAATGCTGGCAAAAAATATACGTATTTGAGATTAAATAAATGTGCTATTGAAAAACTTTTTGGGGAAAACCCAAAAGAACCTTTAACAATAGAGATTGGTATAGCACCCAGAGCGATTGCAATAAGAAAAGCAGTTCAGGGGTTAGTTCTTATAAAGCACGCTGGTTCAAAAAGTATGATTTTCACCATAAGCGGTATAGATTTACCCTGGATATATCAAAACTTGATAGGTTGCCGCTAATTTGGGACGGAAGAAACAAAATGCTGGTTGGAAAGATTCCAGACTAAGGGAGATGAAGAAATGAGGGAAACGAACGATAAGCGTAAATCGTTATTTTGGGACTGTAAAAATGCTTATGCTGATAAGTGTGAGTGGGTAGGTAATTTAACAAAAGTATGGAAAAAAGCAATCGAAAAAGAAACGCCAAGGAGTGATGGGAGAGATGTTTATACGATTTATACTGTGATTAAATGCAAACATTTTGTGCCAGAGGAAGAAAAGGCGGTGGGCTAATTGGAGGGGTACAAAATTATTATTCCCGGCAGACCAATTGCAAAAGAGAGGCCGCGGCAAGGTAAATACGGGGTTTATACTCCAAGACGGACAAAACAATTTGAAAACAAAGTCAGGATAGAAGCTACAAAACAGGTAGATGAAATATTAAGCGGAAGGCTGGGAATTAAGATAAAATTTTACATTCATGGCGGAAGATTGCCTGATATAGATAACCTCACAAAGTCGGTCCTGGATGGGCTAATTGTTAAGAGAGTACCAAAATTCGGAATGGCTGGAATAATCGAAGATGACAACATCATTGAGAAAATTTCGGCAGAAAGAATTATTGTGTTAAGTAAGCGAGAGGAGAGGACCGAGATTTACATTTATCCGAGGGGAGCGGTGAATATGGCGGGGTAGCCCGGGTAGAGAGAGTAAGGCAAGAAGAGTGTGTGATAGTAAATTGCAAGGACTTCCAGAGATGCCAGGTAAAATGGGGCCGTGATTGCGTAAGACAGATGGGGAGAAAAATCCCAAGGCTGGTGCAGTGTTATTATGAAAAACCAGTTTACCTGGTCATTACCGGGGGACCGGGTGAAGAGATAAAGGTCAGAAAAGCAAGCGGTGACCCGTTCTTCGGGTAATGTTTATTAAAATGCAATAGTGGGGGTGAAGGTAGTGGAAAGGCCCATAATTTTTTCAACCGAAATGGTCAGGGCGATACTTGAAGGGCGAAAAACCCAGACGCGGCGAGTGATAAAACCGCAACCGCCTAATTATGTCGATAAAATTTATGGCCCCGAGATTTATGAGCCTGCAATAATTAATAAAGATGGCGAATTGGTTCCTGGGAAGCCTGTTTATGGCGTATATGACGAATGGGGTGAATGGGGAGTTAAATGCCCTTACGGCCAGCCTGGAGATATTCTCTGGGTGAGGGAAACGTGGATAAAAGATGCCGCGGGATATCATTACAGGGCAAATTTTAATCCAGGCATGGAAGAAACGGTAAAACCGACATTAAGGTGGCGACCCTCAATCCACATGCCACGCGAAGCTTCCAGATTGTTTTTGCGCGTAAAGAACGTCCGAGTTGAGAGGTTGCAGGACATCTCCGAACAGGATGCTATAGCCGAAGGAATTGAGTGGACGGAGGAAGGCCCGTTGCATGCTCACTACTTAGACAAAAATATTTGTAAGACAGGAGCATGGTTAAATTTCACGACAGCTCGAGAGGCATTCGCAAGTCTTTGGGATAGCATCAATGCCAAAAATGGCTATGGGTGGGACGTGAATCCTTGGGTGTGGGTAATTGAGTTTGAATTGGTTTAGTAATGCATATTTTAAGGGGGTAGGAGCGGTAATGATGACAATTTACGAATACATAAAAGCAAAACAGCCGGATGTGTTAACGAAGTTAAAACAGATAGGGCTGCTGGATGAAGAAAATTTAATACAGAGAAGCGGCGAAGAAGAAGAATTGACTACGGCAGAGATTATCTCATTGATGAGGCATGACTACTGGAAAAGAATTCGGGGGGCAATACGGCAAATGAATACCAGGAGGGTGATCGGATGAGGCAATACCAGGCCGATCCTGCCCCTATTGATTTGGAGTTTAAAAAAGAAAATCGCAAAGTGGCCAATTGGCTGCTATTCTATGAGGAGAGAAAGGCAGAGTATGAGAGACTGCGAGAGGCAATTATAGAATCATCACCGTGTTTAACGGATGCCGTTCCTGGCGGGAAAAATGCAGTCTCTGATCCAACAGCCAGGAAGGCAGTTGAACTTGCACGATTGCAAGAAACTGAAAAGTGGTTGCAGTTGGTGGAAGAAGTGGAAAATAGATTGCCGCTAAAAATGAAAGTTTTTTTGCGGTTGCGGAGAGAATATCGCTACCGAACTGGCCGTAATGGGTGGATTGCACCAGTTCAATGGAGATATGCGCAAGAATTGGCAAAGATACTTGGGAAAAATCCAGAGGATACTTGGATTGAAAGCAGAACTACTTTTTATTACTGGTGGGAAAGAATTGTAGAGTATGCAGCAAGATTAGCGGCAAAGAAAGGTTTGCTGTGAAAAAAATTATTTATTGTTCTGAACAATAAAACAGAATTAACGTGGTAATATGCTATTAAAGGAAAGCCGTCCGAGGAGACGGCTTTTAAATTTGAGAGTAGCTCAAAAGCAGGAATTAGCTTTTTCCCACCGAATGCTTAGAAGCAGGAGGTGGAAATGATGACAGAAAAAGAAAAGATAATAAATTATCTTAAAAGCGTAGGGGAAGCAAAAACTGTTCAGCAAATTTCAAAAGATACAGGAATTGAGCAAAAAGTGGTTCTATCAATTTTAAATGAGCTACCAAGAGATATTGTTGCAATTGAAGTTGAGCCGCTTAGTGGGAATAATACTTCGGTAAAGTACCGATTTGTAAAATGACTTACAGGTAAGAGCCTCACGGCTCTTTTTTTATTGAACTTGGCAGTGCCCTTTTGGGCGGGTAAAAGCACCCATGACAAAACCGCCAGGGTGGGGGCGGTGGGTGAGGAGAGGTGAGAAAATGGAAAAGATAAGCTTTATCGCGTCGTTACCGCCAATTCAGTCGGCAGTAAGCGTAAGTGGCAACGGCGACGGTGCACGGGTGAAGTTAGACGTACCTGGAAGCGAGATGAGCGAGGTATTGAAGCTACTACTCCTTACTGGCAAGACCTTTAGGGTTACAGTAGAAGCGGTGGAGTAGTGTTGATGGGTTATAAGTGCGGGTCCTTCTGGAAGGGGTAAAGGTTACGGGTCTGGCGAGCCCCGAAATTTTTTTAGCGACAGGCTTAAAAAAAGCATTTCCGTTTCCGTTTTAAGCTCTAATTATAAAGGTGGTGAAGCCTTGAGTAATCAGAAATCCAGGATAGTCAGCACGTCCGAATTAGCGGAAATTCTTGGGGTAACAGACAGACGAATTCGACAGCTTGAGAAAGCCGGGGTAATTTCTAAAATTGAACGAGGAAAATTTGACTTAGTTCAAGCAGTTCAACAGTATATCGGTTGGATTAAATCTCAGTATGCCGAATCAGATGAAGAGCTTGACCTCAAAAAAGAAAAAACACTGCTTACCAGGGCTCACCGCCAGAAAGTTGAGCTGGAACTTCAGATAATGCGGGGTGAACTTCATCGTTCAGAAGATGTCCGCCGGGTAATGAATGATATGCTTGGCGCTTTTCGTGCCCGCTGTCTTGCTATCCCGTCGAAGGTAGCACCGAAAATTCAAGGCAAAACAGACTTAGCCATCATACAAGATTTAATAAAAAAAGAGGTTTACGAGGCACTATCGGAGTTATCCGACTATGATCCGGAGGTATTTTACAGACAAAGCAAGGATAAGCTCGTTTTAGAAGAAGATGTAGAAGAAATTGAAGGGGAGCCACGCCGTGGCAGTGGGAAGAAAAAATGAACTTTACAGGCTTTTTCGGGAGTGCGCCCAGGTTGTTGCGCCACCTCCGGATTTAACCGTATCACAATGGGCTGATCTTTACCGCAGGCTATCTCCCGAATCATCAGCGGAGCCAGGGCAATGGAGGACGGACCGGGCTCCGTATCAAAGAGAGATAATGGATGCAGTTAATGACCCTGCAGTAGAGACTATTATTGTCATGACTAGTTCACAGGTAGGAAAGACCGAAATACTTTTAAATATCATCGGATACCATATCGATTATGATCCTGCTCCAATTTTGGTGATACAACCGACACTTGAAATGGCCAAAACATTTTCTAAAGACCGCTTAGCGCCGATGATAAGAGACACTCCGGCATTACGCGATAAGGTCAAAGATGCACGGTCAAGGGATTCCGATAATACAGTGTTGCACAAGAAATTTCCTGGAGGTCATATTACGATTATTGGTGCAAATTCGCCATCGGGATTGGCAAGTAGGCCGATAAGGATACTTCTTGCAGATGAGGTGGACCGTTATCCTGTCAGTGCAGGAACGGAAGGTGATCCGCTTACATTGGCGGAAAAGCGTACAACAACATTCTGGAATAGAAAAAAAGTTTATGTCTCGACACCAACTATAAAAGGAATGAGCCGCATTGAAGCGGCTTTTTTAAATTCCAGTCAGGAAGAATGGTGCTTACCGTGCCCAAGTTGCGGTAAATATCAGCCGTTAACATGGGCGCAGATACGTTTTGAAGATGCAACTCATGAATGTTCATATTGTGGTGCGCGACATGGGGAATTCGAGTGGAAATCTGGCCAGGGTAGGTGGATCGCCAAAGAGAAAAACATTAGAGTTCGCGGCTTTCACTTAAACGAGCTGGCCAGCCCATGGAAGCGCTGGGAGAAAATCATCGAAGAATTCCAGGAGGCATATAAAGAAAAGGAAAGAGGCAATATTGAGTTACTTAAAGCATGGGTGAATACAACCTTAGGCGAAACATGGGAGGAACAAGGGGATGGTGTTGAAACAAATGACCTGCTAAAACGCAGAGAGAATTACGGTTGTGAAGTCCCTGAAGGGGTTTTGCTTTTGACTGCCGGTATAGACGTCCAGGATGATCGACTTGAGGTAGAGGTTGTAGGATGGGGAATCGGCAAGGAATCCTGGGGGATAGAGTACCGTGCAATATATGGTGATCCTGGACAACAAGCGGTATGGCAGCAGTTGGATGAGTTTTTAAACCGTACCTGGAAATATGCTGATGGTACTGCGATAGGAATAGCCTGTGCATGTATTGACTCTGGTGGTCATTTTACCCAGCAGGTATATGATTTTTGTAAACCCCGAGAGCATCGAAGAATCTTTGCAATTAAAGGGCAGGGAGGAGCAGGACTTCCGCTTGTTGGAAGAGCTACACGTAATAATAGAAAGCGTGTTTTGCTTTTCCCGGTCGGTGTAGATACGGGAAAAGAATTAATCATGTCGCGGTTAAAAGTAGAAGAAGAAGGACCAGGATATTGTCACTTTCCGCGGGAACCAGAGAAAGGATATGACCAGGCTTATTTTGATGGTTTAACTTCTGAAAAAAGGGTTCTTCGTTACTATAAAGGACGGCCCAGCTTTGAATGGGTAAAGCGACCAGGTACCCGTAATGAACCTTTGGACTGCCGTAACTATGCTACGGCAGCATTAGAGATTCTGAATCCTAACTTAGAAGCCCTTGCACAAGCACCAAAAAAAGATTACTACAAGCAAAATGCCCCGATGACAGGTGCACCTTCGAGAAGAAGGCGAATCCTGAGCCGGGGCATCAGTGTTTAGAAAGGCGGTGAAAAAGCATGTCGTGGACGCTTGATGAGGCCAAACAACACCTGAGAGTCTGGCTTGAAGCTGAACTGGCAGTATCTACAGGTCAAAAATATAAGATTGGTACCAGGGAATTGACCCGGGCAGACCTTGGAGAAATTGCAGAAAGAATCCGCTTTTGGAGCAATGAAGTAGCAAGATTAGAACAAGGGAGGGGGCGCGGGGCCCGTGTCCTGCGGGTTGTGCCGCGAGACCTATGAACATTTTCGATAAAGTAATAGAAATTTTATCTCCTGAAAGGTATTTACGTCGGCAGGCAGCAAGGCAAGCCTTAAAGGTCTTGAATAGCGGCTATTCTAATCATGGCGCCAGTAAGACAAAAAAGTCTCTTTTGGGTTGGAACTATAAAGGCGGTTCTCCGGACGATGATATTACGGATAATTTGGATATCTTGCGGCAACGTTCCAGGGACCTTTATATGGGCGCTCCACTGGCTACCGGTGCGCTAAAAACTTATCGTACAAACGTTGTGGGCTTCGGTCTACGACTTAAAGCCCAGATTGATGCAGAATTCTTAGGAATGGACCCTGAGGAAGCTGACGAGTGGGAAAAAACAGCCGAACGAGAGTTTGCGCTTTGGGCTAAGGACTGTGATGCTACAAGAATGATGGATTTTTATGAAATGCAGGCCCTGGTTTTTTTGTCCATGCTTATGAGCGGCGATGTTTTTTGCGCTTTACCTATGATTCAGCGGCCAGGTAACCCGTATTTGTTAAAAATATCCTTAATTGAGGCAGACCGGGTATGTAATCCGCCAGAAATTACAGACGATAAAGTGCGTGGTGGTGTTGAAGTTGACCAGTATGGGGCACCGGTGGCTTATTACATTGCTCAGAAACACCCTCTCGATAAATACACAATGGGAAAAAATAAATGGATCCGGGTACCGGCTTTTGGCGAAAAAACTGGCCGAAGAAACATCCTTCATATTATGGAATTCGAGCGGCCTGGTCAGCGACGCGGAGTGCCAATACTTGCCCCGGTGATTGAGACGCTAAAACAGCTTACCCGGTATAGTGAAGCAGAATTAATGGCGGCAGTTATTTCTGGTATGCTAACTGTATTTATTACATCCAACACCCCGGAAACACCTCTTGGGGAAAGTATTCCTTTGGAACAGCAGATAGATACTGCTGATCAGAATAGTTACGAATTGGGTAATGGTGCAATTATCGCTTTAGCTCCGGGTGAAGATGTCAAAGAAGTTAATCCCAATCGTCCCAACACAGCCTTTGATAGTTTTGTAACTTCGATGTGCAGGCAGATAGGGGCAGCGTTAGAAATACCTCATGAGTTGCTGATTAAGCATTTTACTGCGTCTTATTCGGCAAGCCGGGCTGCACTTTTAGAAGCCTGGAAAGCATTCAAGATGCGGAGAACATGGCTTGCGGCGAAATTCTGTCAGCCCATTTATGAAGAATTCTTAATAGAAGCGGTAGCCAGAGGGCGGATTAAAGCTCCTGGCTTTTTTGATGACCCTGTAATTCGAATGGCATATTCAGGAGCAGAGTGGTATGGTCCGAGCCAGGGACAAATTGACCCGCTAAAAGAAGTAAATGCGGCTGCTTTACGAGTAAAAGAGGGCTTTTCAACAAGGGCACGGGAAGCGGCCGAACTTACAGGAAGTGATTTCGAGCGTATTGTTCGCCAGCGAGCCCGTGAAGAACGAATGATGAGAGAAGGAGGGTTGACCGGTGGGCCAACAGGGGAAGAAGTTCTGGCAGTTCAAAGCGATGACAACGAAGAATGAAGCGGAGTTGCTGTTATATGGTCCAATCAGCGAAACTACTTGGCTGGGTGATGAAGTAACTCCAAAACAATTTGCAGAGGACTTAAAGGCACTTGGTGATATTACCGATTTAACAGTGAGAATTAATAGCGGTGGTGGTGATGTTTTTGCGGCTCAGGCAATCTATTCGATCCTGAAAAGCCATCCAGCAAAAGTCACGGTATATGTAGATGGCTTAGCTGCCAGTGCAGCATCGGTAATTGCAATGTCTGGAGATGTGGTTATAATGCCAAAAAATGCAATGATGATGGTGCATAATCCCTGGACTATTGGTATAGGTAATTCAAACGACTTTAGGAAATTAGCTGATGATCTGGATAAAATTCGGGAAGGGATGATTGCTGCTTATCAAACGAAAACCAATCTTGATCGAGAAAAGTTAATAGAATTGCTGGATGCCGAAACGTGGATGACTGCAGATGAAGCTCTGGAATATGGATTTATTGACCAGATAGATGAAAAGATACAGGTTGCTGCTTCTATTAAAGGAAATGTACTTTATGTAAACGGCCTGGATGTTGATTTATCCAGGTTTAAAAATAAGCCAAAGGTGCCAGAAATGGTGCCGGAAACTCGAAAGGAGGTGAAAAATATGGAATTGACAGCAGAGATTTTGGCTAAAGAGTATCCGGATTTATATGCCGAGATACGAAAACAGGCTTATGAAGAGGGTAAAGAAGCCGGGATTAGGGCTGAAAGAGAAAGATTTAAGGCTTTACAGGAGTTAGAAGTTCCCGGGAATGAAGAAATCCAGGAAATTCTAAACAAAGCTCGATATGAAACTGGCCAAACTGCTGATGATTTGGCTATGAAAATTGTCAGCATCTTAAAAAATCAAAGATATAACTTACTCAATAACTTAGTACAAGATGCTGCTGTTTTAAAGGATATTGAACCAGCTCCCACACCAATAAAAGATGAGGATACTGAAAGAAAAGCTTTTGCAAAAAAAATGGCCATAGCGGCCAATAAAAAGCGAGGTGTTGAATAATGAGTGAAATCTTTACTCCCGATAACCTTTTTGTAGGGCATGTAATGCCAAAAGTAACTGATGTTGGGACTATTGCTGCAGGTCAAAATCTTCCAAGGGGAGCCGTCCTTGGTAGGGTGACTGCCGACGGCAAGCTAAAGTTAGTTGACAAAACTGCTACTGACGGCAGTCAGAACGTCTATGCTATTTTGGCTGAAGCAACTGACGCCACAACTGCTGATAAAGTGGCACCTATTTATCTTACAGGCGAGTTTAACGAAAACGCTTTAACCCTTGCAGCGGGAACTACTGTGGCAGATATTAAAGCTTCTGCCCGGGCTGTTGGGATATTTATAAAATCAGCCGTTAAGGCATAGATGAGGAGGGGATAATAAATGCCTATTGATCTTTTTTCTACCCGTACAATGTTGGAAGCCGTCCAGCAAATGCAGCCAGTACGGACCTTCCTTAAAAGCACTTTTTTTGTAAACGAAAGAACCTTTGATACTGAATATGTGGATGTTGATATTATTAAAGGTAAAAGGCGGATGGCTCCATTTGTAAGTCCAAAAATAGGCGGGAAAGTTGTTGAGAGACAAGGATATCGTACTAATACCTATAAAGCTCCTATGCTTGCACCTAAGTTGCCGACAACTGCTGAGCAATTATTAAAACGCTTGCCTGGAGAGCCTCTTTATTCCGGCATGTCTCCGGAGGACCGGGCAGCGGAACAGCTTGGCAGAGACCTTGCCGAATTAGATGAAATCATTACCCGGCGGGAAGAGTGGATGTGTGCCCAGGCGTTGTTTACCGGGCAAATTCATATTACCGGAGATGGAGTAGACGAAATAATTGACTTTGGACTCACCAATAAAGAAGTTCTTACCGGAACCGCAAAGTGGAGCGACCCGAACTCTGACCCCTTGGCCGACTTGAAGCGCTGGCGTCAGGCTATTATTAAGGCTTCCGGATTTAGCCCAGATATATTAATTATGGCTTCTGACGTGCTTGATGCTTTTCTTGGCCACAGCAAAATTCAGCAGTTGCTTGATCTAAGACTGGTTGATACCGGGCAGATTAATCCGCAAACCTTGCCTAACGGTACCACCTATATCGGCCGTATTGCAGAGTTAGGGGTGAATATTTACACTTACGACGAGTGGTACCTTGATGATGATGGCAACGAAAAGCCGATGGTACCTGAAAAAACGGTACTTATGGCCAGCACTTCCGCAAGATTTGACCTCTTATATGGTGCTTACGTTGACGTCGAAGAAGGTGTTTTTGATTTACCACGGGTGCCCAGGTCCTGGGTAGAAAAAGATCCGTCGGTGCGCTGGGTTCAGATGATTTCCCGTCCGCTACCGGTGCCGCAGCACATTGACAGCCTTTATGTTGCTACGGTTCTGTAGGCGGTGGTTAACATGGCCTTAAAAGCTTTATGGAGGATAAAAGCTGGCAACATGATTTATGAGCCCGGTAGTATTATTACCGGGCTCAATACTTTAGAAGAGGAAGAATTAGTGGCACTTAGGGCGGCTGAAAAAGTTAAGGAGGAAGTAGTTAACGAGGAACGCAAACCTGAACAGGAACAAAGCCCCAAGAAAAAACGGAAGTAGTGATATGGTGACGTTTAAAGATTTCATAACACGGGATTTAGATTATTTTTTTAATTTAAATGAATTTGCCGAATTGCACGATATAGATGGCCGTGAAGTACCGGCAATAGTTGATAGCGATATCCTGAAAATCAGAAGCGATAACAAATATGAGCGTTACGATGGAGTTTACAAAGGAGAAGTAACCGTATATGTTAAAGCAAGCGATTTTGTAAGCCGGCCGGTATTTGGGCAGCATCTGCGGCTTGATGGAAAGCTATACCTCGTTGTGGAATGTAATGAAGTTTCAGGCATTTTGGAAATTGTACTGGGAGCGAATGAATCATGATTACGGTTAGCGCTGAACAAATGAAAAGAGCAGAGTTACTGCTTAAAGGGATTCCTAAAGGAGTTGAGAAAGCAGTAGCTGCTGCTCTTAATCGAGCTGCCGAAGGAGCGAGGACTGTTGCAATAAAAAAAGTACGTGAACGTTATTACATCAAAGCAAAAGATGTAAGAGATACGATTGAAATAAAAAAAGCAACGATAAGTAATCCAGTTGCTCTTATAAGAGCTTCTGGAAGTCCAATTGCACTGTCAAAATTTCGAATTACTCCATCTGCTCCCCCGGCAAAAAGACGTAAAAAACCAATAATTGCAAGAGTAGTGAGGGGAGAAGGCGGGCCAATAAAAGGAGCTTTCGTGGCAAGAATGCAATCAGGGCATATAGGAGTATTCAGGCGCATTGGGAAGGAACGCTTGCCTATTACCGAACTTTACGGCCCTTCAGTTCCCCAGATGCTTGGCCATGAGACGGTAACAGAATATGTTGAACAAATAGCCAGGGAACGGTTAGAAAGCCGACTTGAACACGAGATAAACCGTATATTAAGGGGCGTGGGTAAATGATTACACCAGTTATTTTGATAGATGAGTTAAAGGCGTTTATTGAAGAAGTAGTTCAAAATTATAGACTGGAAACGAACCAGCAAAATAACGTAAAACCGCCCCAGGTAGTTACAGGCTATTTGCCGCCAAAAAATTCAGGACCGGACCCGGATTTCCCTTTTGTAATAGTACGGTTGGCCGAGGGAGTAGATAAAGAGGAAGGAGCTACTGTTACCGTTAAGATTATTGTTGGTGCTTATTCAGAGGATTCGCAGCAAGGGTGGCGTGATGCTGCCAATATGATTCAACGTATCTGGCAAGAACTTTTTAAGCGGCGGGTAATAGCCAGAAAATTTCGAGTTGAATATCCAATGAAGTTTGAAATTCCTGAAGAACAGCCGTATCCTCACTGGATCGGGGTCATGACTACTGTTTGGACGGTTGCTCATCCTGTAATGGAGGAGGTTGATTTATGAGCGGCAAGAATACTAAATCCGCTCCCAAATCTGAGAGGTTAATTTACTGTGGCCCAAATATTCCTGGAGGTATTCTGCAACGCTACACAGTATATAAAGGCGGTTTGCCATCCCATCTTGGCGAGCTTTTTGAAAAATGCCCGGCAGTAAAAAGGTTATTTGTTTCAGTAGAAGATTTAGCCAGGGTTGAGACTGCTATTGCAACCAAGGGAACACCGGAGCATTCCGCTTTTCAAGAAGTGCTCCAATTTACAATGAAAGGTGGTGCCTAGTTAGATGACCTACAAACACGGTGTTTATGTTTCGGAGATACCGACATCCGTAATTCCGCCGGTCCGCACCAGTGCCGGATTACCGGTGGTTTTTGGTACCGCACCAATAAATCTGGCAACCGAACCTGCACCGGTAAACAAACCTGTACTTTGCTACACTTATGAAGAGGCTGTAAAACAATTTGGTTACAGTGATGACTGGGCCAATTATACTCTGTGTGAGTTTATAAAATCCCATTTTGCTTTATTTAATGTTGCACCGGTGGTCCTGGTTAACGTCCTTGATCCAGCTGTTCATAAGCAGCATGTAACTGCTGAAAATGTAACTTTAGTAGATAATAAGGCGATACTTGCTAATTTTGGTGTACTTAAGGATTCTGTAGTAGTAAAGAGTCAGGACGGTGCTACTACCTATACGCTTAATACCGACTATACGGTGGAATTTGATAGCGACGGAAAGGCGGTTATCTATAGGTTAACTACTGGTACCATGCCGGCTGGCGCTACATTAAAAGTGGACTATGACTATCTTAATCCGGCGGCAGTTACAGCAGCGGATATTATAGGTGGTGTGGACGTTGCTACCGGAGCTTATGAGGGATTGGAACTCTTGAACAAGGTTTTCCCGATGTATCGGTTGGTACCCGGTATGGTCCTGGCCCCAGGATGGTCTCAAGACCCAACGGTGGCTGCGGTAATGGTAGCCAAGGCCAGCAATATTAATGGGCACTTTAAATGTATTGCGCTAACTGATGTACCAACAGACACTGTAAAGAACTACACGGATGTTGCGGCCTGGAAAAATGATAACAATTATACTTCTTCTCGCCAGGTTGTCTGCTGGCCTAAGGTGAAGCTTGGCGAGGAGAAATATCATCTTTCCACTCAGTTGGCCGGGGTAATATGCCGGACAGATGCAGAAAACGATGATATTCCGTATGCCAGCCCTTCGAATAAGTCTTTGCAGGCTAATGGGGCGGTATTGGCGGATGGTACGGAGATAACATTGGGGCCGGATCAGGCTGCATACCTGAATGGTCAAGGCATAATTACTGCTTTGAACTTTATTGGCGGTTGGAAGGCCTGGGGTAACCGGACCGGGGCCTATCCAGCAGTAACAGATCCGAAAGATGCATTCCTACCTATTCGCCGGATGTTCGACTGGATAGCCAATACTCTGGTGCTTACTTTCTGGCAAAAAGTAGATTTTCCGATTAACAGGCGGTTGGTGGAAACAATAGTTGACTCGGCTAACATCTGGTTTAACGGTCTTGCGGCAAGGGGTTATATCCTTGGCGGCCGGGTGGAATTTATCCCTGAGGAAAACCCGGAAACGGATCTATTGGATGGCATTATTCGCTTCCATGTGTATGTCACTCCGCCGTCGCCGGCCAGGGAGATTGACTTCGTTGTTGAGTATGACCCAGAATACCTTAAGGCATTGTTTGCCGCTTAAAGGGGGTGTAACACTTGAATCAAGTTCCGGAAAAATTAATAAATTTTCGTGTTTATGAGGATGGCATTGACTTACTTGGTATAGCCGACGTAGAGCTGCCATCAATTGATGCCATGACCGAGACGATTAAGGGCGCAGGGATTGCTGGTGAAGTAGAAAGTCCGGTCCTCGGACATTTTGGTAATATGTCCTGCAAGGTTAACTGGCGAACTGTTGTGAAGCCTACTGTTCATCTTGCAGCGCCGCGTGCTCATAATTTAGATTTTCGTGGGGCAACACAAATTTATGATGCTGGTTCGGGTGAATATAAAGTACAACCCTTAAAAGTTACAGTTAGAGGCATCCCCAAGAAAACGGAACTTGGGAAACTCGAAGTAGGTGCAGCAGGTGACGCTTCTAATGAGTTTGAAGTGGTTTATTTAAAGGTAGTTGTAGACGGGGCAGAAGTTTTGGAGATTGATAAATTTAATTATATCTGCAAGGTTAATGGGGTTGATTATTTGCAGCAGGTACGCCAAGCGTTAGGATTAAGCTAAGACAAATAAGGCCCGCCTTCTTAAACAGGTGGGCCTTATATTATCATTATTACTTTTGGCTAAAGTAACGTTTTGCAAATTTTATACGGCGGTATATTGCAAATGGAGATGGTGATCTTGTTGGTTTATTGTCGCCAAAGAAATTTTCATACAAATAAATGATAAAAATTATTACGCCAAGAACAAAACCAGGCCAAAACGCCCATTTGCCGATAATACTTTGTAGAAAAGCACCCAACAAGAAACCAAAAATACTCGAAAAAGCCAATACAACTCCAGAAACAAACAAAACAAATAAAATTGTTGCAACGTAATAGATGATATCAGAAATTAAAGCGAAAATATTCATGAAAATCCCTCCCTATCCAAAATTATACTACGAAAGGGGTTTTAAGACGATGGGGAAGATAATTTTTTCCAAGCCATGCGTTTTTGAAGGAAAGGAATATACTGAAATAATTCTGGATTTTGAGTCGCTAACAGGACAGGATTTAATTAATGCTTCAAATCAGGCCCGTGCCTTAGGAGATAATTCTCCTGTTTTAGAGCTATCCAAGACGTATTTAGCAGTGATAGCGGCTAAAGCTGCAAAAGTTCCTGTAGATATGATACTTGCATTGCCGGCAAAGGATTTTACTAATGTTACATTATCGGTACAGAATTTTTTATTAGAGCAGATTTAACCGGATGCGATATTCGTAAGACTTTAATGAAAACTGTTATTATCATGGCTGCAAAAACTTATACTCCTATTTCTTTTTGGTTGAGTATGCCTGTTTTAGAGTTAATTGATTGGCTTGAGGCAATAGTGGAAGTGGTGCCCGGCAAAGAGAGGGATTAAAACATGGCTCGGATGTTTGAATTTGTTTTTCAACTTGCAGGGAAAATAAATTCCTCGTTTAGTGGTACATTTACTTCAGCTGGAAGCAGACTTCAGAAGTTAAGTCAGCAAGTAGCTTCTTTTAATGCAGATCTACGAGAACTTGAAAGGGCTCAAAAGGCCGGTAAAATTACCGCTGAAGAATATGCAGCGGCTTATGCAAAACTATCAGCTCAGCTGCAAAAGGCATCTTCCAAGCTATCTGACCAAATTCAGAGGACCGAAAAAGCAGCTAAAATTCAGGAGAAAATAAGTAATTTTCGGGATAAGATGCGTGGTAACTTGCTTGGAGCGGTTGAAACTGGGATTACTCTTGGCGCACCGGTGAAAGCAGCTATTGAGTTCGAATCGGCAATGGCTGATGTAAGGAAAGTAGTCGACTTTGAAACACCTCAGCAATTTAAACAGATGGGGAAAGATATATTAAACCTTTCAACCAGAATACCTATGGCCGCAAAGGATCTGGCTCAGATTGTTGCAGCTGGAGGTCAGGCGGGGATTGCTCGGAATGAACTACTTAGTTTTGCAGAGAGTGCTGCCAAAATGGGGGTAGCTTTCGATATAACAGCTGAAGAAGCCGGGCAGATGATGGCCGAGTGGCGAACAGCGTTTGGTATGAACCAAAAGCAGGTCAATACCCTGGCCGACCAGATAAACTATCTGGGTAATACAACTGCTGCCTCAGCACCTAAAATTTCCGAAGTTGTACGCCGGATAGGACCGCTTGGTGAGGTTGGCGGTGCGGCCGCTGGTCAAATTGCTGCTCTGGGGGCCACAATGGTATCAGTCGGTATCCAAGAAGAAATTGCTGCAACAGGGATAAAAAATTTGATTCTCGGGCTTGTAGCAGGTGAAAGTGCAACAAAATCTCAAGCAGAAGCTTATAAAAAGCTTGGATTAAACGCTAAATCAATGGCTAAAATGATGCAAAAAGACGCTCAGGGGGCAATACTGAAAGTCTTAGAAGCGCTTAAAAAATTGCCAAAAGATAAACAGGCAGCCGTATTGACCGACCTCTTTGGAAAAGAAAGTGTTGGAGCTATTGCACCGCTTCTTACAAGACTTGATGAATTAAAGAAAAACTTTAAGGCGGTTGGAGATTCCAGTAAATATGCCGGCAGCATGCAAAAAGAGTTTGAAGCACGTTCCGCGACTACCGAAAATAGTTTGCAATTACTCCGGAACCAGATTCAAAAGCTAAGTATATCAATTGGTGAAATTTTAAGACCGAAGGTAAATGATATTGCTAAACTTTTAGCAAAAGGTGCAGAATGGGTGCAAAGATTCGCGGAGAAGCATCCTGGATTAACAAGAAATGTGGTGCTGGGAACTGCTGCAATCCTCGGTGCAAGTGTTGCTTTAACGGGGTTGGGTTATATCATTAGTATCATAATTAGCCCATTTGCGACTTTGTATTCTTGGATAATAAAATATAAAACAGCTACTGAAGGAGCTACTATAGCACAAAGAGCGTGGAATGCAGCTAAAAGAGCTGGACAAGGATTATTAAATGTTGGGCGGTTAACTTTATACCATGCAAAAACTTTAGCTATTACAGCAGCTACCAAAGCCTGGACAGCAGCACAGTGGTTATGGAATGCGGCAATGAATGCGGGTAAGGGATTGCTTTCAGTAGGTCGTCTTGCGCTCTATCATGCAAAAACTTTGGCTATTAATGTAGCTACCAGAGCCTGGACTGCTGCTCAATGGCTATTAAACGCAGCTTTATCTGCAAACCCTATTGGTTTAGTCGTCGTTGCGGTAGCAGGTTTAGCAGCAGGGTTGTATCTACTTTATCAGCGAAGTGAAAAAGCTCGGGCTATAATGAATAAGCTTTGGGAAGGATTAAAATCTGGTGCTGCCTCGGCAATAAACTTTGTGATTGATAAAATTAACTATTTGATTATTAAACTAAATTCTTTTATTGATAAGCTAAATAAAATTCCGGGTATAAATATTGGACACATTGATACTATTGGTCGGGTTAATTTTGGGAAGAAAAAAGGTACAAGTGCTATAAGTACCAATGCTCTTATTAATGAAAAGCTAAAGCTAAAAGGCCATGCTGAAGGTGGTATATTTACTAAGCCTCATATTGCCTGGTTTGCTGAAAAGGGACCGGAAGCAGTTGTACCGCTGGATGGGTCAGCCAGGGCAAAGTCTATCTGGGCGAGTGCAGGAGAAGCTCTTGGAGTATTTTCGGGGAGCGGTCCTAATATCACTTATGCACCGGTCTATTATATTTACGGCGGTAGTGATGTAGAGCAGCATGTTCGGAGGGCAGCAAAATCCGCTGAAGATGATTTTGCTAGACGTTATAAAGCTTTCCTGCGTCAGGAAAGGCGGTTGAGTTATGCGTGAGTATATAACTGTTCAGGGTGATACATGGGATATTATTGCTCTAAAAGTTTATGGTAGCGAAATATATATGACAAAACTTATAGAAGCCAATCCAGAACACCGGGAAACGGTGTTTTTTAGTGCCAATGTAAAACTTAAAGTTCCTGAGATAGAAACTCCTACATCGACAACTCTTCCGCCCTGGAAGCGTGGTGAAGAATAATGGCTGAATCCAGGCGGGCTAAGCTTTATTTAAAATACAACAAAAGAGATATTTCCGCCGATCTTTCCCCTTATTTGCTTAGTTTTTCATATACCGATTATGCCAGCGGAAAGGCTGATGACCTGCAAATAACCCTCGAAGATAAGGCTGGGATATGGAATGCGTCCTGGATGCCGGAGAAGGGGGCTACTCTTTCGGCGTCTTTAATAGTGCAGCACTGGGAGAAAGAAGGAACGACGAAGAAACTTCCCTTAGGCACGTTTGAGGTAGACGAAATAGAATGTTCTGGACCTCCCAATGTTGTTACAATCAAGGCGGTTTCCGTGCCGGTATCATCTTCGCTGAGAGGAGAAGATAAAACTAAAGCATGGGAAAAGACTAGGTTATCTGTAATAGCCAAAGATATTGCTAAAAATGCTGGTTTAAAGCTATTGTACGATACGAATTACAATCCGACTTATGACCGCATTGAACAGACCGCCGAATCAGATCTTTCTTTTTTACTCCGGCTATGCGAAGATGCTGGCTTAGCCCTGAAAATTACTAACAAACAAATCGTAATTTTTGACGAAAGTAAGTATGAAAAAATGGCTCCAATTACTACTATTACTCGGGGCAAATCACCGGTTATTTCATATGACGGAGTATCGGCAACTCGTGAAGTTTACTCGGCGGCCCGGGTGGAATATGAAGGTCGCAATAAAAAAGTTATCAAATATACTTATAGACCACCAAATCGCCCTAAAACCGGGAAAATGCTTATTATTAATGAAAGGGTTTCAAGCTTGGCTGAAGCGATAAATTTGGCAAAAATGCGACTTAGACAACAGAATAAGGAAGAAGTAAAGTTCAGCCTTACTATGCTCGGTGATATTCGGCTGGTTGCTGGAGTTACTGTGATGATAAAAGGCTGGGGTAAGTTTGACGGTAAATATTTCGTAGAGACGGCAGAACACAGCGGCCCTGGGTATACGATACGGCTGGAACTTCGCCGTGTATTGGAGGGGTATTGATGGAAAATATCTTGAAGAATCTTATCAAAATTGGACGTGTATCCTCTGTAAACCCAAATACAGCAACTGCCAGGGTATTATTTGAGGCACAGGGCCTTGTTTCCCATGACTTACCCGTCCTTCAGCGTCAAACATTGAGGAATAAAGATTACTGGCTTCCGGATGTAGGAGAGTATGTAGTTTGCATTTTTTTGCCAACCGGAAATGCTGATGGGTTTATTCTCGGTTCCATATATTCTGACGATGACCAGCTACCCGCAAGCAGCAAAGATAAAAGGGTTATTCTATTTGAGGACGGGACGAAATTAGAATATGACCGGGCGTCGCATACATTAACCATTAATGCTGTAGGTCCAATTAATATTGTTGCTTCCGGTAATATCAACGTTACTGGGGACGTTATTGCCGATGGGATTTCCCTTAAAAACCATGTTCATCCGGAAAATGATTTGGGTGGCCCAACCGGTCCGCCGCTGTAGGTGGTGAGAAACATGATAGGAGCTTTAGGTGATGTGGTATTTGTTGTGTCGGATAAGACAATCCGTACATTTGACGATTTTGAACGCAGTGCAGAGGGCCGGTGGGCTAAGCATGACATACACCTTGCAAAGCCGAAATTGGAGTTTTTGGGGCCAGAGCTTGAAACAATCAGCTTTTCTATGCGTTTTGACGTGTCCTATGGAATTAATCCCAGAAAAGAACGGGATAGATTAGCTAAACTGGCACGGTCCGGCAAAGCAGTTCCCCTGGTGATAGGAGGCAAAAAGTTAGGTGACAAACTTTGGGTCGTTAAATCGTTAAAAGAGAAATGGAGTAATGTGGATAATCGGGGCAATGTTCTTGTTAGCGTTATTGAAGTTGAACTGGAAGAGTATGTTTAAGGAGGTGAACCACTCTGGAAGAATTTGAGGTTGTGGCTGGAACTGGAGAAATTGATTTTGCTCCGTCTTCTGAAGTTGCAGAAATCTTACAAAATGTACGGACCATAATCAGCACTCCTAAGTATTCTGTACCTTTAAATCGGGAATTTGGTGTTGCAATTAGCTGGCTGGATGAACCGCTGACAGTGGCTCAAGCAAGATTAACGGCTGAGATAATTACTGCAATTGAAGAATGGGAACCACGAGTTACTGTTACCCAGGTAAGTTTTGACGGTGACCCCCAAGAAGGTGTTCTCCGACCGAAAGTGAGGGTGAGGTTAGTTGAGTAGCTTAAAAAATCTACCAGAAATTGAATTTGTTTCAACCGACGTAACTGAAATTGAGGAGAATATTATAACGGTTTATGAAAGTTTATCGGGACGTAAGCTGGCTCCTGGTGACCCTGTAAGACTATTTTTGCAAGCAATTGCAGCTATTATTGCGCAGCAGAGGGCCTTAATTAATTATGCAGCAAAACAAAATCTCCTGGCATACGCAGAAGGGGTTTACCTGGACCACATTGGAGCACTGGTAAGAACTGAAAGACTGCCGGCAAAAGCAGCACAAACCACGTTGCGCTTTATTTTATCCTCACCTCAACCACAAGCGGTCGTTATCCCTGCTGGTACCAGAGTAACACCGGACGGCGAAATATTTTTTGCAACGGTTGATGCAACAACAGTTCCAGCCGGGGCTACTCAAATTGATGTTTTGGCAGAGTGTACTACGCCAGGAACAATAGGCAATGGCTGGCTGGTTGGACAAATTAATAAGCTGGTTGATCCTTTGCCGTGGATCCAAAAGGTAGAAAATATTACTTCCAGTTCTGGCGGAATGGATGAGGAAGATGATGAAAGTTACCGCGAGCGAATAAGAGGCGCTCCAGAAAGTTTTTCTGTAGCTGGCCCTGAAGAGGGTTACAGGTACTGGGCAAAGACGGCACACCAATCTATTGTCGATGTTTCTATAACTTCGCCGGCACCCGGCCAAGTGGAAATTCGTCCTTTATTAGAAAACGGCGAAATTCCGAGCCAAGAAATATTAGATGCCGTTGCTGCAATTTGCAATGACAAGAAAATAAGGCCACTCACAGACCAAGTATTAGTATTAGCTCCTGAAGTGGTCAATTATAATGTGGAGCTTACCTATTATGTAGCCTTAGAAAATGCGTCTATGGTGACAAGCATTCAGGAAGCAGTAACAAAAGCAGTAGATGACTATGTAGGATGGCAGAAGTCCCGGTTAGGCAGGGATATTAATCCTTCAGAATTGATTGCCAGAGTAATGGCTGCCGGCGCCAAAAGAGTAGAAGTTATATCGCCAGTATTTACCCAGATTGCCCCTACCCAGGTAGCTATAGCTGGTATTGTTTCTGTACAATATGGGGGTTTAGAAGATGATTAATATTCGAGAAATTCGGTTAATAGATATTTTACCGCCAAATATTGCTCAGGATAGCAAGGTTAGGTCCGCCGCTGAAGCACTGGACCGGGAATTACAGGCGGTTACATCTGCTATTGACCAGTGCTTGCTCCTATCCAGAATTGAAGAATTACCCGAGTCGGTAGTCGACCTTCTGGCATGGCAGTTTCATGTGGATTTTTACGTTGCAGGGCTTTCGATAGAGCAAAAGCGGATCCTGTTAAAGAATTCATTGATCTGGCACATGAGAAAGGGTACACCAGCAGCGGTTGAAGAAATAATAATGGCTTTATTTGATGATGGTAAGGTGGTAGAATGGTGGGAATATGGAGGGGAACCATATAAGTTTAAAATTGTCACCAATAATGCTGCAGTTACTAAAGAAAAGGCACTTGAATTCATCAAGCTATTGGAATCTGTTAAAAATGCCAGATCGTGGTTAGAAAAGATTGAAATTACCATAACGGATAGTGTTCCTTTTTATTTTGCTGGCGTGGTTTATATGGGTGACAGATTAGAACTGAGGCAGGTGGTTTAAATGGCTGCATTTGGCGGGCTAATCATTACAAATAGGGGACGGGCTTTGCAGGCAAAGGTGCAAATTGGTGCTCAGTTAACTTTTACGAGAATAGCAGTTGGTGATGGGGAATTAGGCGGGAGTTCTATTCTGGACCTTACTGGACTTAAACACGAAGTCAAATCGCTATCCATCTCCAAAATTAAAACACTTTCTGGTGGTAGAGCCCTTGTTGGTACTGTCCTAAGTAATCAGGACATAACACAGGGCTTTTATTTACGTGAAATAGGAGTTTTTGCCCAGGATCCGGATCTTGGAGAAATATTATATTGCTACGGTAATGCTGGTGCTTTAGCCGAGTACATCCCAGCCGGCGGAGGAGCGGATATCATTGAGAAACAAATTGATATTATAACCATCATCGGCAATGCCTCAAGCGTTAGTGCAGTCATAGATGAATCACTTATTTTTGAAACCCCGACTGGAGCTCAGGAAAAAGCTAATGCGGCAGAAAGTAACGCAAAAGCTTACACGGACCAGCAAGTTGCTTCCAGGGTTTTAAACTCCGGCGGTGTTCCCTCCATCGAGGCGGGACCGGACGCCAATAAGCCCGTCGCGGGAACAGCAGGGCGGATTTATATCGCTACGGATACAAAAATAATCTACCAGGATACAGGAACAGCGTGGGAAAAACGGGGCGTGGTGAAGTGGGATGATATTGAGGGGAAGCCATCCACATTCACGCCGTCCGCTCATAAATCCACCCACGCAAGCGGTGGTGCGGACGCCATTTCTCCGGAGGACATAGGCGCAGCTACGCTGGCTTACACCGATGGTTTAGCAACTCGCTGGATAATGGAATATTAGGGGGAGTGATTTATTATGTGGACACCTATTGAAATTTACCAAGGCCAACCAGGAACTGCTGAAACTACGTTTGCCACTGTTCCTTCCGGTAAGCAGTGGGTTATAAAAGAAATCATCCTCTGCAATACCACCACCACTGACCGTACCATTACTATACACGTCCGGAGGGGTGGTGCAGCAGCGAATGTAACGTGCCGGATTGCCTCTTCATTGACAGTAAAGGCCAACGAGACAATTTACTGGCCATGCTCCATTGTCCTAAATGCAGGTGGCGTTCTATCGGGTTTCGCGTCTGCGGCATCTGCTATAACTGTTACCATTTCTGGAGAGGAGAGAGTAGTCTAATGAGTGGACGCAGACGACCGATGAAAATCGAGGCAGCGCAAAGTTTGTGGAGGGTGCCTCCAATATTTGAAGTTCTGGTAGAGGGGACTTTTACAGCAAGAGCTGCTACGCCTGCTACTATTGACTCTGGTGGCGCTCTTGTCTATACTGGTGGCGATTACATCTATGCTTTTCGGGGTGGTTTTACTACCAGTTTTTACCGTTATTCTATTAGCGCTAATACTTGGGCAATAATGGCAGCTATACCTGCCGAGGTTGGTGCTGGCGGTGCACTTGTCTACACTGGCGGTGATTACATTTACGCTTTTCGAGGTTATGACCGTTTTACTGGTACTGGTTCTGCTGACTTCTACCGTTACTCTATCAGCAATAATACTTGGGTAAAGATGGCTTCTGCACCTGCTGGCGTCAGTGCTGGCGGTGCACTTGTCTACACTGGTGGTGATTATATCTATGCTTTCTTTGGTGGCTATAATAATGGATTCGCTCGTTACTCTATTAGTGCTAATACTTGGACTTGGATGGCTTCTACGCCTGCTGGTGTTGAGGTAGGTGGTGCTCTTGTCTATACTGGAGGGGATTTCATTTACGCCTTTCGAGGCAACTCCAGCACCGACTTTTGGCGTTACTCCATTAGTGGTAACTCGTGGACGGCAATGGCTTCTGCACCTGCTGGCGTCAGTGCTGGCGGTGCACTTGTCTACACTGGCGGTGATTACATTTACGCTTTTCGAGGTGGAGGCTATATCGATTTCTGGCGCTACTCTATTAAGGCTAATGCTTGGACAATAATGTCATCTTTGGTACCTGCTGGTGTTAGTGTTGGTGGTGCTCTTACCTATGTAGGCCCTGTAACCACTGGATTTATCTATGCTTTTCGAGGTAACATCTCTACTGATTTCTGGCGGATGCCTCTTGTACCGGTTGTTTCAGTTTCACTTGACTCATGGCAACCATGGATGAGATAGGAGGTGCGTGATAGTGCAAATCGAGATTTTTGAGATTGAAGGTGGTTTTGGTTATCGTATTATTGATAATGAAAGAAACATTTACATTGAACAGCCGTTTAAGCCAAACGTTGTAGGCTTCCAGCTAATGACCAAAGAAGAAGCGGAGCAGATAGCTACGGAAGTTGTAAATGAATTACTAAAACAAATAGGAGCTACGCAGTAGAATTTAAAAGAACATTTGATATTATTTTGGTTAGATTTTTAGTTAGAGCTTTTGCAAACCAAGGGTAGCCACGCTGCCCTTTTTTTGTTGCAGGAAGGAGGCGCAGAAATGGACAATAATCGCAAATATGACCATGTTACCACTATTTCATTCAACAGTAAAACCCCCACTTAGGGGGTTTTACCATCTTTTGTAACCTTTTTTGCCGGTGTAGGGGTTGTAATTGCCCCAAGAGCTCCAGTTGTTATAGCGGTAGCCGTCGGAGTAGCTGCGATAATGTGGCTGGACATAAGTGCCATTACTGCGGAAATATCCTCTTACACGAACTGCGGCAAATACCGGGGCGGTGGTTGTTAGTAAAATAGCTGCGGCAAGAAATAAAGCAACCCATTTTTTCATTTAATCACCTCCTTAGCTAAAAAATACCATCCAAAAAATTAATTTGTAAAGTTTAAATTACCGAAAGGGGGATATTATCATGAAGCTCGATTATGCCCTAGACTACGGCAGGTACGTTTTTGCCGCGCTTGGAACGGTACTCGTTACATTATTAGGGGGGTGGGATAAATTGCTACAGGTACTGGTGCTCTTTGTGGTGACAGATTACATTACAGGGGTTGTGGCAGCTTGGTTCGAGAAAAGACTTTCCAGCGAAGTTGGAGCAAAAGGCATACTAAAGAAACTTCTCATCTTTGCCGTCGTAGCAATTGCCACCTCCCTGGACAAAATGACCGGTACCAACGAGGTATTCCGGTCCCTCGTGGTTCTTTTTTACGTGTCAAATGAGGGACTAAGCGTAATTGAAAACCTTGGTAAGTGTGGAGTGCCGGTTCCTGGAGCACTTAAAGAGGCAATCCTGAAGCTTAAAGAAGGTGAGAAAAATGTTAATTAAGCGCGGGGATAAAGGTAGCCAGGTTGTAGAAGTGCAAAAGATGTTGAAGCAACTTGGCTACCTTAAAGATAAGGTAGATGGCGTATTTGGTTCCAATACCGAAAATGCAGTGAAAGCATTTCAGAGGGTGAAACAAGTCAAAATAGATGGCATTGTCGGGCCGGTAACGTATGGGCTTTTAAAGCAAGCATATCAGCAAGCATTAAAGCAGCAACAGGCCAAACTTCCAGCAAATACGATATTAACCCCAATTATTAAGCCTGCTCCTAAAAAAGTGAAAGGAACACCGATTAAAAAGGCAGATATAAAGTATATTGTAATTCACCATTCAGCGTCTACTAAACCTTTAACATGGAAGCAGATTGACGCAGAACACAAAAGAAAAGGCTGGTCAGGTTTTGGATATCATTTCTTAGTTGACCCGGATGGAACGATTACTGCTGGCCGTGCTCTAAATATAGAAACTATTGTTGAAACTAACACAATAGCTGCGGGTGCCCAGGCAAAAGGATTGAATTTACAGAGTATTGGAATATGTTTTAATGGAAACTTTGAGGAAGAAGAACCAACTCCAGAACAAATTACAGCAGGAAAGCAGTTAGTGCGATGGTTAAAATATAAGATTTTAAATAAACCTCAGACGCTTGGCCATAAGGAAGTAGTCAAAATAGTACCTGGAGCAACAATTACCGCCTGCCCCGGACGCAATTTTCCCCTTGATGCATTTAAAAGCCTCTGATCCGTGCCCCATCTGCGAAAGCCTGTGGGACGGCGAGGGGATATGCCCGGACTGCGAATTAGATTTGGCACTGAAAACCCCCGGTTGAGGCCGGGGGATTTTTGATTATTAGGACTAAATGACGGGCATAATATAGTATTAATAAAAAATGTGGAAAGGAATGATATGTTATGATAATATTGGAATTGATAGGAAGATTTATGTCGAAAACTTTTAAGAAAGGACATGAAAGGGGGATTTTATTGAAGAAAGGCGTGATAAAAGCAGTTCATGATGATGATTTAGAACAATTTTTAGATTCATTAGGCTTATTAAAGAAAATAAGGAAAGGTAAAATGCGTTGTGCCAAATGTAATACTACTATAACTTTAGAAAATTTTCAATGTGTGTATCCTGAAGAGGGGAAAATTAAAGTTTGTTGTTCAAAGTTAGAATGTTACAGAAAAGTAATTAATTGGGGGGAAGTTATAATTAATGAGTAACATACCCTGGTTATCTATTCTATTTTATTTGCCTTGGGGTATAATTTTTGTATTACTTTATTTAATTTTTTTTCATATTGAAAGGATTGAATTAGTAGTATCTAAAATTTACGGGTATTTTAGGTTTATGAGCAAAACTTTTGAGAAAGCTGCTGTTTCAAAACATATACGGGGGACAATTTTATCTTTTACTAAGGAATTAAATCGAGAACTTAAAGATATTGCTCCATATGATTTAAAAATACAATGGGTTAAAGAAGAAAATAAAGAAACATTTCTTAAAGAAAATCAAATAATTTTGAGAATGTATAAATACGATAATCAAGCAAAAAATGTTGTTGTTGCATTAACAGAATATGTAGAAAAGGGAATTATGCCAAAAGCTAAGAAATATATACATAAAAATGTATCACGAGCAACCGACCTTGCAATTACCAGAAAAATTCTTATTTCAAGATTTTCAGATTCTTTAGATTACTTTGATGAAGAATTTTTAAAACCGTTGCTTAACGATGATGAACTAAAAGAAACATTTTTTAAAATAAAAGATTTAGATGAAAGTGGAATGTTAACACAAGTGGTACTGCGGGAATTTATTGAACTTGGGAAAAAACTGTATCCAAGCGTACCGGATGAAAACATAAAAAAAGAAACACAAGAATTTATCAATTATCTTTATGAAATTGCTACAAAGGAACCAGGTAATTATACAAATCTTTGTTTTAATAAAGGCTATATAAAAGTAGCTGTTGTATTAATTGCAAACCAAGAAACTTACAACCTTTATGGGAAAAAACCTTATCCTAGAAGAATAAAGATAAATTTAGATGCTGGCATTGATACAGTGTATGTCATAGCTCCGCTAAAATATAGAAAATTATTACAAGAAGTTGTAAATGAAATAAAACGCGACGATCGTATTAAAGGTTTAAAAGAATTTAATTACTATTATATGTTAAATAGAAAAAAGATAAAAAGCATATGCGTAGCTTTATATACTAATACTGGTTTAGATAAAGCATCTTAATACGTCTATTTCTACCAGCTGAAACCAAAAGTTTTTGGTGCCATTTTATTTCCCTAAACACGCAAAAATGCTCAAAGTGGAAAAATACAAGTAAAATTTAATTACGTTTTCTTAACACAAAGGTCGGAACTGTGGTTTTCGTACGGTACGCCCCGCCTCCACCAAAATGACAGCAAAAAAGACCTGCGCTTTGCAGGTCTTTTGTAATAATTTAAGGCTTTATTCTTTTAAGATTGAAAATATCGGCATCGTGGTTTGCAAGCTTAAACAGGGCATAGTCCAACTTTTCGGTATGTTCTTTAAGAGTTTCTTTTACTTCCTGCATATCCTTTTTTAAGATAGTAACATCGCTTTTAAGCACTGCAACGTCGCTTTTAAACACTGCAACGTCGTTTTTAAGCACTGCAACATCGCTTTTTAAATCTACATCCTGTCTTAATTCTTTCATGTCACTTCTTAATTCTTCAATGGCGGCATTGTTGTTTTCTACAATGCGAATTAATTCGGTAAGCATATTAGTTATCTGGTCTAAACGGCCTTCAATTTTAACATAGTCAACAGACATAAAATCACCACCTAAAATTATGGTGTTTTCAAGAAAATCATAACATATTTTTAAAACTTTTTAAATGAACTTGCCTAAATCTTTTTTGCGAAAATGTAGGTACAATTTGCGCATCTTTAGGGACAAAAATGCCCATTTTTCAAGGGGTGCAGGATTTTAACTGACAAAGTTGGGAGGATTTTTTCAACATACATTTAATAAATTTTTTAAGCGTAGTTGATTCCTCAAGGATCAATTGCGCTTTTTGCTTTTTTAAAATTCATAAAATCCAATGCCTACGACAATATGACCAGTGAAACCGCGAGCGACGTTAAGACAAACACTTAGCTCTATAATGAACTTAACAGGTTAAAAGAAATAACATATTATGATTGTAAGAAGACTACCTACATTTATGACGCCATTGGTAATAAGCTAAGTATGGCCGATTCCAGCGGCCCCACCACCTATGAATATGCCATGGCCATAGTACTGGAAGGGGACGCTTGGAAGGGCCGAAACGTTTGGCTGGTTCTACAAATGTTTAAAAAAACTGTTCGCTTTGCAAGCGAAAAGTCCTAGAAAACTCAATATTTTAATTTAAATATTGACTCTTAATCCAAAAGTGTTAGTCTAAGAAAAGATAAGTTATAATTTTTTGCAGACCTTGTTTTTTTGAAAACTTAAGAAAAGGAGAATGGCGTTAC
>NZ_BDJL01000018.1 GCF_001950325.1 Carboxydothermus islandicus
GCCAGCGCACTTGTGCTAAACAGCACTATCATCAGCACCGTTAGCCCAAGTATCAATATCCTCTTCCTCAAAATGATACCCTCCTCTCTATTTATCCTTCAGCAACTCCTCCCCTCTCTCTCCCCTTACTTCTCTTCTTCCTTCACCTCCTCCCCTCGGGGTAGGGGGGTTGCTTTTAGGCAAGACATGATGAAATTTAGCGAAATTTTCTCGGTAAAATTTTTCTCCCATTTATTCTTTTGCGAAATTAAAAATCCTTTTAAAAGGGTGATTAATTTTGGTTATAGGTATAAATTACTATTTTATGTAAGATGCAATTTTTTCTAAATCACTTTTAAAGAAGTTTTTAAATAAGGAAAATTATCACAAATTTTGATATTAATTTTTTTTATGCCTAAAATTTTTAATTTTTACACAAAGCTTTTAAAATTTTCGCTAATTTGTTCGTAAAACATGTTAAAATTTGGTATATTTTGGTATTTTTTTCTAAGTAAATTTTTCACAATTACATACTTTTACTATTTCACTTTTATACAATTAACAAATCAAAAAACAAACCCCCGGAAAATTTATTCCGGGGGCCAAGTTCTTTTAAAGCTATCTTACTTTCTGGTAAAGATTAAAAGCTGGCTGCGTTTTGCGGAATAGCCAAGGTTTTTCCAGCTGCCAGTAGCTGTTGCAACCCGTCCAGTAGCGCTGTGGCAGTCAACACAGGTGTAAGCTTCGCTTGCCGGAAGTATCGTGTGGTCCATCTGCATTAAGCCGTAAAACTCAAAGTAGCCGCTCATGTTAAAGGGTTTGTTGCCTTTTGAAGTTGGAGTCATAGACAGCCGCGGATTGGTCATGATATTTTCGTTTAACATGTTGAAGTAAATCATCTGCGCGGTATAGCCATCAAATTTAGGTACTTTCTGCTCACCAAAATAAATTTGATTGCTTGTATCATAAGCCGGCATAAAGGAGGTCTTTAGCTTATAAACTCCCTGATAAACCGATTGGAGGATATCGCCGGTTTCGGCATAATACTTCTTATCAAAGGGCAGCATGAAGGGGAAGTTTTCAAAGTCCTTACCGATAGCTTTAAAGTAGACGTCACCAAAGGCCATTGGTATCTTGATGTTTACCCGGTGGAACGGCTGAATCTTGGCTGCAGGGTTTTGCGGATAATTCATTTTACCCATATTTCCTAAAAGTTTGCCCTCATCAAAGATGTCCCCAATGGGCCGGACGCCAAACCGCATCATGTGTTCGTAATCCTGCCGCTTAAAGTTTAAAGTAGGGGTACCGTAACTTCCGCGGTATTCATGGGAATTATTGTTGTATAACGAAGAATCGCTCCAGTTGTTAAATACATAATCTTTGGGTTCATAGATGCCATCCGCTGCTTCTCTTTCGGGATTGCTAAAATCTCTGTAGTCCAAGCCGTAGTCTTTGCTGATGTGGCAGGTGCGGCAGTCCAAGCGCCGCCCGTGGTCGTTTATCACCTGATTGGCATGCACCGTGCCGGTATGGCAGTCGGTACACTGTTTTGCCCGCTGACCATCGTTAGGAGTATAAAGGTCGGGCATCGGGCCAATAACGAACTGGTGCTTATTATATACTCCCTGTCCGGTGGTGTCACCTAAAGCCGGTGTCCAGGCGCCACCCGGGTGGCAGTCCACACAGGAAAGTTTATCATCTTTTAAGTGAACATCAAGGTCGTGCCAGAAGCCGCGCTTATACGCCGGACCGTCTGCCGGGAAGTCGTGACATACCGCACAACCGTTGGCGGTGGGCTTCTTGTAAACGGAAGCTATCGCGGTTAAGACTTTTTGCTGAGGATTGGTGATGCTCGGATCCTGGCCGTTATAAACTTCCCCTACGGTATAGATGGTTGCCTTGCCGTTTGCCACTTTGACATTTCGGGCCGCTCCCTTACTGACATAGTACTGGTCGGCATGGCAGAGGAGGCAGTCGATATCCTTGACATATTCAAGGATAGCAGTGTCAATATTGCCGGAAAGCTGGTTAAAGAGGCCGGTGTTGTAGTTGGGGTCAGCCGGCCCGGATTTAATACCGTAGCCGATATGGCAGCGACCGCAGCCAGCAGCCCGGGAATTGGCACCTGTTCCCCAGCGGCCCAGGAAGCTCTGATAGCCGAAGGTTTCCGGAGCTCCGCAGAGGCGGTTGTACATACCAAACTGCAGCTGTCCCGGACCAAAGCCCAGTTCCCTGAAGCCTTCGATTTGGGCAAGGCCAGGATTTTGCCGGGCCACATTGTGGAGATTGTCCTGATTCATGTAAAGGTCTAAAGGTAGTTTAGGATTGCCCATTTGCCCAAACTGGTAGGCCATCCAGAAAATCGTGTCGCCGTTTTTGGTGAAGGTGCGGTTTAAATAGTGGTTGGTGTAAACGATGTTCTTGATGGAGTTCCATTTACTTGAACCCGGTCCGTGGCAAATCAGGCAAAACTCAGCCGAAGTACCACTCGGATTATTCTGGACCCAGGTTAGAAAATATGAAGTTAATTCACCGTGCTTAGAATTATTGGTAACCGCTGTAGGCTTTTGGGCTGCATTAACCCTGATTAGTCCTGCAGTTACGATGGCATAAGCTGCTTCCGCCCTGGTGACTGTTGTGGAGGGATAGGCGTAAAAATTATTATTGCTGTCGGTCTTTAAAATGGGGATATATCCGTTAAATATTGCCCAGGCTAAATTGCGATTGCCGTTGAAGTCCTTAATTCTTTGTCCTAAGTACCCGGAAGTAGTAACTCCGGTTAATTTCGCCAGGTAATCGGCAAGTTTGGAGCGGTTAAAAGTTTTGTTATCTTCGGGAATTATGCCATCGGCAAAAGTAGAACTGCCAACTGCTTTTTCCACTGCAGTGTGGAACTCTTTATTGGTAATCGGTTTTTGGGGGTAAAATTTCCCTTTGGTCAGGGAAAATACATTTTTAGCTATCGCGTAGTTAACGACCTTGGCGTAGGGAAGGCTACCGATATCCGAAGCTTTTTGGGTATAGTGGCAGGTAGTTGCGCAATTTAACGACTGCTGGGTCATCGGGTCTCTGGCAAACTGCCGGTAGCCGAAGGCCACTGCTGCGGTAAGCAGCAGGGCCAGGCAGGTAATAACGGCAATTAAACTTAATTTATACCTCCTCAACTACTTTCCCTCCCCTCTTATCTTAATCCCGGCATTTCCGTTTCAAAGGCCGTAAAGCTGTGTAAAGCCTGGTCGCTTCCATCGTCCCTTCCTACCTTGGGCATAAAGGTCGCCCAGTCAAAGGCCGCTCCGGTATCGTGGCAGCTGCCGCATAAAGCGTTCGGCAGGTATTTTAACTGCTTTTCAATTCCGTTCTTATCCGCTATCATGCCGTGCGGGTTGTGGCAGGTGGAGCAGTAAACCCCAGCTTTACTGTAATGCTTGCTTTCCTTAAATTCCTGCACCTGACTCATGGCTTCACCGTAATAAATGATGCTTTCCGTTACATTGCCAAAGTCGTAGTTTATACTTTTGGCTGTTGTTCCATTCCCGTGACAGGCAGCAGTACCGCAGGTGTCAACCTTTCCTCCTGCGTTCTTTGTGGCCGGGTTGGTGATGTTCCGGCTGTTGGGGGCTTTGACGTGGAGGCTTCCGTTGCCGTGGCAGGCTTCACAGCCTACGCTGTTGTCAAAGTGGGCGGTCTTCTTCCAGCCGGTATAGTATTTCGGATGGCAGGACTGGCAGCTACTGCTACCCACCGCTGTAGCTCCCGTCTGGCTTTCGTAAGTGGTGGCGGTTACGCTGACGTTTTGTCCGGTATTGGCGTTGTAACCCTCGGCACCGGGACCTTTCCGGTGACAGGTCTCACAGGTCCCCATGTTGGGCGCCCGCTTTAACGCCGAAGACCCGGCAATCTCTTTTAAGCCGTTCTCTCCTACCTCGCTCCAGTAGCCGTACACTTTCTGATTGGTAGTATCTAACAGCGTCCGCTTCCAGAATTCCTTGCTTACACCGTGGGCATAGTGGCAGGTGAGGCAGGTCATGACATCGCCGTTACTCCGCTTTTCGTAAACCATGTTGGTCAAGGGTAAGAACGCTTTAAACTCGTCCACCTTAAAGCCAACCTGGTGCCGGTAGGCTTCGGTGTACTGGCCGGTTAATTTATCGGAAGAGCCGGTGCTGGTGTCGATATCCCCGGTGTCGGTGTTGTAGTCGGTGTGGCAGGCTCCGCAGAACTGGTTGATTCCGGAGGTGTGCTGGACGGATTCGCTGGATTTTAGATAGTCTTTTACTTCCATTTTTACCTGCAAAGCGGGATAGAAGTAGGCATATACTACCGTTACGCTGCCGTTGCCCTGGAGTAATTTAATCCTGGTTTCACCGCTGGTGCCGTCCAAAAGGTAGTCCACCCCTTCGGTCTTTAACTGACCGCTTACCCAGACCTGGGTGCCTTTGTTGTAAGGATAGCTTCTGACCCACTGGTATTGCTGGCTGTTTTCG
>NZ_BDJL01000019.1:0-13449 GCF_001950325.1 Carboxydothermus islandicus
ATTTAGGGAGAAAATTATACTCATTAAAAGATTATTCAATATAAAACGGTAAAATTACTCTATTGAGAGTGCCTGGTTAATGACTTAAAAGCAAAAAAAGCTTACAAAGCAAAAAGCATAAATATATAATGGCTTGAAATCTTTTGAATATAGTGTTATGATAGTTAATAAATAAGTATATTTTTAATTGCGGTTCAAGTGTTCCAAGGCCAAGATTAAGTACCCCTACCCGAGAGACATCTGCTACTTCAGTTAAATTACTCCAAGTAGCAACAATCGAGCCAGTTTAATTTACTTTCTTTTTACTTTTTTTCCCTTTATTTATTTTTTGCAATTAAAAAAATATGAATAAAAACAATTAGACAGCAAAAAAGAAGGAGTTTTGCTTTTTAAGGAAAGATTAAAGGGGAAATGGTGGGGAGGGGGTATAATAGAGGTACTTGGTAAGAAGTTGAACCGCATTTTATGTTTAAGCATAAAGTAAGGGTATATAATATTTTCAATTAGTCTTAAAAATATCAGAAAGAGGATTTTTATGAGTTGTTTAATACCAGTAGATTATCATGGTTTGACTTATCCTTTTAATATAAAGCCTACCATTTCAGAAGTAGCTGGGCATTTTGATATAAGAAAATTAAAAAATAACAATATTTATTATTCATTACACACGGAGTATAGTTATAGTAGAAGAAAATTTGATACTCAAATAGTAAAAAATCTTAATAATATTTGTAATGCAAATAAAAATGGGATTCCAATGCTTTGGTTTTCGAAGGAGTGGGCTTTAGAATTTGCTGAATTTATAAAGATACTTACCGCTGATAATAATCCTCCTAAAATAATAGAAATACATCCTCCATTTTCGGATTATAGTAATATCTCAAAATTTATTGATATGTTTAAATATTTTGAGTATGAAGTCAAAAGTTCTTTTCCAGATGTGGTATTGCTAATTGAAAATAGAAGTGGATCGCATTACTCATATGGCACATTTATTATTTCAAAAATTGAAGATCTTTTAGAAATATCAAATGCTATCGATAGATTAAAATTAAATTTAAAAATTGCTTTAGATATACCACAGCTTTTTACTGCTCATCAAATAAGCAAATCAAAAGTTGAACAAATGATAGATATTATGGATAATCTTAAAAATATTCGACATAACATTTGGGGTTTACATTTATGGGGCAAAAAAGATACACTAAGGAGAAGACGAGAAGCTCATTATGGAGACCTAAATACCTATTTTATGGGAGATTTAAATATTAAAAAATTGTTTCTTTTAAAGTTATATGAGGTTTTAAATGATGAAATTTGTAGATATTTTGTTCCAGAAGTCAATAGTGGAGAAAAGGATTTATTTTCAATTGTTCAAGATTTGATAAATGCTGGGTTTAGTTTTATATATTAGAATCGAAAATATACCAGCGAAAATTTAACTAATGTCGGGATCTATCGTGATTAGATTGAAAGAATGTATAATTTTGCTTTGCAAGACCTGGTAAGTGATTTGATAAACTTTTGGGGTTTGAAGTTATAAATGCCTTTAAAAATGCCTTTAAAAATTATTTTTTGCTAAGATGTGTTCAAAAAGATAATAGCAACTTCGTTCTTATAGAGACTAGTGTATTTGGCAAAGCAAAAATGCAGAAAATGGTACAGAAAATTATTGGCAAATACTACCTCAAAAAGATACTTATAAGTAAAAATTTAACAAGTAGAGAGGATGTTTTTAAATCTATAACGCAATTTTAAATACCTGGATATCCTTCTTATTTGCTTCACACAGAAACGCAAATAATGAAAAATTTTACTATTATTTGCAATGCGCATAAAAACGGGATTCCCATGTTTTGGTTTTCGAAGGAGTGGGCTTTAGAATTTGCTGAATTTAAATGAAGTGCATACCTGAGTTCATGTTAGAAGAGAATACTCTATCATATGAAGAGTTTTTAGAAGAGCGCGCAAACTAATGATTATAAGATTGAAGCTTGGTTTGAAAACTGGTTAAAAGCTCCCTGATTGTGGGAGCTCTACTTATTTATATGGTAACTTAGGCATAATTTTAACTAAACAAAATTTGGAAAAAATAAGGATTTATTATAAAGTTTTTGCTTTTAAAAGGAAACCATGCCTTTTTGTCAAATATATTACTTAAAAAATTTAGTTATTGTTCCCTGGATAGAGAGCAATTTTATTTTGCTACGTGGAGGGATTAATGTACATGAAAACCTTATATGAACTATGTAAACCAAGAGAAAGTGTTTTTGATGAAACTAAACGAGATGATGTCTTAGATTTGACCGATTTGGTGGAAAACCGTATTGACCCTTACCGCTTTTTTGAAGAAAACTTTATCACCCAGGGTATGAAGACTTTGTTTGATACAGCTTTTAAAAGATTTCACCGGAAAAGTGCTACCGGGGTCATAAAGCTAACCCAGGCTATGGGTGGCGGTAAAACCCATAACATGATAGCCTTAGGATTACTTGCTAAACACCCCGAATTTCGGGTAAAAATCTTAGGTGAAAGCTATAAAGATAGTCATTTAGGTCAAATAAAAGTTGTAGCCTTTACTGGAAGGGAAAGTGATGCTCCTTACGGGATATGGGGAGCAATAGCAGAACAATTAGGTAAAAAAGAAATGTTTAAAGACTACTACTCACCCCTTCAAGCACCTGGACAGACAGCCTGGATTAACCTATTAAAAGGCGAGCCACTTTTAATCCTTTTAGATGAGCTTCCTCCCTATCTTGAATATGCCGAGGCCATACAGATAGGTAATTCCAATTTAGCAAAAGTGACTACTACTGCTTTATCAAATCTTTTTAATGCCCTTGGCAAAGAAGAGCTTTCCAATGTTTGTCTTGTTATTTCTGACTTGCGGGCTGCATATGAGTTTGGAAGCGAACTAATTCAGAAAACATTTAAAGAATTAGAAAATGAAATAAACCGTTCAGCCATAAATATTGAACCGGTAAATACTGGTTCCGAAGAAGTTTACCACATTTTAAGAAAAAGGTTGTTTAAAAAATTACCCTCAGAAGATGAGATTAACGAAATTGCTACAGCCTATAAAGAAGCGGTATTTTCAGCAAGGCAAATGGGTTTAACCAATATTACCCCCGAAGAGATTTATCTGGGGATTAAAGAAGCTTATCCTTTCCATCCTTCGCTTAAAGATTTATTTGCCCGTTTTAAAGAAAACCCGGGTTTTCAACAAACTCGCGGTTTAATTCGGCTAATGAGGATAGTAGTTTCTCAGCTTTATTCTGGAAATAATCCTAAAGCTGCTGAAAAATATTTAATAAGTGCCTCGGACTTTGACTTAAACGACCAACAAATGCGAACTGCCATAACCCAGATAAAGCCTTCATTGGCCAATGCCATTGACCACGATATAGCTGCCAAAGGTATGGCGATTGCCGAGATTATCGCTAAAGAACGTGATAATAGTGGCGTTGAAGATGTTGCAAAGCTTATATTAATCTCATCTCTGGCAGACGTTCCAAATGCCATTTTAGGTTTAACATTATCAGAAATTATTGGCTTTTTAGCAGCACCCGATAAAGATATCACCAAAATTAAAGAAGGTTTTGATGAGTTTGTTTTACGTGCCTGGTACTTATTCAACGACCGGGACGGTAAGCTATTCTTCCAAAATACCAAAAACCTGATAGCAGAACTGAACTCGCTTGTGGATTCCTATGATAACGAAAGTGCAAAGAAAGAACTACGAACCTTTCTATATGAAAAATTTAAACCTTCTATAGGGGATTGCTACCAAAAAGTCTTAGTATTTCCGGCTGTTGATGAAATTGAAGTTACTGCTGATAAAGTTACATTAGTTTTATTTGAACCCTATCCAGGAGGAATTGGTCTTCATCCTGATTTAGAAAAATTTTATGAAAACTTACGATATAAAAACCGAATTATGTTTTTGTCAGGCGCTAAAAGTACCATGGACAAATTATTACGGGCTGCTAAAGAACTTAAAGCAATAAATCACATAATTAAGCGGATGCAGGATGAGAGAGTTCCCGAAAGCAATCCCCAGTATCAAAAAGCCCTTGAGAAGAAAGATAAGATTCAATTGGCAGTACTGCAGGCAGCAAGGGAGACTTTTGTTTCCTTGTTTTATCCAACCAAAAATGGCTTATTGAAAGCTGAGTTTTTAATGGAGTTTCAGGGCAATGACTATAAAGGGGAAGACCAAATTAGAAGGCTTTTAATAGAGAAACAAAAATTTACCGAGGATACCAGTAGTGAAACCTTCAGAAGAAAATGTGAAGAACGTTTATTTGTTCAAAAAGAAATGCGCTGGGCAGATATTAAAGAAAGGGCAGCAACAAATCCTATCTGGCAATGGCATCATCCTGATGCCTTAGATGCCTTGAAAGATGAAATGTTAAGAAAAGGTTTTTGGCGGGAGCATGGGGGCTATATTGAAAAGCCACCTTTTCCAAAAGAAAAAACTTCCGTACAAATCAGGGAAATTGGGCGAGATGAAAATACGCGGGAAATTATCTTACGAATTACCCCTCTTTTTGGTGATAAAGTATATTATGAAATTGGAGGGAAAGCCACTGTAGCTTCTCATGAAGTTGAAAATTTAAATGAATTTAGAACAACTGCAGTAAAGCTTTCTTTTCTTTGTGTTGATTCTACCGGAAATTATGAAGCCGGGGATCCGGTAGAGTGGGTTAATAAAATTGAATTGAAATACCAGGAATATAGTATAGGAAATGATACAGCCATAAAAATTGTTTCAATACCACCTGCTACCATTAGATATACTACCGATGGTTCCAATCCCAAAGAAAATGGCGGGCTTTATGAAGATAAAATAATTGTACCAAAAGACGTTAATTTAGTTTTAGTTGTTGCAGAAGCTGATGGGATTTATTCTGATGTTTTAACGATAAGAATTCAAAAATCAACTGAATCAGAAGTAAAAGTGGAGACCGCAAAACCATTAACATTGAATCTAAAGCAAAGATTACAAACCAGCAGTATTGCTGAAACTTATGCGGAGTTAGAGAAATTTAAACGCTACCAAGTTAAAATTTCTGATATTAACCTAACGATAGATTTGCAAAACGGTAATAGCAGTTATGCTGATCTGGTGCTAAGTGAAAAAATCTGGCTTACAGCGGAAAACATCGAAACTTTAATAGATTCATTGAGGCAAAATATAGCCAATGAGGCAGAAGTCAAAAATATCATTTTAAAAATCAAGAAACTATCTTTTCCTTCAGGACAGGCTTTTTTGGACTGGGTAAAAGATAAAGAAATATCTCTTACAAAATTTACACAACAGGAGATTGAGCAGTAATGACAAAAAAAGTTGAAATCTTTGGCTTTGGTTTTAATCCTAAAGAGTCCCAGCATCATTTTTTGGTAATAATTCCCAAGGGTAAAGACGAAAAAGTAATTATTTTTGAACGATTTATCTGGCAGGATGGTGTAGAGAAGCAACAAATAGACTATTCGATTGATAAACCCAAAGTAGAACTTTCCAAACACAAATGGAAGCTAATTGAAGAAGCTTTAAAAAATGAATTTAACGCCAGATTAAAAAAAGAAAAACTCCCAGTTGGGAAATGGACTACTGGACAGGTGCCGGTAAACCGCCTTTTTGGTAAAGAAATGGTGTTATTAGCCTGGGCAATTGAAGACTCAGATCCTTCGGTAATTCCAACAGCGATAAAAAACTGGCAGGGGTTAAGCCCGGAGGAGCGCTGGTGGCTTTTTACGATGACTAACGCTTCTACCGGAGGTTTGTATGACCGCCGAGGGTGGCGTAAAGCTATTCGTTATGCCTTAACGGAAAATCCGGTGGAAGAGGTTAACAGGCAAATTGACTTATTTGAATATTTAATTCAACGCAAAATAAATGAATAAAGGTGAGAAAGAATGAAAAACTCTGATTTGTCGTTTATAGAAGTTCAATTTCCTGTATCAAAAGTTTCTAAAGAAAGTTATAAAGAACGAAAAGCCGGGAGTGGTCAGACTTTAACAGGCCTTGGCAAGTGGTGGGGTAGAAAACCTCTTATCTTAGTGCGGGCTGCTCTTTTAGGGCTTTTGCTGCCTGCAACAGCGAATCCCCAAAAAGACCGGGAAATATTTTTAAAAATTTTAATGATGGATGAAGAAGGCCTTTGGCTTAGAAAAGATAAATCAATACCGGCGGAGGAAATTTACTCGTTCTTAACACCCGATGAACGGGAAAAATACTTTGAGGTAAAAGGGGAAGAAGTATCTTTAAAGAAAAACCTTGCCCGGGAAGAAAAAGAAAAGCTGCAAAAACTTGCTTTTTACCGTATGGGTTATGACGATAAGCTTAAATACTGCCGGCGGCCGGAAGAAATTGAAAATCTGCCCCAAGATGCATGGCAAGAGATTAACGCTTATCTTGGGACGAAGGCTACAAACTTCCAGGAACTTTTTCGGGAATTAGGACAGAAGAAATTTGGTGAAATCCCCACTGTTGGCGACTGTTTTTGTGGAGGTGGAAGCATACCGTTTGAAGCTGCCCGCCTTGGGTTGAATGTATATGCTTCTGATTTAAACCCTATAGCGATGCTTCTTACCTGGGCTTCATTAAATATTTTAGGAAAATCTGAAGAGGAGATAAAAAAGCTTCAGGAGTTTCAGGAAAAAATCTTTGCTTTAGCTGACCAGCAAATAACCAGGTGGGGGATAGAACATAACGAAAAAGGGGAAAGGGCAAACGCGTATCTTTACTGTAATGAAACCGTTTGTCCCAAATGCGGCTATAAAGTACCGTTAGCTCCTTCCTGGGTTATTGGGAAAAATACCAAAACGGTAGCTCTTTTAAAAGAAAATCCAGAAGGCAAAAACTTTGAAATAGAAATAAAGTCTAATGCTAATTCGGCAGATTTTAAATATGCCGAAAAAATGGTAACAATTAGGGGGGATGAAATCTATTGCCCCCACTGTGGAGAAACTACTCCCATTGCTGTTTTACGGAAAGACCGTAAAGGTGAAGACGGAAGTACTATCTATGGATTGCGGCGCTGGGAAAAAGACGAGTTTATCCCAAGACCGGACGATGTGTTTCAGGAAAGACTGTACTGCATACGGTATGAACGGGAAATAGTTGATAATGGCAGGGTTAAAAAAGAAAGATATTACACCGCTCCTACCCTGGAAGATTTAAAGCGAGAAGAAAAAGTAATAAAGCTTTTACAGGAAAGATTTAAGGAGTGGCAGGAGAAAGGGTATCTACCCAGTAGCAGGATTGAGGAAGGGGAAAAAACAATTGAGGTTATTAGAAATAGAGGATGGACTTACTGGCACCAGCTTTTTAATCCCCGGCAGCTTTTAATCCATGGGCTTTTAATGGAGTTAATCGACCGGGAGGCTAAGACCCGGGAGGAGAAGGTTGTAGGGCTGCTGGGGGTTAATAGGCTATATTATTATAACTCAAAGCTTTGCATATGGGATAATGGAGGTGAAAAAGGTCAGCAAACTTTTTATAATCAAGCATTAAATACTTTATTTAATTTTGTTACTAGGGGATTTATCTTAAATAAGGAAAACTTTTTTGTGGTATTTAAAAATATATTATCAAAAAATATTAATATTATTTTAATAACACAAGATGCTAGAAATATTAATGCTTATTGTCATCTTTGGTTAACCGACCCACCATATGCCGATGCTATAAATTACCACGAGTTAAGTGAGTTTTTCTTAGCCTGGGATAAAAAGTTTTTAAAAGAAGTTTTTCCAGACTGGTATGTTGATAGTAAAAGAGCTTTAGCAGTTAAGGGGTCGGATGAAAGTTTTAAAGAAAGCATGGTGGAGATTTACAAAAATCTTGCTGACCACATGCCGCCTGACGGCATGCAAATAGTAATGTTTACCCACCAGGATGTTGGGGTTTGGGCGGATTTGACATTAATCCTGTGGGCAGCGGGGCTTAAAGTAACTGCTGCCTGGAATATTGCCACGGAAACGGAAAGTGGGGGGTTAAAAGAAGGCAACTATGTAAAAGGAACAGTTTTACTGGTTTTAAGAAAACAGGATTCGGAAGAAACAGCGTTTTTAGATGAATTGTATCCGGAAATTGAAATGGAAGTTAAACGCCAGATAGACAGCATGCGGGAAATTGATGATCAAGACCAGCCAAATTTTAGTGACCCTGATTACCTGTTAGCAGCTTATGCTGCGTCTTTAAAGGTCTTAACTTCTTATAAAAAAATTGAGGATATTGATATCCAGTATGAATTAACCAAGACCTCTAAAAAAGGTGAAGAATCACCGGTTGAAAAAGTAATTAGAAATGCAGTAAAAATTGCTTATGATTATTTGACACCTCAGGGTTTTGATAGTTTCACCTGGAGAACTTTGAGTCCTGAAGAGCGATTTTATATCAAGGGTCTTGAGTTAGAAAAGCAAGGAATTTATCAACTTTCGGCCTATCAGGAGTTAGCCAGGGGATTTGGAGTTAAAGAATATAAAGAACTTTTGGCAAGTACCAGGGCCAATCATGCCCGTCTGAAAACTTCCCGGGAATTTGGCATGAGGGGGATTGGTGGTAGTACCGCATTTAGTAATTCTCTTTTGCGAAATGTTTTAGCAGCTTTAAATTTAGCCATAACCAGAGAAGATACACTATCCGGGAGAAACTGGCTTTACAATGAACTGCCCAATTACTGGGGAGTTCGCACTGCTATCTTGGAAATTTTGGATTTTATAGCTACCTTTGAATACATTTCTACAATGCCGCACTGGCATGAAGAAGCAAAATATGCCAAACTCCTACGGGAATTAATTAAAAACGATGGAGTTTAGGGAGTGATACTTTGATTTACCGCTATTCCTCTCGCCGTCAGAGATTAGATGTTCATTTTTTAAATAAAAAATTAGAAGGGGCAAAAAGTTACGACCGAATTGCCGGGTATTTTAGTTCGTCTATTTTAGAAGTTGCCGGTGAAGCGATAGAGAAAGTTGAAGGGCCAGTGCGGATAGTTTGTAACTCGGAAATGGAGAAAAAAGATGCTCTTACCATTAGTGCTGCGTTAAACTCTTTGCGGCGGGAGTGGTGTAGCAAAAAGCCCGAGGAGATTTATAAAGAATCTGGGCGACTGATAAAACTATATGAATTAATTAAGGCAGGAAAATTATTAATAAAAGTACTGCCCAATGATTTATTTGGTTTAATCCATGGAAAAGCCGGGGTTATTACTTTAAAAGATGGAAAAAAAACAGCGTTTATCGGCAGCGTGAATGAATCCTATTCGGGCTGGAAGTTAAACTACGAAATACTGTGGGAAGATGATTCAGAAGAGGCAGTAAACTGGGTGCAGGAAGAATTTGATTATTTCTGGAATCATAGTTATGCTTTTAATCTTCCGGATTTTGTAATTGATGATCTAAAGAGAATAGCTAACAGAAAAATCATAACCACTATAGACGAGTGGCGAAAAAAACCTGAACCAGCTGCTACTGTTATTGAAACTCCAGTTTATCGGGAAGAGCTTGGCTTATGGGAGCATCAAAAATATTTTGTTAAACTTGCCTTTGAAGATCATAAAAAACCATATGGAGCAAGATATGTTTTAGCTGATATGGTGGGCTTGGGTAAGACCATACAGCTTGCCTTGGCAGCGGAATTAATGGCTCTGTATGGCGATAAGCCAGTGCTGGTAATAGTTCCTAAAACCTTAATGTGGCAGTGGCAGGATGAACTTAAATCACTACTTGATTTACCTACCGCGGTATGGACGGGGAAAGAGTGGGTTGATGAAAACGGTATAAGCTATCCGGCTAATGACGACTTTGCTATTACTAAATGCCCAAGAAGAATAGGAATAATTTCTCAAGGACTTATAACCCGTAACTCACCCCAGGTGCAGTATCTATTAAATTTAGAATATGAATGTGTTATTGTTGATGAAGCACACAGAGCCCGGCGCAAAAATTTAGGTCTTGGGAGAGAAGACGAGAAGCCGGAACCAAACAATCTTTTGAAGTTTTTATTGGATATTTCAAAAAGAACAAAAAGTATGCTTTTAGCTACTGCAACTCCGGTGCAGCTTTACCCTATTGAAGCCTGGGACTTATTAAATGTTTTGGCACAAGCCAATGATAGTGTACTGGGGAGTAAATATAGTTATTGGCGAAGATACCCTGGTAGGGCTATACGGCTAATTACTGGGCAGGAGAAACTTGAAGGATCTTTATATGAAAAATGGGAATGGTTAAGAGATCCTTTTCCGCCGGCTGAAGAAGATGAAAAAATTTTTGGTCGTATACGAGAGGAACTGGGATTAAAGGAAGATGAATTTGTTGTAAAACCTGAAGCATTGGATATGTTAGATGAACCGGTAAAAAAAAGACTAAACTTTATTTTTGAAGATAATTTTATTGTAAAATACAATCCTTTTATTCGGCATATCGTAAGGCGCACTCGAGAATTTTTAGAAAATACGATTAATCCAGAGACGGGTGAGCCTTACCTAAAAGGTGTTAAAGTAAAACTTTTCGGAGAAAGTGATGAGGAAGCTATAGTGTTGCCTCCTTATTTACAGCAGGCTTATGAATATGCTACTGAGTTTTGTGATTTGCTGGCAAAAAGGCTTTACCAAAGGGGTGGAGGAGGCTTTTTAAAGACTCTCTTACTTCGTCGGGTAGGGAGTACGATTATAGCGGGAAAACTAACAGCAGAAAAAATGCTGGCCAACCGCACTGAATACTTGGAGGACTTAGCGGCAGAAGAAGATGACGATGTTGATATACCTGTTCAGGAAGACGCAATGCGGATTTTAACTTCTGAAGAGAGGGAATGTTTGGAGAAATTTTTAAAAACTTTAGAGCTTAATAAAGAAAATGACCCTAAATTTAACCTGGTCTTAAAACTTTTAATAGATGAAGGGTGGTTAGAAAGAGGTTGTATTATTTTTTCTCAGTATTTTGATTCAGTTTACTGGGTAGCGGAAAACCTTTCAAAGCGGCTCGCTTTTGAAAAGATTGGAGTTTATGCGGGTGGAGATAAATCAGGGGTATTTTTAAATGGAATTTTTGACAGGAAAAGTAAAGAGGAAATTAAACGGATGGTTAAAAACCGAGAGGTTAGGTTGTTGATTGGAACTGATGCAGCCAGTGAAGGATTAAACCTACAGACATTAGGTTCGCTTATTAATTTAGACCTTCCCTGGAATCCCACCCGGCTTGAGCAGCGAAAAGGTCGGATTCAAAGGATAGGTCAGATTTACGATGAAGTATATATCTACAACATGCGTTATAAAGGGTCGGTGGAAGACAGGGTACATCAACTGTTATCGGAACGGTTTGCTAATATTTATGGAATGTTTGGCCAGCTTCCTGACGTTTTAGAAGATGTTTGGGTAAATGTCGCGTTAAATAACCTGGAAGAAGCCAAGAGAAAAATTAACGAAATACCCCAAAAGCATCCTTTTGAATTAAGATACGATCGTATCGAGAAAGTTGATTGGGAAAGTTGCTCGGAAGTACTTAATAATCTTGAGCGGAAGAAACATTTGGTTAAGGGGTGGAGGTAATTAGATATTCTAAAGAGAAGCTGTTATGGCTTCTCTTTTTTACACTTCAAAAAGGTTACTTGGGAAATCCATGTCAAAATACTTTATCTTCACAACTTGAGTAGGAAAAGTTAAATTTAATTGTTCTGGGGATTTAAATTTATCTTCACTAAAAAGAATAATGTTAGATAATATAATACAACCAATTGTATGATTTTCATATATTTTGTAATCATCTAATTTATTTTTATTAAATAATTTATTAAAACGTTTTATAAAATCTGAAAAGCTTTCTACCCCATTTCTGGTACCAAATTTATACCAAGCTTCAATAATGGTAAGATTTTCATAATATAAAAAATCACCGTAACCACAAATTTTTCGATAAGGAGCTTTCAAAAGAAATAAAAATTTATCACCAAATTTAAGTCTTTTTATATTCCAGGGGGTAGGTGTCCAAAAATTAACTTCCCTATGGGTGGGATTATTTTTAAAGTAATTATACCATCCAATGTCAGTTGGGGATATAGCAAACACAGTTATCACCCTTTACAAATAAATTATTTTAATGATTCTGGAAGAAAATCATAAAAATAACCGTATTCTGTAGTTTGGTCAAAAAAAGAAGGTAAAGAAGAAGATTTGATTGGCTTTAAATATACTTTTTTACTTTTCTGGTCAATTTTTTTTATTTCCCACGATCGACCTGCGAAAATTAGTGTTTTGGCATTGGTGTTTGCTAAAGACAGGTTGCCGAGAATTAAACTTGAAGTTATGTCTATCGCTTGATAATTTGCTCTGGTGGGTATATTTGAATGGACTGGGAAATCATAACGTTCTAATAGGTCAATTGTTTTAGACAAAGCAATTAATAAGTCATCTTTAATTGTAAGATATTTTTCTTTTTCTAAATGGTCAATAATTAACTTTAAGATATTTTTATCAATGTAATTTGAAAAAATATTTATAAGATAATTTAGATTTATCTTATAAGAAAATTGTATGAAGCAGGAGAAAATTTGTTGTATTGCTACAGAGTAATCTATATTATTGCAAGTATAATTATCTATATACTTACCTGCAAATAAATTATTAAAAACTCTTAATTCTGATTCATCTCTATAAATTCCCAAAATATATCTTTCATTAGTTTTCCGGCCTGCTCTTCCAATTCTTTGCTTGTAGCTTTTAAATGTTAAAGGCGGACCGTATAAACCCACTGCTTGAATGTCTCCGATGTCTATACCAACTTCAAGGGTACTTGTGGAAACACATATTGCACTTTTGTACTCTTTAAAATTTTTTTCAGAATTTTTTCTAATTTTTTCGCTTAAATTTCCGTGATGGATAAATATATATCCTTGCCAATCTTTTTTTAATTTTTCATAAAGCAATTCAGTATCTTCACGGGAATTACAAAAGATTATCGTTTTATAAATTTTATTTTGTTTAATTTTATTTAAAATATCATTTTCAGATAGAATAAAAAAATTATCGTTTATTTTATTTTCTTTTACTTCAATAATTTTAAAAGTATTAGAATATTTTTGAATAACGTTATTGGGATTATTGAGAGTTGCAGTCATGAATATTTTTTGCAAGGGATTACGTGCAATGTATTCCAATCTTTTTATTAGAATTTGAAGTTGATAATTTCGATAATTTTCTTCAAATACATGGAGTTCATCAATTATTAAAAATCTAACATTTTCTAAATACTTTGATTTTCTTGAGATTAATGAATCAAAACTTTCTAAGGTAGTTATTAAAAAATTAGTTTTATTTTCATTAAAATTATTTTTATCGCCTGTTTTTATACTTAATTTAATATCCAAATCGAAAAATTTATTCTTTAAACGCTCATATAAATCATTGGCTAAGGCTTTAGTGGGTACAATATATAAACCTAATAAAC
>NZ_BDJL01000019.1:13470-66823 GCF_001950325.1 Carboxydothermus islandicus
TGCTTTAATAAAAAAATTTTTTGTGCAATTGGGACTATAACTGCTTCAGTTTTTCCGCTTGCGGTAGGGGCAATTATAGTGAGATTCTCATTGGCTAAGATTAAAGGAATTGCTTTTTTTTGAACTTCACTTAATTCCCGGAAATTTCTCAAAAAGATATAGCTTATTTTTTTGTCTAAAATTTTATTTTTCCCTCCTTAAATAGTTGATAATTATATAGATCGAGTTTTTCTATAACGAATTTTGAAAAAAGTCGAGTAGAATTGTTGGATTTCTGGAAAATGAATTCAAAATTTTCTTCAATGAAATCTTCAGCATTGATATTAAGTTTATAGCCTAAATTATAAAGGTTAATGATATTTCGTGTAAGAATTTTATAGTCATCTTTAGATAAATCATTTAATTCTATTACGTCTAAAGAAAAATCGTCAATTAATTCATCTGCAAATTCTATTGGAGTAAAAGCGATTACAGCTTTTAAATAATTTGGAGATTTGTGAATATAAGGAATGTCAGTATAGTTGGCACCATAGATTAGACCGGATTTTTTACCAATGGTCATATTTTGATCATTATCAGTATATCCTTCATTTGAAATAATTGAATTTTTACATGTTAATGTTAGAGCTTTAATAAAGTTTTTTGCTAAAGTCATACGGCGAAGATTTAGCAGGGTATTTTCAATGAATTCTGCTTCATCAATTAATATTAAAAGTCCATTAAAACCTAAATAACTTGTAAGATAATCACTCAAAAAAGTTAATAAATTTATATGAACATTTGTTGCAGTTTGAACTGTCGGGATTTTACTTTTCATTTTAGGGAGTTTAGAATATCCTAACCACCATTCTAAAACTTCATAAATATTTATATTATCAAATGTTTTTATATAGCTGAAAAAGGAATAGAGAATCCGATTATTTCCATAATAATCTAATTTGTTTTCTTTTATATTTTTTATCAAAAAGTTTAAGAGATCAATGAAATCATAATGGACATTCCCTTTTTTTACTTTTAATGATTCTAATATTTTCTTGTAAATTTTATATGAATTATTGGGTGGAACTTCAATATTATCAAGTTCAATTAATGCTGTAGCAAAATAATTTTCTAAAGCAACTTCATTAAGCCATTTTAGAAAATGAGTTTTGCCGCTACCATAATTACCGACCAAATAAATAACATTCTGACTATCACTTTTAAGAAAATATTTTAATGTATCTATTTCATGTTTTCTACCAACAATTATTTGTTCGGCATGATATAAAGGAACATTACCTAAACGTAATGATTCCAAGCTCATTCTTGCTTTAAGTTCTTCAGATAGTGGAACAGATTCAATTTTTTCTTTTTTTTCAGGAATTAGTGAGGAGTCTTCGATTATTTTAACTTTATTTCTTTTTAACCATCTTTTTAATTTTGGTTGATTAAATTCAATATATAACTCATCTTGCATAAATCGAGTACCAATAACTTTCCCGTACCCATATTCGTCCGAAAAAACAGTTTTGCCCAGCATAGCTACATTTCACCATTTGCTATTTTTTTAATTTCTTCTTCCGTTGGATATTTTCCATAAGTTTTTATAAACTTAAGACAATGAATTAACTTTTTGACAAAAAATCTTTTTAATCCCTCTTCATTAAATTGCCAGTTCATTGTTTCGTCAACCAATAATTTAATTGAGGTCTTGAGTTCAGTTTCATTAAAGGTAAAATCTTCAGCGATTTCAAAAATATTTGCTAATTTTAAACCGATTTGAAATAATAGTTCTTCGTTAGAGTTGTTTATATGTAATAAATTTAATTTTGTACCAAGAGGATTAAATTCAGTAAAATATGAATTTAGGCGTTGTTTTAACGCTTCGTAATCATAATCAGGTTGAGTTAAGAAATTTTCATCTGTATTTGCATATAAAATAAGACAATGTTTGAAATTGCTTTGTCCGCATTGATCAACTAATTGACGCAAATTATGGGCTACTTCTTTTTTTGCTCTTGAACCTAACGTAGAAAAACGTTCGCCTTCGTCAAATAAGATAACTAGCCCATTATAATCAAGTTGTCTAATTATACCTAATAAAGACCTTATCATTGGAAAGACAGTTGACTTGTCTATCTTATGTAAAATGCCATATTTTTTATGAACAGAAGGAAAGAAACCTTCACCTTTAATCCAGGAGATAATTATATCGAATTCATTTTCATCTTCTCTTAACAAAGCATTTAAAGCATTAACAATAGCGTTTTTAAAACTTGTATTTTCTACACCTTTTATTGAATTAAGATGATTTAAAATTTCTTTGTTAATCTCATCGTTTGAAAGTCCAGCTTGTATCAATTCTTCTTTCTTTTTTATAATCCAACGTCGAAGAAAGTACTCAATTCCTTTTTCTATATTAAAAACATTTTCTGGCTTTTTATTTTCAGGATCCATCAGGTTGTTGACTATTGCTTTATAAACAAGCTCTAATTTATGAAATGGGGTTTCATTGTTATTTAAGGAAACATAACTTGCTGCGTAGTTGTTATCGAAAGCTAAATCACGAATACTATATAAAAAATGGGTTTTTCCGTAACCATAATTTGCAATAATTAGCTTAAATGTAGATTGACCGTTTAAAATTAAATCTTTGAAATAATATTTATCAAAAGCATCTAATATACTATCTAATCCAACAGAAAAATAACTACATCCTATTTCAGGAGGGGTTCCAGTACTTCCAACAATATGAATAATGTTTTTTGCAAGTCTTTTATCAATTTGAGGTAATTCACTCATTTATGTTCCTCCTTTTAAAATCTTTCGTTAAAGTAACATTCACAATATATTGTACCTTCAAGTTTATTACCACTTGGGACCCAAATACTTGAAGCTTTATTTGCTTTACTAATATTGCTGGTAACTAAATTAATTTTATTTGCGATGTTTTCCTGTTTTAATAAATATAAGTCATAAGCAAATTGGGCTCTGGTATAAATATAAGTCATTTTTTTTGGATGTGGCTCAATGTAAAAATCCTTACTTTGAAGAGAAATTACTAAATTGAAATAAAGATCAGTTATGCTCATTTTTTCTTTTGGTTTATATTTTTGGATATAAATATCATATAACTTTCTATTAAACTCATCCATCGATTTCCAACGAGGTTTTTTAATGTTGTTTACTTCATTAATAATTGTTTTAGCTAATTGTTCTGGAGTTGATAAATTACCTTGGGATAGTAAGCTTCTTTGGTCACCAAAAAATAGTTTGTATTTGCGTTTTTCAAAATTAATTTCTAAAGAAAACATATCAAAAACTATTTTAGGAAGTTGACCAGTTATTTTTATTTCATTTTCTTCTAAACAGGTATTTAGTTCGTTTATAAATGAATTTTTAAGTTTAGTTATATTTTCTTTAAATTGTTTTTGAAATTCTTCAATTTCTAAAGTTAAATTATTGTTTAAATTATTAAAGTTGTGAAAAATATTTTCTTTCAAATTAATTAAGTTAGCAAAAAAGGACTCACTCACTTCTAATTTATACATTTTTGGTAAAAGCTTTAGAAATTTATTTATGTCTGATTGAATATTTTTTAGCTCATTAATAGTATTGGAAGTATTATTCATAAGCCACCTCCCAAAAAATACAAAAATTTTTGTTAATTCCATCAATATTACTAATTACGACACAATATAAAAATTTCCTGCTTTACATGTTTCTACCCACATAAAATAACTGTTCAATGCTCAGATTCCGTGGCCAAATAGAAAAGGAATTTGTTTAGATAAGTGAGCTAAATTTACGGCCACTTAATTTGAGCTAAGTTTGGGCAATTACTTGGAAGAAGTTATTAAGATTGCCAATGAAAATGCAAGTGCAAGTCCTGGTGAGGATATTACGAGTGCTGAAAAATATTTTCAAGTTTTAATAGAAAAAGATAACAAGATTCAAAAAATTTTTGAGGAAGAAGAGAAATTAATTTTAGAAGAGCAGAAATTAGTAAAGCAGTTAAAAGATGAGCAACTTAAAAGTACAGTGCAAACTTTTTATGATTCATTAGAAGATTACATAATTAGCACAAAAAATAACTTCTTAGTCTGGAAAATATGATAACGAAACGGCAGAACAAAAAATCAAAGAAATTAACAGTGAAATCATTTGATAGTGATGAATTCATGTTAGATTATGTGTATTATACATTAAAGAAAACAGAAAAAGGTTGGATAGGGGTTGATAAAGAATATGAATAAATTTTTTTACTAGTCACAATGGCTGGTTTATATTTTGTGTAAATTTGGCTTATAGCTGTGAAAGAACGAGATTGGCAATTAAGGCACCTTCCGGAGCATCTTCGGCCAGTAGTATTTCCGTCCAAGGTGATGGTTAGGCCGGTTGACACCAAAAAATTTAAGGAATAGTGTTTTTATCCTGGATTATTCCAGATTTTTTATTTGGGCTTAAAAATGAATTTGCAGGAATAAATCTCTTTATGCCGAAAATAAGCATTAGAATAATTTTTGGGGGTTTTTATGGATACCTTATTTTCAACAGAAATTACATTAACGAATAAACTTCATATCGTTGCGAATGGAGAAAAAGTTTCCTGGGGTAAGAAAGAAATATTCAATTCAGATTTATTTGATGAGTTTTATGGAATTAGTTATGTTTCTTCGGGTAAATTGTTTTCGGATTTAACCCGGGGATTTAAAAAAGTAAAGTTTGTTCTGGGACTACCAGATGGTAATTACCAGTTAAATTTTGCAGATTCTCTTGCTAAAGCAATTGACATAGAGGAAATGGCAAAGTTTTGGAATGAACTTGAGTATGAAGTTCAAAAAAATATTGCTCAAGAACGAATTCAAATACGGTATCCACTTAAGAAAGTTATTCACTCTAAAATTTATTTATTACAAAATGGTACTACCGGAAAAAAGAGAGTGATAATTGGGTCTACAAACTTAACTGAGCAGGCGTTTTCAGGTCTGCAGTATGAAGAAGTATTTGTTGTTGACGATGATTCTAAATTATTTCAAATATATTTTGAACGTTTTGAGGAAATATTTAATGATTCGGTGGATTATATAAACTCGTCGCTTAAGAAAAAAGTTTTACAGGAAGTAGATAATGAAACAGCCAATATTATTATTATAAATACTCCCGATGTATTAGCTGATTTACAGGTCGAAAAGTTAATTGCCAATCAAACACGGTTAGTCTTACAGGAAAATGAATTTGAGGAATTACACAGTTTACAGCAAAAAAAGAAACAAATGTTTGAATATCAGCTAGAAAAAGATGTAAAAACAAAAGAAATTATTAGTGAAGTTTTTAAAAAATCGGGAAAGGTTTATTATTTAAAATCACAGCAGGAAATAAAGAAAAACCTTCATACCATAAAAACTATCCTTTCTCCAAAATACATGCAAAAATATGAGGATATCGATTTACGCCCTCGGCTCATTTATAATGAGCTGGATAAAGATATTATTTTTACTGATGACGTGGAAAATAAGATAAGTAAGTTCTCACGGGAGGCTTCAAGGGAGGAAATAAAGGCATCTCTTGAAGTGATAAATAACTTTATAGAAGCATATAAAAGATTTACTGTTATTGAGACAAAGGACCATCGCAGCAAGGTTATGGAAGCAATAATGTATGCATTTCTTTCTCCTTATATCTGGCTTGCACGAAGAAGGATCAGTATTGAAAGCGGTTCAGAAGTGGTTAAAACCGATATTCCAATTTACCTGGTTATAGGAGGAAAAGCAAAATCAGGAAAAACAACTGCCTTAGAATTTATAGGTCTTTTACTTGGTTATAAAGCGCCTTATTACTTTGAATCGCCGTCCGGAGGGGTAAAAAGTCTTTCTCCTTTTATTCAAAGCTTTTTTACTACAGAAAATGTAACACCTGTGTTAATGGATGAAGTTCCGCCTAACTTTTTCAATGCATCAACCGGTGAAAATAAAATTAAAGAAACCAGTAATGCGGCATTAGAAAAGCATCCTACTTTTATTCTGACGACAAACGCGGAAAAAGTAAGCATGGCCCACCAGGTTCAACGACGGCTGTATTACTTACAGATTGATAATCCTTTTGACACCAATAACTTTAACAAGGAAATGAAACAGTATTTAGCTGATATCAAGAATAATGCCTCAGATATTCTTTTTCGCGACTTTCTCTACCGGGTAAGAGGAAAACTCAATGCAGGCCAACCTTTATTTGACGGTGAAAATATTCTTAATCTTGCCAGGGAAATTTTTAGGGAATACTATGAAATGTGCAGTTTACCAATTCCAGAATGGTTTCCTCTAAAACCTTTTGACGATTATGTTGAAGAAGGAAGGCATAAATGGCGGTTATTGTTTGAACATAAGAGGGAAATGTTTATAGTTCGTAAGGACGGCAAAATTTTTGTTGAAGAAAAACTGTTTAGCAATGATGAGGAAAAAAAGCATTATATCGATTATCTGGGAGATGGCTGTATAGAAAGGAAAACTCCGTTGGTGCTTATAAAGAAAAATTTTTATGAATTTATTGGAGTTAAGAATGATAATGTCTTAAATAGAGTTTTTGGGATTTTTAAAATAAAATGAGAAGATGGTAATCCCTAGCATGTAAAGCCGGGGATTTATCTTTTTTGTGCGAGGTAGGCAATACCCTTCTATTGCAAGTGTTAACCCATATTAGGAAAATGTTTATACCTTTCATGTTAAAAGAAGGATAATTATATTTTGATAATGTTTATTCGAAAAACTTTTTTTATTTAACCAAAACTAAAGGATTTTAAAAGAAAATGTAGAAATCAGGTAAATATAGCCATAAGAAGGAAAAATAATTAAAAATATCCTTTAAGTTTTTAAACAAGTAATCTTTGATGCTCCTTTGATTAAAAATTTGAAACTTTCGTAGTAAAAGTCTTTTTAAAAACAATAAAATTTGACGATAGACAAGCAAATTTTTTTTTTGGAGGTGTTGTTCATTGCTTTGGGAGATTAATGCGTTTGATGTAATTCATATTGGGAGAACTCCTGGAGGTGAATGTTTTTCAGAATTCATAGATGCGTTGATTTGTGCTCAAGCAACTATTAGCGGATTTCCTATATGTGAGATTCGCACAAATCTTAGGACGAATATCCCAGACGGTGGCGTAGATACTGAAGTGTGTCAGCCTATTCCCATAGATTGGACTGGTTGGCTAAAAGATACCCCAACTATTTGGCAATACAAAGCAACAGAAGCGAAGAATATTTTTTTGAAGTCAAATTTAAGGAAAGAGATTAACAAAAATTATGTAACATTGTTGCTTAAAAAAGGTTATGCATACCGTTTATGTATATGTGATGATATGTCTGCTCCAGAAAAGCAAGAATGGGAAGAGTACATAACTCAGCTCATTAGAGAAATTGAACCTAATGCTCCAAAAGCAAAAATTTTAACAGCAAGCGATCTTGCAAGGTGGGCAAATTGCTTTCCAACGATTATAAGTTACTATTTTCGACCTAATTTACTTAGTTCCTGTTTGCATATAGAGGCATGGGGAAACAACATTACTAACCTGACACCAGAATATGTGTTCGTGCCAACATGGGCTAATGTTCGGGAAAAAATTATGCAACATGTCAACTTTAAAAATGAAATACCTGATGCTGTTTTACCAATTTTTGGTGAAGCTGGTGTAGGAAAAACTCGACTGGTTTATGAATGTTTAGTTAACTTAAAAAATGCCAAATTTCTTGTAGCTTATACCGACGATGAAAAAAAAGCAAATGAACTGGCTCGATTGTTGGCCAATGATAGCAACCTTTTTGCCATTCTCGTTGCGGATGAGTGTGGCATAGAGGCGCGTATGCGGTTAAATGAATTATTACGGGGCTCTAGAAATCGTGTTCGGGTTATTGCCATTGATAATTCTAGCGAACGTCATTTTTGGTATACACCCGAAATATGGTTGGAAAAAATTCCTGAAGAGATTTTAATGGAGATCTTAGAGAAAAACTACCCAGAAGTGCCTGTGTTACGAAGAAGGGCTTATGCAGCCTTGGCAAAAGGTTTTGTGAGGTTAGCTGCGGACTTATGCAGGAATGATGGGTTGATTGCAGGTATTGGAAATGTTGAACCTATATTTCCCCATATTCGAGATTATCTAAGCAAGCGTCTTAGTAATAGTGAATTAATGGTATTGCAAGCTTTATCACTTGTTACGAAAGTTGGCATGAAAGGTGACCTTACTCATCAATTGGATGACTTAAACGAGTTAATTAAAATTAGTTCGCAAGAGCTTAAAGAAGTGGCAAATAAACTTCACGATGGACCCGGTTTTGTATCTAAGGCTGGCAGGTTTTTCTATGTTACACCAGAAATCATCGCTCAAGTAGGCTTTGATCTTGCATGGAAGCAATGGGCAAGTGATGATCCACAAAAATTCTTGGAATCAATTCCCCAATCGCTACTTGAAGGTTTTTTAAAGCGAGTTGCAAAGAGTGCATCAGACACTGTAAGACAAACAGTTGCTGACTTTTTTCGTAAATGGGCAAATGGCATTACCCCAAGAGATCTGGTCTCTATCGAAACGGTGGATCGTTTCGTAACCCTTGTTGAAATGGATCCTCATACGTATTTGCCAACATTACGCCGTATTATTGAAAAAGGGACTCGTGAAGAACTATTTGCTATAAAAGGGGATAGTATAGCTGGTCGGTGGGGACCTCGGCGTTCATTGGTGTGGCTTATGGAGCGTATTGCAGCGTTCCCAGAGCATTTTGAGGATGCCGAAAGGATTTTACTCAAACTTTCACTTGCAGAAACTGAACTTCGTATCGGTAACAATGCTACAAATATCTGGAAGCAGCTATTCCGCATCTTTCTTTCTGGAACTGCTATTCCATTTTTGGAGCGGTTAAAAAAGCTTGAGGAGAGGATTTTTGCGGATGATAGAGAAGTCTCGTTTCTCGCACTGGAAGCCTTAGATGGTATATTTACACCTTTTTCAGCGCGCGTGCTTGGTCCTCCTATTGTAGCAGGCAGAATCCCTCCTGAAGAGTGGCAGCCAAAAACGTACAGTGAACGAAAAGATTGCTTGGATGCGGCAACAAATTTATTAAAAAAAATAGCTAATTCAAGTTTTCCTATAATACAGAAGAAAGCATTAGAAATCGCGATTAAGCATACAAGATTTTTACTTACATCAGGATACTTAAGTTCCCTGAAAACTTTATTTTCCAGCGAAGTTCTGGACGACCAAATGCGTGTGGAAATTATTGGACAAATTCAAGAATTCTTGCATTTTGATTGTAAGTCAGAGCATAAAAAGGGTTGTCCATTATCGCAAAACTACATAGACGAGGTAAGACAGTGGTTAAGATTATTAAAGCTAACAGATTTTCACGGAAGGATTGTGACTATAGTTGGTGGAGATCCGTGGCAGCATTCAATATTGGGCGACGAGGGAGAGTGGAGAACTGAGTTGCATTCCGTTGCAATAGAATGCCTTAAATATCCTAAAAAGTTAATTCAGGAAATTGTATGGCTATGTTCTCCTAATGCAAAAAGTTCTGCATTTTTAGGCGAGGAGATTGGAAAATTAGATAAGGATGCAAAATATCTCAATTTGATTCTCGATTCAGCTTACCGTTTTAATACTGCAAATTTTGCCGGAGGTTATGTTCGTGGACTTTTAACTGCTTTTCCTAAACATTTAAACAAAGTGAATGACTGGATTGATAAAATACAAAATTTAAATCCGAAGTTAGCATATGAGTTAGCTTTAGCTGGTGGTGAATTTACAAAACCGCTTCAACGAACGTTGCAACTTGTGGATGAATTGAAATTATCGGCTGCCTATTTACAAGAATTTCTTCGTGGAGTTGGACAGAGGCCACTATTAATTGAAGAATTTGAGCAGATTTTTGTACGATTGATTAGAGCATCTGAAAGCGGAGATGGTTCTGCGATTAGAGTTGGTATTAGATTAGTTGCCTACCGGCTAAAAGATGAAGAAAAAGATGAAGAAGCGTCAATTTTGCAACACCAGCGTATCTATTCTATGGTTTGGCGCCTTATGGAAATTACTGCAAAGGATGGGGGTGGGGAATCATATTGGTGGACTCGAATTCTTGAAATTCTTACTAATTATGAACCTGATCGGGCTATCGGTATTGCTGTTACAGGCCTTATTAGTGATAACTTTATGCATAGAAAAGAATGTGAAAAATTCCTAATTGATTTAGGCCCAAAATACCCGGAAACGGTGATGGATCGAGTAGGCGCAATTGCTTTAGATAGTAAAAATGGAAGTAGATTTTTTATCGATATTTATAGGAATTTAATTCAATCTATTCCAGCTCCTATCATTATGGATTGGATTCAAATGCATGGAGTGGAGGCAGCACGTCGAATAGCAAGGCACTTACCTATACCCTTTATTGATGATGAAGGTAAAGCGGTAGTTCCGCCTTTGACAGAATTCGTCTTAGAAAAGTTTGAAGATGATGAACGAGTTTTTCGGGAATTCTGTATTGGTGTTCACGGTATTCAAATATATACAGGAGATATTGCGTTACAGCACAGGAAGGAGGAAGAGATTGCGCGAAAATTTCTCAATCATCCATTACGTCGGATTCGGGAATGGGCGCAAGTTGAAATAGAAAATGCATGTCGTAATGCAGAATATTGGTTACAGATAAATGATGAGTTTGGTATTGAATAATAAATCAGGCAAAAAAGAATTAAGATCACGGTTAGATATTTATTAATATATTACACTTATATTACACTTAAACTATTTACCATGAGGCCAGATTTTTACACTGAGAAGAACTGAAATTATAAATATATGTTTTTACTAACCAGCCTTTTTTTGGCTGGTTTTTTTGTGGCAGGGAAGTTAGTTTTTATGGCGAATTTTTGTTATATTCACAAAAATTAATGGAGGATGTAATGGAGGATGAAGGATGCCAGCTAAGCTTTTAAAACAAAATCGGGAAATAGAAGAAGAGTTTTATAAAAAAAATAGCCGAAAAACAGGCAAGGGAAAAAGTAATTATAATTTAATTGTGCATTAAATATTCTTGTTGCCGACGAAGTGGTTTTATTAATGTAAAAAACCTTAGTTTGCTGTCGACAAAGAAATTTTTACTAAAGGGAGATGATTAAGATAAATACAATTTCATCATTATTTAATGCGTTGCTTCAAGTAGTAATTTTTTCATTAGTTCCATTTATATGGTGGTTAGTAACGGCAAGAGAAAAAGAGAATTTTTTACACTGGCTTGGATTTAAAAAGCCATTAATAACAAATAAAAAACAATTTTTTACATTGTTTTTGGGCAGTATTGTTTTATTTTTTCTACTAACAATTATTATTTTACCTAAGTTTATTGATTCAGCAAATTTGGCAATATCACAATTTTCAGGAAAAGGTAAAGCAGTATTACTTCCAGCTTTAATTTATTCTTTTATCCAAACAGGCCTTTCGGAAGAAATACTGTTCAGAGGATTTATTAATAAGCGCCTTAGTGCAAAATTTGGATTTACTATAGCAAATTTTAGTCAAGCATTATTATTTGGGCTTTTACATGGGCTTATTTTTTATACTTTCGTGGGTTTATGGGGAATAATTATAATAATTACAATCACAGGATGTGTTGGTTGGATTATAGGATGGATAAATGAACAAAGAGCAGGTGGTTCGATAATTCCCGGGTGGCTGTTTCACGCAAGCTCAAATTTATTAATGTCAATTTTAGCAATGTTTAATTTGATTTAACCTTACTCAAGATTTTTAACTTTAAAACTTTCCTGGTGGTGAAAAAAGATGAGACAACCCAACCGCTTAATCCACGAAAAGTCGCCGTATCTTCTGCAGCATGCCTATAACCCTGTGGACTGGTATCCCTGGGGAGATGAAGCGTTTAAAAAAGCGCTGATGGAAGATAAGCCGGTTTTTCTTTCAATTGGTTACTCTACTTGCCACTGGTGCCATGTGATGGAGCGGGAGTCGTTTGAGGATGAAGAGGTGGCAGATTTATTAAATAAGCACTTTGTGGCCATTAAGGTAGACCGGGAAGAACGGCCGGACATTGACCAGATTTACATGACCGCCTGTCAGGCAATGACGGGGCAGGGAGGCTGGCCTCTTACCATAATAATGACTCCAGAGAAAAAGCCGTTTTTTGCCGGGACTTATTTCCCCAAAAGGTCTAAATGGGGCCGTCCGGGACTTATAGAGATCTTAACGGAAATAGCGAAACTCTGGGAGACTGACCGGGAGCAACTTCTTACAATAAGTAAGCGACTTTATGAATTTATGCAGGCGATGCCGCAAAGTAAAAAAGGGGATTTAACCGAAGAAGTATTAGAAAAAGCCTACCGGGAGTTTTTGGGAAGGTTTGATAGCGAATACGGCGGCTTTGGGCCAGCGCCCAAGTTTCCCACTCCTCATAATCTTATTTTTCTGCTCCGGTACTGGAAGAGGACCGGGGAAGAAAAAGCTCTTTTTATGGCGGAAAAAACTTTAGAGGCGATGACCCGGGGTGGGATTTATGACCATATAGGATACGGGTTTCACCGTTACTCCACTGACCGGGAGTGGCTGGTGCCTCATTTTGAAAAAATGCTGTACGACAATGCTCTTTTAGCGTATACCTACCTGGAAGCCTATCAAGCGACGAAAAAAGAAAAATATGCCCGGGTTGCCCGAGAGGTTTTTACCTATGTCAAAAGAAAAATGACATCACCCGAAGGAGGGTTTTATTCCGCGGAAGATGCCGATTCGGAAGGGGTTGAGGGTAAATATTACGTCTGGACGCAGGATGAGGTAAAAAAAGTTCTTGGTCCGGAAGAGGGGGAGTTATTCTGCCGGGTGTATGATATAACCCCGGAAGGCAATTTTGAAGGTAAGAACATACCTAATTTAATCCATACTGATTTGGAGTCAATGGCCGTAAAGTTTGGAAAAAGCTTGGAGGAATTAACCGAAAGTTTGGATAGAATGCGGCAAAAACTTTATCAAGAGCGGGAAAAAAGGGTTTTGCCGCATAAGGATGATAAGATTTTAACTTCCTGGAATGGGTTAATGATTGCAGCGCTGGCCAAAGGGGCAAGGGTACTGCAGGATCAGGAACTCTTAAATATGGCTCAAAAGGCAGCAGAGTTTATTTTTTCAAAGCTTAGAAGGGACGATGGTCGGCTTTTAGCCCGCTACCGGGAGGGAGAGGCGGCAGTTTTAGCGTATCTGGATGATTACGCTTTTCTTATCTGGGGATTAATTGAGCTTTACGAGGCTTCGTTTGAAGTAAGGTATTTAAAATTGGCGGTAGAGCTCACAAGGGAGATGCTAAAACTTTTCTGGGATGAAAAACACGGGGGGTTATACTTTACCGGGGTCGATGGTGAAGAGTTAATCACTCGACCCAAGGAAATATACGACGGAGCTATGCCCTCTGGGAATTCGGTGGCGGCGCTAAATCTTTTGCGTCTTGGTCGGATGCTTGGTGAGGAAGACTTTCTTCAAAAAGCCGAGGAAATATTATCGACTTTTGCCGGCAAAGTTTCGGAGATACCTTCTGCTTACTCCTTTTACCTGCTGGCGTATATATTTTACCTTGGACCTGTAAAAGAGGTAGTGGTGGCAGGAGAACCGGGTGGAGAAGACACCCGGGCGATGATCGAAAAAATAAATTTGGCGTATTTACCAAACTCGGTAGTGCTTTTCCACCCGATAGGCGATGCGGGGCAAGAGATCCAGGAAATAATACCGCATATTGCGGATAAAAAGCCTCTTCCTGGGGAAAGGGCTACGGTTTACGTGTGTGAAAACTTTAGCTGTAAAGCTCCGGTGGTTGAAGTGGAGATGTTAGATATTTTCTTCGGCAAAAAAGCTTGAGATAAAATCTTCCGGGGTAATTGGATTTACAGGTGAAGGCGCTCCTCTCTTGCTTCCTCTTCGGATATGGTATGAGGCAAAATACCTATTAAAGATTTAACAATAGCAGTTTTGTCTTCTACAGCACTTGTTAGCTTAGCAATACGTTTGCCGTTTTTGGTAATTATGATTTCTTCCTTTTCGGCAAGCTTAAGGTATTTACCAATTTTGGATTTAAATTCGGTGGCAGATATTATCATTTTTTCACCTCACTTTAAAAAATAGCTCAATATCTAATATTAGTATACTTAAAAATAGCACAAAAACAAAAATTAAAATTGGACAAATAACAACGATAAAAACCAGCCGGTGCGGCTGGTTTTTATTTAGAAATTTCTTTTCTTAAGACCATACGGATATAGGTAGAGTAACCAATGCCTAATTGTTTGGCCTTTTTCTTAATTGCAATTAGATCCTCTTTAGGGATACGGACGGAAACATGAACCATTTCAGGACGTTCAAATTTTATTGTTGCATCCTCCCATTCCAAATCTTGAGTATCAATGTTATCAAAAAACTGGGCGGTTTTTTCGATAAAATCACGAGAGTCTTTCAAGGTAATACCTCCTTTCCTTTGGGGTCATATCCCTTGCTGTAACAGGATAAGCTACTCCATGCCCTTCATAGATAAAAATAAAGACAATATATCTTCCTTCAGATGTACGACCAAGAAGACGGTAAATCTTTTGCTCAGGGTTTCTATCGGCTTGTTTTAGAACCTGAATAACGCAAGGGCTATCAAAGGCAGCTTCCTCAACTTCCTCAGGAGAAATATTATGCCTTGCGATATGGTTAATTCTATCTGGAGTCCAGTCAATACGTTTTATCTTCAAATAAATCCCTCTTTTTATATCATATAACAGTTAGGACTTGGTTATATTATAACACAATGTATCACAAAAGCATACCTTTAGATTTAAGTTTACGTTTAATTTTTTGCAGGTAAAAGTCGAAAACTGGAGAATTATATAATTAAAAAGCTTAAACTACATTTCTTTTGGAAATTTCCTGAGAATTTGTTATGATATAAAAAAATCATACATTTGGGGTAAGAAAGAATGAAGTTATTTTCGGTAGTGCCGGAAAGATTTTTTGGAATACTGGCCGGGCCCAACCGGGAGATTTACGCTGATTTACTTTTACAAATCTATAAACTTTACCAGCAAACTCCTTTTCGGCTTCAGCGGGAGGATGTTATCGCTTTAATAACCGACGTTCTTGAAGAGCGGGAGGATTTTGTTCCCGAAGAGGGCGAAGAGGAGATGGGAAGCGCCCGGGAACGGGCCAATTTTATTTTGCGAAGATTATGTTCTCAGGATGTGGGCTGGTTTAATTTAGAAGAGGATAATGACTACCAGCAGTATGTGACGATTACGGAGCCTGCCCGGGTTATGTTAGAAGCCCTGGAGAAAATAGCCAACCGGCAAACGGAGGAATACCGGGGGTATGTTTTTGCTACTTACAGTGCATTGTGTTCTCCGGAAGCCGAATTGCAGAAAGATTTGGCTTTAGATAGCGCTTACCGGGAAACCCGGAATCTTTTAAATAGCTTAAAGACGCTAAGAGACAACATTAAAGGTTATATCAAAGAAGCGGTAAGTAAAACTTCGGCAAAAGAACTTCTAATCCTCCACTTTGAAGAATATACCCAGAACATTATCGACCAGAACTACCACCGCCTGAAAACTTCCGACCATGTTTCCCGCTACCGTCCGGCAATTATTAACAAAATTAACGAATGGGAAATGGATCATGTGGATGAAATAATAAAATTATATCGGGAGCGGGATAAAGAAAAGCCGGAAGAAGTTATTCGGCAGGAGTTTTACGAAAAAACTTCGTTTATCAGAACTGCCTACCGGGAGCTTGATCTTTACCTGGAGGAAATTGACCGGTATAACGCCCTTTATGCCAAAAGCTCTTACCGACAGCTTAAGTATCTACTGGAAACTGACCGGGATTTAACCAGGACGCTTATAGATATTTTAGATTATATCGCCGGACAGGTAATGCAAAAAGAGCTATCATTAAAAGATTATTTAGAATATGCTTTACCTGTAAAACTTAATGAATTTAAATTTTTTAATAAAGACCCTCTCTATAAACCAAGAAAACCGGCCAGCGAACACCGGCCGGAACAAAAGCTGGTGGAATTACCGCTGGAGAAGAAAAAAGAGCTTTTAAGGAAAACACTGGAAGAAGTAAGGGAGCGGTATTCGGTCGATGTTATAAACGAATTTTTCCTGGAAAAAGCCCAAGGCCGGGAAGAAGTGGAAGCAGTAGAACTGGTAGAAAACCTGGAGGATTTTATCAAGTTAATTTACCTAAATGCGTATTTTCGCCACAAAAAAGCGGTTTACGTTATTAAAGAAGACAAACGGCGTTTTGCCGGAGAAAAAGTGCAAAAAGGACCTTTTGCGTTTAAAAACATTAAGATTGTAAGGAAGGGAAAAAATGGAAGAACTTCTTTTAATCAAAGATTATTCACCTAAAACCCGGGAAGAATTTACCCGGGCGGTAAATAAGCTTCTTACGCAAAATTTTGTGATCCGGGACCTTGAAGAGGATAGAAAAGACTATTATTTTATCTACCAGCATGAAAAAGAAGTGCGAGCTTTTTTAGAGCTTGCCGGCTGGGAACTGGTGCACTTTGCAGCCCAGAGGATTTACCAGGCGGCAGGTAGCAGTGATTTTAACAAGCTTAGGTTAAATTTAGTGGAAAGTTTAGTACTCTTAATTTTACGAACCCTTTATGAGGAAAAGCGGCGGGAGCTAACTCTTGCGGAAAATCCACTGGTGACGGTGTTTGATATTCAGGAGAGATTTCGGGAACTGGGAATTAAAGATAAACCTTTGGATAAGAAATCTCTTCGCGAATGTCTTTCCCTGTTTTCCCGTTACCGGCTGATAATCCTACCCGATGGAGCACAAACTTTTCCCGAGACGCGAATAATCTTGCTACCTACGCTGGCGGTGGTTCTGACCGATAAAGATTTGCGGGCGTATCTGGAGAGCTTAAAGAGCAGAGAAGCGGAGGAAGAAGCTGATGAAAGCTGAAAATTTTAAAGAGCTCAGGGGTATTAAGCTTATAAACTGGCATTATTTTCAAAATGAGACTATTAAACTAAAAGGGGCAACTCTTTTAACCGGGGATAACGGTTCCGGTAAATCAACCATCTTGGATGCTATCCAGTATGTTCTGGTGGCGGACCAGAGGAAAGTGCGCTTTAATTCATCGGCAGGGGAAGAACACTCTAAGAGGGATTTACTGGGGTATGTGCGCTGTAAAACCGGGGCCGACGGGGCCCAGGGGAAACGGGTACTGAGAACCGGTGACGTAACTTCCGTTATCTGCCTTGAGTTTTTTGACCATAAGAAAAAGGAGCCGTTTTTAGTGGGGGTAGTAATTGATGCCTACAGCGATGATACTTTAAAAGAACAGTTTTTTATCATAAATAATGCTTCTATAAACGATGACTACTTTATCGTTGATCAGCGGCCAAGGAATATTACGGAGTTTCGCGCCAAAATGGGGCCTTTAAAAAATGCAGAGCTTTTGGCCAAAGATGCGTATAAACATCAGCTGCGGACCAAACTTGGTCACATCCATGAAAAGTTTTTCTCTTTATTTGTTAAGGCCATTTCCTTTAAATCGATTAAGGACATCCGGGAATTTGTTTATGAATATTTGTTAGAGCCCAGGGAAATCGATTTAAGAAATCTTTTGGAAAACCTGGAGCAGTATGACCGGTTTTTGGTTCTGGCCGAAGAAACCGAGAGAAAATTACACGATTTAGAAGTAATCTTAGAAAAACATAATCAGCTAAAAAAAGACATAACAACCCGGAATCTGCACCGCTACCTGGTGTTACGGGGAAATCTTGTTGATTTGCAGGAAAGTTATCAAAACCTAAATAGGAAGATAGACGAGCTTGCCGGTGAAAAGGCAAAGCTTGAGGAAAAGCTAAACATTCTTACAAAAAGGTTGTTAGAGGTACGGGAAGAAAAGGATGATGTGAATAAAGCCCTCTGGGAAAATTCGGCGTACCGGAGGTTAACGGAGATTGAGAAAGAAATTAAAGAGCTCCAGGCGGAACAAAAAAGGTTAAAAACGTTACAGGAAAAAGTCCAGACTTTTTTACAGAATGAAGCAGCAATATATAAAAAATACGGTTTTAGCCAGGCAGAAATTTTAAAAGAAAGGGTCTTAAATTTAAGGCTAAAAGACGTAAAAGCGCTTTTACCGGAGCTTATAAACTTTCGGAAAAATTTAAAAGAACAAACGGCGCAGGAGTTATACCGGATAGAAGCCGAGATTTCTACAAAAAAGGCCTTAAAACAGGAAATCGAAGAAATCCTTGATGGTTTAAGGCAAAACAAGCATACCTATCCTCCGGAAGTGGGAGCGTTAATTAATCTTTTAAAGGAAAAGTTTCGGGAAGAAGCGAAAAAAGAAGTGGAACCGAAAATCTTAGCGGAGTTACTTGAGGTCAAGGATGAACGCTGGCAGAATGCGGTGGAGGGATATTTAAATACCCAGAGGTTTGATATCATCCTGCCACCGGAGGATTTTGACCGGGCTCTTGCCATTTACGAGCGGTATAAAAAGGAGCGGCGAATTTCCCGGGTGGGGATTGTCAATACCGGCCGGGTGAAAAAGTATTTAGGACAAATTGAGAAAAATTCTTTGGCGGAAGAAGTTACCAGCGAGAATCCCTACGCTCTGGCATATGCCCAGTTTTTAATGGGCCGGGTAATAAAGTGTGAACACGAGGGGCAGTTAAAACTTTATCCGCGGTCGATAACCCCGACCTGCATGGTTTATCAAAACCACACTGCCCGGCAGATTGATTTTAAAGTTTACGAAATACCTTACATCGGCAGCCGCGCTATTAAAAAACAGATCGAAAAAAGAGAACAGGAGCTCAAGGAATTAGAGCAGGAACTTGATAAGTTATACCAGGAGAAGTTTAAGCTTACCGAACGACAGGAGGAACTCTCAGGAGCACGGGATGAAAAGGACCGGGAGTATGCTCTGTTGGAGGACCGCTTGATGGAGCTTTTGGAGATTGGGGAAATCGAAGAAAAAATAGCTAAACTTTCCCGGGAAAGGGAAAGTATCGATACTTCTGGAATTAAAGCGCTGGAAGAAAGCCTTGCCAAACTTGCTATAGAAGAGAAAGCTTTAGAAGCAGAAAAAGATAAAGTTCAAAAGCGGCTGGGAATGGTTACTAAAGAAATTGAGTTGAAAACTGAAGAAGAAAAACAGCTTAAGATGGAACTTGAATCTGCCCGGAGGGAGTACGATGAGTTTTGTTCTAAGAATCTCGATTTGGTGGGGGATGGGGAAAAACGTTTTGAAGAAGAATTAAAAGGAAAAAGCCCGAAACAAATTGCCCAGAATTTCTTGAGCAGTTTAAAAGGCCTTGAGACCAGAATTAATAATCTTCGGGCGGATTTAACGGAGTTAAGAAGTAAGTTTAACCAGAAGTATGCTTTTGGCGGCAGCATAACCGGGGATGATATTACCGATTTTCTTGATTTATACAAAAAACTTGCCGAAAGTGAGCTTCCGGATTATAAAGAACGGATGGAGCGGGCGAAAGCCCAGGCGGAGGAAGAGTTTAAATCCCACTTTGTGCATAAGTTAAAAGAAAGCATTGAGGAGGCTAAAGGGGTATTCCGGGAGCTAAATGCAGCTTTGCGGGGCATAAAATTTGGGGATGATGAATACCGGTTCAGGTACGAAAATGCTCCGGAGTATAAAAAATACATGGAGCTTATCGATGAAGTGGATAAGTTAACTCCCGGGGAGACAAGCCTTTTTAGTGGAACTATCCGGGAAAAGTTTAAAGAAGTAATGGATGAGATGTTTGAAGGGTTTTTAACCCGGGATAAAGAGGCCGGGGAGTTTTTAAATCGTTTAACCGACTACCGGAACTACTTAACCTATGATATTGAGATTCTCCACGGCGATGGAACCACTTCCCATTACTCCAAAGTCTACGGTTTAAAGTCCGGCGGAGAAACACAGACTCCCTTTTATGTGGCAATTGTGGCGTCTTTTGTCCAGCTTTACCGGATACACCGGGGCGACAGCACTATAAGGCTAATGCTTTTTGATGAAGCTTTTAACCGGATGGATGCCGACAGGGTGGAGTCGAGTATCAGGTTTATGAAATTTTACGGTCTGCAGCCGATTATTGCCGTGCCTTCGGATAAGCTTGCTCTGATTGCTCCTCATGTGGAAACCAATTTACTGGTATTAAGGGCCGGAGATCAAAGTTTTGTGGAGGAATTTTATTATGATGGAGCCAAGGAAGGGATAAGGATTGCCAGTGCATCAGGTTAAAAAGCTGTTAGAGGAGCTTTTGGAGAAATATGAACAGGGGAAAAGGCCGCTTATCAAAATCGCCGAAAATACTTTTCCCCGCTATTTTACCGATGGGGAGTTTAAAGCTCTATTTCATGCAGCCCTTAAAGACTGGGAGCGGGAAGGGTTTATCACCTTAGTCTGGGAGCGGTTTGAAAAAGATAATCTTTTAAGGCATGTTAAACTAAATCCTGAAAAAGCTGAACTTCTTTATGAAAAGCTTTCCCGGCAAAAACCTCAAGAAAAAGAAGAGCATTACCGTAAGCTTTGGGCTAATTTAAACGATTTTCCCGAATGGCTCGGGGAACTGAAAAAAGATATGTTGATAGAGCCTTTATTTGATGATGATGCAGAAATAATAGTTGCCGTATTAAACGCTCTTTCCCTGAATAACGAAGAAATACCCAAAAGGGTTTTTAGCCAGCGGTATCTGGGCGATAGTAAACTTTTTTTAAAAGTGGAGCGCAAAGTTGCCGCACTTTTGCAAAAATACTACTTTAAAGATATTGAGGTATCCGGGGAAGCCGTTTTTTCCGAGTTTGGGGTGGTCAATAACCCGGTCTACCTTCATCTTGCCGGTCCCGTTATCCTTAAATACCCGGATGGACGGCTCTTTGACCTTAAAGGGCTTAATTATGATGTAGCTTTTCCGGCCGGACTTGCCCTGCAGCTGGAAATTGCCGATTTTACTGCTCAGCGGGTGGTGACGGTAGAAAATTTAACTTCCTATTACCAGTATGTAAGAAGCTATCCGGAGGATGCAGTGCTTTATCTTGGCGGTTTTGCCGGGAAGATGGAGCGGAAATTTTTAAGAAAAATTTATGATTATTGTTTAAATCGGGGATTAAGTATTGATTTTTACCACTGGGGCGATATTGACCTGGGCGGTTTTAATATTTTTTTACATTTGAAAAGGGAAACGGGGATTCCTTTTAAGCCGCTCTGGATGGATTTGGATACCCTTTTAAAATATAAGGAACGGGGGATGAAGCTTTCTGAAAGCTACCGGCAAAAACTTACTAAAGCCCTGGAAGACCCGGTTTATCAGGATTTCAGGACGGTTATTGAAATGATGTTAGCCCTAAATATCAGGCTTGAACAGGAAGCGATTGAGCTTTAATGGCGGAAAGGGTAATCAAATAAAAAAGCCTCTGGGTTTTCGCCCGGAGGCGTTTTGTGTGTATTATCAAGATTGGCAGCAGGTACCTAAAACCGCTAACCGGCCTTCGGAAAAGTATTTAAAAACCATTGTAAACGGTTTAAAAGAAACTTATAATTTAACAAAAGAGGAAATTGTAGAGTATTTAATCAAAAAGAATGGCGTGAAAGAATATTACAATTCTTCCGGTTTAATATGAACCTTTTAGAGTGAGGTGCTTTTATGTCTAAAGGGCAGCTTTATTTTGTGGTGGCGTTAATTTTTGCCATAGTTATTGCTATTTTTGCTTTTCAAAACCAAACGGCGGTAGCGATAAAGTTTCTCTTCTGGAGTTTACCGCAAATTCCCCTGGTTCTGGTAATTTTTCTCTCAGCCCTGGCTGGAGCCTTTACAGTGATTTTACTGGGGACTGGAGTTTATTTCAGGCTTAATCGGGAAATTAAAAGTTTAAAAAGAGAAAAGGAAGCTTTAAAAGTTTCTGGTACCAGGGAAGAAAATTAAGAATAGAGAGCTTCTTTATTAAGAGGTGACTTTTATGGAAAACCAGATACTGGGGATTTTACAGCAAATAGCAAAGGATGTGCAGGGGCTAAAGGGTGATATGAATGACATGAAACAAGACAAGCAAGGTATGAAACAGGAAATTAATGATCTTTAACAAGATATGCAAGGAGTAAAAGAAGACTGCCTTAATTGAGGAAAATAATCTAAAACTTCAACTGCTGGCCGAAATTCAGCAAGCTCACCGGGAGCAAACGGAGCGGCAAATTGCTGAGTTAAAAGAAGAATTAAATAAAAGGTTGGATGTTATTGAAGTGGTGGTAAAAAGTATTGCTTCTGAAGTTAAGCAAAATAATAAAAAAAAAATTTTTTAGCTTTAGCTGAAATTACCGGGACCCATGAAATGGAAATTAAAGTTATAAAAAAAGTATTGATTATGGCTTTGGCTGAATGAAATATTTTTGCTTTATAATGGGGATTCTTTAAGTTTATCCCAAAATTCACTCAAGATAGGATAACGTCGATAAATCAAGAAGTAAGCACCTTTTAAGTTCGTAGCGATGGAATCTTTTTGGTAATTACATTCAACACAGTACAGATTGTAATCATGATTAAAAATTTCATTTAGGTCTTTAATTTGTTTGGATTCATATAATTTTTGTATGTAAGTTATATCGAGAATTAAATAACCCAAGTTGTTGTCGTTTACTTCCAACCAGGCATGGGGTAAACCATCAAGATAGCCAATAACGATATTTGATTTTATATTATGGCTTAATAGTAATGAAGCTAATAACTCGGTTTGATTTAAACATACCCCACTTTTTTCAACCCAGGTTTTGCTTAATGGCTTATACCAAGAATATGAACTATTTTCATCGTATTTAATATTTTTTATTATGTATTCAATTGATTTATTTAATATTAATTTTTTATTATTAGCCTCATTTTTCTGGATAATTTGATAGGTTATTTTTTTGCCAAAGTTTAAGACACAATTTTTATAATTATAATTTAAAAGTTGAAACAGTCCATAAAACATTAAAATAATTAGAAACATTTTGAAAAATATAGCTATCACCTTTTTCATAAGCGGTACACCACCTTTTCGATAATATTATACATAATGTACGCTAAAATTACAATTAAACGAAATTAATGAAATAAAAAAACCGGCCCTTAAGCCGATTTATCTTTTATCTGGTGCCGAGAGCGGGAGTCGAACCCGCACGGGTGTTACCCCACCGGATTTTGAGTCCGGCGCGTCTGCCAGTTCCACCATCTCGGCACTGTCCATAAACTCTGCAAAACTTATTATAGTAAACTTCTTTTTATTTTGCAACAGGAAATTTATTTCGGGCAGGTTGTTTTGCCCGAAAAATTTTTTTATAATGTAATCGAACATATGTACTAAAATCAAGGGTGAGAAAGATGAGGCAGAGGGTAATTATTCATGTAGATATGGATGCTTTTTTTGCAGCGGTGGAGCAGCGGGATAATCCTGAGCTTAAAGGGAAACCGGTGATTGTGGGTGGAGTTCCTGGAGAGCGGGGGGTAGTAGCGGCGGCATCGTATGAAGCGCGGAAGTTTGGAGTAAGGTCGGCGATGTCTTTATGGGAAGCGGCAAGACTTTGCCCCCACGGTATATTTATTCCCGGAAACCATAAAAAATACCAGGAAGTATCGGAGAAAATCTTCAGGATTTTTCGGGAATACACTCCTTTAGTAGAACCGGTGTCGTTGGATGAGGCTTATCTTGATGTTACCGGTAGTCAAAAGCTTTTTGGACCAGGGGTTGAAATTGGGAAAAAGATAAAAAAGCGGATATTTGAGGAGACGGAACTGACGGCATCGGTAGGGGTTGCTCCCAATAAGTTTTTAGCCAAGTTAGCTTCGGAAGTAAATAAACCGGATGGTTTTTGTGAAGTTACCGAAGACAACATACTGGATTTTTTAGCACCGTTACCGGTGGAGATGCTCTGGGGAGTTGGGGAGAAAATGAAAGAACGGTTAAATGACATGGGGATAAAAACTGTCCAGGATTTCTGGGAACTGCCGGAGTTTTTTCTTAGGAAAAAGTTTGGGGTTCTGGGACAGAATTTATATTATTTGTCCCGGGGAATTGATTTTCGGGAGGTAATTCCGGAAAGAGTACCGAAATCTTTAGGCAAAGAAATTACTTTGCAAAAGGACAGCAGTGATGTGGATTACCTTTTAGGAACGCTTTTAGGGCTTACCATGGCAGTGGGTCGGGGGCTTCGCCGGGAGGGATTTTATGCCGGCGGAATCAGTGTTAAGATTCGCCTTTCAAGCTTTATAACCTATACCCGGCATACAATGTTTTTTGAGCCGACCTGGATGGATGAGGTGCTATACCGGGAAGCCAAAAGGCTGTTTTTAGAAAATTACCACGGTGAATTACCGGTAAGGTTAATTGGGGTAACAGCAACACCGCTAATTCCGGTAGAATCGGGCCGGCAAATATCGCTGTTTGGAGAAGATCCACGGCGGGAAAATCTTTACCCGATAATCGATAGGTTAAACCATAAGTACGGAAATAAAACCGTGACCAGGGCTAAAATTTTAAAAATTAGCGGTCGAGGATGAAACTTTTTTAATAAAGGAGCGTCAAAAAGGGGTAGAAAGGAAAAAGGGGGATTAAGGTGAGCAGCGACCTTTACCTGGTAGAGCAGGCCAAAAGGGGTGACAAAGAGGCTTTTGGTTATTTAGTGGAAAAGTATGAGAAAAAGATTTTTTCTTTAGCTCTAAGAATTTGCGGCCAGCGGGAAGAAGCGGAGGATTTGGCACAGGAAATATTTTTAAAAGTCTACCAAAAGCTTAATACTTATCAGGGGGAAGCGGCTTTTTCTACCTGGCTTTACCGGGTGGCGGCAAATACCTGTTTTGATAGGCTGCGTCAGCTAAAACGAGAAATGAGTATTCAGAAAGAGTTTAATGAAAGAGAATTTTACAAAAAGGCCTTAACCCCTGAAGAAGAGTTTTTTAACCGGCAGGAGATATTAAACATAGAAAAGGCCTTGCAAACCTTACCGGAAGATTTAAGGCTTGTTCTTCTCCTGCGGGAGCAGTATGGATTAAGGTATGAAGAGATAGCCAAAGCTCTTTCTCTTAATCTTGGTACCGTGAAAAACCGTATTTTTCGAGCAAGGGAGAAATTAAGAAAACTTTTAATGCAGCAAGGGGAAGGAGGGATGGACAGTGGAGTGTAATGAAGTTAGAGAACTTCTTTCCGCTTATATCGATGGGGAAGTAACCGCCGAAGAAAAGAAACAGGTCGAAAGGCATCTTCAAAGTTGTGCCGGGTGCCGGGAGGCATACGGGCAGTATGTAGATATGGGGGCGGTTTTGAAGATGTTGCCCTTTCTGGAGCCAGATACGCCACTGAGAGAAAAAGTTCAAGATAAAATTAAATATAAACGAAATATTTTAAACCGCTTTATCTGGTCGGAATGGGTTGCGGTGGCTGTGGCGATGGTCTTAGTTTTTGCTCTGGGAATTACGGCGATAAGCTTATCGGGGTTAACGCTTTATCCAAAAAATGAAGCGGTAGAGGTAGTTCGGGATAAAGCGGTTAGCGTTGCGGGAGGGCCATCCGAAGGTGCTCTACCTGATGAGCAAAATACGGGAGTGCTTCCGGCAAAAAGCCCAGCAAAATTTGCGCCAGACCTTACCGGGGAAGAAGCTACTTTTAAAACTACCAGTACCGACGAGCGAAAAATTGTAAAAACTGCTTCCGGCAAGCTTACGGTAAAGAAGTTAGAGGATTTTGACCGCTGGCTTGCCCAGGAGCTTGGTCGCGTTAACGGCTATGTAAAATTTTCCCGGGAAGAAAAAGAAATCCGGGAATTGACCTTAATGATTCCGGCAGATAAGCTAAAAAGCTTTGTTGATGATCTAAAAAAGCAGGGAGAACTGGAAAGTTACAGTGAAAATGCCGAAGATGTAACCAAAGCTTACCGGGATATGGAAATAAGGATCAAAAACCTGGAGTCGGAGATTGCGGCAGTGCGGGCGTTGCTTATCAAAGCTCAAAAAGTCGAAGAAATTTTGGCAGTACGGGCAGAGCTAAATCGGCTGACCGAAGAATTAGAGATCACTAAAGCTTCTTTTGAAGATTTAAAGCAAAATGTAGCTTATTCGACTTTAAATTTAAAGGTAGTAAAGGAAAAAACAGCACAAATCGGAGAAGATTCGCTTTTTAAAAATTTAGGTAAAAAGATAAAAGAGCAGTTTGTAAAAGCCTTTAACAATTTTTTTACGGTTTTAATAAAACTTTTCTTCCTGTTAATTTATTTACTGCCGTATTTAATCCTCTTACTTTTAATAATATTTTTCGTCTACCGCTTTAAAAAGAAAAAGTCCGGTACTTAAGCTGTCCTTTTCGGGCAGCTTTTTTCTTTTACCAGTCAGCTTTATTTGGTACAATAAACTTAAAATTATTATTTTGGAGGTAATTATGGGAAAAGTAGTCCTGGTGGATGGAAATAGTTTATTACATAGAGCGTTTTTTGCCCTTCCGCCTTTAAAAACTACTAAAGGGGAGCCTACCGGGGCGGTTTACGGGTTTTTAACGATGCTTTTTCGGGTAATAAGAGATGAAAAACCAGAATATTTAGCGGTAGCTTTTGATGTTAGCCGGAAAACCTTTCGTACCGAGCAGTTTACTGCATACAAAGGGCACCGCAAAGAAGCTCCGGATGAACTGGTACCCCAGTTTGCCCTGGTACGGGAAGTATTAAAAGTTTTAAATGTGCCCTATATTGAACTTGACGGCTATGAGGCAGATGATATTATCGGCCACCTATCAAGGGTGTTTGCCGGGCAGGGGCATGAGGTAGTAATTTACACCGCTGACCGGGACATGCTGCAACTGGTCGATGAAAAAACCGTGGTATACCTTACCAAAAAAGGCATTACCGAACTGGTTAAAATGGATTTAGCTGAGGTTTTGGAAAACTACGGCTTAAAACCTCAGCAGCTTGTGGATGTTAAAGGATTAATGGGTGATCCCTCGGACAACATACCCGGAGTTCCGGGGATTGGGGAGAAAACTGCTTTAGATTTAATAAAAACTTATGGCTCGGTGGAAGAAGTTTTGGCCCGCAAAGAAGAGTTAAAACCTAAATTAAGAGAAAAACTTGCCGAACATGAAAGTTTAGCGAAAATATCGAAACAATTAGCTACTATCCTGCGGGAAATACCGTTAGAAATCTCCCTGGAAGATTTAAAAGTAAAAGAACCTAATTATGAAGAAGTAGCTAAATTATTTCTTCGCCTTGAGTTTAAAAGCTTTTTAAAAGAAATAGAACCAAAAATAAAGAATGAATACCAGGAAAGTAAAGAGTTGGTGCAATTTGAACCGGTAGCAACGGAAGAACGGATTGCGGTAATCTTTAATAATGGATTTTATGTTGATGACGGGGAAAAAACAAAGTTTTATTCTTTAGAACAGCTTTTTGAAATACAGGAAATATTTCGGAATAAAAAAATTATTACCGACGACGCCAAAGGAATTTATCATGTCTGTTTAGAAAAAGGTCTGACTTTTCCCGAAATTTGTTTTGATGCGCGGATAGCAGCTTATGTTTTAAATCCGGCCGACCAAAATCCCGGGCTCAAGGGGCTGTATTTAAAGTATGGTTTGCCGGTGTTTGAAGATTTTTCTTTAAATATCAGGGGTTTATTTTATTTATGGAAAGAAATGATGGAAAAAGTTCACGAGCAGGAGCAGGAAAGGTTATTTTATGAAATAGAACTTCCTCTAACTCCGGTTCTTGCTCAAATGGAGCATACCGGCATTCAGGTTGACCGGGAAGCTTTAAAAGAAATGTCGGTGGAGCTGGGAGAGCAAATTGAAGAGTTAATCCGGGAAATTTATGCGCTGGCGGGGGAAGAGTTTAACTTAAACTCTCCCAGGCAGCTGGGAGTTATTCTTTTTGAAAAACTTGGGCTGCCGGTAATTAAAAAGACCAAGACGGGCTACTCTACCGATGCGGAGGTTTTGGAAGAGCTTTTACCTTACCACGAAATTATTGGCAAAATTTTGACTTACCGTCAGCTTATGAAGTTAAAATCAACCTATACCGACGGTTTAATGCCTTTAATAAATGAGCGTACCGGTAAACTTCACACCACTTTTAACCAGACCGGTACCTTAACCGGACGTCTGGCGTCTTCGGAGCCCAATCTTCAAAATATTCCGGTGCGGTTGGAACTCGGCCGGAAATTACGCAAGATGTTTATACCTTCCCCTGGTTATGATTATATTGTTTCGGCGGATTATTCCCAGATTGAGTTAAGGCTTCTTGCTCATTTTTCCGAAGAGCCCAAGCTTATTGAAGCGTACCAAAAAGGGGAGGATATTCACCGGAAAACCGCTTCAGAAGTATTTGGTGTACCTTTAGAAGAAGTTACCCCTGAGATGCGTGCTCATGCCAAGTCGGTGAACTTCGGCATTGTCTATGGCATTAGCGATTTTGGTTTAGGCAGAGATTTAAAGATTCCCCGGGAGATTGCCGGAAAATATATTAAAAATTATTTTACCAATTATCCCAGAGTGCGGGAGTATCTCGATGAACTTGTCCGTACGGCAAGAGAAAAGGGATATGTGACCACGTTATTTGGGCGAAGACGTTATATTCCGGAGCTATCGTCCAAAAATCGCACAGTGCAGGGTTTTGGCGAAAGGACGGCCATGAATACCCCCCTTCAGGGCTCAGCTGCCGATATTATTAAGCTTGCAATGATTAATGTAGAAAGGGAATTAAAAAACAGCAAGCTTAGGTCCCGGCTCCTTCTTTCGGTGCACGATGAGTTAGTTTTGGAAGTGCCGGCGGAAGAGCTGGAAGAAGTTAAAGGGCTGGTAAAAGGGGTTATGGAGTCGGTGGTTGAACTAAAAGTGCCTTTAATCGCTGAAGTTGGCGCAGGAAAAAACTGGTATGAAGCCAAGTAAGGAGAGAGTATTATGCCAGAACTTCCGGAAGTAGAAACCATTAAAAGAACCCTTGCCCCTAAGATTGTGGGAAAAACAATTTACCGGGTAGAAGTATATCTTCCAAAAATTATTAAAAATGTTTCGGTTGCCGAATTTACCCGGCGCGTTGTGGGAAAAGAAATATTAGCTTTAAAACGCCGGGGGAAGTATTTACTGATAGATCTTTCCGGAAAGGAAACGGTAACGGTTCATTTAAGGATGACCGGGAAACTTTTAATACTGCCCAACGGTTCGCCGAAAGAAAAACATACCCACGCTATTTTTGATTTTGGCGATTTAGAGTTACATTTTAATGATATACGCCAGTTTGGTGGCTTTTCTTTTGAGATGCCGGAAATAGGTCCTGAGCCTTTAGATGACGAGTTTACCCTTGAGTATTTGAAAACAAAACTAAAGGCGTCACGGAAAAATCTTAAGGCCGTTTTATTAGACCAAAAAATAATTGCGGGTATTGGTAATATTTACGCTGATGAAATCTTATTTGAGGCAGGGCTTTCTCCCAAAAGGATAGCCGCCGGCTTATCGGAAGATGAGGCAGAAGAGTTATTTAAAGCTATACGGAAAGTCTTAACCCTGGGGATTGAGCACCGGGGAACGTCTATTAGAGATTATGTTGATGCGGAAAATCAGCAGGGGAGCTTTCAACGCTTGCTAAAGGTTTACGGGAAAAATGGTTCACTCTGTGTTAGATGTAATAAGGTCTTAATCCGCGAACGTCACGCCGGTCGCAGTACCCACTACTGTCCGCACTGTCAGAAATAAAGGAGAGACAGGCACCTTCTCTTACGTCTTTAAATAATTTAAAAAAGACGGGGAGGTGCCGGCGATGGAATTTTATTTAGCGTTGTTTGCTTTAGCTCTTAGTGTAGACGGGTTTGGTGCAGGAGTAGCTTATGGGCTAAGAGGATTGAAAGTTCCGACCCTGTCGGTACTGGTGGTAAGCAGCACTTCTGCTTTGACCATTGGGCTTGCCATGCTGTTAGGAAAATTTATCAACTTTTTTGTTCCGGAAAGTTTTACCCGCTATTTTGGGGCGTTTTTACTTATGGCCATCGGTTTGTATGTTTATTTTTCCGGGGGTAAAGAAGAGAAAAAGTCTTCTATCGACCCGGAAGTGGTTTTTAGTGTTAAAATTTTTGGTTTAATCTTTCAAATTTTACGTTCTCCGCAATTAGCCGATCGGGATGAATCGGGGGTCCTGTCTTATAAAGAGGCAGTTTTGTTGGGTGTGGCCCTTGCTTTGGATGCTTTTGGGGCTGGAATTGGTTTAAGTTTATCCGGTTACCCGGTTATTTTAACGATGCTAAATGTGGGGTTAATTAAGTTTTGCCTTTTTTATGCAGGATTGATTATCGGTAAGTTAAATGGGAAGGTGAGTTTCATTAAAAATTACTCCCGCTACTTGGCTTCACTGGTTTTAATTTTTTTGGGAATTTCACGTATAATTTAGATTAGGGGTGTTGTTATTGCTGGTTATTGGACTTACCGGAGGTATAGCGTCCGGTAAAAGCACTGTTTCCCGGATCCTGCGGGAACTGGGTTTTGCAATTATCGATGCTGACCGGATTGCCCGGGAAATTTTAAGCCCTGGACATCCGGCATATCAAAAGGTAATTGATACTTTTGGTAAAAATATTTTAATGGAAGATGGACAAATTGACCGGGCTAAGTTAGGTAAGATCGTATTTGCCAACCGGGAAAAGCTTTTGGTTTTAAACAGCATTACTCATCCGGAAGTTTTAAAGGAAATAAGAAAAAAAATAAAGGAGTTAACTTCGGCGGGGGTAGAAAGGATTGTCGTAGATATTCCTTTGCTTTTTGAGGCGAAGATGACTTCACTGGTCGATGAAATTTGGGTGGTTTACGTTCCCGAAGAAGAACAAATAAAACGGCTTATGGCCCGTAATGGCTTTTCCAGGGATGAAGCTCTGGCCAGAATTCGGTCCCAGATGCCGTTAGAGGAAAAAGTGAAACTGGCGGATGTGGTGATTGATAACAGCGGAAGTATCGAATCTACCCGGGAGCAGATTTTAACCATTTTGCAGAAACGGAAGTGGAACGGTTGATCAGAAAAATAAATGGTTTTTCCTTAACGCTGGCGGTTTTGCTGGTTGCGATTTTACTTTTTCCCTTTTGGGGTAAAATATTGTATCCCATAAAATACAGGGATAAACTTTACGATGCTGCATCTTTTGCCGGAATTGATCCGCTATTAGTGGCGGCAGTGGTTAAAGCGGAGAGTAATTTTAATCCCAGGGCTATTTCCCAAAAAGGAGCAATGGGTCTAATGCAGATAATGCCGGAGACTGCTTTTTGGCTGGCCAAGGAGATTAATGAACCTCTGGCTAAACCGGAAGAGCTTTTGGAACCTGAAAAAAATTTGGTTTTGGGAACTTTTTATTTAAAGTATTTAATTGACCGCTATGGTAACTTAGAGTTAGCTTTAGGTGCCTATAATGCGGGTGTCGCCAATATGGATATTTGGCTGAAAAGCAATAAAGCTAAAAATCCAAGTCTTTATCCCTTTAAGGAGACAAAGGCTTTTGTAAAAAAAGTTTTATGGAATTATAGGGTATATTGTTTTTTATATTGATGCGGGGTGATAAATATAAAAATATTCCTGGATAAAGAGGGTAATTGGTATTACGCGGGACAGCTAATAATCAATGAGAAGATAATTGAATTATTTTATAAAAGTTTGACCTATAAAAATGGGAATTATTATTTAGTGCATAATGGTGAAGAAAAAAAGATTGATGTTGAGGATGCTCCGTATTTTGCTGAAGGGGTCGTGGAAAAAGATAGCTGGCTGTATTTAAAATTAAAAGGTGGATTAATGTTACCCATGGAAGGGCCGGTTTATTTTAAAAACCGGATTCCTTATACCAGTGTCAATAACCTTCCGGTGAAGTTTACAAGAAAGGCTTTTTGGGCTTTATCCAGGTATTTCAGCGACGACGGGCAGAAGGTAATTTGCGGAAATTTTTGTACTAAAATTGTAGAAGAAGGTGAAGGAGATGAAAAGGGTACAAGTTAAGGTTATTTGGGTTATTTTTTTACTTTTTGCACTTTTTCTTCAGGGGTGTGCCGGGGATGTTGATGCTGCAACAAATTTTATTCCTGCTAAAGTAGTAAAAGTTAGTGACGGTGATACGGTAAAAGTTAAATTATCTTCCGGTAAAGAAATAAGGGTAAGAATGATTGGGGTAAATACACCGGAACTTTCTCATCCGGAACTTGGAATTAAGGAGCAGCCTTACGGGAAAGAAGCTTTTAAATATACCAAAAAAGTTCTCTATCCCGGACGGATTGTTTTTTTAGAGTATGATGTGCAAAAGCAAGATAAGTACGGGCGAGATTTAGCTTATGTCTGGCTTAAAAAACCGGTGAAGATTACTGAAGAGGAAGTTCGGGTTAAAATGTTTAATGCCCAACTTTTGCTGGAGGGGTATGCTCAGGTAATGACTGTTCCTCCCAATGTAAAATACTCCAAGCTTTTTGTAAAGTTCCAAAAAGAAGCCCGGGAAAACTCCCGGGGCTTATGGAAATAATTTCTTATTTTTTAAGTTACGAAAACCTTCTATGCAAAAACCTAAGGGGTACCACTCACAGTCCTGGCAGAGGGCGATAAATTTACTCTCTTCCAGGACCATTATTTTTTGGTAGGCATTCTTAACTGAAATTTCCCTGGTATTAAAAAAGGTTAAAAGAAACTCATCTTTTTTAATTACTTTATCATTGCTGCGACACAAACCGTTTATGAGTTCGGGACAGTTTTTACATATGTCGTCGGGCTGAATTTCAAGCTCAAGGAGAAGCGTGGGGTTTTTAAGAATTTTAGAGCGAATTTTGGAAAAGTTTTGGGCAAAGTGGTCGTTATAACCCAGGCCCCGGAAACCTAAAAAACACAGCAGATGATGAGGCCTTAGCTTAACCATTTAATTTGACCCCTGCGGTGGATAGAGCTTTTTGAAGATGGGTTGCCAGTAATAGAGCTATGGCACCTTTTAATATATCCCAAGGGATAAAAGGTGTAACACCAACAGCTATGGCTTTACTTAAGGGTAGTTTTAAAACATAAGCCAGCTGGATTGTTCCCAGGGAATAAATTATAAGAAGAGATACAACGACTGCCAGAATTTTACCCCGGAGATTAAAGTTGGTGAACTCAACAATATAGCCAGCGATTAATCCGCTTAAAGCAAATCCGAGCAAGTAGCCACCGGTTGGACCTAAGATAACGCCTATACCACCGCGAGCCTGGGCAAAGACCGGAAGACCCACCGCTCCTAAAAGCAGATAGGTAACCATTCCCCAAAAAGATTTTTTTCCCAGTAAAAAAATTCCGAGAAAAACTGCAAAGACCTGAAGGGTAAAGGGGACTCCTCCGGGGAGAGGTATGGCAATCTGGGCCAAAACTGCGGTAACGGCCGCTAATAGAGCAGCATAAATAACCGTCCTAATTGTCAACTCCAACACCTCCAAAGTTAACCTTTTATTTTAAAATAACCTGAGAAATTAAAAAAGTCAACTAAAAAGTTAGACAAAAAAATAAAAAATTTTCTTAAAAAATTATTCCTGCTACTTAAAATTTTAATAAAATAGTGATAATATAATTATAATAAAACGAAAGGGGTGAAAAAATGCCTCGAAAGAAGGCTACAAAAGTAACCGGGGAGAGCGTAAATATTAATATTTCTGAAGCTCAAAAAAATGAAAATACCGCAAATAATGCTAATAATATAAGTAGAAAAACAGCAAAGCATTATATTATAGAACTTTTAAAAGAAGCTCCGGAACAAACAATTAAAATGACTTTGGAAAAGATTACGGAGTTAATAAATCAAAAGATTGTCCTTGAGGGCCGGGATTATAGATATCAAAGGCCCAATATTTGGTCCGCAATTCAGAAATTAGCGGAAAATGGTGTTATAAAAATTAAGAAAGGGAAAAATCGCCGGGATCCAAATACCATTATCTTACTGCAGCCGGAGGTAGACTTTAACAAAATTTCCAGCAAGCGTTCACCGGGAAGGCCGGAGCAAAAAGTTTTTATTACCAAAAAACAGTATAATCTTTTGAAGAACCAATTAAAGAAAACCGAGAAACAGCTTCTAAAAATTTTCAATAACTTAAAGGATATTAAAGAAACTCTGGATTTAATGGAAAATAAAAACAGGAGAACTCCTGAAGATAAGGGAACGGTTAGAAGACGGGGGCGACCCAAAAAAGTTTAAAGGAAGGGAAACATTATTTACGAAAAATACGTTGGGGTAGCGGAAATAACGCCGGTACCTCTTTTTTATAGTTTTCGTATTCCTGACCAAAAATATTAATAAGCTTTTTTTCTTCTAATTTAATACCGATAAAAATATATCCGCTCAGGATTATATTAACCAGAAGTCTTGGCAAATTAAAGCCTTCACTCCAGATTAAAAGGAGAGCTGCCAAGTATAAAGGGTGTCGCAGATATTTTAGAGGTCCTTTTTTAACAAGGTTTTTGCTATCTTGCGCAGCCAAACCTAAAAACTCTTTAAGGTTATAGCAGGAAAAACTCCAGAGGATAAGCAAAATTCCGGTTATTATAAAAATAGCACTCAGCCAAAGGGGAATGACTACAAGTTTGGGCTCGGAGAAGTTAATTTTTAGATATAAATAGGCACCGGCAAAACTAATTAGGGAAATTAAATTATAAAAAATTCGATAGCTTTTAGGGAAAAATTTATCTTTTAAGAAATTTTCCACCGGGGGATGAATTAAAAAACTATGAAGAAAGCAAAATAAAAGCCACAAAATTATTAAGATGAGATATTTCATGTTGTTACTCCTTTATAGATTTTTTCTTTATTATCTTACATTATGTAATTTTGTCAAGGTGATTATATGTGCGGGCGATTTTCCATGGCAGAAGATTTTGCAGTCTTAGAAAAACTTTTTAATTTAGAACCTGTAGATTTTCCTTTAAAACCCCGGTACAATATTGCTCCTACCCAGGATGTACCGGTGGTAATCTGGGAGGGAGGACGGCGTTTAAAGTTATTTCGCTGGGGCTTAATTCCGGCGTGGGCCAAGGACCCTGCTATAGGCCAGAAAATGATTAATGCGCGGGCGGAAACCGTTGACCAGAAACCCAGTTTTAAAAATCTTCTTTTTCGAAGGCGATGTCTGGTGCTGGCCGATGGATTTTACGAGTGGGAAAAGACCGGAGGGAAAAAAATTCCTTATCGGATAGTTTTAAAAAACCGAAAGCCTTTTGCTTTTGCGGGATTGTATGACATCTGGCAAGATTCCGGAGGGCGGATGTTATATTCCTGTACGATTATTACTACGGAGGCTAACAAACTTATCAGGTCAATACATGACCGGATGCCGGTAATTTTAAACAATAAAGCAATTTCGGTTTGGTTAGATTTAGGAATTAAGGACATCGCTTTACTTAAAAATTTGCTTGTACCGTATCCTGAGGAAGAAATGGATATTTATGAAGTAGCACCGTTAGTTAACTCGCCCCGGGTAGACATACCTCAATGTATTGAACCGGTTAAACGTTTGTTTTAAAACAAAAAACCCGTAAGCCAGCAGCTTACGGGTTAATTTTTTTATGGTGTCGGAGGTGGGACTTGAACCCACACGGTTTCCCACACGCCCCTCAAACGTGCGCGTCTGCCAGTTCCGCCACTCCGACGTAACTCGCAAGTTTTATTATATAGTTACCTTTAATCGGTGTCAAGAATTTATTTTTTGGAAATAATTACAAGTAAAAAACGGATGCGAAAAATGTGGTAATATGTATTATGTAATTAAGGAAATCACTGCAGAAGAAAGGTGGAAACTGATGTGAGTAAGGTTTGCAAAAAATTTTCCTTGCTAACTTTATTGCTTTTATTTAGCCTTTTTGTTAATGGATGTGCAAGTTTTACGCTATCCGCTAAAGATTTTGCTAAACTTTATAATTTACAGCAAAGTTCAGCGATTTATGATAAAAATGGTCGTTTTTTGACCCAAATTTCGGGAAGCGAGCGCCGAACTTATGTAAAAATTGATGAGCTTCCGCCATATGTTCCTCAGGCTTTTGTAGCAATTGAAGATGCGCGTTTTTATCAGCACTTTGGTATTGACATCGTGGGAATTTTGCGGGCATCAGTAGTTAATATTTTAAAGAAAGACCTTGCCCAGGGGGCAAGCACCATTACCCAGCAATTAGTACGTAATGTTTATTTAACCCAGGAAAAAACTTTTGCCCGGAAAATTAAAGAAGCCCTTTTAGCGATTCAGCTTGAACGGGTTTATACCAAGAAAGAAATACTGGAAATGTACTTAAATGTAATTTACTTTGGCAATGGAAATTATGGTATTGAGGAAGCTGCCCAAAATTATTTCGGAAAGCCGGCTTCCAAGCTCACCCTTGGAGAAGCGGCAATGCTTGCGGGAATACCCAGGAGACCAAATTTTTATGCACCGACTATAAACTATGAAGCGGCGGTAAGTCGAAAAAATCTTGTTCTGGATAAAATGGTGGAGCAAGGTTATTTAACCCCGGAGGAGGCGGAGAAGGCTAAAAGGGAAGAAGTAAAAATTAATCCTGAGGCTCAAAATAAGGGCAACCAGTATGCAGCGGTTATTGATAAAATTTTCCAGGAAAGCGAAGAGGATTTTGGACTTTCCCGGGAACAATTAAATACCGGTGGTTATAAAATTTATACTACTGTTGACCGGGAAGTCCAACGGTATGCGGAAAGAGTCTTTGCTGATGCCCGGAATTTTCCGCCCAGTACCGATGAAATTATAGTTCAAGGGGCTGCTGCGGGAGTTGATCCTGAAACCGGTGGGATTGTTTTCTTAATAGGAGGCCGGAATTATGGAAGATTTGGTGGGTTTAATCGAAGCTTTATGATGTACCGCCAGCCCGGTTCTGCTTTTAAACCAATTGTTGATTATGCTCCGGCTTTTGAAAAGGGGTATTTACCATCGGATTTTATAGTTGATGAACCTGTAGCTTTTGGGGATTATAAACCAAAAAATTACGATGGCACTTATCACGGTAAAGTAACTTTAAGAAAAGCCCTGGTAGAATCTTTAAATATCCCTGCAGTAAAGCTTTTAAATGAGATTGGAGTTGACACCGGGTATGAATATGCCAAAAGGTTTGGTTTTGAATTAACTGCCAAAGATAAAAACCTGTCACTGGCTTTAGGGGGATTGGAGCGGGGAGCATCACCACTGCAGATGGCTGCTGCCTATGCCGTTTTTGCCAGTGGCGGGGTATACAGGACGCCCCATATCATTAATAAAATCATTGATAAAGATGGAAATGAGATTCCCAGAAGAAAATCTTTAGAAGAAAAGAAAGTTATTTCCGAAGAAACGGCTTATTTAATTACCGATGTGTTAATTGATACCGTAAAAAAAGGAACGGCCAGAAGGGCAAATTTTGGGGGAATTTTAGCGGCAAAAACTGGAACTACCGAAGTACCCTTTAAAACTCCTGGGCAGAAGGGTACCAAAGACGCGTGGATTGTAGGTTATACGCCGGATATTTCGGTGGCAGTTTGGATGGGTTATGATAAAACCGACCGCTTGCACTATTTAAAAGGTGTTACCGGAGGCTCATACCCTGCGGTGATTTTACGAAAGATAGCTTCTTACTATGTACAAGTGCATGGAGAAAAGCCTTTTACAATGCCCAAACAACTGGTGCGGGTAAGCATCGATGAAAAAACCGGATTAATTGCGGGGCCTTTAACCCCTCCCGGACAGGTAGTTGACGAAGTTTTCCCTAAAGGTAAGGAACCTAAAGCTCTTTCGCCCGATACCCCACCAAATCCTGAAACTCAAAACGGTAATTTAACGGCAGCGTATATTGAAGGTAAAGGGGTTGTTTTAAACTGGCAGCCAAAACCGGGATATACCTACCAAATATACCGCATAAATGAGGATGGTTCAACGTTAATGGTTGGGGAAAGCTCAACGGGGTCTTTTACCGATGCTAAGGTGACTTCGGGCAGCCATTATCAGTATTACCTTTTACCCGTACAGAAAAAAGAGGATGGCAGTGTTAAAATGGAGTTACCAAGCGTTCCGGTAGTTATTGATATTCCAGCGTCGGTAACCGGCGGAGTTTACTGAGTGGGTTTTTCTAATTTTTTTCAGGTAAATTGTTGAAATATTTAAAATTGTCATTTAACATAAAAAAGAGATATGAATTTAAAACAGGGGGGATTAGGCTTTGGTGGATGTGGCGATTGTCCGGGCCAAACGGACGCCTATTGGTAGTTTCGGGGGACAGTTTAAAAATGTATCTGCAGGTAATTTAGCAGCGACAGTTATAAAGGAGTTAATAAAGGATTTACCCTTTCCGCTGGAAAAAGTAGACGAGGTAATACTTGGGAACTGTCTGATGAATACCGATGAGCCAAATTTAGGAAGAACTGCTGCTTTGATGGCCGGGCTTCCCATTACAACCACTGGCTTTACAGTTCAAAGGCAGTGCAGCTCCGGGATGCAGGCGATCGTTTCGGCGTATCAGGAGCTGGTTTTGGGTGATAATGACATAATTATTGCTGGTGGAGTGGAAAGTATGAGTACCGCTCCCTTTGTGTTGAAAACTGCCAGGTGGGGGCAGAGGCTTACTCACGGGGAGATGACCGATGCCCTCTGGGAGCTCCTAACGGATCCGCTACATAAAATTTTAATGGGGGTTACGGCCGAAAATTTAGCCCGTAAATATAATATTTCCCGGGAGGAACAAGACGAAATTGCTTATAGGAGCCATAAACTTGCCATTGAGGCAATAGATAATGGTTGGTTTGCGGAGGAAATAGTGCCGGTAGAAGTAAAAAATAAAAAAGAAAAAGTTTTGGTGATGACCGATGAACACCCGCGCCGGGATATTTCCTTAGAAAAATTAGCGGCCCTTCCTCCCACTTTTGTTAAAGACGGTACGGTAACCGCAGGGAATTCTTCCGGTTTAAATGATGGGGCAGCGGCGGTTTTAATGATGCGGGAAGAGACGGCGAGGCAGTATGGACTGGAACCGCTTGGTTACATTCGGGCCTATGCCTGGGCGGGGGTTGAGCCGGAGTTAATGGGATATGGACCGGTGCCAGCTGTTCAAAAACTTTTAAAGAAGACGGGGCTTCTTCTAACGGATATTGATTTAATTGAGTTAAATGAGGCTTTTGCGGCTCAGTACCTTGCCTGTGAGAAGCTTTTAGAGTTGGATAGAAATAAAGTAAATGTAAAAGGCAGCGGTATTGGTCTTGGACACCCGGTGGGTGCTACCGGAGCCCGGATAATAGTAACTTTACTTTATGAATTAAAACGGCGGAATTTAAAACGGGGCATTGCTACTTTATGTGTTGGCGGTGGTATGGGAATGGCAGTACTGGTGGAACGGTAGTTTGTGAAAAAAATATTTTTATTTTAAGAAGGAAAAAAGGAATAAATGTAGTATAATTTATATCAGAAAACAAACCCAGAAGGGTTTAACGTTTCTTTATTTTACCAAAAGGACAACTTTATAATATGGAAAAAAAGCCACGAAGGCCGGGAGCAGGAAGCTCGGTTTTGGTGGCTTTTTGTTTTTTAAACCTTTAGGAGGGAGATTTTATGCATATTGCCGATGGAATTTTAAGCCCGGAAGTTTTAATAACAACAGCGGGAGTTTCGGTAGGAATGATAGGACTTTCGCTTAAGAAAAGCAAAGGGCAGTTAGGAGAGCGACAAATTCCCATGCTTGGGGTGGTTTCAGCGTTTATCTTTGCCGCCCAAATGCTAAACTTTCCGATTATCGGTGGTACTTCGGGACATTTACTGGGGGGAATGCTGGCAGCGGCTTTACTTGGTCCCTGGAATGCTGTTTTAACCCTTACCACGGTCTTATTTGTTCAGGCGGTATTTTTCTCGGATGGTGGCATTACAGCTCTGGGGGCTAATGTCTTTAACATGGCGGTAATAGGGGTTTTTACGGGGTATTTGTTTTACCAATTGCTGCAAAGAATAATTCCAGGAAAAACCGGGAGAACCTTAGGGTTAATTGGGGGAAGTTGGCTTTCGGTGGTAGCTGGAGCTTTAGCCGCATCGGTTGAAATATCGTTATCCGGTTTATTGCCTTTTAAAGTTGCTGCAGGGGCCCTGCTTTTCTGGCATTCTTTTATTGGCCTGGGTGAAGCACTTATTACTTTAATTGCCGTAACGTATTTGGAAAAGATTTTTGGGGTAGGGTTTTTTCATGGAGTAAAGGAGGTTGCAATAAATGAAAAATAAGATTTTAATCGGCTTAGGTACTGCCCTTCTGCTGGCGCTTTTATTGTCGCCTTTTGCTTCGGCTAATCCGGATGGTTTAGATAGAGTTCTTAAGGATTTTGGTTTGGAAGAAAGGAGCAAGACGATTCTTGTTTCACCGGCTGCCGATTATGTTTTTCCTGGGATTAAAAACGAAAAGCTGGCAACGGGGATAGCCGGAGTTTTTGGTACCTTACTGACTTTTGGGGTTGCCTGGTTTATAGGAAAAAAGCTGGTAAGTCGGTAAAATAATCTAAACCTTGGCATTTTAGATAAAATTCCCGGCCGGTAAGCAGCTTTGCTTATTGGCTATTTTTCTTTTTTTTGTCATAATGGAAAAGGGGTGTAAAATGAAGAAAAGTCACTGGCACCTGGAAGATATAAAAAAACAAAGTCGCCTTTTTAACAAACTTGATCCGAGGATAAAAGTTATAGGCTTTTTTTTGTTAATTGCTTTAAGTAGTTTTATAAAAAGTTTTATACCGCTATTTCTTAATTTAGGGCTGGCAATTACCCTGGTGTTGCTTGCCCGTTTGCCATTAAACTTTTTGCTTACCCGGTTTATGTACTTTTTGGCTTTTGCTGGTGTTTTTCTTATCGTGCTACCGCTTATGACTCCGGGAGAGGTAGCTTTTACCTTGGGACCGGTTGTTTTTTCTAAGCCCGGGCTTATAAAAGGAGCGGTAATTGGAATCAGGCTTGTTACCATCTGGTTGTATATTTCTTTAATGCTTGGTAGCACCGGTTTTCGGGATTTTCTGTGGGCTCTTTCACGGTTACGTATTCCCCCGGAGTTTATAGGTATTATCGAGTTTATGTTACGTTATTTAGCTTTATTTTCCGAGGAATTGAAAAAGGCACAAACAGCAAGGAAGGCCCGACTTTTTCAGGAAGGAAAAAGTTTATGGCATAAAAGAACTTTTAAAATTTTGGGCCAGACTATTGGCATGCTTTTTTATCGAGCTTATTTAAGAGGTGAAAGGGTCTACCGGGCAATGCTGGCCAGGGGCTTTACTGGTAGGTGGCAGGTGCTGGAGGAAAAAAAAATAGGGAGGAAGGATGTTGTATTTTTTTTGTCGATAGTATTTTGGGTTTTAATGTTACTTGATTTTGAATATCATGGACTTGCCTGGCGGTTAATTTGGAGGTTATTAGAATGAAAATTGCGGTGGAAATAGAAAATTTAATGTTTTTTTATCCTGATGGGAATAAAGCTTTGGATGGGGTATCTTTTGTAGTACCGGAAAGGTCAAAAACAGTTATTTTAGGCCCTAACGGTGCGGGAAAATCAACTTTGCTTTTACACTTAAACGGACTTTATACCCCGAATCGCGGGAAAGTCAGGATTTTTGGTAAATTAATTAATGCGGAAAATATCCGGGAGATTAGAAAAAAGGTTGGACTTGTTTTTCAGGATCCCGATGACCAGCTATTTGCTTCAACGATTTTTGATGATGTGGCGTTTGGACCGCAAAATCTTGAACTTGATAAAAAGGAAATTTTAAGGCGGGTTGAGGAAGCCTTAAAAGCGGTGGATATGTGGGATTTAAGAGATAGACCGCCCCATCATTTAAGTTTGGGACAGAAAAAGCGTGCTGCTATTGCGGGAGTATTAGCGATGGAGCCGGACATTGTGGTGTTAGATGAACCCATGGCTTATCTTGATCCAAGAGGTCAGGAAGAAATTACTGCTATTTTAAACAGGTTAAATAATGAGGGAAAAACGGTTATTGTCAGCACCCATGACCTGGATTGGGCGCTGGAATGGGCCGATTACGTGGTGATTTTAAACGCCGGACGGGTGATGGCGGAGGGGGATAAAAGCATCTTAACCAATCGCCGCTTATTAGAACAAAATGGGTTAAAAGCACCATTGCTTGTAACGCTTTTTGAGGATTTTGAAGGAAAACTGGGTATTCCTACCAGTTTAAAGGAAGCAAAGCAAAAGCTTAAGAAGATTATGCTGTAACATTTAAAGCCCGGCTTTAAGCCGGGCTTTAACCTTTTTTAGCCTCCGGTCATAAAATAGTAGACGACTGGAGGGAGAACAATGGTATTGGAGATAAAGGCCCGGAGTAGTTTTTTTTACAAGTTTACCGCTTTTATGGGACCGGCTTTTTTAGTTTCCATTGGTTATATTGATCCGGGAAACTGGGCGGCAAACTTTGCGGGAGGTTCGCGTTATGGTTCGATCATGTTAGTAATGGTGCTGTTATGCAATCTTTTAGCTATTTTGTTTCAATCGTTGGTTGCCTATTTAACTTTAAAGACCGGAAAAAGTCTGGCGGAAAATATTGTGGAGAGATTACCTAAACCTCTGGTAGCTTTTTATGGAGTATTGGCGGTAACCGGTGCTATGGCTACCGATGTGGCTGAGTTTGTAGGCGCGGCATTGGGATTTAGCTTAATATTTGGTTTGGATCTTTTGAAGAGCGTTTTAATTGCCGTGGTATTTGTGATTTGTGGTTACTTTTTGGAAAGACAGGGGAACCGCAAAGTTGAATTTTTAATCATGTTTTTTTTAGCCGCCATAGGTTTTTGTTATCTTTTAGAGCTTTTAATTTTAAAACCGGAGATAGATAGCCTGATTAACTCAAAAATCAAGCTGGACCCGGATTTTCTTTTTGTAGTACTGAGTATGCTGGGGGCTACAGTTATGCCTCATAATCTTTTTTTGCACAGTGATCTGATTGCGGAAAAACTAAAGCAGAGAATAATAACTACTAAAGATTTTCCTGTGGTTTTTTTGGAAAACTTAATTGCGTTAAATTTAGCGTTTTTGGTTAATTCAGCGATGATTGTTGTGGCCAAAGATATGTTTTATGACTGTGGAGTAGCGGTGGATTCCCTGCGGCTGGCCTATCATACCCTTGAACCGGTGTTAAACGGTTGGGCAGCACTGCTCTTTGGATTGGCCCTGGTGTTATGCGGCCTCAGTTCATCCCTCACGGGTACAATAGCAGGACAAAATCTTTTAGAAAAGTTTTTACCTGTAAACCTTTCGGTACTTATGAGAAAAATGATAATCATAACCCCGGCATTGTATTTCTTTTTAAAAGGCCTGGGTGAAATTGAACTTTTGCTTTTAAGTCAGGTGGTTTTGAGCTTTGTTTTGCCGTTTGTTTTAATCGTGCTCCTCTGGTTTTTAAATAAAATTGCCAATAAATATCTATTAATTTTAGGCTGGCTTTTAACGGCAGTAATTGGAGTGTGTAATGGGATTTTACTTTGGACAGCTATTTTTTAATTGGTTTTTTGCCAGGTTATGATAAAATTAGATGGAAGACAGGAGGTCATATGATGAAAGTTAAAGTCAAACCTGACGATTTTATTGTGAAAGAAGAAATCACGGCACCAATTTTAAAAGAAGGAAATTTTAAAGTTTATCTTTTGGAAAAACGCTATTGGAATACTTTAGACGCCTTGCAGAGAATTGCTGCCGAAAGCGGTTTAAAGCTTTCGGAAATTGGTTATGGCGGAAAGAAAGACCGCTATGGCCATACTTTTCAATACATAACAGTTAAAGCTACCAAAAATTTAACGACCCGGGAAAGAAACTTAAAATTGACTTTAATGGGTTATCTCAATTCGCCAATGAGTCCGGAATTAATTGCGGGGAATCATTTTGAGATAACATTACGGGCGCTTTCGGGAGAAGAAGGGCGCGACCTAATAAAAAGGGGAGAGCAGGTTAAAAGATACGGTTTTCCCAATTACTTTGATGACCAGCGCTTTGGGAGTTACGATAAAGAGCAAGGTTTTTTTGCCAAAAAATTAGTGCTGGGTCATTTTAATGGAGCTTTAAAGATTTATTTAACTTCAATTTATCCCGAAGAATCAAAGGAAGCAAAAGAAAGAAAAAGGTTTTTTATGGCTAACTGGGGTAATTGGTCTTTGTGTCTTGAAGCTTCTAAAACTCGCGTTGAAAGGGAGATTTTTAGTTTTTTAGAAAAGGAACCGAAAAACTTTGCGGGAGCGATAAATTTAATTCCTAAAGAACAGCTTTCCCTTTACTTTGCTGCTTATCAAGGTTACCTTTACAATAACTTATTAAAAGAAGTCCTCTTAAATCAGGGAATTGAGCTAAGAGCGTATCCAGGAGTAGTGGATGACTATTTATTTTATTTAACATTACCGAAAAAGAGTTTTATTTATTTAAAAAGTTTACTGCTGCCAACAGCAGCCCAAAAAGTTTCCTTTCCCAACGAGGAAGTACGGCGGGAGTACTTTAAAATCCTGGAACGGGAAGGCTTGAAAAGTGGCGATTTTAATTTAAGAAAAATCCGTAAAGTTTATTTTAAATCGTTTTTAAGACCTGCGGTGGTAATTCCCGAAGGGTTTTCTGTAGGAAACCTTGCCAAAGATGAACTTTATCCGGGAAAGCAAAAATTACAGTTAAAATTTTTCCTTCCCCGGGGAAGTTATGCCACGATGTTAATTAAAGCTTTAAGCATAAATTATTAGGTATACCTTTAGCCTCCCGTGTTCTCTGGGAGGTTTTAAATTGCGTTCTTATATTTTTGGTATTGGAATGATAGTGGAAGTAAGATATATTGTAGGTTAGAGGGGGTTTAAACAGCTGAGCCGAACAATGTACAGTAGTGCAATAATAAGTTTTGCAATAAAGAAATCTAATTGTGCAAAATTGGAAGGCAGCGATGGTAATGAAGCAAATCATAACAATACAGGCAAGGTTATTCCCAAAAAAGAAAGAAAAAGAATGTTTAGATAACCTGATGCGAAAATGGAACTCCTGCAAAAGATATGCTTATAACCGCCTGCTTGAAGGAAAAACCCGAAAAGAACTCAAGAAAGATCTGCAAAGCCTCTTTGGATTGAATTCCAGATATGTAGACGATGCTATACTTGAAGCCAGCGAAGTTTTGCAAAGCACCAAAGAACTTGGAGAAAACCCTCGTAAAGTTATCTTTGGCGGGAAAGACCTGTTTTTCAAGTTGAAAAGCAAGCATTTAAGTATCAAACAAAGGCAAAAGTACAAAAAAGAATGGTTAGATAAACGCAAAGGAACTCTTTTCTCCAGAGGGGATAAAACCAAGCAGGGGAACTTAAATTTAAGAGTTATCGAAGAAAACGGTCAATTTTTTCTAAGGATAAATACAGGAAACAGGAAATGGTTGTTTATCCAGCTTAAAAGTTCTCATAAAAAGTGGCAGAAGTTTGATGAAACAATGCTAAATTCCTGTCCTTACAGCGTTCGCCTTCAAAGAAAAAACAATAAATACTATGCTTACATTTCTTTTGAAGATAACCTACCTGATACAGCAATAGATTTCAGCAATGGAGCTATCGGAGTAGACTTGAACGCTTTTCCATCCCACATAGCCTGGGCTGAAATAAAGAAAGAGGGCAATTTAGAAAGCTATGGAGAAATCCCCACACCACATCTCTGGGATGGAGGAAAAGAGAAAAGAGATTACTATGCATGGGTGTATGCCAACGAAATTGTAAAATTGGCACTTGCAAAGAATAAAGGCATAGTGATAGAAAGGGTAGCAATAAAAGACAAAGGCTTTCGTGGAGATAACAAAGGCAGGAAATCCAGAAGGATAAAGCACAGTTTTAGTTACCGAAAGTTAATTAGCAGAATAAAGACCATTGCCCAAAGGTACGGCGTAGCCATAAGAGAAGTAAGTCCGGCTTATACAAGCGTAATAGGAATGCTAAAGTACGCACCGCAGTTTAATTTAACAAAAGATACAGCAGCAGCCTATGTGATAGCCCGAAGAGGATTGGCTTTAAGGGAAAGAATTCCCTTGAAGTATAAAGAGCTTTTGAAAAGCCTGCAAAGTAAGTCACAGTCGGTATCTTCATCAACCGAAGGAAGGAATGAAGGTACTGCGGTAAAGGGGAAAACCTTACCGTACAAACCGTGGCGAGTTTTGCGGGTAGCCCTCCTGACTGGAGCTCTCCTTGACAGGCCATTATATCGTGACCTGTCACCGCTGAAGAGAATACTTGTCAGCGGTATGGGAGAAGGTGGCTGAAAGCTACGGCAAGTTCCATAGCTTGGTGATGGGACTATGGGAGTGCCTGAATACCGCCTGCTGGGAATGGGCACTCTTGAAAGGGCGGACTACAAATAGCCCAGCTTCTCAAACTGCACGGTTTTGTACAGTTTGGGGTACCAGGATAAGGATGAAGTTTGATAATAAGAGGAAGATCGATAAATACCTTTTTTCATCGTTAATATTATTACTGGGTACACCTTTGGTTTTAGCCGGGGTATTATACACTCAAGGGGTTAAAAATGGCTTTATTTCGATATCCGCATTTTTTTTAATTGTGCTTAGTTTATATCTCATAAATATTCCAGTCTGGCTTGTATCTCGAAAAAACTTTAAAAAACTTTCAGTAACTTTTGAAGTAACTCCGGAAAAGTTAATTTATGAAAGCCAGGAAGGAAAAAAGGTTTTTCCCAAAAAAGAGATTAAAAATATAATATTGTTAAAAGACGGAAAACATGAAGGTTTAAAAATCGCTACTACCCAAGAAAATTTTTACATATCTCTTAACCAATTTTCTGACGGATTTAAAATTAAGGAGCAGCTCAAAAATGACGGATACAGCATCAATTAAACCCCGACTTACTTTTTTACCGCCTTTTATTGCAGTTGTTACTTTAATCCTGGCTATAACCGTGTTAGACCTCTCACCGGTTTACCCGATGAGCCTTGCTTTTTTCTTAACAATAATTTTCGCTTTAATTGATGGTTATGATTATCGGTTTATTTATCGTTCAGCGTTAGAAGGAATTAAGTCGGTTTGGACGATCATTATAATGTTTACCTTGCTTGGGGCTTTAATTGCTCTCTGGTTAGCCGGTGGTACCATTGCCACCATGATTTACTATGGTTTACAGTTAGTTGAACCAAAGTTTTTCCTGGTAGAGGTTTTTTTATTAAGTGTTTTCTTATCATTAGTTATCGGTACTTCCCTTGGTACTATAAGTACTTTAGGAGTTGTATTAATGGGAATTGGCCGGGGGCTCAATTTGCCTCCGGAAATGATAGCTGGCGCGGTGGTGGCTGGAGCGTTTTTTGGTGACCGGATTTCACCGGTTTCTACCAGCCTTTATTTGACGGCTGAAGTTACCGGCACCAAGGTTGAGGATAATCTAAAACTTATGTTAAAAACTACTTACCTTCCTTTTGTGCTTGCAATTTTTCTTTACTTTGTTTTAGGCATGTTAAATCCAACTAAGGAAGCGGGAGTTACTTCAACTTATTTAAAACTGTTACAAAGTAACTTTTACCTTAGTCCGGTTCTGTTGCTCTTACCTTTGTTATTCCTTATTTTAGCGCTGGTTAGGGTTTCCATAAAAATTAACCTTTTTCTAAATGTAGTTTTAAGTTTTATTTTAGGAATTATTTATCAAAAGGCATCAGTACCAAAACTTTTATTAGAGGTATTTACCGGCTTTGAAGCTCCTAAAGGGCTTACAGCCCTGGCGGGAGGTGGCGTGCTAAGGTATTTATCTTTAGTGTCGATCATTTTGGTTGCCTCGGCAATGGCAGGAATATTAATTAATACGGGAGTTTTCACTACTTTGCTAATTCGACCTTTAGCTCATTTTAAGTCATATTTTTCCCTTACCTTTGGCATAATGATTTTAGCAGTATTGCTTTTAATGGTGACCTGTACCCAGGCTTTAGCTATAATGATTCCCGGAATGACCCTTAAGGATGAGTTTAAACGTAAGGCCACTGCTAACGAACTTTCAAGAATTTTAGCGGATTCGGCAGTAGTTTTAGCGCCACTTATTCCCTGGAACATGGCAGCAATTTTATCAGGAGCGGCTTTACAGGTAAACCCAAAAGCTTACATTTTATTTGCTTTTTATCTTTGGTTAACTCCATTTAATAATTTGCTGGTAAGCTGGCGAAAGAAGGGTGAGGTTTATGGAGAAAAAGGGTTGGGCAATTATCGGTAATGGCATTACAGCAGCTTTAATAGATAGTGAGGCCAAAATATGCTGGCTCTGCTTACCTAAGTTTGATGGCTTACCGGTATTTGCAAAAGCTCTATCGCCAGAAGCTGGAGGGGTACTAACCCTTAAATTAGGGGAAAAGACTTTTACAAAAGACCAAAGATATTTGGGAAAGGGAGCGGTGTTAGAAACAATAATTGTTTCTAATTCCGGGGAATATAGAATTGTGGATTATATGCCCTGGGGAAAAAATCTCCTGATTCGAGAAGTTTTTGGTGACGTGGCTAAAATCGAAGTTGAGGTAGAATTAACTAAATTTAATTCTATTGAGTTTGCTGTAAAAAAAACTGAGCGGCAATGGCAGGTGCAAGGGCCGGGAGTGGGTTTTTTTATTGATTTCAGGAAAATTTCCAACGATAGGATGCAGATTGTGCTAAGTTATGGTGATAATTTAGATCAGGCATATCAATTTTTGGTTAAGATAAGCGATAGAGAACTTTTTGAGGTAATGACATTTTGGGAGCGCTGGTTTTTACCAAAAAAGGAGCTAATAAATGTTCCGGTTTCCTGGCAGGAGTTTTACGAACGTAGCTTAATGGTTTTAAAACTTTTAACCTATGAACCAACGGGAGCTATTATTGCTGCTCCTACCGCTTCGTTCCCGGCCTACCCCAATGGAGAGGATAATTGGGACTACCGTTTTTGCTGGTTAAGAGACGGTTTTTATACCGCTTATGCCTTCGATTTAGCGGGATTTCATGAAGAATCCCGAAAGTTTTATGAGTTTTCGCTAAAACTTTTAGAGAAAGCGGATCACTTTGAAAACCCCTTATATACCATTGAAGGATTATGTTCTTACGAAATAATTATGCCGGAGTTATCGGGACCCGATGGTGAAAAACCAATTCGTTTTGGCAACAAAGCAGCGGAACAGCTGCAGCTCGATAATGAAGGGAATATCGTTTATGGCTTGTGGAAACACTGGCTTTTTACTAAGGACACGAACTTTTTAGCAGAAGCCTATCTAAAAATCAAAAAGGCGTTAGAATTTACTGCCCGCAACTGGGATAAACCGGAGCACGGCATCTGGGAGTTCAGGGATAAAAAACGGCAGTGGGTTTTTGGTAAAGTAATGTGTTATGCCGGAATGGTTGCCGGGGCTAAAATTGCTTCGGCATTAAAAGATTATCCCCGGGCAAGGGAATATCTAAAAATTGCCAGAGAAATAAAAGAAAATTTGTTATCCCGGGGGTACAATAAAGAAAAGCAAGCTTTTCTTCAGCATTATGATCCCGATGCACCTGCTGATTGTTCGGTTTTGGCTCTAACCGAGTTTGGTGTGCTGCCGGCGAGGGATGAAAGGATGGTAAATACGTTAAAGTATGTTGAGCAAAAGCTTACTTTTCACGGGGCGGTTTTGCGGTTTGAAGGAGCGGTTTTGCCCTTTTATCTTTGTACATTTTGGTTAATCCGGCAGTATTTAAGGATGGGAAACTTAGAGAAAGCTGAGGAATTTTTGGAAAGGACTTTAAAATCGGCAAGTCCATTAAAATTAATGGCGGAGCATTACGACCCACGGACGGGAGAACAGTGGGGCAATTTCCCACAAGGGTTTAGCCATGAAGAGTTAGTGCGCACGCTAATCTTTTATGACGATATTATGGGGAAACAGGAGGGATATAGTGGCTAAGATTAATGATTTTATTAAACTTGCCCAAAACATGGAAATAAGGGGTATCGAATTTTATGAAAAAGCTTTCAAATTAGCGCAGGTCGAAGAGGTAAGGGAGACCTTTAGGTTCCTTATCGAAGAGGAGAAAGAACATGTCCGGTTTTTTGAAAAACTTTTAGAAAAAGATTGGGATGTAGAAATAAGTGCTGAAAGCTCCCGGTATCTGAAAGGTATTTTCGACTTTCCTTTTTTGGGGGAAAAGGAACTTGAAGAAGTTTCCAGGTACACGCGGGAAAAAGAAGCTTTGGAACTTGCAGCCCAAGCGGAAAAGGATGCAATCTTATTTTACCAGGAGCTTTCTAATGTAATTCTGGATGAAAAATTAAAAGATGCTATTGGGAAAATCATCGAGGAGGAAAAAATGCACTTAGTTGCTATTCGTGAGCGAATTTATGAGTTATTAAGCGATTGATAAAAATTTTTAAGATTAACGTTAAAAGATGTTTATTTTTTTCAGGTTTTTGCTATAATATTCATTGTTTAATTTGGAAAGTTAGAAAAAGGAGGCAAAAATATGTTACCAACCCCAAAAAAATACTTTGTGACAGCCGCTGCTGCGGAAGGTGAAACGGCATTAAATGCTTTTGACAATGCCTTATTAAAAGCCCGGATTGGGAATGTGAACTTGCTGCGGGTTTCATCCATTTTGCCGCCCAATTGCGAATTGGATAATGATCTTGTGATTCCCCCGGGTTCCTTAGTTCCAACAGCTTACGGAGCAATAATTTCCGACACTCCGGGAGAATTAATTGCTGCTGCTGTAGGGGTGGGTATTTCGGAAGCTGATCATTTCGGGGTAATTATGGAGTTTTCGGGTAAATGTTCGGCCAAAGAGGCGGAAGAACAAATTGCCCAAATGTTAAAAGAAGCCTTTAAAGTGCGGGGTATTGCTTTAAATAAGACTATTATTAAGTCAGCTGAACACAGGGTTGAAAAAATCGGCTGTGCTTTTGCTGCGGTACCTCTCTGGTACTAAAAGAGGTGGATAAGGATGGAACTCTGGTTTACCGAAAAACAAACTCCAAATGTGGGCATTACCTGTAAAATTACGAAAACCCTGCATACAGAAACCACACCTTTTCAGGAATTAGCCGTAATTGAAACTTTGCAGTTTGGACGAATGCTCGTTTTAGATGGGATGGTTCAAACTACGATTGCAGATGAGTTTGTATATCATGAAATGATTGCCCACGTGGCTTTAAATACCCATCCCAACCCGGAAAAAGTTATGGTAATTGGGGGCGGCGATGGCGGAACTATCCGGGAAATAGTAAAACATCCTAAAGTAAAAAAAGCAGTTTTGGTAGAAATTGATGAAAGAGTAATAGAGGTAAGTAAGCAGTATTTACCTGAAATTGCCGCTGCGTTAATGGGGAACCCTAAAGTTGAAGTGAGAGTCGAAGATGGGATTAAACATGTAAAAGAACATAAAGGGGAATATGATGTCATAATCATTGATTCAACCGAGCCTGTAGGACCGGCGGTGGAACTTTTTAGTGAAGATTTTTATAAAAATGTCTACGAGAGCTTAAAAGAAGACGGAATTATGGTGGCCCAAACCGAATCTCCCTTTTTTAATCGTGATATAATTAAAAATTCGTTTACAAGAATAGGAAAGAATTTCCCCATTACCAGGCTTTACTTTGCGACTGTTCCCACGTATCCCAGCGGTGTCTGGACCTTTACTTTAGGATCGAAAAAATTCGACCCGCTGGCGGTAAAAAAAGAAGATATTTTTGTTGACCCAAGCAATAAATACTACAATGCTGAGGTTCACTTTGGGGCCTTTATGCTGCCAAACTTTATTGCCGAGATAATCAAATAGAAGGTGAGATAATGCTTCCTGTTGAAAAATTTACTGGTTTTATGGGCAGTTCCGACGATTATGAAGGTGCTGCCTTTGTTTTATTTGGAATTCCCATGGATTTTACCGTTAGTTTTCGTCCCGGGGCCCGCATGGCTCCTCCGCATATCCGTCAGGTTTCCTTTGGTTTAGAGGAGTATGACTGGGATTTAGAAAAGAGTCTTAATGACGTAAACTTTTACGATATGGGAGATGTAGCCCTTACTTTGGGCAGAATTGAAGAAAGCTTTACCAACATCCAGAAAGTAACGAGAAAAGTGTTGAGGGACGGTAAAATTCCACTAATTATTGGTGGGGAACATTTGGTTACTTATCCGGTAATCCTGGAATTTGCCGAAAAATATCCCGATTTAGCAGTTGTTCACCTTGATGCTCATGCGGATTTGCGGGATCACTATTTAGGAGAAAAACTTTCCCATGCAACGGTTATGCGGCGTATATCGGAAATTATTGGTCCGCAAAATCTTTATCATATTGGTATCCGGTCCGGTACCCAGGAGGAAAAAGAGTTTATTACAAAAAAATCAAATTATCTTGGCCAAAGCGTGTTAGCGGGGGTAGAGAAGGCGTTAGAAAAGCTCGGGCAAAAGCCGGTGTTTATTTCCCTGGATATTGATGTGGTAGATCCGGCTTTTGCGCCGGGAACCGGAACGCCTGAACCGGGTGGAGCTACCAGCAGTGAGATAATGGAAGCCATTGTAAAACTTAGTTCTTTAAATATTGTTGGTATGGATTTAGTTGAAGTATTACCCGTATATGATCCATCGGAACGTACATCACTATTGGCGGCCAAAATTTTACGCCGAGCATTGTTATCTTTTAATATCGGCAGGTAATATCAAAACATTAAAAAAATAAAAAACTCAAAAAAAGTAGTTGACTTCTAAGTAAATGTCATGTAATATAATAATTGTCGGTTGGGCCGACAGGCAGATAAAGATGCGGAGCTGTGGTGTAGGGGCCTAACATGCCTGCCTGTCACGCAGGAGATCGCGGGTTCGAATCCCGTCAGCTCCGCCATAAAATTTGCCACGGTAGCTCAGTCGGTAGAGCAGAGGACTGAAAATCCTCGTGTCGGCGGTTCGATTCCGTCCCGTGGCACCATTTTAAAACGGGCGGAAGTGGCTCAGTGGTAGAGCATCGCCTTGCCAAGGCGAGGGTCGCGGGTTCGAATCCCGTCTTCCGCTCCATTATTTATCTAACCTGGCGGCATAGCCAAGTGGTAAGGCAGAGGTCTGCAAAACCTTTATTCCCCGGTTCGAATCCGGGTGCCGCCTCCACATTGAAAACAATCAATTAACTTTTTTTATAAATTTGCCGGGGTGGCGGAACTGGCAGACGCACGGGACTTAAAATCCCGGGGGCCCTCAAAGGCCCGTACCGGTTCGATTCCGGTCTCCGGCACCACTTGAATGAAAAGCCTGCAGCAATGCAGGTTTTTTGTTTTTTTGAGTAAATTGCTAAGTTGAGAGAACCGCGCCAAATAAGGTATAAACACAAACCCAAAAATAAAATTACCCCAAAGTAGGGCGAAAAACAGCGGTTTTAAGGAGCAGGAACAAAAGA
>NZ_BDJL01000020.1 GCF_001950325.1 Carboxydothermus islandicus
GTCCCCCCCTCCCCACTCCCAATCCCCTCCTCCCGATAAATGTCCCTGAATTTAAAAAACAGCTCCCGCTTTAGTTCTTGCAAGGGAACTTAGGCGGTATAAGCTAAAGTTTTAAAAGAACAGGAAGCTCTAATTTAAGATAACGATGGGTAGTAGTTAAAGCTGATATGGAAGCAAATAATGGGGTTTTAATGCTGGCAGAAAAAAGGGCAACAAACAAGTAAGGGATGTCGGAAAACTAAAGAAAGGGTTTTAAAAGTTTTTAAAAAACAAATAAGAGCTTTTGGAGGAAAAAGACAGGCAAAAAGCGGGGCTGTTCTTTAAATCCCTCCACCGGTGGCCGAAAAGCCACCTTTTTTTATTGTCTTTTTTAAATAAAGAAATGGTATAATTAATTTTAAAAACGGAGGTTTTGGGAGTGGGGGAGAACAAACAGCTAAAGGGATTGGTTTTAGCGATTTTGGCTACTTCCTTGTGGGGCATAAACGGTACCGTTACCCGGTACTTATTGATTAACAATTTAGATCCGGTGGTTTTGGTACAGATAAGGCTTACCGTAAGTGCCCTATTGCTGTTTTTTTTACTTTTTATTTTTAAAATCAATGTGAAAATCGGTAAAAATGATATAGTACCCTTATTTATCTTAGGAATTTTTGGTTTATCACTGGTGCAAATGACGTATTTTTATACCATAAGCTTGACTAATGTAGCAACTGCGGTGTTTTTACAGTATCTGTCGCCGGTATTTGTAGCCCTTTACGGTATCTTTTTTAAAGCAGAAGAAATTACCGGAAGTAAACTTACGGCTATTGGCATGTCGCTCTTAGGAAGTTTTCTGATAGTAACCCAGAATGGTGAGATAAGACTACCTTTTATGGGTTTACTTTCGGGTTTGCTATCGGCTTTATCTCAAAGCTTTTATATTATTTACGGTAAAAAAGTTTTAAACCGCTTTAGTCCTATGACAGTATTGGCTTATGGGTGGCTTTTTGGAGCAATTTTTTGGTGGCTTTTAATTCCCCCAAATAAAGCTTTAATGCACCAGGTTTTTACCTTAAGAGATGTAGTAGGAATATCATATGTAATTATTTTTGCAACCGTTATTCCATTTTTATTGTATTTTGAAGGTCTGAAGTATTTAAATTCAACTACCATGAGTGTGGTAAGTCTGGTTGAACCGGTGGTAGCGGTAATAGTGGCATACCTTGTTTTAAGGGAAAAATTAACGCTCCTTTCCACCCTTGGTGCTGTTTTAATTTTGTTTGCCATTTATAAAATTACCAAAAGTTAAAGGAGGATTTTGATGAAAGTTGCCTTAATAGCCCATGATGATAAAAAAGATGATCTACTCGATTTTGTAAAAACCTACCGGGAGTTTTTTGCCCGCCATGAACTTTTTGCCACCGGAACGACAGGGAAAATTATTTCAGAAAATACTGGTCTGACGGTACACCGTTTTTTGTCCGGTCCCCTTGGGGGAGATCAGCAAATTGGAGCTATGGTAGCGGCGGGAGAGATTAAACTGGTAATTTTCTTTCGTGATCCCTTAACAGCTCAGCCTCATGAGCCGGATATAACAGCTCTTTTACGGGTATGTGACGTTCATAATGTGCCGATTGCCACCAACTGGAGCAGTGCCGAATTGTTTTTACGTGCCTTAAGCTAAAAGGGGGATGGTAATGGGTTTGGTGTTTAAAGATGTAGGGGTTATTGACCTGGACGGAAGCGTTACGCTCCAGGAAAACCTTTTACTAAAATTCAAACCCAAAATTATCAGTTTACCCCGAGAAAATAACTTTAAAATTTGGACAAGTCTCGAAAATTATCAGGCGGTCTGTCAAAAACTTAGCGGTACCGTCTATGGCGTGAATTTTTGCGGCCTGGGGGAATTTCACCACCTTGCCTATTACTTAATTCAAAGAATTCCGGTTCAGAAAGTAGCGGTAGTGGTTTTTGACAACCATCCCGATTTACTACCTACTTTTCCCGGATATATTTCATGTGGTTCCTGGCTTTTAAATGTTGCCGAATTGAAAAAAGTTGTTCAAATAATAGTGGTGGGAATTACCGAAATTTCGGGTTTAAAACGGGTATTACCGGTAACGCTTAAAGAAAAAGTTATGCTTTTTTTACCCCAATCTAAAAAATTAAAAAGCACGATAATACCGGTAAAATATTTTAACGAAAGCAATCTTTTAACGGAACTTTATAAAAGCATAAAAGTTAAGGATATCTACATAAGTATAGACAAAGATGTCCTTCATCCCCTTGATGCGGTTACTTCCTGGGAGCAGGGAGAATTAAGATTATCCCAGTTACTTTCTGCGTTAACGATGTTGAAAGAAAAATATCAAATTTGGGGCATTGACATTTGCGGAGAATACGGAAACGAACTTCTTAAAATTCAGCGGATAGGGGAGAGGTGGGCAACGTCGCAAAACGAAAGGGCAAACCTCGAAATATTGGAAATTTTACTGAGAGAATAAAATAAAAAACCCCTTTACAGGGGTATTTTAATGGGGTAGGTTATGGCATCTGAGTAATAATTTACACTGAGAATGTTAATAATACTCTGGGCAAAAAGTTAAAATAAAGTTAAAAAAGGTTATGCAAAAAGAAAAATCCGAAAAATAAAGGGTGATACACAAATGTATTTTGAAAATTTTCAGCTTAGAAGTTATGATTATAACTTTGTGAAAGAGTTTATTGAAGCGAGGAAAAAAAATATTCAGGTTATTATGTTACCGCAAAGGGGAGAATGGATAACAATATTATTTGAAGATTCCTCAATAGGGGAAAAAATAATAATAGATTTAACTTATGAACTGCAAACAAAAGCGTTTTTCCTTGAATCGGATGGTGATAAAAGCTGGAGTTTTATCCTGTATTCTGACGGCAAAGTGGTGGATGAATTTTACAATGATCCGATTGCCGGGTTTGAGCCGGAAGATTACGACCGGGAGCAGTTAAAGGAAATTTATGAAGCTATTCTTACCCCTCACAATACTTTTGCAGATTTTTTGGAGTTTATACAAGGGAAAAATAAATTAAATAAAAAGACCATGGAAAGATTTGCTTCCTTTTTTGGCTTAAAAGATGTGGAGGTTTCCTACGAGCAATTTTATGACCGGATAGAAGAGCTGCCAGGGGCGATTATTTTTTAACAATCGGGACGTAACACTTTTGCGCCTTCAAGATAAAGGTGCTGTACCTTCTGGTTTTCGGGTAGGTAAGTAAGGATGAGAACACGAATTACCTTCTTTAAGCTACCCGGCACATCCATTTCCTGAGCACAAAGCAGGGGTATTTCTGTAAGACCGGCTTTGCGTGCTGCAGTAGCTGGAAACTGGGCGTTTAAATCGGGAGTGGCAGTAAAGAAAATGGAGATAATTTTTTCCTTTTGGAGATTATTTTTTGCCATTATTTCGGCCAGCAATTTTTTTGTTTGGCGTTCAATAGCCTCGCCGGAATTTTCCGGAACGGTTATTGCTCCGCGAATGCCTTTTACTACTTCCAAGGTTTCCACCTCCTTACCGTAAAACCGGCCTGTAACCTTCTTTTTCTAAAAGGGAAAAAGCTTTTTGCCGCTCTTCAAAGGTAGCAAAGGAAAGCTTTAAAACTCCTCCATCGCCCTCCCGGGCTTTTAATATTTCGATGTCTTTAATGTTTATGTTAAAACGGGCTAAGAGCCCGGTTACTTTAGCGAGCATTCCCGGGCGATCGGGAATATTGGCGGTAAGGTCATAAAGGGGTAAAAGATAGCCCTTGCCATTTTGGTTTAAATTTATCCGGAATTCCTGACCTTCTTTTAAAAAAGCGTTGATCTCGTTTCTATTTCCTGCCATAAGCAAATCTTTAAGGGTAAGAAGCTCACCTATAAATAAATCGATACTTTTGGCCACTTCTTCCCGATTGTATAATAAGATTTCGCTCCATAGTTCGGGACTTGAGGCCGCGATGCGCGTAAGATCCCGAAAGCCTCCGGCAGCAAGTTTCAATAATAATTGGTTGTCATCTTCCTTCTGGCACATCCGGCATAACGAATAAGCAATGGCATGAGGTAAATGGCTTAATTGGGCGGTTATCCGGTCGTGGGTTGTAACATCGCTGACAATTACCAGAGCTCCTATTTTCTCCAAAAGCCCTTTCAGTTTGTTGACCGTATCCTCGGGCGTGTCCGGACCGGGAATTAAAAAATAGTAACTGTTTTCAAAAAGGAAACGGTGACCGGCCTGATAACCTCTTCTTTCCATTCCCGTTAAGGGGTGACCGCCGATAAAATTTTTGGCGTGAGTTAATTTTTTCCGGGCAGTTTGCATAATTTCTCCCTTAATGCTAACGGTATCGGTAATAATTGTTTCGGGCTTTAAAAAGTTTAAAGTTGGGATGAGCTTTAAGGTTGCTTCGGGCGGAGTTGCCAAAAAAACGAAATCACAGGAAGTCAGGAGATTTAAATCGGAATGGTTATTAACAATTACCTTTTCCCTGTAAGCAAGTTCAACGTACTGCAAATTTGTATCGATACCGTAAACCTGGTAACCGAGGTAGCTAAAAGCCCGGGCAAGGCTGCCGCCTATTAGGCCAAGCCCTACGATGCCGATTTTCATTTCCTTCATTTAAACCCCTCCAGAACCTGAAATAAAGAGTTTAACTCGGTGAAAAGCTTGGAAAACTCTGAAAAATTAAGAGACTGAGGACCATCCGATAAAGCTTTTTCCGGTTCCGGATGAACTTCTATCATCAGGCCATCGGCGCCAAGGGCTAAAGCAGCCCGGGATAAGGGTAAAATTAATTCCCTTTTGCCCGTGGCGTGGCTGGGATCCACGATTACCGGGAGATGTGATAATTGCTTCACCAAAGCAACCGCACTTAAATCAAGGGTGTTACGGGTGGCAGTTTCGAAAGTTCTAATTCCCCGTTCACATAAGATAACCTTTTGATTTCCACCGGCTAAAAGATATTCGGCAGCTAAAAGCCACTCTTCAATAGTGGCGGATAAACCTCTTTTTAAAATTACGGGATTTTCTACCTGGGAGAGCTCTTTTAAAAGGGCAAAGTTTTGCATGTTGCGAGCGCCAACCTGGAGGATGTCAATTTTCTCGGCAACAAATTCTACATCTTTGGCTTCTAACACTTCCGTTACGGTAATGAGACCGTATTCCTGCCCGATTTCCTGTAAAATGAGTACACCTTCCTCGCCCAGTCCCTGAAACGAGTAAGGAGAAGTTCTGGGTTTAAAGGTACCTCCGCGTAAAAACTTAATTCCCTTATCTTTTAAGAATTGAGCTACTGCTTTTAAACTTTCCCTGTTTTCTACAGCACAGGGACCCGCGATGATGGTAAAATTACCGGAACCTATCGATTCCCCCTTAACATTAATTTCCGTTTTTTCCCGAAATTCTTTGCTGGCAAGTTTATAGGGCTTTAAAATTGGGACCAAAGTATCAACTCCCGGCATTAGCTCGAGGTTTAAATCGGCTAAGTTCCTTTTATCGCCGATAATGCCAATAATGGTTCTTTCCACCCCTTCGGAAAGATGGGGGGTAAACCCGGATGCTATAAGTTTTTCTCTAACGGCTTCAATTTGCTCGCGGGTAGCGGATTTTTTAAAAACCACAATCATAAATAAAAAACCTCCCTTTTTTAATTTTGCAGGGAGGAAGGGTGAAAAGTAAAAAAACTCCCTAAGGGAGTATAAAAAATTATTCTCCCTTCCTACCATCCTGCTTTGTCCTGCAATTTAACCTACCCATCCATCCTACTGAACTACAAAAAACAATACCAATTTTTCTGGTATTATAAAACATTTTTTTTTAGTTAACAATAGGGGATAACAATTTTTTTTAAAGAAATTAATTTTAAATTACTTAATTATAGCGTAAAGTAAGAAAAATATTATAAAATAATGCGAAAAAGCGGGTTTTACGTTAAAAAAACAAGAAATAGCGAAAATATACACAAGAATTTACGAAATAACCTTTTGCTCTTAGCCATTAAATAAAGTATCCTTAAAGAGAAGGTTTATAGCTTAAAATAAGGGGGTTTTTTGCTGCATGAATCCAAGAAAGGTGGAGGAAGTTAAAAAGAAGCAGGGCTCTTCTTCACGGGAGGTAGAATGGGTACCAACAATCTGCAACTTTTGCTCTACCGTTTGTAACCTGAAAGTAGGGGTAAAAGAGGTTAACGGGAAAAAAATTGCGGTGAAAATTGAAGGAAATGAAAAGAGCCCTTTAAACCGGGGTAAGGCTTGTGCTCGAGGACAGGCCGGTTTTCGTCAGACTTACGACAAAGCACGTTTGACCACTCCTTTAATCCGTGTACCGGGAAGTAAACGGGGTGAATGGAATTTTAAGCCCGCCACCTGGGAAGAAGCTTACAGCTACATTATGCAGAAAATGCAGGAACACCAGGTAATGCCCTGGGAAATTACCATGATGGGCGGATGGACTTCCTGTGTTTTCTACATGCCCTTAGCTCTGGGCTTTGCCATAGCCAACGGTATACCCAACATCGTGGCTGCTCCTATGCAGCAGTGTGTGGCCAGCGGCCATTTGGGCACCGATATGGTTACCGGTAACTTCAACGTTCACGATGAAGTTTTAGCGGATTTTGAAAATGCCAGGTATATTATTTTTTCCATGACCAATTCCGGGGTTGCTGCCGCTTCTACCAGCCGCTTGGTTAGACTGGCCGAGGCCAAGAAGCGGGGAGCAAAAATTGTCGTTTTGGATCCCAGGCTTTCAGAACTGGCGGCTAAAGCTGATGAGTGGCTTCCTATCAAACCCGGAACTGACAGTGCCTTTTTCTTAGCAATGATTCACGTTATCCTGCGGCGCGGACTTTTTGAGCGGGAATATGTGGTGAAGCATACAAACATGCCGTTTTTAATGGTTGAACATCAGGGGATGTTTGTACCTTTAATGGAGCAAAACGAGCAGGGATACCCCAAAGCCTTTTTTGTTTACGATGAAATTTCCGGGGAAATCCGGAAAATTCCTGGTTACTTTAACCATAATTATACCGATGTTGATGGCAGAGGTATTCGACCGGTTTTAACCTTACCGGAAGGAATAACCTTTAACGGTCAAAAAGTAAAAACTGTTTTTGAACTCTTAATTGAACAATCAGCTCCTTATACTCCCGAGTGGGCTTCGGAAGAGACCGGAATTCCCGCCGAAACCATTGAGAGAATTGCGGTGGAGTTTGGTACGATTAGGCCTGCGATGATGGATCCCGGCTGGCACGGTGCTCGCTACGAAAACGTTATTAATACCCGGCGACTCCAGGCAATGCTGCAAGCGTTAGTAGGCGGTATCGATACCGTTGGCGGCTGGGTAATGTCGGCGGAGTACCGGGAAAAAATCCTGCTGGCGATGGAGAAAATGAAGGCCGGAGAGGAAGGCCCGGTATTGTACCTTCCGGGAATCCAATTCCCCTTAAAAGCATCAGGAATCCTTTTTGATCCTAATTCCTGGTATCATGGTCATCCCCATTATGCTATTGCCAAGGTAATGCAGGATAAAGCTGAAGGTAAGGAAACTATCGTTTTTCCCGCCTTTTCCGATTACGGTTTAAAAGAGGCGGTAGAAGGAAAATTAATGTTTAACGGTGAGCCGTACCGCATTAAAGCAATTATTTTAAATGCTTCAAACCCCATTCGCCATTACTATCCCGAACGCCGCTGGCAGGAAATTCTGACCAATCCCAATTTGGCCCTGGTAGTGGCCATTGACGTGCTGCCTTCCGATACCACCTTATATGCGGACGTTATCTTACCTAACTTAAACTATATCGAGCGGGATGAGCCCTTTATTTACGGGGCCGGACCATCGCCGGATCTCGCTTATACCACCCGGTTTAAAGCGGTAGATGGACCGGAACAGGCTAAAGGTACTACCGATATTTTATTTGAATTTGCCATCGGCTTTGGTAACTTAGAAAAATTCATGGCTACCGTTGCGGCTTTAGCTGGTTTTGACCTTGAAGACATTAAACAGGAAGTGGGCAAGGCCTTAGAAGGAAAACAAACTTTTACCCGGGCGATGCGCAACGTTTCGTTTAAACATTATGCCAAGATGCTGAAAACCACACCGGAAAAACTCGAACAGGAAATGCGGGAAAAAGGAGTTATTTTGGTAGAAACCAAGGAACATTTAATGGAGCATGGAACACTTTTAAAACACCTGCCGGTTCCCACCATGTCCGGGCGACTGGAGTTCTACTCCTATTTAATGGCCGGTTTCGTTCAGATGTATGGTTATCAGAAAAACTGGGACCCGGGACTTGTTTATATTCCGCCGGAAACAAAAGATGTAAAGCTTGCGGCCAACGAGTTTCATTTTATTTACGGTAAAGTACCGACAGTGTCATATGCTTCTACCAACTCCAATAACCCCCTTTTAATGGCTTTATCGAAAGTAAAAGGCGGGAAGTTTTTAGGGGTCTGGGTTAACCGAAAAAAAGGTAAGAGTTTAAACTTAAAAGATGGTGATGTGGTGGTACTGGAAAACGCCCAAAATCCGGAGTATTCTGCGAAAGCGGTAGTATTCTTAACGGAAATGGTGCGGCCGGATACCGTCTTTATATCGTCAAGCTTCGGTACCAAAAACCCTCTGTTAGAAAACGCAGCGGGAATGGGTATACCTTTAAACAATTTAGTTCCGTATAAAGTAGAACCTTTTGTGACCGGTTTTAAGTCTCAGGAATTTACCGTTAGGATAATAAAGTAAGGAGGAGAACAATGGCACGCTACGGAATGGTAATTGACCTTCGAACCTGTGTCGGTTGTCAGGCTTGCAGTGCTGCCTGTGCCACCGAAAACCAGACGCCCTACTGGTCCGATAAATGGCGCACCCGGGTGCTGGATATCGAGAAAGGGGAATATCCTAATACCGGCCGGCATTTTGTGCCGACAATTTGTATGCACTGTGAAGAGCCGGCCTGCTTAACCATTTGTCCATCCCAGGCAACGTTCCGGGATGAAAACGGCAGCATTTTAGTAAACTACGATACCTGTCTTGGCTGTAAAGCCTGCATGGCGGCTTGCCCTTATGGAGCCCGGTACGTTTACGATAAAAATGATGTTGCCAAAAACCGGGAAATTCACGGAGAATTATCCCAGCATAATGTGGTGCATATTGACAAGTGTACTTTTTGCTTTGACCGGGTAGAAAGAGGTCTGGAACCGGCTTGTGTGGCTACCTGTCCGGCTCATACCAGGATTTTTGGGGACTTAGATGACCCCAACAGTGAAGTGGCCAAACTGGTGGCTTCAGGAATTGCTAAACCCTTAAGACCGGATTTAAATACCAAACCCAAGGTCTTTTACATTTACTAAAGGGGGGACGGCCGATGGCAGTGGAAAATAGTCTGCATTTTGAACGCCAGGAAGCTTATGAATGGCCTTTAGCGGTATATTTACTGCTGGGCGGAATTGGTGGGGCGTTTATTTCTCTTTCGTTTATTTTGCATTACCTGTTTAGCTGGTCGCCGGTTGGGAATTACGGCATGCTTATAGGTATGGGGCTTTTTGCTTTAGCAGGTCTGGTTCTAATCTTCCTTGACTTGGAGCGGCCTTTAAACGCCATCTATTCTTTAAATAATATTAAAACTTCCGGGATCTCCTGGGACGTAGTTTTAATTGCTTTAAGTTTTGGTGGAGCCTTTTTCTATGTTTTGCCTTTTTATGTTTCTATTCCTGCCTTAGAGGGATTACGACTTTTCTTTGGTGGGATTTCCGCCATTGCTGGATTCTTATTCCCGGTAATTTCCGGGGGATTAATTTCTGCTCCGGTGTCGGTGCCCCTGTGGCATACTCCGCTTTTGCCGGTTTTGTTTTTAATAAATAGCTTTGGGGTTTCGGTTTCTGCTGTGCCGGCTATTTTTGGCCCGGGTTCAGAGATTTTAGCATTTATTTTTAACTTAGCAGTATTTATGGCAAATCTGGTGAGTTTGGGAGGTTTCATTGCTTTTTACGAGCATGCCCATAACGGCCCGGTAGAAGCCCGGTACGGTTTTCATGAGATGTGGAAAAAATTTAACTTTCAAATTGGTTTTTTGGTAGTAGGTTTACTTTTCCCTCTACTTCTTAGCGGCTACATGTTGTTTACCGGGAACTTTTTATCCTGGGGCTTTGGCGCTTTAGCTCTGGCTCAACTAATTGGCGGCTTTGCGTTAAGAAACTGTCTGTTAAAACACGGTTACCATACTTATCCCTGGCCGTATTAAAAATTTAATGGACGAAAAAAGGAATTTTAAAAAAAATAGCGAAATAGTAATAAAAAATTTAATAAATGCCTTTTGGTGCCCCTTAAAAGGGGAGAATAGGGAAGTCAGGTGCAAGTCCTGCGCGGTCCCGCCGCTGTAACCGGAGAGCCGATAAAACCACTGCTTTTTGCGGGAAGGTTTTATCAGAGGGCAATGACCCGGAAGCCAGAAGACCTGCCAAAAGGTGGAGCTTTAGCGGTACGGCGATACCGCAGAGCGTGGGTGATGGTAAAGCCCACAGCAGTTCTACTGCTGTGGGCTTTTTAAATTATAAATGAAGGGGGAGATGAACTATGTTAACGGAAGTTTTAAACCAAATTGGGGAGCTTTACCCGGAGCCTATGGAAAAAGCAAAGCAGCACTTGGACAGCCTGATTAAACCGCCGGGAAGCCTTGGAGTCCTGGAGGAAATGGCGGTCAAATTAGCCGGTATAACCGGTGAGTTAGCTCCGGATTTAGGGAAAAAAACGGTAGTGGTTATGGCCGGCGACCATGGAATAACCGAACATGGGGTAAGCGTTGCTCCGGTGGAAGTTACAGCCCAGATGACTCGCTGTTTCCTTGAAGGTATAGCGGGAATTAACGTTTTATCCCGGCATACCGGGGTAGAAGTTAAAGTGGTAGACATGGGAGTCAGGGCAGAGCTTAATTTACCCGGACTTATCGTTAAAAAAGTACGTCCCGGTACGTCCGATTTTACCGTAGGCCCGGCCATGACCCGGGAAGAAGCCCTGCAAGCTATAATGGCCGGGATAGAGGTTGCCCGGGATTTAATCGCTCAAGGAAGCAAGGTTTTAATCACCGGTGATATGGGGATTGGCAATACAACACCTTCAGCGGCGATCTTAGCGGTTTTAATGAATATTCCGGTAGAACAGGCAGTTGGTCGGGGGACAGGTATTAAAACGGAAATTATGCAAAAAAAGATCGAAGTTATTAAGAATGGAATAAGGGTGAATCAACCGGATAAAAACGATGCTGTTGATGTCCTTGCTAAAGTGGGCGGTTTTGAAATTGGCGGCCTTGCCGGCTTAATTTTAGGGGCAGCAGCAAAGAGGGTGCCGGTAGTTATCGATGGGTTTATTTCTACCGCGGCGGCTATGTTGGCCGTTTCCTTAAATTCAAGGGCTAAAAACTTCCTTTTTCCCTCCCATTTATCCGACGAACCGGGCCATAAGTTAATGATGGAATATCTGGGGTTAACCCCTTATCTTCATCTAAAGATGCGCCTTGGGGAAGGAACAGGGGGAGTTTTTGGAGCCTTTTTCCTGGAAGCTGCTACCAAAGTCATGCGGGAAATGGGAAGTTTTGCTTCAAGCGAAGTTTCAGCCTTACTGGAAGAAAGAATGGCTTAAAATCAATTATTAAAGAAAAAAGAGGGTGTAACGTTCGGCACCCTCTTTTACTTATTTAAAAGATTTCTTACTGCTTCCCGGCCGCTTTTAATACAATCGGGAACTCCGATTCCCCGGTAGGAGCTACCGGCTAAAGCAAGTCCCGGCATTTCAAAAACCAACTTCTCGATTTTGTCAAGTCGCTCTAAATGGCCAACCTTATACTGGGCCATCCCCCTGGGCCAGCGGAAAATTTCGTAAAAAAGGGGTTTAGCCTTAACCCCCAGTATATCTTTTATTTCGGCTAAAACAAGGTTAACCATATCCTGTTCCGGTAAAAACACATCTTCCTGATTGTTGGCACCGCCTAAAAAGGCTCTTACTAAAAGGAAGCTTTGGTCCGGTACCCGGTAACTCCATTTTACTGAACTGTAGGTTAAGGCCATTAAATGTCGTTTTTCTATCCTGGGAACTACAAAGCCAAAGGTATTTACTTTAAAAGGCCAGTCTTCTTTTCTATAGGCTAAAGTGATGGTAGCGGAAGAGGCAAAGCCGGTCTGGGCTAAAAGTTCTGCCAGGTCTTTATTTACTTCTTCCAAAAGTTCTGCCGCATTATAAGCGGGAACTGCCAGGATAACGTGCTTACTTTCAATTATTTCCCCATCAGTTAAATAGGTCCGGTATTTTCCCTTTTGATAGGTAACTTTAACGGCTTTTTTGCCGGTAAAAAGTTTGTAGTCGGGAAGATTTTTTACAATATTCTCGGCAAGTTCTCCCATACCCTTTTGAAAGCTCATAAAATATGTGATATTGGATTTGGTTTTTGGTCTATTTGAAAAAGCTTTTTTTGCCGCCAGCATCCCCCGGATAAGGCTTCCATATTTCCTTTCCATCTCTACAAAACGAGGAAAGCTTGCCTTAACGCTCATTTCTTCGGGAGTTCCCGCGTGAATTCCACCAATTAAAGGTTCGGCGATTTTTTCTAAAGCTTCCCGGCCAAGCCGTCGGGTAACAAAGCTGTAAAGGCTTTCATCTTCATCATCTTTTTTCCGGGGAATAAACAAGTCCATACCCATGCGGATTTTCCCCGGCCAGGAAATCAAAGGGCTTAAAGCAAAGGGGATTATTTTGGTAGGTACCATCATCATTAGTCCTTCCGGTAGCTCGTGGAGCCTTCCGCCGGAGAGGATATAAGTACCTTTAAATTCATCATTGGTCCCGATAATTTTATCTTCAAATTTAAGTTCCCGGGCAATTTGAAATACCTGGGGTTTTTCCGAGAGAAAGCAGTCGGGACCACCTTCGATGACAAAGCCATCTCTTAAATTAGTTTTAACTTTACCGCCGAAATAATCATTTTCCTCAATTAAGATAAAATCCTGTCCTTCGCGAAATAACTCATAGGCAGCAGCAAGTCCGGTTATACCACCACCTATAACTAAGAAATCCGGCAAATTTATCCCTCCATTTTTTGTACCATCTGGTGTAAAGCTTTAATTAATAAAGGATGGTCATTTAAAGCTGGAAGCCTCACGATATTAACAGTGGAAAATTTTTCTTTGAGCTCGATATCTAAATCGTATAGCGTTTCAATATGGTCGGCTACAAAGCCGATGGGATTAACTATAATGTTTTCCACCCCCTGGTTTTGCCAGGAAATAATTACATCTTCTACTTCCGGTTTTAACCATTCTTCCCCCGATTTTCCCTTGCTTTGAAAGGCGTATTGCCAGGGGAAAGGAAAGGTCCGGGCGATTGCTTCCACAGTTCTTAAAAACTCATCAAAATAAGTATCACCCTGATCAATAGCTTTTTTCGGCAAATTGTGGGCGGTAAAAATGATTCCGGTGTTTTTTGGGGAAAAAGGTTGTAGAGCCGTTGTTAGAAGCTGACGGTGAGCTTCTATGAAATACGGTTCTTCAGCCAGTTCACCTTTAAAATAAAATTTAATTTCCGGAAATTTTTCTTCCAAGTTTTTTATAGTTTTTTGATAGGCTCCGGTGGAAACCTGAGAATTAAAAGCTGACATCGGCAGAAAATAAATAGTTTTTACCCCTTTTTGGACCAAATTAAAAACAACCTCCGGGATTTCCGGCCGCCAGTACTGGTAGGCAAAATCGACTAAAAACTCAGAATCCAGTAAAGTTTTTAAAGCATTGACTTGACGGCTGGTTATTTCCGTTAATGGGGATTTACCGCCGATTTTTTCGTAGCGGCTCCTAACCGCTGCAATAAGGGCTGGCGGAGGCGTTTTGCCCAAAATTCTTTCCATAAAAGGTCCAATGTTTTCCAAACAATCGGGACAGCCAAAGGCCACCAGAACTACGGCTTTCATTTTTTAAGCCTCCAGAAGTTGTTCATAACTTAAACTACTCAATTCATGGACCACTTCTACCAGGTATTGGGCGTTTTCCACGGGGGTTTCCTTATGGATGCCATGGCCCAGGTTAAAAATATGCCCCGGGCGCTTACCGGCTTTAATTAAAATTTCCTTTACTTTCTGGCGAATTACTTCTTTAGGGGCAAAAAGGGTTATGGGGTCAAGATTACCCTGCACGCCCCGGTCAAAACCAACGGTTTGCCAGGCCCGGTCAAGACTTACCCTCCAGTCAAGGCCAATGACATCGCCGCCGGCAGCAGCTACTAATTCTAACATACTACCGGCATTATTGGCAAAGTGAATGACCGGAACTCCCGTATCTTTTAAATTGTCAAAAACATATTTGCTGTGGGGTAAAACATATTCTTCGTAGTCTTCCGGGGAAAGGGCTCCTACCCAGGAGTCAAAAACCTGGACCGCCTGGGCTCCTGCTGCAATTTGGGATTTTAAATACCGGACTGTGGATTCGGCAATTTTCCCTAAAAGCTCATGCCAGGCTTCTGGCGCTTCCCACATTAACCTTTTACACCGGACATAGTTTTTGGAGCCGCCCCCTTCTATAATATAACTGGCCAAAGTGAAAGGGGCTCCGGAAAAGCCGATAAGCGGTACTTTGCCGGCAAGCTCCCGGCGTAAAATTTTTATAGCCTCCAAAACATACGGCACATCTTCTTCAGGAGTAATCACCCGAACTTTTTTCACATCATCTATGGTTCTAACCGGATTGTCAATTATCGGGCCTTCGTCTTTGGCAAAGCGAAAACCAATGCCCATTCCTTCTAAAGGGAGGAGGATGTCAGCAAATAAGATGGCTGCATCAACTCCAAGCTTTCTTACCGGTTGCAGGGTCACTTCTACAGCCAGTTCGGGAGTTTTACACATTTCCAAAAAAGAATACTTGCTTCTTATTTCCATATATTCCGCCATATAACGTCCTGCCTGACGCATAAGCCACACCGGCGTGTAGGGAGTATTTTCCCTGCGGCAAGCTTTTAAGAAAGTGTCATTCATCCCGTTTCTCCTTTCTGCTACCAATTTCACAAAATTAATATATATATTCAATATTCTCTTACCGATTCCTTTATTTTAAAAAAGATTTTTTTACTTGCAGATCTATTAAAATAAAGTTACAATTATACTGTATACAAAATACAAGAAGAGGAGCGGTGGCAATGAGGATAAAAGATGTTCTTTTTGTTAAAGGAAGTTCGGGATTTTATTTTGATGACCAGAAGGCAATAAAGAACGGAGCTGTTGCCGATGGCTTTACCTATAAAGGAAAACCGGTGACCCCTGGTTTTTCCCGGGTGCGCCAGGGGGGAGAAGCGGTTTCGATAATGCTTTTCTTGGAAAACGGCGAAATAGCCGTTGGTGATTGTGTGGCGGTACAATATTCAGGGGTAGATGGTCGGGATCCGGTCTTTTTAGCGGATAATTTTATAGAAATCCTTGAGGAAGAAATTAAGCCTAAATTGGTAGGGTATAACCTCGTTCGTTTTAAGGAGGCTGCCCGCTATTTTGCTAATCTAACCGATAAACGGGGAAAGAAATACCACACTGCTTTGCGTTACGGTTTAACTCAGGCTCTCTTAGATGCGGTGGCTAAGATAAACCGTACCACCATGGCCGAAGTAATAGCGGAAGAGTATGGGCTCGACCTTACTTTAAATCCGGTGCCGCTATTTGCCCAGTCTGGGGACGACCGGTATACCAATGCCGATAAAATGATTTTAAAACGGGTTGATGTTTTGCCCCATGGTTTATTTAACCATCCTGCCAAAACCGGGGAGGAAGGGAAAAATTTAACCGAATACGCTTTGTGGTTAAAACAAAGGATAAAAACCCTGGGTGACCCCGATTACCTGCCGGTGTTTCACTTTGACGTTTACGGTACCCTGGGAACGGTATTTAATGATAATTTAGACCGGATAGCCGATTATTTAGCAAGACTGGAAGAAAAGGTTACTCCCCATCCTTTACGTATCGAAGGGCCGGTGGACCTTGGCTCAAAAGAAAGGCAAATTGAAGGTTTAAATTACTTGCAGGAAAAACTTCTTACTTTGGGAAGTCAGGTAATTATTGTAGCTGACGAGTGGTGTAATAATCTATCTGACATTAAAGAATTTGTTGATGCTGGTGCCGGTGGGATGGTGCAAATTAAATCTCCCGATTTAGGTGGGGTAAACGAAATTATCGAAGCGGTTTTATATGCCAAGGAAAAGGGTGTCGGTGCCTATTTGGGCGGTAGCTGTAACGAAACCGATGTATCGGCCAAAATTACCGTTCATGTGGGACTTGCCACTGGGCCAGCTCAGCTTTTAGTAAAACCGGGGATGGGAGTTGATGAAGGGTTAACCATTATGCGGAATGAAATGATGCGGACGCTGGCGATTTTACAAAGAAATAAGGAAATGATTCAGAAAAAAGTCAGTTAGCCGGGATAAAATCCCGGTTTTTTTACTGTTTAGGAAATTATGCTTTTATTCTTGCTGTGGATAACTTATGGTGATAAGGTAGAAGTATGAGGAGACGGGAGAAGAAGGAAAAGAAACAAACGATAAAAATAGT
>NZ_BDJL01000021.1 GCF_001950325.1 Carboxydothermus islandicus
TGGCTACAAGCTGCATTTAGTGATAGATGCTACATATGAATTACCTATAGCCTATAAAGTAACCAAAGCGTCAGCGTCTGACATCAAAGAAGGACATGCATTACTTGAACAGATGGAAAAAAGGCAGCGGGAGATCTTAGAAAAAGCAGAAACCATAGCAGCAGACAAAGGCTATGATGATACAAAACTAATAGAAAAATGCTGGGATCAGTATAAGATCAAGCCAGTCATAGACATACGG
>NZ_BDJL01000022.1 GCF_001950325.1 Carboxydothermus islandicus
TCCCGAGTTTGTCAGTTAATTGCGAAAAACGGCCTAAAAAAGCCCGCAAACCCTTGAAAATACTGCATCGATTTTTTAAACCTCTCGAAAATGTAGGGACAAATTATTTTTAGATATAGCCTTGAAAATATAGATTTATGCTTATAACTTATGGTACAATATGCATAGAAAACCTTTTTGGAGGGGTTTCTATGCATCTTAAAGTAGTTAAAGCAGGCAATTACGAATATGTGCGTTTGGTTGAAGCTTACCGGGAAAACGGTAAAGTAAAACATAAAGTTATCCTTAACCTTGGACGTAAAGATTTGATTGAAGGTAATCCTTCGTTTAAGCGGTTAGCAGAACGTTTAGCTGAAATTGCTAATGGCTCTTCTACTCTCAAAATTTCCGGTGAAGCTCAATTCTCAGAAGGAACTTTACGCAATTATGGTTTCATCGTTTACCGCAAACTCTGGCAGCTATTTGAACTAAACAAATTTTTCGCTGATTTGGCAAATCATCCGCGCCTGCAGTTTGATTTAAATTCAGCTTGCTTTTTAATGGCAGTACAGCACTTGTTATCTCCCAAAAGCAAACTGGCTACTTATCTTAATCGTGAACAATATCTTGGAATACCAGAGATTGACCTAAACCATCTATACCGGAGCCTGGATCTTCTGGCAGAAAATAAAGAGCTAATTGAGAATTACGTCTTTGAAAAAAATTGTTCCCTTTTCAACATGAATGTAGATGTAGTTTTCTATGATGTTACTACTTTTCATTTTGAAAGTGTTAGAAACGATGAGCTTCGGGACTTTGGTTTTAGCAAAGACAATAAAATCAATGAAGTCCAGGTAGTAATGGGTCTATTGATTGATAACGAAGGACGGCCCATTGGCTATGAACTTTTCCCTGGCAATACCTTAGATAGTAAAACCCTGGCCAAGTCTTTAGAAAAGCTCCAAAAACGTTTTAACATCCGGCAAGTAGTCATTGTGGCCGACCGTGGGTTAAATAGCAAGCTAAACCTGAAATACATCAAAGACCTGGGCTATGACTACATTGTAGCTACAAGACTCAAGAAAATGCCCCAAAGCGTACTTGCTGAAGTATTTAACCCGGAAGGTTATGAAACTCTGAAAATGGCCAATCCTTTTTCTGAAGAAGAAAATCTTGATGACTTTGAACAATTTCGCTATAAAGTTCTTGACCACATAAACCGGATTAAAGATGAAAAAGGCGTAGTTTACGAACTACCCGAAAAATTAGTAATTACTTACTCGGCAAAACGAGCTTTAAAAGATGAAGAAGACCGCAAACGCCTAATTGAAAAGGCAGAGAAATTGCTTCTTGAGCCAGCAAAGATTAAGGCCAGTAACAAACGTGGTGGCAAAAAATTCATCAAACATCAAAGCGAAAATGACCAATTCTTCTTGGACGAAGAGGCTATTGAAAAGGATAAACGTTTTGACGGTTATTACGCCATTCAAAGTAGCCGTTTGGATTTAGATGCTAAAAAGGTGCTTGAAGCTTACCATACCTTATGGAAAATCGAAGAATCCTTTCGCATTATGAAGAGTACTTTAGAGGTACGGCCGATTTTTCACTGGACAGAAAAGCGTATCAAAGGCCATTTTGTTGTTTGTTTTTTAGCCTTTCTGCTGGAAAGAACCTTGGAATTCCGGTTAAAAGAAAACCGGGTAGAAGTAAGTCCCCAAAAGATTCAGGAAGCATTAAATTCTCTAACCTTTACTGAAGTTGAAATAAATGGTCAAAAACTTCTAATCAAGATGCGGCCTACAGAGGTAGCCAATAAGATTTTAAGAATTTTAAGGATAGCACCACCGAAGAACATGATGCCCCTGGAAGATGCAAAAGAGTTCACCTGGTAGGTGTGTAGGTACAATTTGCGCATCTTTAGGGATAAAAATGCCCATTTTTCAAGGGTTCCAAGATTTTAACTGACAAAGTCAGGAAA
>NZ_BDJL01000023.1 GCF_001950325.1 Carboxydothermus islandicus
GACACGGTCGGTATCTTCATTAACCGACGGAAGGAATGAAGGTACTGCGGTAAAGGGGAAAACCTTACCGTACAAACCGTGGCGAGTTTTGCGGGTAGCCCTCCTGACCGGAGCTCTCCTGGACAGGCCATTATATCGTGACTTGTCACCGCTGAAGAGAATACTTGTCAGTGGTATGGGAGAAGGTGGCTGAAAAGCTGCGGTGAGTTCCTGCTTCTTGGGGCAGGGGCTATGGCTGTTCCAAATACCGCCAGTTGGGGCTGGGACAGTCTGAAAGGCGGACCACAAATACCCCAACCTTCTAAACTGATGCAGTTTTGCACAGTTTGGATGACCAGGAAGTAGATGGAAATAGGTATTGTGGGACTACCCAATGTGGGAAAGTCTACTTTATTTAATGCGATAACCAAGGCTAAAGCGGAAGCAGCCAATTATCCTTTTTGCACCATCGAACCCAACGTGGGAGTGGTAGAAGTTCCCGATCCCCGGGTGGATAAAATAGCGGAAGTAGTAAAACCCGAGCGGGTGGTGCGGGCGGTTACCCGTTTCGTGGATATTGCCGGTCTTGTTCGGGGAGCAAGCCGGGGAGAAGGGTTGGGTAATAAGTTTTTGTCCCATATCCGGCAGGTCGACGGGATTGCCCATGTGGTACGCTGTTTTAAAGATCCCAATATTACCCATGTGGAAGGGTCGGTTGATCCGGCCCGGGATATTGATACGATAAACACCGAGCTTATCCTGGCAGATCTTGAAACAGCCCAAAGGCGTTTAGAGCGGGCAGAAAAGATAGCCAAAAGCGGGGAAAAACGGGGCAAAATTGAGGCAGAAATGCTTAAAAGAATAATTGACGGTTTTGACCGGGGGCTACCGGTACGGGCCCATGAATTTTCCGATGAGGAAAAGGAGATTTTACGGGAAATTGGTTTTATTACCGCCAAGCCAGTAGTTTACGTTGCCAATGTGGGAGAAAAAGATCTTCTCGCGCCACCAAAAGAAGTAGATGTGGTACGGGAAATTGCCGCAAAGGAAAAAGCGGAAGTTGTTGTACTGTCGGCTAAAATTGAAAGCGAATTACAGGAACTTCCCGAAGAGGAGCGGGCTTTATTTTTAGAAGACCTTGGTATTGAAGAGCCTGGTTTAAATAAACTTATCAGGACCGGTTATGCCCTTTTAGGTTTAATTACCTTCTTTACTGCCGGACCCCAGGAGGTTAAAGCCTGGACCATAAAAAGAGGTACCAAAGCCCCTCAGGCGGCCGGTAAAATCCACTCGGATATCGAGCGGGGTTTTATCCGGGCAGAAGTTATTCCCTGGGAAGAGTTAATAGAAATTGGCTCGATGACCGCCGCCCGGGAAAAAGGCTTAATCCGCCTGGAAGGAAAGGATTACGTGGTGCAGGACGGAGATATCATTTACTTCCGGTTTAATGTTTAAGGCCGAAAAGTCAGAAACTTTTCGGCCTTTTATTTTAATTTCAAGGTTTTCTTACCAAAAATCTTAACGTTGGGCCAATTTTTTGCGGAGGTTCGGCCATCTCGTACCCGGCTTTTACCACTTCTTCCGGGACCGATTTAAACGATTGCGGACAGTCGGCTAAAATCTCCAAAAGCGAACCGCTTTCCAATTCTGCCAGAACCTGCAGGGAATACACCACCGGATAAGGGCATGGTTCCCCCCGTAAATCCAGGACATACCGTTTTTCTTCCATACTACACCCTCCTCACCGCCATGGTCTTATTTTTTATCATTGACCTGCCGCTTAATTCTCGTAAATCCGCCCACAAGTATAGACCCAAAAGGAACAAGCCAGTTAATATAATAGCCGGTAAGTAACCAAAATGTTCTATCAAGCTAAACTTCGGGAACGGTTCGACCAAGTATTTATAAAGCCCTTTATCCCACAGCAGGAATAAAAGGGTCGCTCCAATCACATTGCCCAGACCTACAAACCAGAAGTGAACCTGGCCTTCCATCGACCGGTACATCCAGCCGGTCTCACAACCTCCGGCAATAACAATCCCAATTCCAAATAAAAGTCCTCCAATTAGTGCATTGGGACCGGCCCAGAGAACTTTGGCCGGCGTTCCCTTGGCGATAAAGACCGCTGTCAGGAGCATCTGTACTGCCATACCCCAGACCAGAGCCTTTAAAGTAGTCGTGCGTCCAACCAACCATAAATCCCGAAAGGCCGAGGTAAAGCAGACCTGCCCCTTTTGAATTAAAAAGCCAAAAGCAAAGCCAAAAATTGTAGCAAGCTTTAAGATATTCGGCATTTCCGGCCGGGACAATAAAATACCGGCAAAAACTATAAGTCCGAGCCAACCTAAAAAGGGTTGTATCTGGGTATTAGCCTTTAAATTTCCAGCATTAAATTCTGAAGCCTTAACCAGTTTAGGTTCTCCCCGAAAATAAGGAGAAAGGGTAATTTTTATTCCAATATAGGTACCAAAAATTGTTCCCAGGGTAAAAAACCAGGTATGAAGAGAAAACTGAGGAATTCCGGTAAAAAGGGCCGCTAAATTACACCCCATAGCAAGGCGGGTGCCAAAGCCCGCAATTATACCGCCAACTAAAGCCTGTATTACCCTTTTTGCGGTAGGAATTCTAAGTTTAAAATTCTGCCCAAAAAGAGCAGCAATCAACGCTCCCGCAAACATCCCCAGCACCATTACCCCGTCTATCCGGGTTAAAATGGTGCCTTTATATTTAATAATCTTTAAATAAGTATACGGCGATAAGTCTACCCCGATTAGTTTAAGAAAACTTGCCCCCCAGCGGGTAAACTCTCCGGTAACCGCCCAGACCACTCCAACGGCACCAAAATAAAGACCGCTTAAAATGCCCAGAAGTATGACAACCGTCTTTTGGTCCCAAAAATCCGCAACTACTTTCCGGTAATAGCTTCTGACAATTTCGCCCATTAGCAATTTCCTCCTTTCTCTCCTTTAAGATAATAACATAATGAATATTTATATTACAAATTAATTTTTGTTATTTTTCTATTCAATAAAATTACTATTCGTTATACGTTTAAATATTTTTCTTCCCGCCATACTAAATTAAAAAGGAGCGGATTTTATGCGGCCAATCTGGAAGGGTTTTATTGCCTTTGGGTTGGTATCCATCCCGGTTAAACTTTATCCCGCTACCGAATCAAAAAGCATAACCTTTTCCCTGATTCACCAAAACTGCGGTGGGCCAATTCATTATAAAAAGTATTGTAATACTTGCAACCGGGAAGTCAGCCCGGAGGAAATTATCAAAGGTTATGAGTTTTCCAGAGGACAGTTTGTCACTTTTACCGAAGAAGAGCTGGAAGCTTTACCTAAGTTAAAAGGACGAAAAATTGAAATTTTGGATTTTGTAAACTTAGCCGAAGTGGACCCCATTTATTTGCAAAAAAGCTATTACTTAACACCTTCCGAAGGCGGAGAAAAACCTTATGCCTTATTAATGCAGGCTTTAAAGGATAGCAAGAAAATTGCCATTGCCAAAATGGTTTTAAGAACTAAAGAAAATATCGCCATGGTTCGGGTCTTTAAAGAAAAGGTTTTAACCGTTTCCACCATTTTTTATCCCGATGAAATTCGTAAGTTTGAAATAATGGAAATACCTGAGGCAATCCCGGTGGAGGAACGGGAGCTTTCGCTGGCCAAAATGTTAATCGATTCTTTAACCACTCCTTTTAATCCCGAAAAATATAAAGATACTTACCGGGAAGCATTAATGGAGGTAATTGAAAAGAAAATCCAGCATGAAGCCATTGTCATTCCTGAAGAAAAAGTTCCGGCAAAAGTTATCGATTTAACCGAAGCTCTTCGTTTGTCTTTAGAAAAAATCACCGGAGAAAAAGTTGGTGCATAAACTTTGTTTAAACCCATGCTTTTAGAAGAAAGGGAAGCTCCTTTTGATGATAGCTCCTGGCTGTTTGAATATAAATGGGATGGATTTCGCTGCCTTGTTTTCATTGAAAAAGAGGTGAAATTAATTTCCCGGAACGGTAAAAATTTAGCCCTTTCTTTTCCTCAATTGACCGAAGTTAAAACATTTTTTCCGAATGATACCGTTTTGGATGGAGAAATTATCTGGGGGGAGGGTAAGAAGGGAAGTTTTTCCAGGCTTCTGGGGTTCTCGAAAAAGGAAGAAAATATTTTTTTAGTAATTTTTGATGTTTTAAGATTTTCCGGGAAAAATCTTTTAACTACACCTCTTCTTGAGCGCAAAAGTTTTTTAAAAGATTTACCACCGCCTTTTAAAATTGCGCCGTACGTGCTTGAAAAGGGAATAGATTTTTTTAATAAGGCAGCTTCTGAAAATTACGAAGGGATCGTTGCCAAAAAAATTTCTTCTTTTTATTACCCGGGAAAACGTACTGCTTTCTGGCTTAAAATTAAAAATTACACCAGAGAAAATTTTCTCTTAACAAAAGTTTTCTTAAAACAGGGAAATGTGGAAAGCTTGATGGTTTTTGACCCAAAAACCAATAAAAGCTATAAAATCCCTTTTTGGGGACAAAACGACCTTTTAAATTTACTTGCCCCCATAGTTAAAGAAAAAAACCCCGGGGAAATTACCCTTTATCCTCTTTTAGAAGTTAGTATCCAATATCTTGAAAAAACCCCCGGGGGACTTCGCCATCCAACAATTGTGGGGTTTTCTCCGGCAGGAGGTAAAAATGGAATTAAGTAAAATCATTACCAACCCTGATAAGCTTTTTTATCCTGCGGATCTAATTTATAAAAAAGATGTTATTGCCTATTACTACTTAATGTCCGACTACATCCTTCCCTGTATCAATAACCGCCCCTTTGTGATGAACCGCTTCCCTGACGGAATTACCGGAAAAAGCTTTTACCAAAAAGAAATTCCCGCTTATGCTCCTAATTTTATAAATAGAGTAGCTATCTGGCACGGCAAAGAAAAGAAATGGGTAAACTATCCCTGTGTAGCAAATAAGGAGGCCCTTTTATGGCTTGTAAATCAGGGAGTAATCGAACTTCACTGCTGGCTTTCAAAAGTACCTTTGATAGAAAACCCGGATATTTTGGTTTTTGACTTAGATCCCGAACCGCCGTTGACGTTTAAAGATTGCCTTCCTGTAGCCCTTCTTTTACGGGAGGTTCTTTTAAAACTTGGCCTTGATGCCTGGCCCAAAACCTCGGGCAAAGATGGGCTTCACCTTTTTGTTCCAATAGAGCCCAAATATAGTTTTAAAGAAACTACCCGGGCAGCTTTTAACCTTTGCCGGTTAATTTTAAAAACTTATCCCGAAAAGGTAACTTTAGAGCGGGTAATAAAAAAGCGAACGGGCAAAGTATACCTTGACTATCTCCAAAATACCCGGGGACGCACTATGGTCTTTCCTTACAGTCTTCGGCCCCTGCCAAAAGCTCCGGTATCCACCCCTCTTTTGTGGGAAGAGGTAACGAAAGGGGAGATCTCCCCTGCCGAGTTTACTATCAAAACTATCTGGGAGCGGGTAAAAAAATACGGCGACCTGTGGAGTAATTTCCACCGCCGCCGCTATGATATTAAGCCGTTATTGGAGCTTATATAGGGTTATTCCCCGATAATTTTTACCAAAACCCGTTTTTTCCTTTTCCCATCAAACTCCCCGTAAAAAATCTGCTCCCAGGGGCCAAGGTCAAGCTTACCTTCGGTAACCGCTACCACTACTTCCCGGCCCATGATTGTTCGTTTTAAGTGAGCATCGGCGTTATCCTCAAAACCGTTATGCCGGTAGCGTTCATAAGGTTTTTCCGGTGCAAGCTGTTCTAACCATACTTCAAAATCGTGATGCAGTCCCGGTTCATCGTCGTTGATAAATACCGAAGCGGTAATGTGCATAGCGTTTACCAGGCAGAGGCCTTCTTTAATTCCCGATTCCTTTACGCATTTTTCTACGTCCGGGGTAATGTTGACAAAACCCCGGCGGGTAGGAAGGTTAAACCAGAGTTCTTTTCTATAGCTTTTCACGACCAACCACCACCTACTCCCGGTTTAGCCCAATAATTGACATAATTAAACCTGCTAAGGCAATTAAATATTCTATACCACCAAAATTAGAATTGGGGTCCGCAGCAATTATACCGCCAAACAGTGTAATATTTATCCCTAAAAGCATTAATTTTATACCAGAAACACCTTTTCTTAAAGCAATATTAATAATAAAACTTAAAAAAAGCCCCAAAACCAATAATGCGATTGCAATTCTTAGCATTGAGCCCCTACCCCCGATACAATTTATTTTAAATTATAAAACACCTTATAAGCCAGGTAAGCCTCGTAAATATCGGCTTTACCGGCTACTTCAAAGGGAGAGTGCATCGATAACAAAGCAACTCCCGCATCCAATACTTCCATCCCGAGATTTGCCAAAAACTGGGCTACGGTACCGCCACCGCCCTGGTCCACTTTGCCCAGTTCCCCGGTTTGCCAGCGAATTCCTTCCTGATTAAATAAATCTATTACCTCCCGCATAAACTCAGCGGAAGCTTCGCTGGTCCCGTACTTGCCGCCGGAACCGGTATACTTGGTTAAAACTATGCCGTAGTTCATCTGGGCTGCATTATTCTTTTCTACCACTCCTTCAAAGGTTGGATCAACCGCTGCTGTTACATCCGCCGAGAGCGCCCGGGCATTTTCTAAGGAAAGCCTAAGCAGAAGTTCGTCTTTTTCTCCCTGAGCTACCAAAAGCTTTAAGATAGCATTTTCTAAGAATTTACTTTGCATACCGGTGTTACCCATGGAGCCGATTTCTTCCCGGTCCATAAATAAAGCTATTGCTGTTTTCCCCGGAGCATCCACCTCTAAAAGGGCCTTTAAGGAAGTAAATACGCACACCCGGTCGTCCTGACCGAAGCCGCCAACCATGCTCCGGTCCAAACCTACTTCCCGGGCAGGCCCTGCCGGTACCAGTGATAGTTCAGCAGCAATTAAGTCTTCTTCAGTTAACCCAAAGCGGTCGTGGAGGAGTTTTAGGATATAAGTTTTAATTTTATTTTCCTTGGCCTCCTGGTCCGGAATATTCCCGGTAAGCGCATTTAAATCTTCCCCGGTAATGGCTTCTCTTATTTTTTTCTCCATCTGGTCTTTAGCAAGATGAGGTAGTAGATCGGTAATCGTTAAAACTCCCTCGTTTTCCTCTTCTCCGTACTTTATCTCTAAAACTTTCCCACCCTTTAATACTACGGTACCCCACAGGGCTAAAGGCCTTGTCACCCACTGGTATTTTTTAATGCCACCGTAGTAGTGAGTTTTTAACAGAACAAAGCCATCTTTTTCGTAAAGAGGCTGCGGTTTTAAATCAAGCCGCGGTACATCCAGGTGGGAAGCCACTAAATTAAAACCTTCTTTTAAAGGCTTTTCCCCGATCACCGCTAAAAGCACCGCTTTGTTTTTAAATAAAAGATAAACCTTATCTCCGGGTTTTAAAGTTTTTCCTTCTTTTAAAGCCTCTTCAAGATTCGTAAACCCCTGTTTCTGGGCCTCTTCCACTATGTAACTTGCTACTTTCCGTTCGGTTTTACAACCGCTTAAAAAATCAAGATACTCCCGGTTAAATAAGTAAATTGGATTTTGGTCTTTTGTGTTTGCAAAAATATTTTCCCGTTTTAACATTAAATCCATAGCTTAGCCTCCTTTATTCCTGTAAAGGTTGAAATGCCATCTTTAACTAAAGTAAAGAAGTAATTTAAAACCAGAGAATTTTGAACCAAACTTAAAAACCCTTTCATCTCTCCCCCGAAAGAAGTCTTAATTAAAACCCCTGCTAACGGTATTAAGATTAGAGATAACACCACTAAAAAAATAATCCCTTTCACCCCATTATAAAAAATTCCCAGAAGAGAATCTATAATTCCTAAGGGAGTTTTTCTAAGACCCCGTCTTATATTTCCCCCGGCTTTCCAAATTAAGAGGGCTGTTACTAAAAATAAAACCCCCTTAAACAACACCGGTAAGTACTGATTTTTCAGGCTTTGCGGAAGATAGGGCAAAAAAGCAGGAATAACTTTAGGAAAAAGCATGTCTCCCCATAAAAAAGAAACTATTACCCCACCTACTAAGGCTGTAATTTTTATCGGAAGCCCCAAAATTCCTTCTCGACTTCCTTTAAGTAATAAAAATAAAAACAATCCCAGCAGTAAATAATCAAGGGTATTGAAGCTCATCCTAACCACCTACCATTTTATTCCTATTAATAATTTTATCAAACAATATAAAAATAAAAAACCGGCATAGCCAAAAAGGGGGTATAAATATTTTACCAGGTACTGAAAGGGTATTAAAGCAACTAAAAAACTTAAAAAGTAGACAAAAAAAAGTAAACTTCGGCTTTTGGGTAGTCGAAGAGCCAAAGCCACTCCATCGGAAACTGCAGTAGTGGCCACTGCAAGCCAAATACAAATTCCAAAAAGCCAATAAGAAACAAAATGCTTTTTACCGGCTATATACAACAATGGTACTTGATATTTTAGTACCTCGGGATAGTTAGCGGCCAAGGCAAAATATATTAACCCCGCTAACAAACAAAAAAGTATTGTACCAAAAATCACTCCTCCGATAATATCAGCAGCTTTCATTTCCCGCCCCAGCGGCACCAAAACCGATCCCAAAAGCAAAATATTATACGAAGCATAGATAATTGCTGCCGATAACCAGTTTTGCAACCAATGGTTTTCTGCCGCAACGTACTTGAACGCACTTAATTCTTTACAGGAAATTACTATTAAAAAAATCACTAAGATGGGAGTTAAGATTATGTTTATATAATATAAACCAAGCAATTGTTTTTGCCCTGTTAAGAGAACAATTAAAAGCAAAAAGCCAATCCCAAAGAGTCCCGGAAGGTTAAAGTATTCGTGAAAAATCGCTCCGCTGGCCGAAAGCATCACCCCTAAACCTCCAAATAATACCGCGGTAAAAGCAAAATCCGCAAAAAACTGATAACCGGGACTTAGACTTAGCTCAATAAATTCCCGGTAATTTTTAAGTTTTAAATTATGGCTCACCTTTAATGTTCCCCAGGAAAAAAAACTCAATAACCCACCGGTTAAAACTATTCCCAAAAAGCCTTTTTCCCCGTAACGGTTAAAAAATAACATGATCTCCTGGCCCGATGCAAAACCTGCTCCTACCAAACTACCAATAATAATCATTCCAAGTTTTAACCAAATAACCATCACCCTCTCCGTTTGTTACTAAATTTTATGCAAAAATAGTATAAATTTTCCTTTATCTGGATATTATAGTAACAGGACGGAGGGGGGAAAGAAAGTTGAAGTTTTATTTTCAAAACCCGGAAGATAAAAAACTTTTAAAAGCAGCACTAAGTCGGGAGATTCTGCGAAAAGCCTTAAATCGACCGGTAGTAATTTTATGTATAGGTACCGATCGTTCCACCGGCGATGCTTTTGGCCCTTTAGTGGGAAGCTTTTTAAAAAACGCTCCGATAAGTTTTTTTCATGTTTACGGTTGTTTAGACGAACCGGTTCATGCGGTAAATTTAGAAGAAACTTTAAAAAATATTTATCACCAATATAAATACCCTTTTCTCATTGCTGTGGACGCTTCCCTGGGGTCATTAAACACCGTTGGACAAATAGTTTTAAAAGACGGTCCTCTAAAACCCGGAGCTGCTTTAAATAAAAAATTACCCCCGGTAGGAGATTTAAGCCTCACCGGGGTGGTTAATGTTGGTGGTTTTATGGAATTCATGGTGCTGCAAAATACCCGTCTCTCAACGGTAATGGCTATGGCTCGCTTTTTAAGCGAGGTCTTTGTTGAGCTTAATCACCAATTTTCTCACGCAAAACATTTACAATCTCTTCAGGGGAACGGCCGCTGGCGTTTATTACCGGAGCTTTAGTTTCGGTATCTTGCATCCCCATAAGGTTATTTTTAACTCCCGAAACTACAAAAGCATCCACCCGTTGCTCCTGTCGCGGATCTACCACTTGATAACCGGATTGTCTGAGTATTTCATGCAAATTATTAAGTCCCGGCTCCACCGCAACCTTTTTCATAAAACTCACCTCCCGGTGAGTTTATTTTTTTCAATTTTTTCTCTGCTTATCCTGAATAATTCTTAGCAAGAAGCGTTAAGACTTCCTCGGTTTCCACCGGACGGAAATCTTCGTAAAATTGACCAACGGCATAAAACTCTTCCGGAACCATTAAGGAAAATACAGCAAAACCATTATTTTTTAATAAATTAATAGCTTCGGTACTTGCCACCGGAACAACCACCGTAATGGATTTAGCCCCTTGCTTTTTTAACGATAAGCCAGCAGCTAAGACGGTATAACCGGTAGCTAAACCGTCATCCACCAAAAGGACATTTTTACTTGAATAGTCGTAATTTATATTGTCTATATTGTATATATTTTGCATTTCTTTGATTTTTTGCTGGGCTTTTTTTATTTGTTTTCCTACAACTTCTGAGGAAAGACCCAGTAAGCCTATGTATTCTTCATTTAAAGCCAGTGAACCATCTGCAGTAACTGCACCAATTGCTACCTCTTCATTATGCGGAGCCCCAATTTTTTTGGGTAAGATAAGTTTTAAGGGGATCTTTAATTTTTCAGCTATGGGAGCTGCTACTACCACTCCCCCTCGGGGTATAGCCGCGATAACATCTCCGTTAATACCTTCCTGCCATAATTTTGCGGCACAAAGCCGACCTGCATCCTCCCGGTTTTTAAAATACATATTATCTCCCTTCTTCCATCGCCTTCCGGATTGCCTTTTGCTCCTCTTCCGTTAGCGGATAGGTAGAAACACCCTGCTCCACCGGTTTTCCATACACAAGGCACTGCTCCCGCCCATACAGACTGGTAATTACAACCCCATTATTGTTGGCATCTAAAAAAGCCACCGAAAAGCTTAACTCTGAACCCAGGTCCGGTAAAGCTTTGAAACGAACCATTCCCACCTTTTGGATGGCCAGTAAAAGCCTTTGGTTTAACTCTTCGGTGTATTTTTTTAAGTTTGTAACTTCTTCTTTTAGTAACTCATTATCCCGGGCTAAATTCAGTAAAATATTTTCCAGGTTTTGTCCGGAGTTTCCTTTAAGTAAATCCTTTAGTTCCCTTCTTAGTTTAACCGTTTTTATATAAATGTTTAACAGGAACAGAAAAATCAACAAATTTATCCCGGCAATTCCCAAAACTACTTCCGGCTGCATTAATACTGTTAAATTGTTCATATAAATCCCTCCACTAACCCCTGTTTTTTTGTTCCAGAAAATTTGCTACAATTATTAATAAACACTATCAGCAAAAATTGGAGGTGCGGGATGGCGCAGCAGAAGCTCACAAAACTTACTTCTATTTTAACCGAAATGGATTCGGTTGTGGTAGCGTTTTCCGGAGGAGTTGACAGCAGTTTTTTATTAAAAGTTGCTAAAGATACTCTGGGAGATAAGGTAGTAGCCGCTGTGGGCATATCTGATACATACAAACCTGAAGAACTTTTAGCGGCGGAAGATTTAGCAATAAAGCTTGGAGTTAAACTTATCAAAGTTTATACCGATGAATTTTCGGATCCCAACTTTGTCAATAATCCCCCCGATCGTTGTTATTATTGTAAAAAAAGCCTTTTTAGCAAACTTATTGAATTAAAAAAACAATTAAATTTTAATTATGTTGTTGATGGAGCCAATTTAGATGATAACAACGACTATCGTCCCGGGCACCGGGCAATTGCCGAACTTGGGGTCCGTTCCCCATTACGGGAAGCCGGGTTTACCAAAGAAGAAATCCGCCGTTTTGCCCGGGAATTGGGACTCCCCAACTGGAATAAGCCGGCGGAAGCCTGCCTTGCCTCCCGCTTTCCTTACCATACGAAAATAACGAAGGAAAGTTTGCAAAAAATTTATTCAGGGGAAAAATATTTAAAAGATTTAGGCTTTAATATTGTCAGAGTTCGCTTTCATGATCCCGTTGCCCGAATCGAGTTGGCCCCTGAAGAATTGGGTAAGGCTGTGGAAATGCGCCAGGATATTGTTAAATATTTTCAAGATTTAGGCTTTAATTATATCTGCCTTGATCTCCTGGGTTACCGGACTGGCAGTATGAATGAAGTTTTGGAGGCACGGTAAATGAAAGATCTTTATAATGTTTTAAAAGAGGTTGAAAGTGGAAAAATTACTGCCGCAAAAGCTTTAGAAATTGTGCGGAGCGAGTTTTTTGAAGACCTTGGTTTTGCCCGGGTTGATTTTCACCGGGAAAGGCGAAAGGAATTTGCCGAAGTAATCTTTGCTCAAAATAAAACACCGGAGGAAACAGCCCTCATTGCCCAAAAACTTTACGAGCGTCACGGTCGTTTTTTAGCTACCAGGGTGAGTAAAGACCATTTTGATGCAATTAAAAAACTTATTCCCGCGGCTACTTACAATGAACGGGCTCAAACCTCCGCCTGCTACCAGGAAGGAGATCCTCGCCCTGGCACTCCTTTAATTATTACCGCCGGCACTTCGGATCTTCCGGTAGCCCTGGAAGCAGAAGAAACCCTTAAGTTTGCCGGATTTAAACCGCTAACCCTTTTTGATGCCGGTGTTGCCGGTATTCACCGTTTATTTGCCAGTATTGACTTAATACGAAAGGCCGATGTTATTATAGCGGTAGCAGGAATGGAAGGGGCATTACCTTCGGTCGTTGCCGGTCTTGTCTCCTGTCCGGTCATTGCAGTACCCACATCGGTCGGCTACGGTGCCAACTTTCAGGGGCTTTCAGCCCTTTTAACGATGTTAAACAGTTGCGCTCCGGGAATCGGAGTAGTTAACATCGATAACGGCTTTGGCGCTGCCGCTTTAGCAATTTCCATTTTAGGTTTAAAGGAGAAGTAAGATGTTGCTATATCTCGATTGTTTTATGGGAATTTCCGGAGATATGATGCTGGGCCTTCTTTTGGACCTGGGAGTTAACGAAGAAAAGTTTTTTCATCTTTTAAACACATTACCCCTGGAGTTTTCTTTAGACATTAAAACTGTCCAAAAAAACGGCATTTCCGGAAAAAAAGTTTCGGTGTTATATCCCGAACAGCATCAACACCGGCATTTAAATGATATCTATGAAATTATCGAAAAAAGTTCCCTTCCTTCTGAGGTAAAGGATAAAAGCAAGTACGCTTTTAAGCTTTTAGCCGAAGCAGAAGCTAAAATTCACGGTACAACAATTGCTAAAGTTCATTTTCATGAAGTAGGAGCAATCGATGCCATTGTGGATATTTGCGGTAGTATTCTTGGAGTTTACCTTTTAAAGGTAGATACGGTAATCGCTTCGCCGTTACCCCTTTCCCGGGGATTTGTAAATTCTGCCCATGGCCCCATCCCCCTGCCGGCTCCGGCTACCCTGGAACTTTTAACCGGTATTCCGGTAACTCCCGCACCGGTAGAAGGGGAACTGGTAACCCCTACCGGAGCTACCCTTTACCGGGTCCTGGTGAATAAAACGGAACCGGTACCGCCTTCGGGAAGTATTTTAAAAACCGGCTACGGTGCCGGAAGCAGGGATTACCTCTATCCCAATTTACTGCGGGGAATTTTATTTGCCGAAACCCCGGTAAAAGCAAAAACGGTAGTACTTTTGGAAACCAATATGGACCATCTTTTCCCCGAAGCTTTAGGTTATATTTTTAACCGGCTCTTGCTCGAAGGTGCTTTGGATGTATTTATTACTCCAATTCAAATGAAAAAAAACCGCCCGGGAGTGATCCTCTCGGTTCTTTGCCCTGAAACTGATGAGGACAGATTTGTCGAAATTATTTTTTCTGAAACCGGAACTCTGGGAATTAGGCGCCGGAGAATAGAACGTTATGAAGCCGAACGAGAAATAATTAAGCTAAATACCCGCTACGGTTTGATTCCGGTAAAAATTGGTCGCTTTCGGGGTAGAGTTATTTCCGTTCATCCTGAGTTTGAGGTATGCCAAAAAGCAGCTCAAGAATTTAAAGTTTCCTTTAAGGAGGTTTACGAAGAAGCTCTGGCGGTTTGGCAGGAGAAGTTTAATAGTTAATTGGCAAAAAGGAGCCGGAACACGGCTCCTTTTTGTTAGATTTAAACCTACGATAGATGCTCCCGGCAGAATTGCATAAAAGCCTGGGTAGCCGGCGAGTGAAACTTATTATTGTTTAAAACTAAATAAAATTCCCGGTAAATCGGTAAATTTTCTATGATCAGCTGCTTAAATATCCCCCATTTAATCTCCCGCTGTATCGTCCACTTGGAAAGGATAGCCGCTCCTAAGCCCGCTTCTACTGCTCCCTTGATTGCTTCGGTGCTGCCCAGTTCCATCACTATTTTTAGCTCTGAAAGCTTAAAACCGGCTGCCTGCAGTCGCTCTTCTATTACCTTCCGGGTGCCTGAACCTGGTTCTCGCATTATTAGAGGTAATGTTGCTAATTTATTCCAGGAAATCTGCCCGCATCCGGCAAGAGGATGGTTGGCCGCTACTACAACTACCAGTTCATCCCGCGCCACCGCTTCTACATGAAGTTCGCCGGCGGTTACCTCTCCCTCTACAAACCCCAGATCTAAGCTAAGATCAGTCACCCGTTCCAGTACCTTTTCGGTATTCATTATTTCCATGGTAATGTTTACTTCTGGATATTTTTGGTAAAAGGCGCTCAAAAGCGGAGGCAAAAGGTGACCACCGATAGTTAAACTGGCCCCCAAAACCAGCCTGCCTTTAATGATACCCGCAGCCTGGCAAATATCCTTTTGAGCTTTGTCCATTAGCGATAAAAGGTGCAACGTGTACTTATAGAGGATTTCTCCTGCCGGGGTGAGAGTAACCCGTTTGGTGGTTCTATCAAGAAGTTTTGTCCCATAATATTCTTCTAATGCCTGGATATGCATACTGATGGCCGGCTGAGAAATATGCAGGAGGCGAGCAGCTTCTGAAAAACTTTTCTTTTCCGCTACCACCCGGAAAATTTCCAGCTGATTTCGGTTCAAAAGGGAACCTCCTTTTTTATTATCAAGGCTTAAGTAATTGAAAATAATATCAATAATCCCCAGCCAAACAGGGCTAACGCCAGTGAACCGATTACACCCACCAGCAATGAGTTACCCCCTACCCGCCTGAAAGTTTGTATCCTTACGTGCAGGCCAAGGGCTGCCATAGCCATTGTCAGGAGAAAAATACTTACCTGCAGGATAAATTGCTCCATTGCCGGTGTCAGGAGGTTAAATGTATTTACCAAACTAAAGCCGAAGAAACCGAAGACAAACCAGGGAATGGGTAATTGCCTGGGGTGTTGCTGCGATGACCCTCTATGTTTTTTATTAAAGAGATAACCCATAACCATAGCCACCGGAATTAACAGTGCTACCCGGCCGAGCTTTACCAATAATGCAACTTCGCTGCTTACCTTTCCTCCGGCCATCGATGCCGCTACCACATGGGCTACTTCATGCAAGGTAGAACCGGTTAGCACCCCGTAAGCATAAGGGCTTAAAGGTAAAAAGGGTTGGAGCAGGGTAAAGACTAAGGCACCCAGAGTACCAAGCAGGGCAACAATACCTACCGATATGGCGGTTTCATTATCATCGGCATGCACCAGCGGCGCTACCGCAGCAATGGCCGCTGCCCCGCATATAGCGGTTCCTACCCCGAGAAGTGCGGTCAAGCGTTTGGTAAGGGAAAAACGCTTACCGAGCCACCAGAACAGGGCAATCGTAAAAATTATGACCAAGGCATCAATTAGAATGATTCGAGGTCCGGAGGCAATTATCATATTGATATCCAGACGGATACCCATTAGAGTAACACCAAGTCTTAACAATTTTTTAGCTGCAAAATTGATACCTTCACTGGCTATTCGAGGAACTCCCAGTACGGCCCGCCAGGAAATACCTAAAAGGATGGCGATTACCATAGTTCCCATCACGGAAAAAAGGGGAAGACTACTTAACTGCCGGGCCAGTATGGTTAATGCTAAAGTTAACGCTAAACCCCGTACCATATTAAATGATTTATTTTTTTTATTTATCAATACTATAGCTTCCTGTGACATATACTACCCCCTCTTAAGATATTTCCCCGGGGAATAAAGATTACAGCTATTAGAATATCATATAAATGGCGTCAACTGAAATATCAAGTAACGATAAATTTTATAAGTAATACTTATAAATCGAGTAGGAGGGGGTAATTAACCCCCGTCCTCTCACACCACCGTACGTACCGTTCGGTATACGGCGGTTCATGAGTTTACCCGAAGTTGTTGATACCTCTCAACTAAACTTATTA
>NZ_BDJL01000024.1 GCF_001950325.1 Carboxydothermus islandicus
CTCATGGGTGCCGCAGCTTAGATAACCCTCGTCAAGGCCAATTTTTTGTAAAATTCCTGCTACCGTTTGGGTATGCTCTACGGTTCCGCTATGGGAGGCACACATTACCGCAATTTCTTTGGCGGTAAAATCATAGGGTAAATCTTTTACTAAAAGAGGTAAAACCTGAATTGGCTTGGAGGAAGACCTTAAAAAAGTAACGAGCTCCGGATTTCCGGCAGAGGCTATTATTTTTCCTGTATGGTCTACTACGGCGACGACCCCAAAATGAATGCTTTCGGTAAAATCACCCCGGGTGACTTCGGCTAAAAGAGCGTAATCTTTGAAAGTAGCCATATTATCACCTCTATTTCACCTATTATTATAGCATCTTGTTAAATTAAAGACGACGTATTAAATGCAGCTAAGATTATTGAAACCATACTTTGGCTTGCAGCCTTTTTTAACGGACTGCATTAGTTAAATGGAATCGGGAGAAAATAAACTTTGTTAAAAAAGCTTAATTTTTCTTTTACCACCTTTTAAAAAAACATGGTGTTGAAATTAACAAATATTTGGTAGAGTAAAACTGTAAGCAAAACAGATGAAAGGAGAAGGGAAATGAACTTCTTCAAAAAAGGTCTTATTGTGGCTTTTACCGTATTGTTTTTAGTTGCAGGGCTTTTTGGTTGTACTCCCAAAGGGGAAAACCAGGGAGAACAAAAACAAGGGCTTTCCGGAACCATCAAGGTTGATGGCTCGTCAACGGTTTACCCGATTTCCGAAGCGATGGCTGAGGAATTTCGGGCGCAAAATCCGGACGTTAATATTACCATTGGGGTATCCGGAACCGGCGGTGGCTTTAAAAAGTTTTCCGCCGGGGAAATCGATATCACCAACGCCTCCCGGCCCATTAAAGACGAGGAAAAAGAAGCTTTAAAGAAAAATAATATTGAATACGTGGAACTTAAAATTGCTTACGATGGTATAGCAATAGTAGTAAATAAAAATAACACCTGGGTGGACAGCCTTACGGTGGAAGAATTAAAGAAAATCTGGGAGCCGGGTAGCAAAGTTAAAACCTGGAAAGATGTAAGGCCCGAATGGCCGGCGGAACCAATTAAGCTTTATGCACCCGGTGTGGATTCCGGAACTTTTGATTACTTCACCGAAGCCATTAACGGTAAGGACGGAGCAATTCGGCAGGATTTTACCCCCAGTGAAGACGATAATGTTTTAGTACAGGGGGTAGCAGGTGATAAAAATGCGATGGCTTTCTTTGGTCTGGCGTACTATGAGGAAAATAAAGACAAGCTGAAAGTGGTTAAGATAGATGCCGGTCAGGGTCCGGTAGAGCCTACCTTTGAGACGGTAAAAAGTGGTCAGTATAAACCGTTGTCCCGTCCGCTGTTTATCTATGTGAATAAAAAATCCCTGGAGCGTCCGGAAGTTAAAAGCTTTGTGGAGTTTTATCTAACCCACGGTAAGGATTTGGTAAGAGATGTAGGGTATATAAATCTTCCCGATGAGGAATATACCGAGGAACTAAATAAATTAAAATAAAAAGCCTTGCGGGGTTTTCCCCGCAGGGCCATCTTTGTTGAAAAAGGGGTTAGACGGCAAATGAAAAGAAAGAAAAATCTGAAAGAAAGTTTTATTGAGCTCTTTTTAACGCTTACCGGAGGTATTTCCCTGTTTATTACCGTAGCCATTGTAGTTATTTTATTAAGCGGTGCTCTTGATTTTTTCAGGTATGTTTCGGTTAAGGAGTTTTTTACCGGTACCGTTTGGGCGCCGTTGTTAAACCCCAGCCATTTCGGGGTTTTACCGTTGCTGGTGGGAACGTCGTTGATTGCTCTCCTTTCCAGTGTAATTTCCATTCCGATAGGCCTGGCTACGGCAATTTATTTAAGCGAATATGCACCGCCCAGAGGGGCTAAGGTAATTAAACCGGTACTGGAGATTTTAGCGGGGATCCCTTCAATTGTTTATGGTTACTTTGCTTTAACTTTTATAACGCCGGTACTGCAAAAATTAATTCCGCAAACGGAAGTTTTTAATGCGTTAAGTGCCAGCATAGCAGTGGGGATCATGACTTTGCCGATGGTTGTTTCCTTAAGTGAGGATGCCATGCGTTCCGTTCCCAACACCTACCGGTATGCGGCTTATGCCCTTGGCTCAACCCGTTTAGAAGTAGCAACAAAAGTGGTTGTACCGGCGGCTATGTCCGGGATTGTTACTTCCTTTATCCTGGCCATTTCCCGGGCTATTGGCGAAACGATGATTGTGGCTATTGCTGCGGGAGCCAATCCTCAGTTTACCTTTAATCCGCTTAAAAGTATCCAGACAATGACCGGCTACATGGTAAATATAAGTTTGGGGGATATTCAGTATGGGAGCATAGCCTATAAAACAATTTTTGCGGTGGGAACTTTACTTTTTGCGATGACTTTTGTCATGAATTTAATTGCCCGGGTAGTGGCCGACCGTCAGAGGAGGAAATATGCATGATTAAGACCGGCGAAAATATTGGAAAGCGAAAGCAACTGGACCGTGTTTTTCATGCCATTATTTTTGTCGCAACTTTGGTGGGAATTATTTTTCTTATTGTGTTACTCTGGAAAATTTTTAAAGAAGGGTTACCCTGGCTCAATGTTAAGTTTTTACTTAGCTATCCTTCGCGCTTTCCCGAGAGGGCGGGAATCTATTCGGCAATTGTGGGGACCCTCTGGACTATAAGTTTAACGGCGTTAATTGCTTTTCCCCTGGGAATTGCCACTGCAATTTACCTGGAGGAATATTCCCGTAAGGACAGCTGGTATAATCGCTTGCTTCAGCTAAACATCTTAAATCTTGCCGGTGTCCCATCGATAGTTTACGGTATCCTGGGTTTAGGCCTGTTTGTCAAACTTTTTTCCCTGGGAAGAAGTATTTTAGCGGCTTCTCTGACTTTAGCCCTTTTAATTTTACCGGTAATAATTGTTTCCTCGCAGGAAGCTTTACGTACCGTCCCCAAAACTTTGCGGGAAGCATCTTATGCTTTGGGGGCTACCCGCTGGCAGACGGTAAGCCGGGTGGTGGTTCCGGCGGCCCTTCCTACCATTTTCACCGGAACAATTTTAGCTTTATCCCGGGCTATTGGTGAAGCTGCACCCCTTATTATGGTGGGAGCTGCGGCGTATATGCCGTTTTTGCCGAAAAGCATTTTTGATAACTTTACCACACTACCAATTCAAATTTTTAACTGGACTTCGCGGCCGCAAAAAGAATTTCAGGGTTTGGCGGCTGCGGGAATTATTGTTCTCCTGGCAATTTTGCTTTCGGCCAATGCTTTAGCCATAATTTTGCGGGATAAAACCCGCAAAGTTTAACATAATAAACGCTACCCTTTGCTCCGGGGTAGCTTTTTTATTAACTTTATAATTTTTAAATAATAGCAATGTGAAAAAGCAAACAAAATAGTTCGAAAATTTAGACTTTACAAATAATTAATACTGATTTATAATAAAGAAAAAGCAGGGGGAGGAGATAAAAAATGGGTGTAAAATTTAAAGGGTGTAACTGCGGAGTTGAAAAAGGTTGCCCTACTGCTCCTAACTGCCCTACGGGAGCTCTCTATTATGAGCCGGATTTAAATAAGGTCTTTTACGATGAAGAATTTTGTTTTGACTGCGGTGAATGCCTTAAAACCTGCACTGCGGTAGAAAAGTAAAAAAAATATTTAAAATTAACCGGGTAAAATCCCGGTTTTTTTATTTCGGTGAACGAAAAATATGATACAATATTTAATGTGTAATTGATAAAAAACGTAACATAAATTTAAAAGGAGGACTTTTAAATGGAGATGGAGAGAAAGCTATCCTTGGAATTTGCCCGGGTAACGGAAGCGGCGGCGGTAGCTTCAGCTCGCTGGATGGGCCGGGGGGATAAGCATAAGGCTGACCAGGCTGCTACTGAGGCAATGCGGGCGGTTTTTGATACCATAGATATTCGCGGCGAAGTGGTGATCGGCGAAGGGGAAATGGATGAAGCGCCGATGCTTTATATCGGGGAAAAATTAGGTACCGGTTATGGTCCGGCTTTAGATATTGCCGTTGACCCTCTGGAAGGGACCAATCTTGTTGCCAAAGGTTTAAATGGTGCCATTGCGGTGGTGGCTGCTGCTCCCAAGGGCTGTCTTTTAAATGCTCCCGATATGTACATGGAAAAAATTGCTGTTGGTCCGGCGGCGGCGGGAAAAGTTCATCTTGATGCTCCCGTTAAAGATAACCTGAGAATAGTTGCCGAAAGTCTGAAAAAATCGGTAGCCGATTTAACGGTGGTGATTTTGGATCGCCCCCGCCACGAAAAAATTATTAAAGAAGTGCGGGAGGCGGGTGCCAGAATCATGCTTATTTCCGATGGAGATGTATCACCGGCTATAGCCTGTGCTTTTGAGGATTCCGGGGTGGATATGATGATTGGTATTGGGGGGGCCCCGGAAGGGGTATTGGCAGCGGCAGCCTTAAAATGCCTGGGAGGAGAATTAATGGGGAGACTCGTTCCCGAAGATGATGAACAAATGGAACGGTGCCGGAAAATGGGGCTTGTTGATCCCCGGCAAATCTTAACGTTAGATGATTTGGTAAAGAGCGATGATGTCATTTTTGCGGCTACCGGGATTACCAACAGTAACCTTTTAAAAGGCGTGCGGTTTACGGCCAATGGAGCGGCTACTCATACGTTAGTTGTTCGGGGGAAAACCGGTACCGTTAGGTTTATTGAGGCTTTACACCGATTCGATAAGAAGCCGATATATAATTTAATAGGTTTAAATGTTTAAAAATAAAATTTTAAATTTTCACAAGTGACTTTCTTGAACAAAATATAAAGTTTACACTAAACAAATAAAAGCAGGGACTTTTTAAAGCGAAGTCCCTGCTTTTTGTAAAGGAGTAAAAAATATAAAAAATATTAAAAATGGGGGAGAATAGAGGAAATGAATGAGCAATGGCGGCGTTTTATTGCAGGGGAAGACCCTGTAAGCAGCGTAGACCCGGTAATCTTGCGTTCCTGGAAGAGGAGCAGGGAAAATAATGTGGATTATTACCGGGTTATTAATAACGATATACTTCCAGCACCGCTTTTGCGAGAACGCTGGCAAGAACAGGAAGAATTACTGAAAGCTGCAGAACAGGTATTGCCCCATATCTACCGCTTATTACAGGGCCAAAACTATATGGTTATACTTTGCGATTCTGAAGGGTATATTTTAAAAGCAGTAGGAGATCCCCCGTTTCTGAATAAAGCTCAGAAAGTGTATTTATCGCCCGGGGCTAACTGGCGGGAAGATATTAAAGGAACCAACGCTATTGGTACTTCTATTTCTGAAGGTACGGCTGTTAAAGTTTTAGGCTGGGAACATTACGTCCAGGAAAACCATTTTTTAAATTGCTGGGCGGCGCCGGTGTACAATCCAGAGGGAAAGATTGCAGGTGTATTGGATATATCCGGTGAAAATGGAAGTGGCAACTACCGCCTTTTAGAAATTGCTCTTATGGGGGCCAAAATAATTGAGCAAAATCTCTTATTGCAAGAATTGCAGAAAAAGGTTACTATTAGCCAACAGGGTTTTCTAATGTTAGGCAAGATGCTGCAGGAAGGGGTTATTGTTATTGATAACCAAGGGATAATTACAGAGATAAACCAAAAGGGTGCCCGGATTCTGGGCAAAAGGCGAGAGGAAGTTATAGGTAATTTAATAAGTGATGTTTTTAGTAAGGCTAAAAGCTTCTCGTTCAGCCCAAAGGAAGGAAAGTTCCAAATTGATGCAGGGCTTAGGGAGAAAATTGGTGCCAATTTGTTTGATACCGTTAAAGTACCGAAGCTGGCTGGGCAAAACGTGACTGAACAACACCGATGGGTTGGCAGCAGTACCAAATCGAAACAGGTGTTAGAAATAGTAGCAAAAGCAGCTGCAGTTAATTTGTCGGTGCTGCTACAGGGAGAGAGCGGTACCGGAAAAGAGGTAATTGCCCGCTATATTCATCAGCTCAGTGAACGAAGGGATGGACCGTTTATTGCCTTAAATTGCGCTGCTTTACCGCCTAATTTAATTGAAAGCGAGCTTTTCGGTTATGTCGAAGGGGCTTTTACAGGTGCTAAAAAAGGTGGACAGCCAGGAAAGTTTGAACTTGCTAATGGTGGTACGATCTTTTTAGACGAAATCAGCGATATGCCATTGAATGTTCAAGCAGCGTTATTACGTGTACTTCAGGAACGGGAAGTTTGTCGGATTGGAGATAATAAAGTTAGAAAAATAGATGTTAGAGTTATTGCTGCAACCCAGAGAGATTTGCAGCAATTAGTCAATAATGGGCTATTTCGTTTAGATTTATATTACCGCTTAAAAGTCATTACCATAAACTTGCCGCCACTGCGTGAACGGAAGGAAGATTTATATGAGCTGGTACCCTATTTTGTTTATAAAGCTTGTCAAAGTATGGGTAAACCGCTTCTGAGTGTTGATCAAGAAATTTATTCTTATTTCCTTGCATACCACTGGCCGGGAAATGTTAGAGAACTGGAAAACTGTATTTACAGTATGGTGGCATTAGCTACCGGTCCGCAGCTCACAGTTGCCGATTTGCCGTTAGAATTGCGCCAGAAATTAGAATCTGTTCAAGCAGATAGTGGTTCACTATTGGAGCAAAAGACCAAGCTTGCGATACTGGAAGCGTTAAAGCAAACAAACGGGAAAATTGCTCCAGCTGCCAGGTTGTTAGGAATGGGGCGGACCACGCTATACCGCAAGCTGAAAAAATATGACCTGCTCAAATAGGAACAGTTTGTTGGGACAAAATGTTTCAATAAGAAACAGTTCATTTTTTGTTTTTCTTTTCGGGTTTGTAATTTCCGGCTCCCAAAATTTTATGAAAATTGGCACGAGTTTTGCAATGTAGATAAATACCCCGCAACTACAAAAATTATAGCATCTTGGAAAGTAGCTATTTAGCAAAAACTTAAAGGCTATCGTTATTCGGAGTACTGGAAAAATTGAGCCCGCCGAGTTTGTAGTTTGAGTTATGGATACCTTTCAAAAAACTACGTTCAGACAGAAAGGAGGTCGAAAAAACTTTTTAGTAAAAAGCAGAAAGTCTGAACATGTGTATAGTTTACCTGGAGTGTCTCGTGAAGCGAAACTCCCCCAAAGTATGGATTTTGTGGGCAAGTATATTTTTGAGGGGGACAAGTCATCAATTCCATCAGGCTGCAAGCAGGATTAAATGTTTAAAAAATACGAAATATAAATCAAAAAACATAATTATAAATTTTCAGCAAAAATCTCTTGCTTAGGAATTAGCGATAAAGTATATTTAAATTAACAAATATTCTTAATCACAAGGAGGGTTTTTATGGCCGGCTATTGCGGGAAAGTATTGAGGGTAAACCTCTCCACCGGTGAGATTAAAAAAGAACCGCTGGATTTGGAAGTAGCCAAGAAGTTTTTAGGCGGTCGTGGTCTGGGAAGCTATTTCTTAGCTAACGAAATTGACCCTGCTGTGGATCCGTTATCTCCGGAAAACAAGATTATTTTTGCTACCGGTCCATTGACCGGATCCTCTGCGCCGACCTCCGGGCGCTACATGGTGGTAACCAAATCTCCGCTTACCGGAGCCATTGCCTGTTCCAACTCCGGAGGCTTCTGGGGGGCTGAATTAAAATTTGCCGGCTATGATTTAATCATTGTGGAAGGAAAAGCAGCAAACCCAAGCTATATATATATTAACGATGATACCGTTGAAATACGGGATGCGCAAAATTACTGGGGTAAATTAGTATCGGAAACCACCGAACTTTTACAAAAAGAAGTGGGAGACCCCAAAGCCCGGGTTTTAACCATCGGTCCTGCCGGTGAAAAGCTTTCTCCCATTGCCGCGGTAATGAATGAAAAATACCGGGCCGCCGGTCGTTCCGGTGTAGGAGCGGTAATGGGCAGCAAGAATTTAAAAGCGATTGTGGTAAGAGGTTCGGGTAAAGTTGAACCGGCAGAGCCGGAAAAAACCAAGGAGCTTTTATCCAGACTCTTAAAGAAAATTCGGGAAGATGGGGTTACCGGTCAGGGTCTACCGAACTACGGTACGGCAGTTTTGGTAAATATCATCAATGAAAACGGTATTTTACCCACCAACAACTTCCAAAAAGCTTATTTCCCAACGGCCGATGCGATTTCCGGAGAAACCTTGGCCGAAAAATATTTAGTGAAAAAAGACCCCTGCTACCGTTGCCCGATTGCTTGCGGTCGTTACTGCAAAGTTGATGATGAAGAGGGCGGCGGACCGGAATACGAAACTATCTGGGCTTACGGTGCCGATTGCGGCGTTGATGATTTAGCTGCCATTATTAAGGCTAACAACCTTTGTAACGAATACGGGCTGGATACGATTTCTGCCGGGGCAACGATTGCCTGTGCTATGGAGCTTTACGAAAAAGGCTACATTAAGAAAGAAGAATTGGACGGTCCGGAGTTAAAGTTTGGTTCTGCCGAAGCTATCGTTGAATGGACCCGGAAGATGGGAGCGGGTGAAGGCTTTGGTGCCAAATTAGCCCTTGGTTCGTATCGGTTAGCCGAATCTTATGGTGTTCCGGAACTTTCGATGTCGGTGAAGAAACAGGAATTACCGGCTTATGACCCTCGCGGTGTTCAGGGTCATGGTCTGCAGTATGCTACTTCCAACCGGGGAGGCTGTCACGTACGGGGTTACCTGATTTCACCGGAAGTTCTTGGCTCTCCGGAAAAAATTGACCGCTTTGCCTTAGAAGGAAAAGCCAACTGGGCGAAACTCTTCCAGGACTTAACGGCGGTCATTGACTCTCTTGGTCTTTGCCTCTTTACCTCTTTTGCCTTAAATGCCGATGACTACCGGGAACTCTTTAATTATATCGTTGGGGAAAATTACACTACGGAAGATATTTTAACTGCCGGCGAACGGATCTGGAATTTAGAGCGGGTCTTTAACCTAAAAGCGGGTATTGATTCTTCGCAGGATACTTTACCCAAGCGGCTTTTGGAAGAACCTATTCCCGATGGCCCGTCCAAAGGGCACAAACACCGCCTGGCAGAACTTTTACCGGAGTATTACAAGGTGCGGGGTTGGGACGAAAAAGGGGTACCAACCGCCGAAAAGCTGCAAGCTTTAGGTTTATAAGCAACCAAAAAGCAGGGACTTCACGGATGGAGTCCCTGCTTTCTTAGTAAAAGGAGAGAATAAAAAATATGATTTTACAATTTAAGGACTACCGGATAGTTCTCGAACCTCAACCGGATATCCAGGAAATATACCTTGAATTATCAAGTTTGTGTAACTTAAATTGCCGCCACTGCTATCGTAATAGCTGGAATTACAAAGGGGGACTGATGGCAAGGAATACCTGGGAGAAAGTTTTGGAAGAAGCAAAAGCCTTACCGTCGCTTTTGCGGATTGTTTTAGGGGGCATAGGCGAACCGCTACTTCATCCGGAAATTAAGGAAATAATTACCAAAATAAAAGCGATGGAGCTGAAAGTGAGTATTACTACTAACGGCTTTCTTCTCACAGAAGCTATGGCCCGGGATTTGGTGAATTTAGGGGTTGACGAAATCATTGTTTCAATTGATGGGTTTTTGCCGGAAACTTTTGCGGAAAACCGGGGAGCAGATATCGGTAATTTATGGAGTAATTTAAAGCAACTTAATTTAATAAAACAGCAAAACAAAAGCAGCCAGCCGGAAATATTAGCGGAGATGGTGGTAAATAAGAGGAACTCCCAGGAGATTTTTAAACTTATTCCCAAGCTTTTAGAGTATAATATTAAAATTTTGTATGTTAGCCAGCTTATGCCGGTAGTAAAAGAAAAAATAAAAGACATTTTTTACCAGAAGTATCCCGATGAGAAGCTTTTAGAGTGGCGAACTTTAGTAGCCCGGGCTTCCATGTATTCCGGGGTTAGAGTTGTTTTACCGGAGATGGGGCTTAATACTCACCGTTCCTGCCGGTTTGTGGAAGGCAAAAAAGTAGTGGTGCGGTTTGACGGTGAAGTATCTCCTTGCTACCGTTTTTTACACGACTCCCGGGAATACGTCTTCGGCCGGGAAAAGGAAATTCGGGCGGTAAGTTTTGGTAATGTTAATAACGAGAGTCTGGCGGAGATCTGGATGAAAGAGGCTTTTGTTAAGTTTCGCTTTTTGGAACATATGAATCACTACCCTTCCTGTCCTGACTGCGAATGGGTGGACGGCTGCGATATGGTCTGGAATATTGAAGAAGACTGCTGGGGTAATAAGCCGTCCTGTGCCGATTGCCTCTGGGCCCGGGGCTTAATTTTTTGTTCGTAAAGGGGAGGTGAAGCGATTGAAAATTGAAATCCGGCTTTTTGCGACTTTCCGGGAAGGACGCTTTAAGAAAGATGTCTGGGAACTTCCGGAAGGCACTAAAGTAATCGATGTTTTAAACCGTTTGGGGATTAAACCGGAAGAAATAGCCATCCTTTTAGTTAATGGCCTGGATGCGGAGCCTGACCACGTATTAAAAGACGGGGACTATATTTCCCTGTTTCCACCGGTGGGAGGTGGTTAAGTGTTAAGTAGGGGTGAAAAAAATCTTCTGGGTAATATTTTTCGCCGGGAAGGTATTAAAGAATTGTCCCTGGAAACGACCGAGAGAATCTCCCGGGAAACCGGGTTAAGTCTCAGGGCGGTTGAATATTTTGCTCTGGAAAACGGAGTTATTCCCCGGAAGTATGCCCGCAATATCGGAAGTTTTACTTTAGCGGGGCAGAAAAAACTTTTAGCTTCCAAAGTAATGATTGTGGGCCTGGGCGGGCTTGGTGGCTATGTGCTGGAAGAACTGTGTCGAGCAGGTGTGGGAGAGATAGTGGGGGTTGATGGTGATGCCTTTGAAGAAACCAATTTAAACCGCCAGCTTTTAGCGACTGTAAAAAATCTCGGACAGAAAAAAGCCAATAAAGCCAGAAAAAGGGCGGCGGAGATAAATCAAGCGGTGGTGGTCAGTAGCTTTGTAAGCAAGGTCGAAAATCTTCCGGAAACTGCCTGGCAGGGGGTAGAGCTTGTCTTTGATTGTTTAGATAATATAGAAAGTCGCCTTTACCTCGAAGAAAAAACCAAAAACCTGGGTGTGCCTTTGGTGCACGGAGCAATTGGCGGTTGGTACGGCCAGGTAGGGATTGTGTGGCCGGGAAGTAACCTTTTAACCAAAATTTATCAGGAACGGAAAAAAGGTATCGAGCAAGTTCTGGGAAACCCTCCCTTTACCCCGGCGGTGGCGGCAAGTTTAATGGTAGCCTTAGGAATTAATTGCCTTCTGGGAACGTTGGAAAAAGAAAACGTATTTTACTTTTTTGATTTAAAAAATCTTGAGTTTGAGAAAATAAATCTTTAATAATTGTAGTAACACTCACAAAGACGGCTTAATTTGCCTTTTTCTTTTTTTCCTGAAAATCCAGTATGTAAACAAATGTTTACTGGTTAACAAGTTGATTTAAGCAGGAGATATGGGGCATTTCAATGATTTTTGCCGGTTTTAATAATTGGGAGTGTCTAAAATATAGACACTCCTTTTTTATTGTCTGAAATTGTTGATATTTGTCGGATTTAAATGGTTTGTGATTATAATAATTTATTATGCTGTCTAAAAAATAGACAATCACCAAAAAATATATTATAATATTCTACAATATTCACGCTGGTATGAATTTTGCAAAAAGGTAGTTTAGAGCAATTGTACCCATTATAAAGGAGGGAATTAGACTTGGCCATCACTCGTAGAGAATTCTTAAAATTATCAGCCCTTTCCACTGCTGTATTAATGACTGCTGAACTTGGTTTAGATAATAGTAAAGCATATGCGCAGGCTCAAAAATACCGGATCAAAACTGCCAAAAAAACTCCAACCTTATGTCCTTTTTGCAGTGCCGGCTGCGGTATGCTTGCCTATACCGATACCAAAACGGGTGAATTACTTTATGTGGTCGGGGATCCGGACCATCCGGTAAACCGCGGTGGTGCTTGCAGTAAAGGGGCATCGATTTATCAGATAAGGAATATAGCGCCGGGTAAGCCAAACCCCAGAAGGCTCACCAAGCCTCTGTACCGGGCTCCGGGGAGCAAAGAGTTTAAAGAGGTTACCTGGGAATGGGCAATTTCGGAGATTGCCAAACGAATTAAAGATACCCGGGACCGAACTTTTATTAAAGAGGAAGACGGAATAACCGTAATGCGTACCGACCATATTGCATGTTTGGGTGGTGCTGCCCTGGATAACGAAGAAACTTATCTTTTACAAAAATTGATGCGGGGACTTGGGGTAGTATATATTGAACACCAGGCCCGGCTCTGACACAGCTCTACGGTTGCCGGTCTGGCACCAACCTTTGGTCGTGGAGCAATGACCAATCACTGGATCGATTTAAAAAATACCGATTGTGCCTTAATTATTGGCGCTAACCCCTTTGAAAACCATCCGGTTTCGTCCAAGTGGTTAATGGAAGCCAAGGTAAAACGGGGAGCTAAAATCATAAGTGTTGACCCCAGATTTACCAGGACTTCTTCGAAGGCAGATATTTATGCTCCTTTGCGGGCAGGGACCGATATTGCCTTTATTGGCGGCATGATTAACTATATCTTAGAAAATGAGCTGTACGACCATGAATATGTAGCAAACTATACCAATGCTTCTTTTTTAGTTCACGATGATTATAAGTTTGAAGATGGCTTATTTAGCGGGTACGACCCCAAAGAGCGTAAGTATGATTTTTCCACCTGGGAGTATAAGAAAAATGAAAAGGGTGAAATTGAAAAAGATCCTACATTGAAACATCCGCGGACGGTATTTCAACTGTTAAAGCAGCATTATTCCCGCTATACTATCGATAAGGTATGCGAAATTACCGGAACACCCAAAGAAATTTACCTGGAAGTAATTAAAACTTTTGCCGAAACCGCTAAAAGAGGTAAGTCCGGTACGATTTTGTATGCTATGGGAGGAACTCAGCACAGTTGCGGTTCCCAAATAGTTAGAAGCTATGCCATTCTACAGCTTTTATTAGGCAACATGGGTGTACCCGGAGGCGGGGTGAATGCTCTTAGAGGGGAATCCAACGTTCAGGGGTCTACCGACTTTGGCTTATTAAACCATATTATAACCGGCTATATCAGTACTCCCATTGCGCAGCCCGAACATAAAGACTTAAAAGCTTATTTGGAGAAGGAAACTCCCAAAACCGGCTTTTGGAGCAATAAACCGAAGTTTTTTATAAGTTATCTAAAAGCAATGTATTACGACAAAGCCACTAAAGATAACGAATTTGGTTATCAGTGGCTTCCCAAAAGACATCCGAAGAAAAACTATACTTATATCGGCTTATTTGAAAACCTGGCTAAAGGCGAACTGGAAGGAATGCTATTATTTGGCCAAAACCCCATTGTGGGCGGGCCGAACTCTAACCGGGAAAGGGAAGCTTTGAAAAATCTTAAATGGATGGTAGCGGTTGACCTCTGGATGACCGAAACGATGCGTTTCTGGACGGAGGAGGCGGGAAGTAATCCGGCTGAGGTGCAAACCGAGGTGTTTGTTTTGCCTGCAGCCGCATCCTTTGAAAAGCAGGGGAGCATTTCTTCTTCGGGCCGGTGGATTCAGTGGCGCTGGAAAGCGGTCGAGCCTCTTGGTGAGGCAAAAGCTGACCTTGATATCATTCATATGCTGGCTTTGGAATTAAAGAAACTTTACGCCCAAAGTCAAAGACCGGAAGACGAACCAATTAAAAACCTTTACTGGGATTACGGAACAGGTAACGAGTGTGATATCGACCGTGTTGCCCGGGAAATTAACGGCATAGACCTTACCACCGGAAAACAGGTGGAAAACTTTTTAAAGCTTGCCGATGACGGCAGTACCCTGTGCGGAAACTGGATTTACTCGGGATTTTATCCTGAAGCCGGAAATCTGGCCCAGAGACGAGAACAGGATGATCCCAGCGGCCTTGGCCTTTATCCCAAGTGGACTTATGCCTGGCCTCTAAACCGGCGTATTCTGTATAACCGGGCTTCGGCGGATCCAACGGGTAAGCCGTGGCATCCGGATAAGGCGGTTATCTGGTGGGATGAAAACCAGAAAAAATGGGTTGGTCATGATGTTCCCGACTTTAAACCAACTATAGGTCCCGATGACCCTGCTTTTGTTAATCCCTTTATCATGCAAACCGATGGCAAGGGCTGGCTCTTTGCCCCTCAGGGCAAATTAAAAGACGGACCGTTCCCGGAACACTACGAACCCTGGGAAAGCCCGGTGCAAAACTTGCTTTCCCCGGTCCAAAACAACCCGGTAATCAAAATTTGGCGGCCGGAAGAACAAAGCGATGCCCAAAATTACCCGTACGTTGCGATTACTTACAGGGTATCGGAACACTGGCAGGCAGGGGCGATGACCAGAAACCTGCCCTGGCAGGCGGAATTAGTTCCGGAAATGTTTGTGGAGATCGGCGAAGAACTGGCCCGGGAACTGGGGGTAAAATCCGGGGACGAGGTAATCGTTGAAAATAAACGGGGCTCTATCAAGGTAAAAGCTTATGTTACCAAGCGAATGAAGCCTTTAATGGTAAATGGCATAAAACGGCATCAGGTAGGTTTGCCCTGGCACTTTGGTTTTCAGGGTTTAATTACCGGGGAAATTGCCAATAAACTTACTCCTTATCTGGGGGATGCCAATACCATGATTCCCGAATACAAGGGTTTCCTGGTCAACGTAAGGAGGGCTAAATAATGAACGGAATGTTTATTGATACTTCTCTTTGTGTTGGCTGCCGGGGCTGCATGACCGCCTGCAAAAGCTGGAACGAATTACCCGGGGAAAAGACGACTTTTACCGGGAGTTTACAAAGTATGCCTGATACCACCCCTAAAACCTATACATTAATTAAGTTTTATGAACATGAAGAAAACGGACGGCTTCGCTTTGACTTTTTTAAACAGCAGTGTTTTCACTGCGGTGATGCGGCTTGTGAAAAAGCTTGTCCGGAAGATGCAATCTATCATACCAAAGAAGGGGCTGTTGTCCGGAATTATGAGCGGTGCATAGGTTGCGATTACTGCCAGAAGGCGTGCCCCTTTAATATTCCCCGAATTGATACCCAAGAAAAGAAAATGCATAAGTGTACTTTATGTTTTGACCGGTTGGAAAACGGAGAAATTCCGGCCTGTGCCCAGACTTGTTCTCCGGGAGCTATTAAATACGGCAACCGGGATGAGTTGTGGGAGGTAGCCCAAAAGCGGCTGGCGGAGGTTAAAAAAGAGTATCCCAAGGCTAATCTTTATCCTTCCGATAAAAATGCTTTGGGAGGAACCGGGGTATTTTATCTTTTAATTAATGAGCCGGAGTTCTACGGTCTTCCGGCCGAGGCAAAATTAAAAACTACCTTTTCCCTCTGGCATGATGTGGTAAGACCTTTAGGGAAAATTGTGCCGGGTCTTGCGTTGGGTGCTACCGTTATTGCGGCGGTTACTAATTCGGTAAAAAAACAACGGGAGGAGGGGCACGGTGAGTAATAAAATTTTCCGGTTTAATAAAACAATGCGCTTTTTTCACTGGTCGTATATTACCTTTTATTTTCTTCTCGCTATTACCGGAGCTTTTTTATACTTTGATTTTCTTGATTGGTTAAGACCTCTTTTTGGCGGCGCCCAGGGGGCAAGGATTGTTCATCGGGTAGCAGCAGTAGGGCTGATCCTTTCGCCGATTATCTCTTTCCTTTTAAATCCCAAAGAAATTTGGGAAACTTTAAAATACGCTTATTCCTGGAAAGCATCGGACCTAAAGTTTTTTGGGGGGTTTATCAAAGAGTTTTTTGGTGGTCATGCCCATTATGAACCCCAGGGCAAATACAATCAGGGGGAAAAGTTAAATATTGTTTTGCAAAGCCTGGGGTGGCTCTTATTTATAGTAAGTGGTATTGTTTTATGGCGTTTTGAGGACTTTTCGCCCGAAGTGGGAATGATTGCCTTAATTGGCCATGACATAGCCTTTATCTTTACTCTGGCTTATGCTATCGGCCATATCTACCTGTCCCTCTTCCACCCGGTTACCAAACCGGCTCTTGAAGGGATGCTTACGGGGTACGTAGACGAAGAGTATGCTAAAAATCACCATCCTTTGTGGTATAATGAGGTAAAGCCGGTGAAAGGAGAGGCAAAGAAACAAGCCAAAACGAAATCCGGGTTTGTAACTACCCAAAAATAAAAATCGGGGGCATTTACTGCCCCCGCTTTTATCTTTTAAAAAACGGGGGAATACTTATGGATGCTAAAAAACTGGTAAGTGCGTTAGAAAAATTAAGCGCCGAATTTGAAGAAAAGTTATTATTAAATATTTCCTGGAATGGAAAGTTACCGGTAGTGAGAAATATAGAAGTGGAATTTAATGAACCAATGATAAGTGCTTTTTTAACAAAAGTAAATTTAGAACTAATTTCTTTAAGGCTTATAAACCGGCAGATTAATATTCTAAAATTAATTACTAATTTTAAAAATAAAGGCAATTATTTAAAGCTTTTAACTGATAATCTGGAGGCTGGATTTTGGGAAGAACTTGCCAAAAAACAAAAAGTAAAAAAAGAGATTCTTGCTTTACACTTTTTATTTTTAAGAAGAAAAATGCTGCGAGAATTAAAAGATTTTTCTTTGGATAAGGGAGTTAATCATCAAACATGTCCAACTTGTGGTGCAACACCAGGTTTTGCCGCGATTACAACGGCGGGAGAAAGAATACTTTTTTGTTTGGAGTGCCAGACTCAGTGGCGTTATTATCGCATAGGTTGTCCAAAGTGTGGCAATAAGTTCCATGAGGATTTCATCGAGATTCATCCCGAAGGCCAGGAAGAACTCCCTTATTTTGTTGAAGTATGTAAAAAATGCGGAAGCTATTTAAAAACCAAAAAACTAAAAAGTAATGAGGAAAAAATTAACCCCAATCTTGAGGATGTGGAAAGTCTTTTTCTTGACTATCTTATCTCAAAGAAGATAAATTATTAAAAAAATTTATGAAGTTTGTTAAAATAAAAAAAAGGGGGTTTTAGCATGGAAGAAGAAATCAAAAATGAAGTAATCAGGGCGGCTAAAGATGGAAAGCTTCCCTGCAAAGTAGCTTTAGAGTTAGCTGACCGCTTAAATGTTCCGCCAAAAAAAGTCGGTGATGCTGCCAATGAACTAAAAATAAAAATTTCAGCCTGCCAGTTAGGCTGTTTTAAATAAACGGTGACAATCCATGAAAGAACTTTTAAATTTAATTACACCGGAAGAAGCATTAAAGCTCCTGAAAAGTAATTTTAATGTGTCATTAAAAGCTACTGAAATAGAACTCTCCCAGGCTTTTGGTAAAATTTTAGCAGAGCCGGTAAAAGCCCTGGAAAACATTCCTCCCTTTTCCCGCTCCACGGTGGATGGTTATGCGGTTTTTGCTCAAGATACCTTTGGTGCTACGGAAACCTTTCCTGTCCTATTAAAGCTAAGAGGCGAAATAGGAATGGGGGAGGTTCCGGAATTTACCCTGGGACCCGGGGAAGCGGTGCGGATTTTTACCGGTGGGGCCCTGCCGGAAGGGGCCGATAGTGTGGTGATGGTAGAGCATACCGAACTATTTGATTCCGAAACTGTTTCGGTTTTAAAACCGGTGGCACCGGGAGAAAATGTTATTGCTGCGGGAGAGGATTTTAAGGAAGGGGAAGTGGTTTTAGAAAAGGGGACGAGAATTCGCCCTCAGGAGCTCGGGGTGTTGGCCGCACTGGGTTACAGCAGGGTTACCGTTTATAATTCTTTAAAAGTAGGAATTATTTCTACCGGTGATGAACTGGTTCCGGTGGAAACCAAATTAAAACCAGGGCAAATTCGGGATACCAATGCCTATCTTTTGGTGGGACGAATCCTGGATTTAGGGATGCAGCCGGTGTATTTTGGCATAGTCCCCGATAGATTTGAAGAGCTAATTAAAGCAATCCAAGCAGCCCTCCTGGAAACCGATATCGTCCTTTTATCCGGCGGTACTTCCATGGGGGTAAAGGACATGGTAGTAGATGCTATAAATAGCCTGGGGGCTCCCGGAGTTTTATTCCATGGTCTTGCCATAAAGCCCGGAAAACCCACCATAGGCGGGGGTATCAACGGTAAGCCCATTCTCGGTCTTCCAGGACATCCCGCTTCCGCTTTAATGGTTTTTGAACGAATTGGAGTACCTTTTTTACGCTATCTTTCAGGTTTAAAAAGTAGCTATCAGCCGAGGGTAAAGGCGACATTAACGATAAATCTTCCTTCAAAAACCGGGCAGGAAGATTTATACCGGGTAATGTTAACCCAGAAAGAACAGGGCTATTTAGCCACCCCAATTTTAGGCAAATCGGGATTAATAAATACCTTAACCCGGGCTGATGGCTATGTAATAGTGCCGTTAGATATTGAAGGACTGCATGCCGGGGAAGAAGTGGAAGTTATTTTGTTTTAGGGGGTTTAGAGAAATTGGCCTTTTATTTAAACCAGGTACCTTTTGAAGAGGCAAGGGAAAATTTCGAAAGCGAACTTTTAAATGTTAATTTTTTTCATCCCCGGGAAGAGGAGATTGAAACCGTTTTGGCGGTGGGACGGATAACTTGTAAGCCGGTTCTGGCTAAGCGTTCCAATCCTCACTTCAATGCCTCGGCGGTGGACGGTTTTGCCGTCAGGGCTAAAGACACCTTTTTTGCCCGGGAGACAAGTCCTATTTTATTAAAAGTTGGCGAAAACTGTCTTCGGGTTGATACCGGAGACCTTATCCCCGAAGGATTTGACGCCGTAATTATGGTGGAAGACGTCCTTTATCCCGAACCTGGAGTAATTTCGGTAATTAAACCGGTAACCCCCGGAACAAATATCCGTTTTATCGGGGAAGACTTTAATGAAGAAGAGGTTTTATTGCCGGCTTTTGCCAAGGTAAAGCCTGCTGACGTTGGAGCCCTTCTGGCGGGCGGAGTAAAAACCCTTAAAGTGTTGAAAAAATTAAAAGCTCTTTTTATTCCTACCGGCGATGAAATAGTGCCGTTTTCAGAAACACCAGAGCCCGGGCAAATTCCCGATACCAACTCGTCTTTTATTAAAGCTGTCCTTGCCGAGTACGGGTATGAAACTTTTATCCATCCTATTGTCAGAGATGACCCGGAGCTTTTATATAAAACGGTAAAGGATAATATAGAGAAGTACGATGTAATAATTATTAATGCCGGCTCTTCTGCCGGACGGGACGATTATGCTGCTAAAGTGATTGAGCGGTTAGGGCGGGTTTTAGTCCATGGCCTTGCTACCAAGCCAGGTAAGCCAACCATTTTAGGAATTGCCGGAAATAAACCGGTAATCGGACTTCCCGGCTTTCCTTTATCGGCTTATTTGGTCTGTGAAATTATTTTAAAACCTCTGGCGGAAAAGTATTATAAAAATGAGTTTCACGACTATGGCAAAATTAAAGCAACCTTAACTAAAACTTTAATTTCTACCACCGGAGTTGATGATTTTGTCTGGGGAAAGGTGACCCGGGTAGCTGGCAGGTATTGTTTTACACCCTTATCCCGCGGAGCCAGTGTCAGCTCCACTCTTTTAAAAGCCAATGCTTTACTCAGGATTCCGCGCTTTTCCGAAGGGTATAAAGAGGGAAGTGAAGTCGAAATAGCTCTAAAAGAGCCGTTGGCGGAAGTAGAACAATACCTTACCGTTACCGGAAGCCATGACCTTTTACTGGACCTTATAGATTCTTTCTTAAGGGAAAAATACGGCATAAAACTTAGCTCTTCTCATGTTGGAAGCTTAAACGGTATTGTGGCAGTTGAAAAAAATTACGCTAAGCTTGCCGGAGTGCATTTATTGGACCCGGAAACCGGTGAATACAATAAAAGCTATGTGGAAAAAAGGTTAAAAGGTTATGTTCTTATAAATTTAAGTTTACGGGAACAGGGTTTAATCGTTGCCCGGGGGAACCCCAAAAAAATTTCTGGTCTTGCTGATTTAGTAAAACCCGGGGTTACTTTTGTGAACCGGCAAAAGGGATCCGGAACCCGGGTATTTTTGGATTATCTTTTAAAGAAGGAAAATCTCAATGCCCGGGAGATTTCCGGCTATGACCGGGAAGAATACACCCATCTGGCGGTGGCGGCGAAAGTAAAAAATGGCCTTGCCGATTGCGGGCTGGGAATTTATGCTGCTGCTAAAATCTTTGACCTGGATTTTATTCCGTTGGGGGAAGAACGGTATGACCTATTGCTCAGGGAAGAAACTTTGGAAGATACGCAGGTTAAGAAATTATTAGAGGTAATAAACAGTCAGGAATTTAAAAAAGAAGTTGAAAACTTGGGTGGATATAAAACAACTTATACCGGACAAATTGTGGAGAAAGGATAGGATTATGGAGATAGTAAAAAAAAGAAACATTATTCGTTATTTTGATGGCCGTCTTGAGGAAAAAGAAGATTTACTGGTGGATGAAGCGCCTTTAACCATTTACTTTAACGGGGAAGAACTGGTAACCCTGCTCTGTACCCCGGAATATCAGGATGAATTGGCCGTAGGTTTTTTAGCGGCGGAAGGGTTAATCAATCGCCGGGAAAAATTAGAAAAAATTACCGTTGACCGGGAGCAGGGGCTGGTATATGTGGAGTATAAAGGAAATGCCCGGCGGGGAGAACTCTTTTTAAAACGGTACATTACTACCGGTTGCGGTAAGGGAACTACTTTTTACAATGCTTTGGATCCGGTAGCTTTAAAACCGTACCGGGGAAACGTGCAGGTTTCTGCGGAAAAGCTTTTTGGTTTAATGAAAGAAATGCAGCGCCGCTCCGAACTGTACCTTACTACCGGTGGAGTTCACAGTGCTGCTCTTTGTGATACTGAAAAAATTTTATTATTCCGGGAGGATGTGGGGCGGCACAATGCTGCCGATAAAATTATGGGTCATGCCTTTTTAAATGGCATTAATTTAGATGATAAAATCTTCTTAACCTCCGGTCGCATTTCTTCGGAGATAATTTTAAAAGTAGCGAAAATGGGCATCGGGATGATTGTTTCCCGTTCGGCCCCAACGGAATTAGCTCTTAAGCATGCCGAAGAGTTAAATTTGACCGTGGTGGGCTTTGTCCGGGCGGGCCGCTTAAATATTTACACCGGCAGGGAAAGAATTTTATTATAAAAAGAGGAAATTTGGGGTCTTTGGTCGAATTATTATTGTACAAAAAAATAAGCTACTCCGAGTATTTTCACCTAAAGCATCAGGCCATGGTGAAAATACCGCAGGGTACTACCGGGAAACCGGGGTGCCTCCCGTTTTGGAAAGGAGTTAAAAAAGCGCCTTTTTAAAACGGGGCGCTTTTAATATTAGGAGGCAAAAAAATGCTTGATTCGTTTAACCGGGAAATAAATTATCTACGAATTTCTGTTACCGATAAGTGTAACCTTAACTGTAATTACTGCAAGCCTGGAAACTTTAAAGAGTTTTTACCAGGAGATATTTTAACCTTTGAGGAAATTTTAGAAGTTGTGCAGGCTTTTTTGCCCCTGGGCCTAAAAAAAGTGCGTATTACCGGCGGTGAGCCATTGGTTAGAAAAAATCTTTTATATTTAATTGAAAATATTGCAGCGTTACCGGGGATTGATGATTTAGCCCTTACAACCAACGGTATCTTGTTTCCCCGTTACGCTCAAGATTTAAAAAGTGCTGGGCTTTCGCGGGTAAACTTTAGTCTCGATAGCTTGAATCCGGACAAATTTCGCTCGATTACCGGCGGCGGCGAGTTAAAAAATGTCCTGGAGGCCATTAATCTTGCCCTGGAATTGGACCTTACCCCGGTAAAAATAAATACGGTATTGCTGAGAGGAGTCAACTTAGATGAACTGGATGCTTTTATAGATTTTATCTTTCGCTATCCGGTGCACTGGCGGTTTATTGAGCTTATGCCCTTAAATGACCGGGAAAAGTGGCGGCAGCAATTTGTATCGGTAAAAGAAATTTTGGAAACTTTATCAGGGAAATATGACCTAAAGCCGGGAAAAACTGTAGGGGGGTCAGGTCCTGCTCGCTACTACGAAGTCCCGGGAGCTTTAGGAACCATTGGGGTGATTTCACCCTTATCCAATCATTTTTGTGAATACTGTAATCGCCTCAGGCTTACCTCTACCGGTAAGTTAAGGCTTTGTCTTGCCAAAAACCAGGAAGTTGATTTAAAAAGCCTTTTACGGTCCGGGATTTCGCAAGAGGAGCTAACGGGAGTTTTACGGGAGGCAATTTTAAGAAAACCCAGAGCCCATGAGTTTGGCGAGAAGGACTTTTTAGGAACAATGGCCAATATAGGAGGTTAAAAGATGGAGTTAACCCATTTTAACGAAGAAGGACGGGCGCGGATGGTAGAGGTGACGGAAAAAAAAGAAACGGTACGGACAGCGGTAGCTGCAGGAGAAATTACCATGCGGCCCGAAACATTAGAGCTTATTTTGGACAAAAAAGTTGCCAAAGGGGACGTGCTTGCGGTAGCCCAGGTTGCCGGGATAATGGCAGCTAAGAAAACCGGAGAGCTTATCCCCATGTGTCATCCTTTAAATCTAACCGGGGTGGATATTAGTTTTACTATTAAAAAGCCTGATACCATTGAAGCTAAAGCTAAGGTTACCTGTGTAGGCAAAACCGGGGTGGAAATGGAAGCTTTAACTGCCGTTTCGGTAACCCTTCTTACGATCTATGATATGGTGAAGGCCGTTGAAAAAGGAATGGTGATAAAAAATATCCGGCTTTTAGAAAAAACCGGTGGTAAAAGCGGCGATTATAAAAGGGAGGAATAAAAGTGGGCAGAGTGGTAGCGGTTAATATTAGCGAAAAAAAGGGGATGCGCAAAAAAAATATTGAGCGGGCATATTTAAGGGAAAACCACGGCATTGAAGGGGATGCCCATGCGGGGGACTGGCACCGGCAGGTTAGCCTTCTTGCGTTAGAAAGCATTAAGAAGATGCAAGAGCTTGGACTTAACGTTAATCCCGGGGATTTTGCCGAAAATATCACTACCGAAGGGGTGGATTTATTAAGCCTATCAATAGGGACTAAAGTGAAAATTGGCGAGGCCCTAACGGAAGTTACGCAAATAGGCAAAGTCTGTCACACCCGCTGTGCTATCTACTATCAGGCCGGGGACTGCGTCATGCCCCGGGAAGGTATTTTTGTCAAAGTCTTAAAAGGCGGAGAAGTTAAAGTTGGGGACCCGGTGGAGGTAATTAGCAATGATTAAAGTAGGCGTTCTTACTTTAAGCGATAAAGGTTCTCGAGGAGAGCGGGAAGATAAAAGCGGCCAGGTAATCAAGGAAATGGTCCAGGAGATTGATGGGGTGGTGGTGAAGTACGAAGTTATCCCCGATGAGTACGAATTAATTGTTAAAACCTTAATTTCCTGGTGCGATGAAGAAAAATTAGACTTAATCCTTACCACCGGCGGGACCGGTTTATCTCCCCGGGATGTAACGCCCGAAGCGACCAGGGCGGTGATAACCCGGGAAGTACCGGGAATTCCCGAAGCGATGCGCATGGCTTCTCTGGCCAAAACCAACCGGGCCATGCTTACCCGGGCGGTAGCGGGCACCCGTGGTGGCACGTTAATCATAAATCTTCCCGGAAGTCCCAGGGGAGTGCGGGAAAACTTAGAAGTAGTCTTACCGGTAATTCCTCATGCCCTGGAAATCCTGCAGGCCCGGGGCGGTGAATGCGCCCAGTAGTAATTTGGGGACGGTTCTTTTTTTTATACTTTAAGTATAAAGATAGGGACTGTCCCTATCTTTATACTATCTTTATATGTATAAAAAAGGAAAAAATGGGGAAAGATTTATTAATGGATTGAGCTACAGTAGTTCAAGGAAAAGAGAAAAAATAAGGAATAATAAACGAGAGATAGGGAAAAATAATCCAGTAAAATTCCCTTAAATAAAACGTTATGGCCAAAAAATGCCGAATTTGAAAATTTACTTTTCCCAATCTCTCTTTATATTATAGTAATTGGTATTAGCACTCTATTGAAGTGAGTGCTAACAATACATAAAAAAATTACTTTAAAGGAGGGGTTAACGTGTTCAGACCGCTTCATGACAGGGTTCTGGTAAAACCACTTCCCAGCGAAGAGGTGACCAAGAGCGGAATTGTTATTCCTGATACTGCCAAGGAAAAACCCCAGCAAGGGGAAGTAAAAGCCGTGGGTTCCGGTCGGATTTTAGAAAACGGTGAGCGGGTACCCATGGAAGTAAAAGTAGGTGACCGGGTATTTTACAGCAAGTATGCCGGTACCGAAGTGAAAATTGATGGGGAAGAATATTTAATCTTACGGGAAAGCGATATCCTCGGGATTTTAGAATAAAAAATACAAAAAAGGAGGGGTATAAATGGCTGGCAAACAAATATTATTTAGAGAAGATGCCCGGAGAGCTTTAGAAAGAGGCGTAAACGCTCTTGCTGATGCGGTAAAGGTCACTCTTGGACCGAAAGGCCGTAACGTTGTTTTAGAAAAGAAATTTGGTTCACCGCAAATTATTAATGACGGTGTGACAATTGCCCGGGAAATTGAGCTTGCTGACCCTGTAGAAAACATGGGTGCGCAGCTTGTAAAAGAAGTTGCTACCAAAACCAATGATGTAGCCGGTGACGGTACTACCACTGCTACCGTTTTAGCTCAGGCTATCATTCGGGAAGGCTTAAAAAACGTTACTGCCGGTGCCAACCCGATGATTTTAAGAAAAGGTATTGAAAAAGCTGTTGCCAAAGCGGTAGAGGAAATCAAGGCTATTGCCAAGCCGGTAGAAACTTCCGAAGCTATTGCTCAAGTTGCTGCTATTTCCGCTAACGATGAGGAAATCGGTAAGTTAATTGCCGAAGCAATGGAAAAAGTAGGTAAAGACGGGGTTATCACCGTAGAAGAGTCCCAGGGTCTCGGCACTACCTTAGAAGTTGTGGAAGGTATGAGCTTTGACCGGGGTTACATTTCTCCTTACATGATTACCGACCCCGATAAGATGGAAGCTATTTTAAACGATCCTTATATCCTCATTACCGACAAGAAGATTTCAGCTATTGCTGACTTACTGCCGATTTTAGAAAAAGTTGTGCAAACCGGTAAGCCCCTTTTAATCATTGCTGAAGATGTTGAAGGTGAAGCTCTTGCTACCCTGGTTGTGAACAAACTGCGCGGTACCTTGACCTGTGTCGCTGTAAAAGCTCCCGGCTTTGGTGACCGGAGAAAAGCTATGCTTGAAGATATCGCCATCCTCACCAACGGCCAGGTGGTAAGCGAAGAGCTCGGCTTCAAGCTTGAAAATGCTACCCTTTCGATGCTTGGTCGGGCTAAGCAAGTCCGGGTTAAGAAAGAAGAAACCATCATTGTTGGTGGTCAAGGTTCACCGGAAGCTATTGAAAAGCGGATTGCTCAAATTAAGAAGCAAATCGAAGAAACCACTTCCGATTTTGACCGGGAAAAATTACAAGAGCGTCTGGCTAAACTTGCCGGTGGCGTAGCGGTAATCCAGGTAGGTGCTGCTACCGAAACCGAAATGAAAGAAAAGAAACTCCGCATTGAAGACGCTTTGAACGCTACCCGGGCAGCGGTGGAAGAAGGTATCGTTGCCGGTGGTGGCACAACTTACATCCACATCATTAAGGCTTTAGAAGAGCTCGAAAAGACCGCTACCGGCGATGAAAGAACAGGTATCGCCATTGTTCGGAAGGCTTTAGAGGAACCCTTAAAGCAAATTGCTATTAACGCCGGTCTTGAAGGTTCGGTCATCGTTGAAAAGGTTAAGACCTTACCGGTAGGCCATGGCTTTAACGCTCTTACCGAAGAGTATGTAGATATGATTGCTGCTGGTATCGTTGACCCGGCTAAGGTTACCCGGACTGCTTTACAAAACGCTGCCTCCGTTGCTGCAATGCTCCTCACCACGGAAGCTTTGGTGGCTGAAAAGCCGGAAAAGGAAAAGAAAGGCCCTGACATGCCCAATATGGACATGATGTAAAAGCTTATAACCGGAGCGTAAATGCTCCGGTTTTTTTACTGTTTAGGAAATTATGCTTTTATTCTTGCTGTGGATAACTTATGGTGATAAGGTAGAAGTATGAGGAGACGGGAGAAGAAGGAAAAGAAACAAACGATAAAAATAGT
>NZ_BDJL01000025.1 GCF_001950325.1 Carboxydothermus islandicus
TATTTTTGTTTTATTAAGTCAAGTAAAACTTTTTGCCATGCTTTTCTTAAATATTCGTACGGTATAAACCCCACTTCTTTCCATATTTTGTTCTTATCTATTGCTCCTTCGGTCACCAATACATGTACATGCGGGTTGAATTTTAGATCCCGCCCAAAGGTGTGTATTACTGCTATTATCCCTACTTCATATCCTCTTTTCCTACTTTTCTCCCGGTACCAATACTGAATTACTTCAGCTGCTTTATCGCTCAGGTCTTTTAACAGTTCCCGATTGTGGTAAAATATATTCCTTAATTCTTCTGGAATGGTGAACACTATGTGCCTATGCCCTACTTCCAATATCCTCTCTGTTTGCTTTTCTACCCATTTCTCTATGTATATTTTTCCGCATCGATTGCAAAATCTGCTTTTGCACGTAAACCCTACTCTCTTTTTCTCTTTCCCGTTACATTTTACACATACATATTCCACATA
>NZ_BDJL01000026.1 GCF_001950325.1 Carboxydothermus islandicus
CAGCTTTTGACGGGCGACACTTACGCCCCCACGGTAAAGAAAGTATATGATGAGCAGAGGGGCATGGTAAGTAAGTTTAATGCCGATGATAAAACCTATTACCCCAATGAAATTTATTTACCCAATGAAGCCAATCCTGCCAATTACCGCATTCACACCAACTATTCCAAAAACACCGACGCCTGTGCGGCCTGCCACGCAACCCACACGGCGGTAGGTCAAACCCTTTTACAGTGGGGAACGGTGTACGACACCTGCATGGCCTGCCATGACGGCACCATTTCCACCACCTATGATGTGCAAAGCGGAACCATCGCCGGTACCGGCAAGCCCACCTACGGCGGAATGTTTGGCAGCGGCAGTGAAGATTCCCTCTCCAACCACCTGGTCACCGGAGCGGTTCAGATTTTCGCTGCCCCCGGGGGAAACGTCACCGGCAACTACGAAGCCAACGACACTCCCGACAAAGCCGATGCCACTGCCTGGGACATCACTTTTGGCTGTGAATCGTGCCACAGCCCCCACGGCCTGGGAGGTAACGCCCGAATCCTAAACCCCAACGTCAATGCTTACAGCTACCTGAACTACAAGTCCAATGTGGCTTATGTTTATAATTCTGCTACCGGTTATTACGAAAACAGCCAGCAATACCAGTGGGTCAGAAGCTATCCTTACAACAAAGGCACCCAGGTCTGGGTAAGCGGTCAGTTAAAGACCGAAGGGGTGGACTACCTTTTGGACGGCACCAGCGG
>NZ_BDJL01000027.1 GCF_001950325.1 Carboxydothermus islandicus
CTCATGGGTGCCGCAGCTTAGATAACCCTCGTCAAGGCCAATTTTTTGTAAAATTCCTGCTACCGTTTGGGTATGCTCTACGGTTCCGCTATGGGAGGCACACATTACCGCAATTTCTTTAGCGGTAAAATCATAGGGTAAATCTTTTACTAAAAGAGGTAAAACCTGAATTGGCTTGGAGGAAGACCTTAAAAAAGTAACGAGCTCCGGATTTCCGGCAGAGGCTACAATCTTGCCGGTGTAATCTACCACGGCAATGGAACCAAAGTGGACACTTTCGACGATATTACCCCGGGTAACTTCTGCCAAAAGAGTGTAATCTGTTGCAAAATTCATTATCTCACCTCATTTTTCTCCTCCATCCATTATATCATTTTTGTTAACTTCGGAGTATCTTGTTTAATAGACAACCCCTGGAGTTTCTTTACGAAGGCTTTCTTTAAAGTTTTGAATGTTTTCTTGAAGGAAGGTAATGTCGGCTTTCTCCCGAAGCTCTTTTACCCATTTAGCAAAGATTTCTTTTTCTTTTTGCGAAGTTTCTAGAGGTTCCTGCTCTCCAGTTGGCTTATTTTTCTGAGATGAGATGACTTCAGTATATAGCTTTTGGATGATAATCCGGTTTTTCAGGATCTCTTTATACTCTTTTTCCGACATTTGTGTATAAATTTGCTGGTATAATGACGGCAAATGGTTTTTAAGCTGCTTCAGCCTTGCTTCTATTTCTTCCCTTGTGGCATCTATCTTTCGCCTCTTGGCTTCCTGCAGAATAAGTTTTTCATCTATTAGGTCGGAAAGGATTTGGTCGAGGCGGTTAGCAGCCTGGTTTCCTGCTATCCGGTAGTTTTTGATAACCTTATTCACTTCCGAAGTAGTTAAGGCTTCGCCGTTTATAATTACCAGAACGTTAGGTGGATAGGTTTTCTGATTTACATTTAAAAAAAACTTAACCGATAGCAGCAACCCAGCTAACGTGAAAAAAATACCACATAATAATATGTTTTTATTATGTAGTTTATAAAAAGGTTTCAAGTATAATCTTCCTCCTCCGGCACTTTCTTTTCCTAAAAAAACAGAGCGGGACCCGCCCCGCTCTTTAAAGTTTTTGCTTAAATTTAATATCTATCCCGCTTGTTAAGCCATTCGGACCTATGGTCTGCACAGAGGGTAGTGTTTTCGGTGGGACCGTAGAGAATGGGGTACATTAAGCAGGTTGGCCGCGTGCAATGGTGATTTCCATCGGTGGGCGACCACTGGGCCAGACCGTAATTATGTCCCGTTTCGTGACGAACGATTATTCCATTCCACCTGCTTCCGGTGTCAAAGATTAGTGAGCCAGGTTTGTTAATGTACGCTATACCTAAAGTATTTCCGTAAGTTTGGCCGGAAAAAGCTACCATAAGATCAGCACCGTTGGTGAGACCGACTTCTATTTTAGCTTCATCCAGTAGATCTCCAGGAGCTATATTATTGGAATTCCAGACATTTTGGGCAACGGAATAGAAATCTATACCAAATTGTTCGTATAGGTAGTCGTCCGCAACTTCAACGGCATAGTTGGCCCAGTACATCCAATTTGTACCGTAGCGGGCCCGCCATTCTTCGTCGCACGGCTCATTTATATAAACAGGTATTGAGAAAAGACTAAAAGCTTCGTTATTACCGAGGATGGGTGGTTTCATGTTTTTTTCGGGTTGGGAATCCGGGTCTGGTGGTTGTGGCCCATTGGGATCCGAGGTTACGATGTCAACAAGCAGCCCAGTTTTTGGGTCAAGATATACTCCGGCCTTTGGATACGCTTCGTTATTACCGAGGATGGGTGGTTTCATGTTTTTTTCGGGCAGGGAATCCGGGTCTGGTGGTTGTGGCCCATTGGGATCCGAGGTTACGATGTCAACAAGCAGCCCGGTTTTTGGGTCAAGATATACTCCGGCCTTTGGATACGCTTCGTTATTACCGAGGATGGGTGGTTTCATGTTTTTTTCGGGCAGGGAATCCGGGTCTGGCGGTTTTGGGCCCTTGGGATCCGAGGTTACGATGCAATAAAGCTGTCCGGTTTTGGGGTCGGTATATACACCCGGTTTAGATATAATATTCGAAGCCGCTAACGTAACTGGTACGGAAAAGAGAAGAACCCAGGAAAGAAAAGCCATAATCATAATTCTTTTCAACCTTTTGGCATTTTCCTTGCAAATCACAGGTTTCACCTCCTTCCTCCCTAGTTCTATAGACCATTGGGCAAGCTGCGAGTGGGTCTGCCTCAATTGACTCCATAGCATTTATCTTAATTCCGAACTTTATCTACCAATTATTGCTTATTAATACTTTTTCTTAGTAAAATTATAGCAGCTAGCAAAAAAAATGTAACGAGAATTTTTTATAACTTTTTGTCGAATTGTCGGACTAAAAGGGGTAAAAAAATTTGTGCGGTATCCAGCGCGGCAAAGGAGAGATTTATGCCGGGGGTAACCTCTGGATTTTAACTACTATATGCTAAAGAGGCCGTAAGCTTTTGCCTACGGCCTCTTTCCTAATTTAACTTTACCTTTTTTTCATAACGTTTTGTTGGAATTACCAGTAAAAGGTTAAAAATCAGTACCAAAATTAAGAGCAAAGCGGCGCTGCCATCGGCAATGCGGGTGGCATCGGGAATCAGGCCTTCGGAATTAACATACCAGAGATGGACCGCCAAGGTTTCGCCGGAAGCAAGGGGGTTTAAGTCGAACATGAAGCGGGAAACGGTGTTACCCGCAGTAAAAATCAAAATAGCTGACTCGCCAATGGCTCTTCCGGCTACCAGAGTTACCCCGGTAATGATGCGGGGTAAGGCTGCAGGGAGCACGACCCGGAAAAGGGTTTGACTTTTTGTTGCGCCCAGGGCCAGGCTTGCCATGTGGTATGATTTGGGAACTGCGCGTACAGCTTCTTCGGTAACCCTTATTAGTACCGGTAAATTTAAAAGGGATAAAGTTAAAGCGCCACCGACAATTGTAAATCCAAGCCCCAGGAAATTCACAAAAATGATCATGCCAAAAAGTCCAAAGACTATGGAAGGGACGGTCGCTAACATTTCAGTACTGGTTCGGATAATATTAACTACCCTACCAGGCTTAGCATATTCGGCCAGCCAGATGCCTGCTCCCAGGCCTACGGGCAAAGAAAAAGCAAGAGAAAGCACCAAAATATAAAAGGTGTTAAATAGTTCAGGCCCCACACCTCCCCCTGCTTTCATCTCGGAGGGAGGGCCGAGAATAAAGGAAGGAGTTAAAACCGGCAATCCGCGTTTTAAAATGTAAAAAATAAAGGCTATAAGAATACCAAGAATGGTGAGGCCCGCCAATGTTAATAAAGTAGTAGCCAGCTTATCGATAAATTTATTTTTTTTCAATGGCCTTCCTATTGGTACGGTAAATTTTCGCACTAATAAAATTAAACCTAACGCAATAAGTAGCAACACAAAGGCCATTAAAAAGAGAGCATTATTCCACGTGGAATTAAAGGCCGTATTTCCCATTTCCATCACGATTTCCGAAGTCAGGGTGGCAGTAGGTTGAAACAGGGAACGGGGGAAAAGAGGTGTATTGCCAATAACCATTTGCACGGCAATTGTTTCCCCGATAGCCCGTGCCATCCCCAAAACTAATCCGGTGATAATTCCCGGCGCTGCTGCCGGCAGGAGAACATGCCAGATGGTCTGCCAGCGGGTTGCCCCCAGGGCCCGGCTGTTACCATCGGCCACTTTTACCGCTACGGCAATACCTTTGTTAAGAACACCTACGATTTGTACCGCTTCTGCTCCTACCTTTGAGATAAATCTACCGGGAAAACTACCCATTAAATCGGTATCAAAACGACCGGTTCCTGCGACCATTACCGGATAGGCATTCATGCTGTATACTACTGTTTCTACCGCTTCTTTTAATTTCCCGGAAAACAGGTCGGGCCGTGAGAGCTTGGCAAAGGCTAAAGCTCCATTTTTCAGGGGTACGGCAAAAACCGGCACCCCGCAGCCGTC
>NZ_BDJL01000028.1 GCF_001950325.1 Carboxydothermus islandicus
GCTAATAAGTTTAGTTGAGAGGTATCAACAACTTCGGGTAAACTCATGAACCGCCGTATACCGAACGGTACGTACGGTGGTGTGAGAGGACGGGGGTTAATTACCCCCTCCTACTCGATTCTTCTAATTTTTTTATCCACCGCCAGTGGTAAAGATAAACTGGAGCGGCAATAACCAAAAGAGACAAAGCATCAAAAAAACCACGGTAGCGATGATATCTGGTATTGTTCTGGTTAAAAGCTTTTTCTTGCTCCAGGGCTTTAGCTAAATCTTCCTGGGTTATATTAGGATAATTTTTAAGCATATCCGGTGGATACCTATCTTTTATTAGTGGAGTGTTGTAGCTGTAATTTACAGGGTAAATAATATCCAATATGCTGTTTACCAACTTGGTACCGGAAATAATTATCATAATCAAAGTAGCAAAAGCAACTAAATAAAAATAAACTCTTCTAATATCCCAGCGACCCACTTTACCACCCCCTAATGCCCGGTTTCGGTCTTTACGACCCAGCGCCAGTGGTATAAATAAATGGGGGTAGCGACTACCAGAAGGGAAATGCTGTTTAGTAAGTTTCTCACCCGGGAACGTTTCTGCTCAATTTCCATGCGGTTATTTTCTTCCCGGACAATTTTTTCTGCTTCTGCAGCAGTAAGGCCATTTCCTTTCTGCAGATCAGCTATGCGCATTTTTATATCCACAACTGTTGGTTTATAAATGGGAGGTGGCAGTACAACATCTACCAAACTTCTAATAAACATACTTGTTCCCACGATAATCATGATTAATGTGGTAAAGGAAACCAAATAAAAATAAACTCTCCTGATATCCCAGCCGGAGTTAGCCATTTTTTTGCCTCCTTTGGCTCTTTTTTTTAAATATTCGACAAAAAAAGGGTTTTACCTTGTGATAAAATAAAAACATCTTGTATAGATTAAAGAAATTTTGACAAAGGGAAAAAGGATTTTTGTTATTTTAATGGAGAAAGTCGTCCAGCGGCTTTAGAAATAAAAATTGTTTGCCATTAGGGGTGAAATAGTTAATGAAATGTCCCGAGTGTGGAGCGGAAGGAGTCAAAGTTTTTCCCGAAACAGTGTTTAATCTTTTAAAAGATGAAGAAAGAGAACGGTTTCAGGATGGCTTATACTTTGCTTGCACCAATCCTGCTTGTTCGGTAGCTTACTTTGGGGAAAATATTTATGATGTAGATACCATAAACACTGCCCTCTGGTATAAAGATAAGAGCGATGACGTTTATTTATGCTACTGCAATAAGGTAACCCGGGGAGAAATAAAAAAGGCCTTTATGCAGGTAGGTCCTGACCTAAAGGCCATATTTGCCATGACCGGAGCTTGCGGTGGAGGAAAATGCCGCATTGAAAATCCTTTGGGGCGTTGTTGTCATACCGTAATAGAACAATATATATATGAGCTTAATCAAAGCTTAGATTAAACTTATTTCCTGGTAGCCTTTGCGGAGCAAAAAGCCTCTAAGGTTGGTTCTTAGAACCATCACATAATCCCAAAGGGCAAGCCCGCCAGGAGGCATTTCTTCGCCCGTTGGACTTGGAATATACCACTGGAGCACTACTACTTCTGTGCCATTAGGAAGAATAGTATGCGGGGAATTCAGGTAAGGGGCAGTATATAATTCATTATCTCCTAATAAAATACGGGTACGTTTTTGCCCCATGGAATTGAGAGCTATTCGTCTAAGGACAATTTTAACTAGAGAAGATATTTCCGGATCATTTAAAAGAGGTTTTAAAGCTTTAGTTACTTTTCCATTTAAGCCGACTCTACCTAAACTTAATATAGCATAGGCCCGGGTCAAAATACATGAACTATTTAAAAAGGATAATAAATAGGGAATAGCTTTGTTTCCTAATGCTTCCCACTGGAAACTTCCAATGTAATAAGTTCCGTGAACCTGCAGGGAATTTAAATTATCGCAATTTTTTTCTGCTTCTTGCCAGGCCAAGAATAATTTTTGGGCATCGGGTATTTCTGGGCCGATTAATAGCTCGGTATTGGCATAAATAATATTGGGATTTGGGATTTTATTAATAGCTGCTAATACTGCCACACTTGTATTAAACTGCCGGGCAAGGCAGGTTAAAGTGTCACCTGACCTTACGACATAATAAGGAAATCCTCCGGCTTTTGGAAGCTCTATATCTGGTTCAGGGATAATTAGAAGCTGGTCTTTAAAGATAAGATTGGGATTACAGATAACATTGGCTTTTAAAATAGCGTCTACGGTTGTGCTAAAACGCTTTGCTATTGAATATAAACTATCTCCGGTTTTTACCTGATACAGCATAAGAAAACCTCCTTTCTTTTTTTAATGTATGTTTACAAAAGGATTTCGGTGTTAGCTTGACATTTTTGTTGAATTAGTAAATAATTTATAAGGTAAAATAATAATTTATTTGATAAGGAGTGTGAGCAAAGATTAATAATGAATTTAAAATTAAGCTTGCTGAAGAACTTGTGCGTACGGTGATTAAGTTTAAAAAAGGTGACGGCTTTCACGGGCAACGTTTTGGGATTAAAAAAAGTGAATTAATCTTACTTGACACGATGCGGGAGATGATTGCTGATGGGGAAGAAGGAGTTAAGGTATCTGATTTAAGTCAGAGACTTGGTATTACCCCTGCAGCAGTAACCCATATGCTAAACTCGTTGGAAGAAGAGGGATATATTGAACGTCTTCGCGACTCAAAAGACCGACGAGTTGTTATGGTAAGGCCTTCTGCAAAAGGGCAAGAGATTTTAGAACAAGGGAAAAAAGAGTTTATGAAAAGATTTTCTGGCTTGGTTGAATATTTAGGGGAGAAGGACACCAGCGAGTTAATCAGACTTTTAAATAAAGCAAGTTTTTACTTTAAAGAGGTGGCAAAATAATATGGACCAGAATTCCAGAAGAAACATTTTACTTGTTGGTCTAATTCTCGGGATGTTTTTTTCAGCACTGGACCAAACAGTTGTCGGTACTGCAATGCCGCGGATTATCGGAGAATTAGGTGGACTTGATATTTTGTCGTGGGTTACTACTGCCTATATGTTAACTTCTACCACTTTTGTTCCCATTGCCGGAAAGCTTGCCGATATTTACGGCCGGCGGATAATGTATGTCTCTGGCCTTGGTCTTTTTATGCTGGGCTCCGCGCTGTGTGGAACCAGTGAAAATATGACCCAGCTTATTATTTACCGCGGTCTTCAGGGCATTGGTGGAGGAATCTTGATGCCCATGGCTATGACGATTGTAGGCGACGTTTTTTGGGTGGCAATGTTTATCATTCTTTTTGGCATTTTTATCAGCTTTTTCATGGAAAATATTAAGGTAGAAAAGCAACCAGGAGGAATTATCTCTAAAGAAAAACCGGTGGAAAGTGGAGCAAAATAATACCGATATGGCTTTAAACTATGCTAAAACCAGTTTTTTAGTGTTACAAATTTAGCATCTTCTGCTATTCAACCTTTTTTGGCTATATTGCAGATAAGCGTCCAGCCCGGTGGTTAGTATTAAACCCGCTTTCTTTAATAAGAAAGCGGGTTTTTACTTTGGTTTAGCTTTTATGGCTGAACTATTTTATATTATTAAAATGTCTTATTTAATAGGAATATTTATAAACGGTACATTATCGCCAGTGACATTGGGCAAGTGTCCGTCCCATTTTTCAATGGCTTTTAACTGAGCCTCAATTTTTCTTAATTCTAAAAGCTGCGGGGTTACCTGTTCCCTCTGGATTTTTAATGCTTCAGCCTCGGCTTTTGCTTGGGTTATTTTTTGTTCCGCTTCGATTTTGACCCTTTCTAAATCCCGCTTTGCCTTAAGAGCCCGTTGTTCTGCTGCCAACTTTTCTTCTACGGCTTCATTAAATTTCTCGCTGAACTTAAAATTAACAACGTTAAAAGCATCTACAATGATTCCATAAGTAATTAGTTTTTCTTCTAAAACTTGAGATATAGTTGAACTTACCTCTCTTCTTTTAGTTATTAATTCTTCAGCGGTGTATCTTGCTGTTACTGCTTTAACCGATTCTTGAACCGCAGGCATGATAATAGTTTCATCGTAATTTTTACCAACTTTTTCATATAAATTATCAGCAATCTCTTTACGGATATGATAGTTTACAGCAATTTCCGATTGAACAACTTGTAAATCTTTTGAAGCGGCGTTTGCGGCTGTTTCGTATTTTCTAATTCTACAATCTAAAAGTACCACAGATTGTATAAAGGGAATTTTAAAATGTAAACCTTCACCAAACTTTCCTTTAACCGCACCAAACTGCAAAAGTACCCCCACGTGACCTGCAGGAATTATAACAAAAGAATTAAAAAACAGTACTAAAACTAATATACCTATGCTTAAAATTTTAAAAGCTTTTATATACGGTTTTAATTCCGGTTGTCGGGTTATGTTGGTTTCCATCAAAAAATTACCCCCCAGTTTTAAAGTATTATCTAAAAATTATTTTTACAACTATCAGTTAAATCCTGCTTTATTAAGTAATTAAATAAGTAAAAAATTTTAAAATAAAAAACTTAGGGATAGAAAATAAATTTCATGGGGCATTAAAGCGAGGTGTTAATTGGCTCCAATTTTGGTGCAACAAAAGGGCTGGCAATGCTTTTATTATGCGTTTTAATTGTTCTTTGTGCCGGGTTTTTTTACCAAGAAAAAGCGGAAAAACAATTTTGTGGTTTAAAACCACCTCCTTTTGGGCAGGATAAGCCCGGAGGTGGTAGCTTTGCAAAATAAAAAAATTGAAATTTTACTAAAAACTATTGAGTTATTAAAAGCAGAGCTGGCTCAATTAGTAGATGAGGCAGCGGAATTTACCGATCCGGAAGTGGTAAAGAAAAGTCAGGAGTTAGACAGGGTTTTAATAGAATATTATCAATTTCTAAAAAGTGTGAATAAAGAAAATACTTTAAAAGATAAGCCCGGTTAAACCGGGCTTTTTAAGCTTTATTCTTTTCTGGATAACACATCGTTTATGCAAAAAAGGCCTCCGGGTAAAATCCCGGAAGCCTTTTTTGTATACCTGGTATTGGTGCTGCTTGAGGACGGAAAAAAGCATTAATATTATTGACATATGTTCATTATAAGATTATAATAAAAGATGATAATTATGAACATATGTCAAAAATAACAAGGGTAAGATAAGAGTTACCAAGAACATCTAAATGGCGATGAAAGCTGTTTATGCAGAAAATAACGTATTTTAAACCGACAGGAGTTCCTTTTTAAAGTAGGTTGACAAAATAAAACATACCATAAAAAGAATTGAAAACCCTTCGATTAAAAAATTTAGTGTGGTTGGTACAGGAGGAATGCGAGTAAATATGAAGTCGGCAAGTGTTAAGAATCAAGAAAATCAAGATTTTAAGTGGACTCCTCAGCGAAAGGCTATTATTACAGCTATTAAAAACAGTAAAAAAAAGCATCTTTCAGCAGAAGAAATATATCTAATTACAAAAAAAATTTTACCTAAAATAGGCTTAGCAACAGTGTACCGAGCATTGGAGCTTTTTTGCGAGAAAGGGATACTTCAGAAATTGAATTTGCCAAATCAACCAATAAAATATGAGATTTTAAAAGATGATAGTTACAGTCATTGTCATTACGTTTGTTTGGAATGCGGAAAGATTTATGAGGTACCTATTCAACAAGAATTAACTTTACCTGCTAATGAAAATCTTAAAGATTTCAAAATCGTTAACAGTTCATACTGGTATTTTGGTTATTGTAAAAAATGCAAGGATAAAGTTAACGAAAAGTAAAAGAAAGGGTGAAAAATGATTTGGATAACGAAAGAAACAATTTCAACCTTTGAGTCAAACCGCTGAAAGTGATGAAATAAAAGGTATTAGTAAGTGTTTAGAACACGGAGAAAGGAGGTGAAAAAATGCCAAGAGGAAATAGACTGGGTCCCGACGGGTTCGGTCCCAGGAGCGGTAGAGCTGCAGGCTTTTGCGCAGGATTTTCCGTGCCAGGCTTCATGAACCCCGTAGGAAAGAGGTTCTGGCGCAAGGATATTGGTTCTTGGTTTAGGCATGGTAGTTTTGGATTTGGCAGGGGCTGGAGGCACTGGTACTATGCCACAGGTTTGCCCTTCTGGGCAAGGAAATCTTATCCTTTTGACCATAATCCAGTAAATGAACCTAAATATGAAGAAGAAATCCTTTCCCAGGAGGCCAAATATTTGAAAGAACAGCTAAAAGTGATAGAAGAAAGGCTGGAAGAGCTTAAAAAGGCAAAAAAAGAAGGTAATAATGAAGAAAAAGACCAAGAATAAGAAAAGAGGTTGGAAAGCAGGGACGGTTCTTGCCCCGTCCCTGCATAACAATGCTGACAATTTTTATTCGAACTCACGACCTACCCATTACGAAAACTATTTTAGCATTCCTAAAAATATTAACATAATTTAATAAACCGTTGAAGCTATGAAAAATATGAAAATACTAAGGTGTTATAATGTTACTAACTCTAAAGTTACTAAATCGTGAGTTAGTAACAGGCAGCTTTAACCCAAAAAATTGCAAATTATTACAGGGTTAATATAAATTTTTGCAAAATATCACGGTATTTTAGGAAAGAAAAAATAAAAAGAAGCAAAGCCTCCAGTTAATGCCCTGGGGGCTTTTGTGTGTATATGGTATGTTTGCCGTCGAAAGGTTGAAAGTTTCGAAACAGGTTTTCTGGTAGTAACCAACTTAAGGAAAGGGTGTCCGCTATGAGGTGGAATCTGAAGGTGGCCAGCATCAAACCTCTGGTTCAAGATAGTCAGCAAAAATTGCGTTAATACTTAAAAACCAGTTGAAAAACTAAAATATTCGGGTCAAAATGGAGGTAAGTAACCCATAGACGGCGAAATATTTAACTATACCCCTCGAGTTTAAAGCCTCTAATCTAAATTAACCCAGTAAAGAGAAAAGGAGACTAAAGATGATACCTTTAAGAGATGTAAACCCGAGCCGCAAAGTGCCGGTGATGACAATTTTATTAATTCTGGCCAATGTGCTGGTGTTTATTTTTCAAATTTCACTTCCCCGGGAGACAAGCGAGCTTTTTTTGCATACTTTTGGTTTTACTCCCCTGCGTCTGACCGAAGGATTAAGACACGGCCTGTTATCAGAGATAGTCTGGAGTGGAGTAACCGTCTTTACCAGTATGTTTTTACATGGAAGCTTTATGCATCTTATTAGCAATATGTGGGCTCTCTGGCTTTTCGGGGATAATGTGGAAGACCGCCTGGGGCACTTCAAATTTTTATTGTTTTATTTTTTAAGCGGGATTGTAGCAATGACTGCGCATTACGTATTTAATTTTACTTCGGACATTGTTGCAGTTGGGGCTTCGGGAGCAATTGCCGGAGTGATGGGAGCTTACTTTGTTCTTTTTCCTTTTGCTAAAATTGTGACTTTATTTTTTTTAATTTTTATCCCAATTTTTATTGACGTTCCGGCTTTCATTTATATTAGCTTGTGGTTTATCTCGCAGCTTTCCAATGGCATCTTAACTTTATTTGGTCCAGTTTTTGGGTTTGGGATAGCGTGGTGGGCTCATATCGGAGGTTTTTTATTTGGGATGTTAGTGGGTCCGAGGTATAAACTGCGAAAAAGAACTATTTACTTCGACAACTATTTTATTGTTTAGGAAGTTATTCTTTGATTTTTGCTGTGGAACAGCAGTAAAATTTGGGGAAGTGCTTATAAAGTATTTTGCGGAAGTATGCCATAAAGAGGAAGGAAATAAAATACCAAGAGATATTTAGCAAACTATTGATATTTCATTTTAATTAGCAATAAACAGCAATAACGTTTGTTTTTTAAAAATAACTGCTCTTGCCTAAAAAGTCAGGAAAGGTCAATAATTATAAGTGAAAGGTCAAGGAAAGTTAAAATAAAAATAAAACATAGAAATCTATGACAGGGGGTGGTAGCCATGCTCATGAGAAGATTTGATCCGTTCAGAGAAGTGTTAGATTTAAATCGTCTGTTTGCTGAAGCTTTTGCACCGATTGGTAGAGGTGTATCAATCCCAAGGGTAGATATTCTTGATGAAGGCGATGAAATATTAGTTAAGGCAGAACTCCCTGGCATAGAAGATAAGAACCAGATTGAGCTGTATGTCCAAAAAGATCATCTAATTATTAAAGGACAGGTTAAAGATGAAATGGAAGCGAGGAACGATAAAATCTACCGCAAGGAAATCTTTGCAGGCAGCTTTGAAAGAGTAGTGTACTTGCCGGTAGAAGTAGAACCTGCCAAAGCTACCGCTGAATATAAAAACGGCATTCTAAACATCAGGCTCAAGAAGGCGCAGGATAATCTGCGAGGATTTAAAGTGGATATCCAATAATCCTTCTCTCCCCGAAGTTTTAAGGCTTCGGGGTTTTTTACTGAGTATTTTGTAGTTTAAAAATTAGGAGAATAAGCATTACTTTACTTGCGGTAAAATACAACCGGGCAGACCAAGACCATACGAAATCTTCCAGACCGATTTTTTGAAGCAAGTTCAAAGTAATATCCCCTATGCTTTCCGGATAATGTCGTGGCACGCTAAATACGCTGAGGAAGATAATGATGGAAGGGATTATATAGCAAAATTCTGGTATTCGCCATTCAGGGTGATAATAAAACCGATAACGGTAAAAACCCTGTCAATACGTTATAGACAGCCCGGGAGCTTTGAAACAAGTGTGGCAGTAAGCCAGGGTGGGTTAATTTAAATCCGCTATTGACATTAAAGACCAAGGATTTTCAAGTTAATGGGTCGGTTAAGGTACGGTAAGGCCCTAAATTTTTTTTTATAGCATTTGGTACAAAGCAGGGGAAAAGCCACAATATATAGAATACCTAAAAAAATATATTCCACAAGTTTTAGCCTCAAACGTTTGCTACGCTAAAAACTACTGATGCCAATAATTACAGCATTTATCGTTTTTACCCATTTTGTTTTTTATTTTTTTACGAGGAGGTGAATACATGCCAGAGGAATTTAAACCAGGCTGTATTAGGCCTATGCCCGAAAAGCCAAGTGTTCCTGTTGTTGAATTAACAAGTGAAGTTACTTTAAAAAAGGAGGGTGAAAAAAGTATGGTTAAAGTTGGTAAACCGGCTCCTGATTTTACAGCGCCAGGTTTCTATCAGGGAAAATTTATGAATTTCAAGTTGTCCGAGTTTAGGGGAAAATGGGTTTTATTGTGTTTCTATCCCGGTGATTTTACTTTTGTTTGAGCCACAGAAATTTCAGCAGTTGCTGAAAAGTACGAGGAATTTAAAAAGCTGGGGGTAGAAGTACTTTCGGTAAGTGTGGATAGCGTGTTTGTTCACAAGATGTGGAACGATTATGAACTTTCAAAGATGATCAATCGAGATATACCTTTTCCAATGCTATCCGATCAGGACGGTAGTATTGGAAAAATGTACGGAATATATGATGAAGATAGTGGAGTGGAAACCCGGGGTAGATTTATTATTGACCCGGATGGAATTATCCAGGCTTTTGAAGTTTTAACCCCACCAGTTGGCAGAAACGTAAAAGAGGCCCTTCGGCAGATTAAAGCTTTTCAGTATGTGAGAAATTCTCAAGGCACTGAAGCTACACCATCGGGCTGGCAACCTGGAAAGAAAACTTTAAAACCCTCTCCAGAACTTGTCGGCAATGTATGGAAAGTATGGAGCGTTAAAGAAGCTTTTGAGGAATAAAAAAATTAACGATGTAGTACAGAAAATTATTGCTTAATACCATTAGCTGTGTTTGGCAATATAAAAATGCATAAAACGGCAAAGAAAAATGCAGAAAAAATATTGGCCATTGCCAGCACAAAAAGATACATAAGAGTTAAAATTTAACAGTTTGAGAGGGCGTTTTT
>NZ_BDJL01000029.1 GCF_001950325.1 Carboxydothermus islandicus
TCTACCCGTCCGGTTGCTACCGTCCCCCGTCCGGTAATGGTAAATACGTCCTCTACCGGCATTAAGAACGGCTTATCTACATCCCGCTGCGGTGTCGGAATGTATTCGTCTACCTTGTTCATTAACTCTAAGATCTTGCCGCACCACTGACAATCTTCTTTGCCACAGCCACACTCTAATGCCTTTAACGCCGATCCTGCTACCACCGGTACTTCGTCCCCGGGAAACTCATACGTGCTTAAAAGATCCCG
>NZ_BDJL01000030.1 GCF_001950325.1 Carboxydothermus islandicus
TCTTTTGTTCCTGCTCCTTAAAACCGCTGTTTTTCGCCCTACTTTGGGGTAATTTTATTTTTGGGTTTGTGTTTATACCTTATTTGGCGCGGTTCTCTCAACTTAGCAATTTACTCTTACAAAACCATTCTTCCCCCAAAAGGCGATCTAAAATAATTGCTACCGCACTTCTAACACTTAAATGGTTATAATCGGTAGGTCCGTATATCGGTTCTAAAATATAGGTTGTACTTTCCATTACCTCCCGGGTCAGTCCCCATCCGGTACCAAAAAGTAAAAGATACGGATTTTCATCCTCCTTAATCTTTTTCCGTAAAAAATTATAACTTACCGTGTTGGGATATACGCGCGCATCAGTGCTTACAGTTAATGGTTTTTTTCCTTCAATTTTTTCAATATCAAGCACTACATCTTCTAAACAATCGACCAGTTTTACAATACGAAAGGCTTCCTTACGGTCGGGATTATAACTGGCCCCGTAGCCCTCCTGCCAAAAGTTTAACACTTTGTTTATTAATTGCTTCATGGTAGATGAAGGATGCACAATATAATAATTTTTTATACCGTAAGTCCGCGAAGAACGAGCAATGTCATGGATATCCAGATTGGTAACCGATGTAGTCACAACTTCTAAATGCTTGTTATAAACCGGATGATGGACGAGGGCCAGGTAAACATTGCCCAATCCTATTCGCTCCTTTCTGGGATCTCGTCGATTAACATCGCCAATTCAAAAAAGCCCTGCCATAAAAGGATTTTTTCCTCTTTGGTAAGCCCTCTTATTTTGAGTAAATCCCGGCGCCGAAAAAACGTATTTAGAAGGGATTGTTTTTTCCGCCATAAATCTATTTTTTTATGATTTCCCGAAAGCAAGACCTCCGGAACTTCCAGCCCTCGGAAATTTCGAGGACGGGTATAGTGAGGATACTCTAAGAGCTGGTCACTAAAACTTTCCTCCTCGGCCGATACTTCATCCCCCAACACTCCGGGAACCAGGCGAGCCACCGCATCGATAACTACCATGGCGGCAATTTCGCCGCCGGTTAAAACGTAATCACCAATCGAAATTTCTTCATCAACAATTAACTGGCGAACTCGCTCGTCAATGCCTTCATAGTGACCGCAAATAAAAATTAAATGTTCTTTTCGGGAAAGCTCCCGGGCAAATTTTTGATTAAATTTCCTTCCCTGGGGTGAGAGCATAATGGTAAAGGAATTGTTCTTGGGAATTGCTTCGTAGGCGTTTATTACAGGTTCAACTTTCATTACCATACCGGCACCACCACCATAAGGTTTATCATCGGCTTGATGATGCCGGTCGGTAGTAAAATCGCGAATATTAATGTAGTTTATTGTTATTATCCCTTTTTCTTGGGCCTTTTTTAAAATACTGCTATTAAGGGGTCCGTTAAACATTTCAGGAAAAAGAGTTAAAATGTCTATTTTCATTATTTTATTCCTCCAACATCCCCGGCAAAAGTTCGACCTTGATAAAACCTTCAGGCAAATTTACCTCTTTAACAAAAACCTTAATAAAAGGCAGGAGCAATTCTTTATCATGGATCGTGTCAATAACTAACAAATCATTAGCAGGATTTTTTATAACTGTACGAATTACGCCTATTTTTTGGGAGTTCAAATCATAAACGGTAAGACCTTTTAATTGAAAAAGGTAAAACTCATTTTCTTTAAGTTGGACAATTTCGTTTTTGGGAACTTTCAGGTAACCAAAAATTAACTTATGTGCCTCTTTAAGATCATTAATTTCCATAAACTTTACCAATATTCGCTCTGCCTGTAATTGCACCTCTTCAATACGCAGGGGAAAAATATCATCTTCTTTTTCCCAGAATACCCTTTCGGTACTTAAAAACCTCTGAGGATGATCAGTTAAGGGTTCTACTTTTACCCAGCCATCAATCCCAAAGGTTCCAAGAACGTAACCTATAGCAATTAAATTATTCATTCCCCATCACCTTTTAAAAAAAAGGGGCAAAAAGCCCCTTTTTATACTATCTCTAAGATTACTTTCTTTTTTTCTCTGGAAGCTGCAGCCTTAACCAGTGTCCGTAAGGCTTTAGCAATTCTACCTTGCTTACCAATAATTTTTCCCACATCTTGAGGTGCAACTTTTAATTCAATTAAGATAGCTTTTTCGCCTTCGGCAACAGTTACCACCACTTCATCCGGATTATCAACCAATGATTTTGCTAATACCTCAACTAATCCTTTCATAAGTCCACCTCGCGGTGTCTATTTTTGCTGAAATTTTTGTAAAACCCCGGCTTTTCTTAGAAGAGCGCGAGCAGTCTCGGTTAGCTGGGCACCTTTTTTCAGCCAGTCCAGAGCTTTTTCTTCGTTAATAACCACTACCGCCGGCTGCTTCACCGGGTCATAATAACCAATCTCATCAATTACGCGACCATCCCGCGGCGAACGGGTATCGGCCACTACTACCCGATAAAAGGGGTTTTTCTTTGCTCCCATTCTCTTTAAACGAATTTTTACTGCCATTGTTTCACCTCCCTTATTAGGTTTCCAATTGCTATTTTATGAAAAGAAGGGAAATTTAATTTTTTTGCCCTTTTTTAACTGTTTCTCCATACCACCAAACTGTTTCATCATTTTTTTCATCTGTTCAAATTGCTTTAGTAACCGGTTGACCTCCTGAATCGAAGTTCCGCTACCTTTAGCAATACGCTTTTTGCGGCTACCATCAATAATTTCCGGCTTTCTTCGTTCTTCAGGAGTCATGGAATAAATAATAGCTTCAATGTGTTTTAGCTCTTTTTCATCCACCATCCCGGCAATATCTTTTACTTTACCCATCCCCGGAATCATTCCCAGCAATTGCTCTAACGGCCCCATCTTCTTTATTTGTTGCAGGGAATCTAAAAAATCTTCTAAGTCAAAATCCCTGCTTTTTAATTTTTCTTGCATTTTTAGAGCTTTTTCCGCATCAATAGCAGCCTGTGCTTTTTCAATCAGAGTTAAAACGTCGCCCATGCCCAGAATACGGGAGGCCATACGATCTGGATAAAAGGGTTCTAAATTTTCAATTTTTTCGCCCATTCCCGCAAACTTAATCGGGCATCCGGTTACAGCCTTAACCGATAAGGCTGCACCCCCTTTGGTATCCCCATCCAATTTGGTAAGAATTACCCCGGTTAAACCTAACTCTTCGTTAAAACTTTTTGCTACATTAACCGCATCCTGACCGGTCATGGCATCCACAACCAACAGTATCTCGTGGGGACTCACTTCCTCTTTTATTTTTTTAAGCTCATCCATTAATTCTTCATTGATGTGCAAGCGCCCTGCAGTATCAATTATGACGTAATTTTTTAAGTTAGATTTGGCAAAATTAATCGAAGCTTTGGCAATGTCTACCGGTGACTGCTCTCCCATAGTAAAAACCGGCACGTCAATGGCATCACCTAAAACCTGGAGCTGTTTGATTGCCGCCGGCCGGTAAATGTCCGCAGCAACCAAGAGCGGTTTTTTTCCTTGTTTTTTCAAGAAATGAGCTAACTTGGCAGCGGTAGTAGTCTTGCCGGCCCCCTGCAAGCCCACAAGCATAATAATCGTTGGAGGCGAACCGGCATCATTTAATTTTGCATTGGTTTTTCCCATTAAATTTATTAATTCTTCATGAACAATTTTTATTACCTGCTGCCCCGGGGTTAAACTTTCCAGTACTTCATGACCAACTGCTTTTTCTTTTACTTTAGCAATAAAATCTTTGACCACCTGAAAATTAACATCAGCTTCCAAAAGAGCTATCCGCACTTCTCTAAGTGCCAGATTAACATCTTCTTCGGTTAATTTACCTTTACCTTTTAACTTTTTAAAAACTTCCTGAAATTTATTTGACAGGTTTTCAAAAACCATTTCATCCGCTCCCGCTAATCAAATAAGTTTTTAATTTCTTCAAAATAAGGAACTAAAAGTTTATAGTTATCTTCTCCTAATAACTCTTGCATTTTCGTAAGGATATTGTTATACTGGGCCATTTTTTGTTCATTTTTTCTTAATAAACCAAGTTTTTCTTCATAAAGGTTTAACTGTCGAATAGCCCGTTGTAAAATATCATAGACTCCCTGACGGCTTATTTTTAAATACTCGGCAATTTCCGCTAAAGACCAATTTTCGATATAATAAAGTTCAAGAATTTCCCGTTGTTTTTCGGTTAATAAACCTCCATAAAGTTCCAGCAAGCTTCCGTTTCGGGCAAATTCATCAATCATTTTTTCACCTGTCAAGTATTTAACCTTTACAGTAGTATTTTATTTATATATACTTAAATTGTCAAGGAAAAAAGAAGGAGGCACAAAAATGGAACTTATTACCTTAGAGCAAGCTTTAACCTTAACCCGTCAGGATATCCGGGACCTCTACCGTGAATATGTTAACGAAAGTTTAGCAACCCTTTTAAGTTTGTTAGAATTTGATAAACAGTTTGTTAAAGCTAAGGGAACAATAGTTTGGGATAATGAGGGGAATGCTTATCTCGACTTTTTAGGAGGTTATGGTAGCTTAAACTTTGGTCATAACCCAGAGGAAATCTGGAATGCGGTAAAATTGGTGGAAGAGCTACCCAATCTCTTGCAGGCCTCGATAGGTCAGTTAATTGGAGCAGCAGCCTACAATCTGGCAAAAATAACTCCCGGTAATTTAAAACGGGTATTCTTTTGCAATTCCGGAGCAGAAGCGGTAGAAGGAGCGCTAAAGCTTGCCAGAATTTATACCGGGCGTCCGGGCATCGTATATGCTCACAATTCTTTTCACGGAAAATCTTTTGGCGCCCTTTCCGTTACCGGTAGGCAAAAGTACCAAACACCTTTTACCCCGCTCTTACCCGAATGCTATCCTGTAACCTTCGGGGATTTAGACGAATTGGAGAAGATCTTAAAATCTAAAGCCATCGCTGCATTTATTGTAGAACCAATTCAAGGTGAGGGTGGCGTTGTTGTTCCTCCGCAAGGTTATTTAAAAAATGCCTTAGAACTTTGCCATAAATACGGAGCTCTTTTAATAGTTGATGAAATCCAAACCGGTTTTGGTAGAACGGGTAAACTCTTTGCGGTAGAATATGACGAAATTGTTCCCGATATCATGTGTGTAGCTAAATCTCTGGGCGGTGGAGTTATGCCCGTAGGTGCTTATATAACCACCGATGCTATCTGGAAAAAAGCTTACGGTTCTACCGATAAAGCAACCCTCCATACTTCTACTTTTGGGGGAAATACAAAAGCAATGGCTGCAGTTATCAAAGCAATTGAGCTTTTAGTGAAGTGGGATTTAGCAAAAAGAGCCAAAGAGCTTGGTGATTACTTATTGAGCCAGTTAAGTTCACTGCAAAACTCCTATCCCTTGATAAAAGAAGTCCGCGGTAAAGGCCTTTTAATTGGGCTCGAATTCAACGAACCCCGGGGCTTATTAAATAAAATTCCCGGGCTAACAAATCTCGCCCGGGAGTATACCGGCAGCTTTGTCGCTGGACTGTTAATGAATAAGCACAGGATTATTACCGCATATACCCTGAACAATCCTAATGTAATCCGCTTAGAACCACCTCTTATTGTAGAAAAAGAAGAATTGGATAAGTTAATCTATGCTTTAAAGGATATCTTTGAAAGTCACAGTAGCTTTTTAGGGGTAGCATCGGCCAACCTTAAAACGGTTTTCGGCTCCCTTTTTAAGAGATAACTTGTAAAATGAAAAACTTTAAATAATACGTTTCGGGTGAGGAGAGGAGCATCGGGTGATCTTTAGCTTGCCGCCGGGCTTCAATAATCCTCACTCTTTTTTTGGCATCAAACGCAGCCTCAGAAATCACATTCCAGAATAAATCTTCGGTTAAATGATAAGAACAGGAACTGGTGACTAAAATACCCCCTTCATTTAAAAGCTTTAAGGCCCTTAGATTTATCTCTTTATAACCCCTTACGGCACCCGGTAAAGCTTCTTTACTTTTGGTAAAAGCAGGAGGGTCTAAAATTACAATATCAAAATTTGCTTTGTTCTTTTCCAGTTCGCGCAGGTAGTCAAAACAGTTCGCCTCGACAAAGAAAATTCTATCTTCAAATCCGTTTAACACCGCATTTTCCCGGGCCCGGGTTATCGCCTCAGAAGAAATATCTACCCCAATTACTTCTTTTGCTCCAAACCCGGCAGCATAAACGGAAAAAGCTCCTGTATGGCAAAAACAATCCAGTACTTTTTTACCTTGGAAAAAAGGCTTTAAAGCTAACCGATTTTCTCTCTGGTCCAAAAAATAGCCGGTTTTATGACCTTCTTTTATATTCACCGAAAATTTAAAACCATTTTCATTAATTACCACCAATTCCGGTACTTCTCCAGCTAAGAGTCCGGTTGCAAGGGGTAGTCCCTCCTTGGTCCGCACCGGAACATCGCTTCTTTCATAAATACCCCTGGGTTTTATAACTTCCATTAAGGCCTCAACGATTAACGGTTTTAACCTTTCAATCCCGTAAGTTAAGCTCTGCAAAACTAAGTAATCACCAAAACGGTCCACAATTAAACCGGGAATTTGATCGGCTTCTCCGTAGATTAAACGATAAGCATCGGTATTGGAAACTGCCAAGGAACGATACTGAAAAGCTTTAATTATTTTATTTTTGATCCAGTCATAGTTTATTTCTTCATCATGAAAAGACATCATTCTTACCGCAATTTGGGAATTATTATTATAATACCCAATTCCTATAAAACGATTGTTATGATCCAAAACCCGAACCAATTCCCCCGGAGAATACGGGTACTGTTCAGCTAACTCGGTTTTATAAATCCAGGGATGGCCGCTGTAAACCCGATGGGTTCTCCCTTTTATTAGACGTACCGATTGCACTTTATCTACCCCGCTACTAATTTTAATCCGCGTTTATTTGCTTCAAATTTAATTTTTTCCTCATCAAGACGTGTTAGCTGTCTCTTTTCCATGATAATTTCCCCATCGACAATTACCGTGTCCACATCGGCTCCTTTGGCCGAGTAGGCAATTAAGTTAAAAATGTTGTGCCGGGGATAAAAATTGGTTTCATTGGTATTAAGTAAAATTATATCGGCTTTATATCCTTCCTGAAGTAAACCAATTTCCGTTAACCCCAGGGCCCTGGCACCCAAACTCGTTGCCATTGCAATAGAGGTTTTGGCGTTTAAAGCTTCCGGATTCATGTTGCTTACTTTTTGTAAGTAAGAAGCCGCACGTAATTCTTCAATCATGTCCAGGTCATTGTTACTTGCAGCCCCATCGGTACCCAATCCTACTAAGACCCCGGCTTCTAACATTTTTACCACCGGAGCAATTCCCGAAGCTAATTTCATATTGCTTTGGGGATTATGAATGGCACCGACCTGATAACGCTTGAGAATTTGAATTTCCTCGTCATCGACATGTACCAAGTGGGCTCCTATGGTTTTTACCTCAAATAAACCTAAGCTTTCTAAATGTCTGACCGGTGTTGTGCCATATCTTTCCTTGATAATGCTTATTTCATCTAAAGTTTCGCTAATATGGATATTTATCGGAACATTTAATCTTTTTGCTTCCACAATTACATCCCGTAAGAATTCCGGGGGACAAGTATATGGAGCATGAGGCGCCAATGCGGTAGTTATCCGACCGTTGGCCTTCCCCTGCCAGTTTTTAATAAAATCCACACTTTCCTTAAGCCCCTTTTCACCGTTTGCCGGGTCTAAAGCAACCATGCCCCGGCTTAATACAGCCCGGATACCGCTTTGCTCAACGGCATGAGCAACTTCATCCATGAAAAAATACATGTCGCAAAACGTAGTAGTGCCGCTCTTAATCATTTCCACTATTCCCAAAAGACTTCCCCAATAAACATCTTCACCGGTTAAACGGCTTTCACTGGGCCAAATAACATTATTTAACCAGTCCATTAAAGGAAGGTCATCGGATGCTCCCCGAAATAAGGTCATGGCTACATGCGTATGGCCGTTAATTAAACCCGGTAAAGCAACTTTATTTCTACCGTCAATTACTTTCAAATTTTCTTTTTCCTTTACCTCAAAATCTACACCGATTTTAGAAATCCGGTCTCCCTCAATTAAAATATCGCTTTCAACCGCTGCAAACCTATTTAAGTCTAAAACCGTAGCATTTTTTATTAGGATTGTCAATTCGTTCACCATCCCCGGTTAAAAAAGTTTTTTTAGGTAATTAATTTCATCCGAACTTAAAGTATGTGGTTTTCGTACCTTTAATGCCGCTAAATAAATTTCCGCACATTTTTCTACAATTCGACAAAGGTTAAAGCAAACATCAAGATTTTCTCCCATGGTAATAAGACCGTTATTGGCCAGTAAAAAAGCATTATTGGCAAAAGCTTTTTCCTTGATTTCTAACAAATAACTTTCAGAATCAATATAAACCGAATTAAGTAAGGGAACCTCTTTTCCAATTGCCCGAACCATTTCCGGCAAAATAACCGGCAATGGTTCATGTAATACCGAAAGAGCAGTACTGTGTACGGGGTGAGCATGGATTATAGCCCTGACATCGGAACGAACATTATAAATCTGCCGGTGCAGCTTTAAATTAAACTTTGCCTGATTTTCTCCTTCTAAAATATTCCCCTCCATATCCACTATTAAAACATCAAAGGTACTTAAACATGCCATATCCGGAGTAAGGGGAGTAATAACTACCACTTTCTCTTCCGGTATATACACACTTAAACTACCCCAGTTATAAAACATTAACCCGTACTGGCAAAGTTTTTGCGTTGTTTTAACTATCTTTTCCTTAATCCTTTCAACACTTAGTTTCATTTAAACCCCTTCTCTTTAACCAAATAAATATTCTTTTTGGTCTTCGGTTAACTCGTCTATTTCGATATTGAGCGCTTTTAATTTATATAGAGCAACTTTTTCATCAAGTTCGTTTGGTAAATTATAAACTTTAGGTAACAATTCGCCATGTTTTTCTATAAGATACAAAACCGCTAAGAGCTGTAATGAAAACGAAAGATCCATAATTTCCGCCGGATGCCCTTGTCCCGCTGCCAAGTTTACCAAACGACCTTCGGCAATAACGTTGAGCTGCCGACCATCAGGAAGGATATAGCCGGTTATCTTTGGCCTTACTTCGCGGATTTCCACTGCCATAGCTTTTAATTCATCAAGGTTGATTTCCACATTAAAATGACCGGCATTGGCAAGAATTGCACCGTTTTTCATTACTTCAAAATGTCTTGCCCGGAACACATCTTTACAACCGGTAACTGTTATAAAGATATCTCCTATTTTTGCAGCGGTTAGCGAATCAGTAACTTCAAAACCATCCATAAAAGCTTCTAAGGCACGAATGGGATTAACCTCTGTAACAATCACCCGCGCCCCCAGTCCCCGGGCTTTTTGTGCTACACCTTTACCACACCAACCGTACCCGGCAACCACAAGATTCTTTCCGGCAATTAATAAGTTGGTAGTAGCCATAAGGGCCGCCAGAGATGATTCCCCGGTACCGTAACGGTTATCAAACATGTGCTTAGTTAAAGCATCATTTACCGCAATCATAGGAAATTTTAAAGCCTTGTTTTTTTCCAAAATCCGCAAGCGATGGACGCCTGTCGTTGTTTCTTCCGCACCACCAATTACGTTTAGCGCCAAATCCGGGCGAACATGATGCAAGATGTGAACCAGGTCTCCTCCATCATCAATAATAATATCGGGTTTAATTTCTAAAGCTTTTATTAAATGTTCTTCATACTCCGAAGGTGAAGCTCCATGCCAGGCAAAAACTTCTAAACCCTCTTCTACCAAAGCGGCAGCAATCTCATCCTGGGTTGAAAGGGGATTTGAACCGGTCACGGCAACTTCTGCTCCAAGATCTCGCAAAATTAAAGCGAGGTAAGCAGTTTTAGCTTCCAAATGGATACTCATCGTAATCTTTTTCCCGGACAAGGGTTTTTTGCTAATTAATTCATTTTTTAAATAATTCAAAACCGGCATGTAATTTCTGACCCAGTTAATTTTTTGCTGCCCTAAAGGAGCAAGCGTTCTATCCCTAATGATGCTCATAAAATTCTCCCCATTTCCCTGTTTTTTTATTTCCCTAACTGACTTTGACCACTTACTGCCCTTTGACACCAGCAGCTCCGGTCGGGATCAAGGTTCTCAATAGTTTTAGCAATAAGGTTCTTCAATTGTTCACTTTTAGTGGTCATCATTTCAACAACTTCTTCATGGGTTAAAGGATTAGGTGAAATACCCGCGGCAAAGTTGGTCACCAAGGAAATAGAAGCATAACACATTTCGGCTTCCCTTGCTAAAACAACTTCCGGAACGCTGGTCATTCCCACCAGGTCTCCCCCTAACTTGGCAAACATTTTTATTTCCGCCGCTGTTTCAAAACGCGGGCCTTCGGTACAAACATAGGTACCCGAGGGATGTACTGTATATCCAAGCTCTTTTGCAGCATTATAAATAATTTTTCTCAATTCTGGACAATAGGGTTCGGTAACATCGGTATGAATTACACCCCGTTCTCCACCATCATAAAAGGTATAAATGCGGTTTTTCGTAAAATCAAGAAACTGGTCAATTAAAACAAAGTCGCCACCTTTCATATTTAAATTTAAGGAACCAACGGCCGTCGTTGCAATAATTTGTTTCACTCCCAGCATTTTTAATCCCCAGATATTAGCCCGGTAATTAATCAGGTGGGGTGGAACCGTATGTCCGGCTCCATGGCGTGGAAGGAATGCCACCCTTTTACCTGAAAGTTCGCCTACGGTAACTTCAATGTCACCATAAGGCGTAGTTACTTTTTCTTTGGTAAGATTATTCAACATTTTTGGGTCATAAACACCGGTACCACCAATTACTGCTATTTTTACAGACATCGTAAACTCCTCCTTGTGGTTTATTTTTTAAGATGCAAATAACGCTTCAACAAATTCTTGGGGATCAAAGGGTCTTAAATCATCCATTTTTTCCCCAACCCCGATAAATTTTATTGGAATCTGGTAACTGCTTTTTATGCCTATTATAACACCGCCTTTAGCGGTTCCATCCAGTTTCGTTAAAACTAAACCGGTCAAATCCAGGGCTTTGTTAAAATACTCCACCTGACTAAAAGCGTTCTGTCCGGTAGTAGCATCCAAAACTAATAAAACCTCATCAGGAGCACCCGGTAACTCTCTTTCCACTACCCTTTTAACTTTTCTTAGTTCTTCCATTAAATTTGTTTTTGTATGAAGCCTCCCAGCGGTATCAATAATTAAAACATCGATTTTTCGGGCAATGGCAGCCTTAACAGCATCAAAGGCTACCGCTGCCGGATCTGAACCTTCTTTTTGTTTTATTACCTGACAACCTACCCTATTCCCCCAGATTTCCAATTGCTCGATGGCAGCAGCTCTAAAAGTATCGCCAGCTGCTAACAATACCTGCTTTCCCTGTTGTTTGAAGTAGTAAGCTAATTTCCCGATAGTGGTAGTTTTACCTACACCATTTACCCCAACCACTAAAATTACCAGGGGAGTTCTGGCGACATTCTTCAGTTTATTGTCTCCCGTTTCTAAAATTTTTAAGATTTCTTCTTTTAACACCTGCTTTAATTGTTCACTATCGGTAATCCGCTGTTCTCTTGCCGTTTTTCTTAGCTTTTCCACCAGCTCAAGACTTGGTTTAACCCCCACGTCACCTTCAATCAGTATTTCTTCTATTTTCTCAAAACTCTCCTCATCAACCGTCGATTTCTTTAAGACATCCTCAATTTTAGCTACGATGTTCTGCTTGGTTTTAATTAAACTCTCTTTTAAGCGGTCAAAAAATCCCAAACTTCATCACCTGCCATTACATCAGCTTTTTTCTTACCCTGCTTTAATATTTTCCATGGGAAGCGAAAGAACTTTGGAACAGCCATCTTGCATACTAATACCAATTAACTTGGTACAAACTTCCATACTTCCCCGCCGGTGGGTGATAAGGACCACCTGGTTTCTTTCACCAATTTTTTTCAGGTAAGCGGAAAAACGCTGAACATTTGCTTCATCTAAAGCGGCATCAATTTCATCCAAAACGCAAAAAGGTGATGGTTTTAAATTAAACAGGGCAAAAAGTAAAGCTATTGAGGTCAGAGCCCTTTCGCCCCCGGAAAGAAGACCCAGTGATTGGCGTTTTTTTCCCGGAAGCTCCACAATAATTTCAATTCCCTCTTTTTGCTCCCCTCCAACAACTTTTTCTAAGGAAGCACGTCCTCCCCCAAATAGATCTTTAAATACTAAATCAAACTCTTCGTTAAGTAACTTTAAAAACTCGTCAAACCTTTGCTCCATTTCCTCGGTTAATTGGTTTAAAAGTTTTTCTAATTGTTCTTTAGCCTCATTTAAATCATTTTTTTGCTGATTTAAAAAGTTAATGCGTTCTTGTAGCCGCTTTACCTCCTCAATTACAAAAAGATTTACCGGGCCCAACCCTTGAATTTGCTTGTAAAGCTCCTCAATTTCCCTTTCCTCAATATGAACCGGTTCTAATTTTAATATTTCCTCATCCTCCAACACTATATCGTATTTTTCATTTAATAACAACTTTAACCTATTGATTTCCTGTAAAAGGTTGCGCTGTTCCGTTTCCAAACGCGAAATCTCGGTAAAATGTTTTTGGGTTAGTTTTTGTGTTTTTGTCAGAGTCGCTTGCATATAAGAAAGCTTATCCTTTAATTTCTCATGCCTATTTTTAATCATTTCAAAATATTTTTTACTCACCGAAAGTAAATTTCCATGGGCCACAATCTTGCGCTCTAAAGTTAAAAAATCTCTTTTAAAAACTAAAATTTTATTTTTTAACTCCAGGGCTTTTTTAGCACTTACCTTTTGTCTTCCATAAAGTTCTTTTTTTTGTAGACTTTTTTCATTTATAAGGTTAAAAATATTTTCCAGCGCCTTTTCTAATTGTACCTGCTGTAATGTTAGTTCTTGATAGTAATTTTGATTTTCATTTATTAAAGCATTTATTTTGCTTATTTCCTTTTCAAGAAAAGCAATCTTTTCTTCTAATTCTTTTTTAAGAGAAATAAGATCATTGATTTGGTGTTCCCTATTTTCTTTTTCCATCAATAAATTTCGTTTTTCCATATTATATTTTTCTAACTGCCCTTTTAACTCAATTATCCTGCTTTCTATTAACTTCCTTTTATCTATGATATTTTGTTCTTTTAAATCGGCCTCGGTTAGCTGAGCTTCTATATTACTTAGCTTTTCCCTAATTAATTTTATTGTTGCGGCAATATCCTCCTGTTTTGTTAAAACTGCACCTAATGCCTCTTCAACTTCATTATTTTTTTGTAAAAGCTCCTCAACCTGTTTTTGAATTAATTTCATTTCATTCTTTCTTTGTAAAACCGACCCAGTTTGATTAAAACTACCTCCAATAATAATTCCCCCGGGAAGCAGCAATTCTCCTTCAAGACTCACTACTTTATAACGATGTTTAGTCTTTTTTGCAATGATTAAGCAGGACTGATAATCCTTTCCTATCAGAACTTTACCTAAAAGACTCTCATAAGCTTTAGAAAGCTCTTTGGGAAAAGAAATTAAATCAAGGGCAGTACCTATAAAACCATCACTCTCGGTTAAATTGCTAAAGTCATCTTTTAAACTTCCCCCATCCAGTAAATCAAGAGCTAAAAAAGTTATTCTTCCAAGATTTTTTAACTTTAAATATCTTATAATACCTTCTAAATCCTGAAAACTTTTTACAATAACATTTTTTATTCCCGCACCCAAAGCAGTTTCAACTGCTAATCGGTATTTTTCATCAACTTCTAAAAATTCTCCAACAGTTCCTAAAATATTTTCCGAATTTGGAAGAACACCGCTTCTTTTGGCCTCAAATAAATTTTTTACGTCTTTTCCGTAGCCTTCATAACTCTCTTCAAGCTTAGCTAAAATTTGTAAGCGGGCAATATTTTCATGATATTTTTTTTCCAAAACCTTTTTTTCGTTTTGTAGGATTAAAATATTTTTAGCTAATAAATTTAATTCTTCTTCCAGTTTTTTTTGTTTATTTTTTAACTCTTCCCTTAGTTCCCGATTTTTTTTCTTAAAATCTTTTAAGTTTTTAAGAGTATTTTCGATTTCACCAATTTCTTTAGTTAGTTCATATATTTCCTTTTCAATTTTTAAAGAATCGTTAGTTATGCGTGTTAAAGAGTCAGAAATAAAGTTAATTTCATTTCTTAACGATACTTCACGAAAATTTAACTCAAATTGTTCATCTTTACAATTTTCCAAGCTCTTCTTTAATTCCAAAAGTTTGCCTTCGTTTATCCCGAGCTTCTGCTTCTGCGCTTTAAGATTTCTGGTAATTTCCCTTTCTCTGGATTTTAAATCCGTTACTTGCCTCTGGTATGAATTTAATGCTTGATTTATCTCAACTAATTTCTTGCCGTTTTCTTTAATTTGTTCTTTTAAGCTTTTAAGCTCCAGCAAAAGGCGATTTTCTTCTTCCTGTTGATATTTTTTGCTGCTATCAAGCTTCTCCAAACAGCTTTCTAAGTTTAAAACAATTTTTTGCATGTTATCACTGAAAAGAGCTAAATTTCCTTCCTGGGAAAGAAGCTTGGCAAAACTTGCTTCTATGCGGTTACTCTGGTCCTGATTCTTTTCAATAAGATTATGTAACAGGGTAATTTTTTCTTCGTTTTTCCGAACATTATCCAGTAAATTTTTTATTTTTATTCCATAGTAATTTTTTGCTTTAAAGGTAAGTTTTTCTTTTAAAGTTAAATATGTTTTTGCTTTAATAACATCCTGTTCTTTAGCCTGTAATTGGTTAATTAACTCGCAGGTCAAGTCATTAAGCCTGATAATACCGTTTTGGGTTTCCAACAGCTTTTTCTTTGCCTCCAACTCCCGCATCCTGTAACGGTTAATTCCCGCAGCTTCTTCCAAATAACTTCTCTTTTCTTCCGGTGACGAAAACAAAATCTCATCCACCTGGCCTTGACCTATAATGGCATAGCCATGCTTTCCAAGCCCAGTATCCACCAATAATTCGTGAATATCTTTAAGTCTGCAGGGTGATTTGTTTATGTAAAATTCACTTTCTCCGGAACGAAAAAAGCGCCGTGTAATTGCTATCTCATCGTAAGGCAAGGGAAAATACTTATTACTGTTGTCTAAAATTAATGTTACCTCAGCCATTCCTACCGGTTTTTTTCCCTGGGAACCGGTAAAAATTACATCCTGCTGCCGCTCAGAACGTAAAATCTTTGTTTTTGTTTCTCCCAAAGCCCAGCGAATTGCTTCCGCAACATTACTTTTACCGCTGCCGTTTGGTCCCACAATACCCGTTATAGAAGGTTCAAAAGTTATTTCCGTTTTTTCCGCAAAGGATTTAAAACCCTGGATAACTACTTTTTTTAACACATATTAAACCTCCTTCTCGTTTCTTAAAAGCTCCAGGGCCTTTTTAGCGGCTTCCTGTTCAGCTTCTTTTTTTGACTTTCCCCTACCCGTAGCAATCAGCTTATCGTTTATAATGACCCCAGCGGTAAAAATTTTTTGGTGGGGAGGGCCTTCCTCCATTAAAATTTCATACCGTAAAACGTTGTTTTTTTCTTTCTGCAAAAGTTCTTGCAGAGTGGTTTTTTCATCTTTGGGTAATTGTTCGAGATTTTCCGGTTTTAGTTTTTCTCCGTAAAGCCGGGTAATAAAGTTAAAAGCAGCTTCGATTCCGCAATCAAAATATACTGCTCCAATTACTGCTTCTACTGCATTAGCTAAATTCGACATCCTTTGGTTTCCTCCTGCTTTAAATTCACCTTTTCCCAGACGTAAAAATTTATCGAGATTAATTTTAAAAGCGAGCTCATACAATGATTCAGCACAAACCAAGCGGGATCGAAGTTTTGTTAAGTCTCCCTCGCTTTTCTGGGGAAAGGTTCGAAATAAATAATCGCTAATAAAAAGTTCTAAAACTGCATCTCCCAAAAACTCAAGCCGTTCATTATGCTCTACACCTTCTTCGGGATGTTCAAAAGCATAGGAAGGATGGGTTATGGCAGAAAGTAAAATACTGGGGTTATTAAAATTAAACCCCAGAATTTTTTCCAAGGATATTAAATTTTCATTATCCATGGTATCACCCGTTAAATTTTTTTACAATTAAGCTTACATTATGGCCGCCAAATCCTAAGGAGTTGGAAAGAGCAGCTTTTACCAGCACATCCCGACCGGTATTGGGAACATAATCAAGATCCAACCCTTCTTCCGGTTCATCGCAATTTAATGTTGGAGGAACTTGATTGAAAAACACTGCCAAAATCGAATAAATGGTTTCTATCCCGCCGGCTGCTCCTAATAAATGCCCCGTCATCGATTTCGTTGAACTAACCATCAGCTTATAAGCATGCTCGCCAAAAACTTTTTTTATAGCAAAAGTTTCTACTTTGTCATTTAAAGGCGTTGAAGTCCCGTGGGCATTAATGTAATCGATATCTTCAGGATTTAACCGGGCATCTTTTAAAGCTAACTCCATTGCTCGGGCTGCACCTTTTCCTTCAGGATCCGGAGCGGTTATATGGTAAGCATCGCTCGTAACACCATATCCCACAATTTCTCCGTAAATTCGTGCTCCGCGGGCCAGGGCGTGCTCCAGAGTCTCTAATATCAGAATTCCGGCACCTTCCCCCATTACAAATCCGTCCCGGTCTTTATCAAAAGGCCGGGAAGCTTTTTCCGGCTCGTCATTTCTCGTAGACATAGCTTTCATAGAACAAAACCCGGCAAACGAGAGAGGAGTTATCGCTGCTTCAGCACCACCAGCAACAGCAATATCAACCTCGCCCCTTTGTAAATAGCGAAAAGCATCCCCCACCGCATTTGCTCCCGATGCACAGGCCGAAACAATTGTTTCATTGGGCCCGGTTAGGCCAAAGGTAATTGCAATCTGCCCCCCAGCCATGTTGGCAATCATCATAGGTACAAAAAAGGGACTAACCCGGTCTGGCCCCTTCTCCCGTAGAACAGCGGCCTGCTCCTCCAGAGTTTTTATCCCACCAATTCCGCTCCCAATAAATATTCCTGCTCTTTCAGGATTAATTTTACTAAGGTCAAGCCCTGCATCTTCAATTGCCAATTTAGTTGCCGCAACAGCAAACTGGGTAAAACGGTCCATGCGCCGGGCTTCTTTTTTATCAATAAACTTTAAAGGGTCAAAATCCCTAACTTCAGCAGCAATACGGGTTGCAAACCCCGTAGTATCAAACGAAGTTACTTCTCTAACCCCCGATACCCCATTCATTAAGTTATCCCAATTCTCCTTTATCCCAATGCCAAGCGGGGAAATTAGACCTAAACCTGTCACAACAACCCTTTTCATTTTTTCACCTCTTTTAAAAAAGTCCCGGGAAACAATTCCGCGGGACTTTAAATTTAAATTCTATCTTGAATATAGTTAACAGCATCCCCTACGGTGCGAATTTTTTCCGCATCTTCATCGGGTATCTCTAATTCAAACTCCTCTTCAAAAGCCATAATTAACTCCACAATGTCCAATGAATCCGCTCCAAGGTCATCAATAAACGAAGCTTCCAAAGTAACTTCATCTTCTTCAACTCCTAATTGGTCCACGATAATTTTTTTAACCCGTTCAAACACTCCTGCCATAAGTTCACCTCCTTCCTACAACACCATTCCGCCATCCACAACAATTGTTTGCCCAGTTATATAGCCTGCGCCTTCGCTTGCCAGAAATAACACCGCCGCTGCCACATCATCGGGGGTACCCAGTCTTTCAGCAGGGATGGCGTTAAGTAAAGCTTCTTTTACTTTTTCGTCTAAGTTCTCGGTCATATCTGTTTTTATGTACCCGGGCGCAACGGCATTAACGGTTATTCCTCTGCTGGCAAGCTCCAAGGCTACAGCTTTGGTAAAGCCGATTATAGCGGCTTTACTTGCAGCGTAATTGGCTTGACCGGCATTTCCTTTAATGCCAACCACTGAACTGATATTAATTATTCTTCCAAACCGCTGTTTTAGCATTATTTTGGCAGCTTCTCGGGTTACAAGAAAAGTTGAATATAAATTTGTTTTTATGACTGAGTCAAAGTCGTCATACGACATGCGTAAAAGCAGTTTATCTTTGGTAATACCCGCATTATTTATAACAATATCAATTTTGCCAAAAGTTGCTACTAACTCTTTAAAAATTCTCTCAACTTCTTCTTTTTGGCTGACATCACCTTTTAAAAGAAGAACATCAGCCCCCTTGCTTTTTAACTCATCTTTTAACTGGCCGGCCAGCAAATCGTTACGAGCATAGTTTATTCCAACTTTTGCTCCCGCCAGAGCAAATTTTTCGGCTATTTTACGTCCGATACCGCGGCTTGCTCCGGTAACCAGAACAACCTTACCGCTAAAATTCATTTTATCCAACCTCCCCGGGGTTATCAAGTAAAAACCGCAAACTTTCAAGATTATTTACACTGAAAGTAGCAACCGGGACAATTCGCTTAATTAAATTTGTTAACACCTTGCCAGGACCTATTTCAATAAATTTTGTAACTTCGGCCTTAGCCATTTCCAGGACCGACTGCTCCCATAAAACCGGAGACGCCATCTGCTTAGAAAGCAAATCCTTTATTTTCGTAGGGTCAGTTAAGATTTCAGCGGTAACATTACTGATAACCGGTGCTTTAGGAGGTAAAAATTCAACTTTTTCTAAGTGCTCTTGAAACTTTAACGCGGCAGCCCTCATCAGGGAAGAATGAAAAGGTGCTGAAACCGGAAGTTCTACGATCTTTCGAGCCCCCACTTCCTTTAAATGATTCAATGTAAGCTCTTTGATTTTACTTTCACCGGCCAATACGTATTGACCCCCGCCGTTAAAGTTCACGATTTCCATGATACCATATTCCTGGAGTTTTTTTACCGCAGACACAAGCTTTTCTTTTTCTACGCCCATAACCGCAAGCATTACCCCTTGCCCCAAAGGAACGGCTTCCTGCATCAGTTTCCCCCTGACATGTACCAGCCTAACTGCATCGGTAAAATTTATAACTCCCGCTGCGGTAAGGGCAGTAAACTCACCTAAACTGTGACCGCTATAAATTTCAGCTTTTATTCCCTTTTCTTCTAAAATTAAATACAGAGCATAGCTTAAAGTTAAGATTGCCGGCTGGGTGTTTGCAGTTTTATTAAGTTCCTCTTCGGGTCCTTCAAAAATAATTTTAGTCAGGTCATAACCTAAAATTTCATTGGCTAAATTGAAGTATTTTCGTACTATTGGTAATTCATCATATAAATCTTTGCCCATTCCAACATACTGGGATCCTTGACCGGGGAAAACAAAAGCAGTTTTACTCATTCAATTCCCTCGCAATCCTTTTCATTATTTCTTTCGCCTCAGAAATAATTTCTTCAATAATTTCCTTAATCGGCTTTATTTCTTTTATTAAACCGGCAATTTGTCCCGCCATCAGTGAACCTTCTTCAATATCCCCTTCCTGCATGCAGCGCCTTAAACTTCCAGCACCAAGTTTTTCAAGTTCCTCGGGAGGAGCACCCTTTTGTTCTAACTCCAAAAAACGCCGGGCAAGTTTATTTTTTATAACCCGCACAGGGTGTCCGGTCGAAGCCCCGGTGATAACCGTATCTCTGTCGCCGGCTTTAATTACCGCTTCTTTTACTGCAGGATGTATTTCCGTTTCTTGGGCACACAGAAAACGGGTTCCAATTTGTACCGCTTGGGCTCCCAAAGCTAAAGCAGCAACCAATCCCCTACCATCAGCAATTCCACCAGCTGCAACTACCGGAATCGAAACATTATCTACAACTTGCGGTACCAGGGCCATGGTAGTAAGTTCACCAATATGTCCCCCCGATTCATGGCCCTCAGCGATCACCGCATCTACTCCCGTTTTTTCCAGGCGTTTTGCTAATGCCACCGAAGCCACCACGGGGATTATTTTTATATTATTTTCTTTAAGTCTCTTAATATATTTGCCGGGATTGCCAGCACCGGTAGTTATCACCGGAACCCTTTCTTCAATGATTACTTCCATTACTTCATCTACATGGGGAGAAAGCAACATTACATTCACTCCAAAAGGTTTATCGGTAAGGCTTTTTACCTTCCGAACCTCCGCTAAAACCCATTCCGCCGGTGCATTACCCGCTCCTATAATCCCAAGGCCTCCCGCATTGGAAACCGCTGCTGCCAGGCGCGCGGTTGCTACCCAGGCCATCCCTCCCTGGATAATGGGATACTTTATTTTTAAAAGTTCCGTAATCTTAGTCTTCAATTTACCGCCCTCCTAATATTCCATAATTAAACCGCCCCAGGCAAGACCCGCTCCAAACCCATTAAGTAAGAGCTTATCACCTTTTTTTAGTTTTCCCGCATGAATAGCTTCAGCCAATGCTATGGGTATAGACGCCGCCGAGGTATTTCCGTAAAGTTCGATATTAATAAAGGTCTTTTCAATACCTAAAGACAAACGTTCCAAAGAGTTAACAATTATCCGACGATTGGCCTGGTGAAATAAATATAAATCAATATCATCCGGTTGTAAGTTGGCTTTTTTAAGTAAACCGTTTACCGACTCTTCAATTTTCTTTACCGCAAATTTAAAAACTTCACTCCCATTCATTTTAATAAAATGGAGCCTTTTTTCGACGGTCTCTATTGACGCAGGAAGTTTAGACCCTCCGGCAGGCAATTTTAATAAGTCAGCACCACTTCCGTCGGCTCCAAGTTCAAAGGCCAAAATCCCCGCTTTTTGCGGATTTACACCCAGTATCACAGCACCAGCACCATCACCAAATAAAACAGCGGTACTTCTATCCTGCCAGTCAACTATTGCTGAAAGCTTTTCTGCACCAACCACAAGTACCTTTTGCGGATATAGCACTTTAGTATATAAAGCTCCGGTAACCAAAGCATAAATAAACCCGGTACAACCAATAGACAAGTCGAACGCTCCGGCATTGATTGCCCCAATCTTTTCCTGCAACTGAGCCGCCGTGGCGGGAAAAATCATATCCGGAGTGGCGGTAGCCACAATAATTAAACCAATTTCCCCGGGTTTGATTTTGGCGCTCTGCATTGCCTTTTCTGCTGCATGATAAGCCATAGATAGAGTAGTTTCATCCTGGGAAGCGATACGCCTTTCTCTAATCCCGGTTCGGGTTACTATCCATTCATCGGTAGTATCTAATCTTGATTCAAGCTCTTTGTTCGTTAAAATCTTTTCCGGTACATAATACCCGGTTCCCAAAATTTCTATGCCTTCAATCCTCCCGGACATTAAAATCCCCCTTTATTAATTCAGTTATAAAACCGGATTGAACGGCTTTGGTCATTACTTTTAAACCATTGCGTACCGCCAGTCGGCGGGAGCGTCCGTGGGCAATAAAAACTATTCCGTTTACTCCCAAAAGCGGAGCACCACCATATTCCGCATAATCAAGACGCTTTTTTATTTTCTGTAAAGACTCTCTCAAGATTAATCCTCCAAGACTTCCCTTGAAGCCGGTAAAAACCTCATTTTTCAAAAGAACAAAAATACTTTCTGCAAGTCCCTCACCAGTTTTAAGAACGATATTACCAACAAAACCATCGGCAACAATTATGTCCGCCACACCTCTAAAAATGTCTTTTCCATCAATATTCCCTATAAAGCCAGAAATTTTTTCCTTTAAAATGGGATAGGTCTTTTTTATCAGGTCATTACCTTTTCCTTCTTCTTCTCCATTACTTAACAGTGCCACCCGGGGATTTTTTATTTGGTATGCAGTTTTTAAATAAACCTGGGCCATAACCGTAAATTGAAATAGGTTTTCAGGTTTGACGTCAACGTTGGCACCCGCATCAATTAAAAACGTCTGCCCGGTCAGTGTTGGTAATGGGGTAATAATTGCCGGTCGGTCAATTCCGTTAATCTTACCCAGGCATAGCACCGCCGAAGCCATCACCGCTCCGGTATTGCCGGCAGAGAAAAACCCCTGAGCTACCCCTTCCCTTACTAACTGAAGACCTTTCCATACTGAGCTTTCCTTTTTCTTTAACGCAACTGTAGGTTTTTCTTCCATCGTTACAACTTCGTCGGCATTTATTATTTCGATATATCCAAGGATTTTTCCTTTTTTTGTAAATTCTTTTTTTATTTCTTCTTCCCGTCCAACCAAGATAATTTTCTCGCCCGTTTCTTCAACAAAATCCTGAACCCCTAAAACTATTTCCCTGGGAGCATAATCGCCTCCCATGGCGTCCACCACTAACAAATCCTAACCCTCCCTTGAAATTTTGAAAACCACAAATCTCCCGACGTAAACAATTTCATTTTCTACATTGCCCGTAACTTTTATGTAATATTTACTTTGCTTTTTTTCTCGAACCATCGCCGTAGCAATAACCTTTTGACCCAAACATACCGGCTTTTTAAAGCTTACCCGGGCAATCCCGGTCAAGACATTTTTACCCGGACACAATGCCACCGCCAGAGAGTTTGCCTGGGCAAAGAGAAAGTGTCCACGAGCGATATTTCCATCCTTAAAGCACATTTCCGGTGTGATTTCCAGCATTGATGCCGCCTTTTCTCCCGGTTCCAATAAAATCAACCGCCCAATAATATCTTCTTTGGTGAGCGATGTTAAATTTTGATAAGCTCGTTGCGCCATCATTTCAATACGTTCCCGTTGCTCGGGGATGGCTAAAATCATCCGATCCAAACGGATAGTTTGTACACTTACCCCTAAAGTTGCTGCCAATTGTTCATCTGTTAAGAAGGGGTTTTTTTCAATTATTTCCAGTAATTTTTTTCTTCTTGCTTTCGGCGACTTGTTCATTTAACACCACCTTTTATTACCTGCTACTATATAATAGTTTAATTTATCCCCGATTTTCTTGCAAGCAAAAAAAAATCTCCAGTCATAACTGGAGATTTTTTACTACTCAATATTCACAACCTGCCGGCCATCATAATACCCGCAGTTTTTACACACCCGATGAGGTATCATTAATTGATGGCAGTGCGGACAGCTCACAAGTTTAGGAACAGCAATCTTCCACTGCGACCGCCGTTTATTTTTTCTTGCCTTTGATACCCGTCTCTTTGGTACTCCCATACCTTACACCCCCTTTTGCTTTTCTAAGAGCTGTTTTAGCGGCAACAGCCGAATATCGATTTCTTCCTGAGTACAACTGCATTCCCGCTCATTTAAATTTTCACCACAAATAGGGCACAGGCCTTTACAATTATGATGGCAAACAGGTTTTAACGGCAAATTTAATACCGTTTCTTCAAAAACAAGTTCATCAAGATTTATTTTAAAATCAACCAGAGCATAACTATCTTCATCGGCAACTAACTTATACAAACGTTCCACAAAAAGATCAACTTTAAGCTCAATATTGTTAAGACAAAGGCTACATTTGGTATGAACTACCCCGGTTATTTTACCTTTTAAGTAAAAACCATCATTGGTATTTTGCACGGTACCGGTAATTAAAAAAGGTTTCTCGCTGGTAAAATTTCCAAAGCTCTCTCCCAGCGCGTTAAGATTAATTTTTTCGGCAAACTCCAAAACGACATTTTTGTCATTTTTTATAGAAGTTAAATCTAAATACATCTTTTAAACCCCCAATAACAACTAACATTATAACCGGGGTAAAAAATACTGTCAACTATTTTACTTGTTACTTACCAGCTCAAGGGTTTCTTTAGCAATCATCAATTCTTCATTGGTTGGAATTACCAGGATTTTCACTTTCGAGTCCGGTGTAGAAATTAGTGTTTCTTTACCTCTTATTTTATTTTTTTCTTCATCAAGGATTGCCCCGAGGAACCCCAAATATTTGCAAACTTCCCTGCGCACAACCTCCGAATTTTCCCCCACACCCGCCGTAAATACTATGGCATCAACGCCATTCATGGCAGCGGCATAAGCCCCAATGTATTTTGCCACCTGGTAACAAAACATTTCAAGAGCAAGTTTAGCTTTGTCATCCCCGGCGGAAGCCCTTTCTTCAATATCTCTAAAGTCGCTGTAACCAGATATTCCTAAAACACCGCTCTTTTTATTTAAAATATCATTAACCTGAGCAGCCGACAATCCTTCCTTTTCCTGGATAAAGGTCACAATAGCTGGATCAATATTCCCCGAACGGGTTCCCATCATAAGACCCTCTAAAGGAGTAAAACCCATAGAAGTATCTACCGATTTCCCTTCTTTTACCGCCGCCACACTGGAACCATTTCCCAGGTGACAGGTAATTATTTTTAGTTCCCTTAAAGGCTTTCCAAGAATTTCCGAAGCCTTAAAGGCAACATACTTGTGAGAAGTTCCATGAAATCCATACCGTCTAATACCGTATTTTTCATACCAGTTATGCGGTACACCGTAAAGGTACGCTTTTTTAGGCATGGTCTGATGAAATGCCGTATCAAAAACACCCACCTGCGGCGTGTTAGGTAAAAGCTTCTGGCAAGCTTTAATTCCCAATACATTTGGAGGGTTGTGAAGTGGAGCTAATTGAACGCATTCTTCAACGGCATTAAGGACTTCTTCATCAATGATAACAGAACCGGAAAATCTTTCTCCACCATGTACAATTCTATGGCCAATCGCGGTAATTTCCTCCAAACTTTTTAAAATACCGTATTCTTCCCGAACTAATTCCTCCAAAACTGCATTAATAGCAACCTCATGATTGGCAAAAGGTTGTTCCTTTTTGACTTTTTCCCGTCCGGGTAGGTCAATAATCAAGCGAGAACCTTCTAAACCAATTCTTTCTACCAGGCCTTTTGCTAATACCGTTTCGCTCTCCATGTCCAGTAACTGGTATTTAAGGGATGAGCTACCGCAGTTTAGTACGAGTATTTTCACAAAATATGCCCCCTTTTAAGAAAATTTAAAAGCGCCAAAGGCGCCTTAAATTCCATAATACGATTGAACCGCCGTTATTGCTACTAAGTTTACAATTTCATCCACATTACATCCCCGGGACAAATCATTTACCGGTTTGGCCATACCCTGCAATATCGGTCCGATCGCTTCTCCTCCGGACATTCTCTGAGCAAGTTTATATCCTATGTTTCCCGACTGCAAATCAGGGAATATCAACACATTTGCTCTTCCGGCCACTTCACTTCCGGGAGCTTTTTGGGCACCTACCGCCGGGACAATTGCCGCATCTACCTGAAGTTCTCCTTCAATTTTTAAATCGGGTCGGAGACGATTGGCAATTCGCGCGGCTTCCCGTACTTTTTCCACCAACTCATGTTCGGCACTTCCTTTAGTTGAAAAAGAAAGCAGCCCCACATAAGGAGTTATTCCTAATAACTTTTGCGCTGTCATAGCTGACGCAATAGCAATTTCCGCTAACTGCTGGGGATTAGGATCGGGGTTAACAGCACAATCGGCAAAAAGCATTATTCCCTGCTCGCCAAATTGTGGATTAGGGATTACCATAATAAAAGCCCCGGAAACAACTGAAAACTCTGGCTTGGTCTTTATTATTTGTAAGGCTGGGCGCAAAACATTGGGAGTTGGACTTAAAGATCCTGCCACCAAACCATCGGCATCTTCTGCTTTAACCATAAGGGTAGCATAGTAAAGGGGATCATTTATTAGTTCATAAGCTTTTTCCAGGGTCATTCCCTTATTTTTTCTAAGTTCATATAAATGATTAGCATATCTATCCCGGTTATTATCTTTTAACGGATCAATAATAGTAACTCCATTAAGATCCACATTTAAATTTTTTGCTCTTTCGGCAATTTCTCTTTCGTTACCTAATAAAATTATTTTAGCTAATTGTTGACCGATAATTTCACCGGCAGCTTTAATAACACGATCATCTTTACTTTCGGGAAGTACTATTGTTCGTTTAAATTCTCGGGCTTTGCTTTTTACTTTTTCAATAAAATTTAACATAAAAAAGCCTCCCGACTTTTTTCAACATTATTTTTACCAATTTATTTATATCATACCCAATAAAGTTTTTCTATCCAGAATATTAAATTTTAAATTTTTTTATATTTCTTATATTTCAGACTTAGGAGTGAAGAGCATTGTGGTTATTATTAAGAAAAAACAAAGCCTGGTTATTAATTTTGTTTTTTCTTACTTGTATCTTAAACCCAATGGCAGTTTACAATGGGGCAAAGTCCGGAGTGGACCTATGGCTGCAAATAATCATTCCTACCCTACTTCCGTTTTTCATAATAGCTGAACTTTTAAATAAAAATGATGTCTTTCTAATAGTTGGATCCTTTTTTGAGTTTATTTTAAGACCTCTTTTTAACGTTCCGGGAGTTGCAGCCTTACCAATTGTTATGGGATTTATGTCCGGCTTCCCGGTAGGCAGTATTGTGGTTGCAAACCTAAGGGAGCAAAAGTTAATCACCCGGGAAGAAGGAGAAAGACTTTTAGCGTTCACCAATAACGTAAGTCCCCTCTTTCTTATTTCCACCGTAGGTATAACCTTATTTAACAATCCTCTTTACGGTTCATTTTTGTTAATCGGCCATTACGGCGCCAGTATAACAATAGGTTTGATTTTGGGAATTGTTGCACGCAAAAAAAGAAAAATAAGTAAATACCCAAAATTCGTAATCACAAATTCTTCTTCCAACCATCCTTTCGGCAAAACCCTACAGGAGGCCATCGAAACAGCTTTTTATAAAATATCTTTAGTCGGGGGTTTTATTATCTTTTTTGCTGTTGTAATATCGTTAGCCGAAAATACTTTTTTACCAGGTTCCGGAATAATGACAGCTCTTTTTGCCGGTTTCTTAGAAATTTCCAACGGAATAAAAAAAGTTGCGGAGTTAAACTTTACTCCGCTAACAAAGTTTATCTTAGCAAGTTTTATCTTAAGTTTTGGAGGAGTTTCAGTAATGGCCCAAATTACTGCCTTAATTTCCAAAACCGACTTAACGGCAAAGCTTTACTTAAAAACACGACCTCTGCACGGTCTATTAAGCACCGGAATTTCAACCCTGCTTTACTTTAAAGTTACCATGCCGGTTGCTACAGGACAAAATTCTCCAATTTTAAATTCCCCACAACTTTTTTCAATTTCAGTAGTTTTAGCTTTGGTATTTTATCTTTTCCTTCATTCTTTAAAAAAGCTTGCCAAAAAATTTATTTCTTAAGCTCCTCAAGCCCTTTTGTTATTTCCTGTAAAGCGGTATTTAAATTTAAAGATAGCTTTTCCAAAACCTCTATCGCATACTGTCGCGCCCCCTGTTTTAATTCAAGAGCTGTACTATTTGCTTTTGCAATAATCTCTTTTGCTCTTTCCTCGGCAATTTTTATCATTTCCGATTCGCTTAACCACTTTTCCCCTTGCTGCTTTGCTTTTTCCAATATCTCCTCCGCCTCTATTTTAGCTTTGTTTAAAAGATTTTCCCGGGCTTCAAGAATTCCCTTAGCTTTACTTATTTCATCCGGCAAGATACTCCTTATTTTATCTATAAACATCAGAATTTGTTCCTCATCCATTAAAACTTTTCCGGTTAAGGGAATTTTGGGACTATCAATTACTTTATCCTCAAACTCCTCTAATATTTTTAATATATCCATTCATTAACACCCTTCCTTCCGAAACTTTTCCCTTAATTTTAATTCGACATATTCAGGTACCAATCCTTTTAAACATCCTCCATACATAGCTACTTCCTTCACGGCACTTGAACTTATAAACGAGTATTCTGCTCTGGTCATTAAAAAAATAGTCTCAACCCTCGGTACTAATTTTTTATTGGTTAACGCCATCATAAATTCATTTTCAAAATCCGAAATAGCTCTAAGTCCCCGAATTATAACCTGAGCGTTTTTGGCTTTTAAATAATTAACCGTTAAGCCATCAAAACTATCGATTTCAATATTAGGATAAAATTTTAACGTTTCCCGCAACATATCCAAGCGTTCTTCCAGGGTAAATAAAGGTTTCTTCAATGGATTTTTGGCAATAGCAACAATCAAGCGGTCAAAAAGCTCGGCGGCTCTTTCAATAATATCCAAATGCCCATTGGTTATTGGATCAAAACTACCCGGATAAACTGCTATGCGCAAATCATTCTCCCCCTCGTTTTAATTGATAAAAACCTATTAACGTACTCCCGTAAACCGCTTCCCTTATTAACACCAGTTTTTCATGGCTAATATTTAAACCAATTTTTTTTGCCGTCTCAACCACGATAAGACCATTTTCCTTAAGCAACCCTAATTGCAAAATAGTCAATACCGCCCTTTCTTCAAAACCATGCCCGTAGGGCGGGTCCAAAAATATCAAATTAAACTTTTCATTAATTTTAGGTAAAACTTTAAAAATATCCCCTAAAACAGCTTTTGCCCGGTCCCCATAGCCTAAATTTTCAATATTTCGGCGCAAACAGCTAAAAGCTTCTCTATCGGCTTCAATAAAATAAGAAAACTTAGCCCCCCGACTTAATGCTTCCAATCCAAGGTTCCCCGTTCCAGCAAAGCCATCAAGGACCACCGCATCTATTACCCTATATCCTAAAATATTAAACATCGCTTCTTTAACCCGGTCCGAAGTTGGTCTGGTTTTTAAGCCTTTAGGTGCAATTAATTTTCTACCACGGGCTTCTCCTGTTATTATCCGCATTTTTTATCACCAGCAATGTATAATTTTAAAGTAAAGCGGAAATACTACCTAATGCTCCGGAAGAGAGCAAATTCTATACACCCTCCCCCATTTGCTCTTCCTCCGGTTTCTCCTCTCTTTGCTGGCGTAATGCCAGCATTTTTTTTAAAGGTACTGTAAAATATCTTTTATTTTTATTTCATAATTTTCTTTTTTCCAAAAAATATTCCTGGGATAATAACTTACATTTAGTTTTGGTTTTACTGCATGGGTCCAGTAAGGTGTTACACCAAACTCCCTCAAATATAATAAATATTCCCGGACCAAAGCATCCTCTCCTAAATTAACAACTGCCATACGTATTGTCTCCGTTTCCTCGGTAGTAGGAATACAATAAAAACTGCGGCAAACAAAAGGCCGAAAGGCATAAATTTCACATTTTCTATCTTCTTCATTTAAAAATACGCAAGCTCCATTTTCTCTTCTTTTTAAAATTATATCAATTTCCCAACCTTTAATAAATATTTCAGTATAATCCCGTAAAAAATGATAAAGGTCAATATTTTGTCCATTTTTTTTCCCTAATCCTTTTCGAAGCATAATAACATCAACATTGGTTAAGGGAATTCTTTCATAACAACATTTCACACAGTTAAGACAAGTTTTGGTTCCTGCTTCCCGGAAATATTCCCCTGCTTCCACAAGGTTTTCCACCGCTTTAAGATAGTCGTTAACCGTAGCATCGGGATCTATTTTTAAAGCGTACCCTCTTAAATTGGCAATAATTTTTGCGATAATTTCCACTTTTTGCAAGAGACTTTTCCTCCCTTATAAAATTTCTTCCTTTGACATACACTACTCGCTGAGGTGATAATTTTGGCAATCATGGAGCTTTTTAATACTTTAGGTGTAACAATTGACATGGCCGTTGAAGCCCACGAATTATTAAGAGGTGAAGCGGGAGTTGAAATTCCCGGAGTTAAAGTGGTTAAAGATAAAAAGGAAAACTATGAAATAACCAAAGTTGAAATTCTAAACGAGCAGGGTGCAGCTCACTTGCAAAAACCCATCGGAAATTATATTACAATTGATGCCCCGGTACTTCGAAGCCAGAACAAATCCGTCCAGAAAGAAATTATGTTAGCACTGGCAAATATTTTAAAAACAATGGTACCAGTAAATAATGAGCAACCCATTTTAATAGTAGGGCTTGGAAACTGGCACGCCACCCCCGACGCTTTGGGCCCAAAAGTGGTAGACTATATTTTCGTTACACGCCATTTGTTCAACTTAAAACATGAAACGCTGACCAAGGGTTTTAAAAATGTTGCAGCTATCTCCCCCGGAGTTTTGGGTATTACAGGAATTGAAACGGTAGAAATTATTCAAGGCGTTGTTGAAAAAATCAATCCTTCTTTTATAATTGCCGTAGATGCTTTAGCTGCCGCCAAGGTAGAAAGAATTTGTGCTTCTATTCAAATTGCCGATACAGGAATAAATCCCGGCTCAGGAATCGGGAACCAACGTCCAGGATTAAATCGTGAAGTTTTGGGAATTCCGGTAATCGCTGTTGGCTGCCCAACGGTGGTTAACGCAGCTATTATCGCCAAAAATACCCTCGAAATGTTTTTAGAGAAATTTAGTTCATCAAAACAATTTTACCAATTTTTAAAAGCCAAGCAAGCGGGTATAATTACCCTGGTCCGGGAAGTTTTAGAGCCATTTTCCAATAATCTAACGGTAACGCCAAAAGAAATTGATTTTTTACTGTTAAATCTTGCTAAGGTAATTGCCGGAGGCATCACCATGGCTTTGCACGAAAACGTCCAACCGGAAAATGTGGAAATGTACTTAAATTAAAGGGGCAGAAGGTCAACCCCCTCTGCCCCACGAAAGCTATTTAGACTTTTCCAGAAAGCTGTTGCTCCGCTTGCTGAATTAACTTTTTAACCATATTACCTCCTAATTTACCCCATTGCTTTGCCGGAATGTCGCCACCATATTGTCCCGGTTGAACGTTAACTCCAACTTCCCGGGCAGTTTCCCATTTTAATTGTTCTAATGCTTGCTTGGCTTGAGGTACTACTACTTCATTACGGGCCATTTTTATTCCTCCTTTTTAGGTAGTAGGATATTGACCACTTAACTGGGATTCCGCTTGCTGAATTAACTTTTTAACCATATTGCCCCCTAATTTACCCCATTGTTTTGCCGGAATGTCGCCACCATATTGTCCCGGTTGAATATTAAGCCCTACTTCCCGAGCAGTTTCCCACTTGAACTGCTCTAAAGCTTGTTTGGCCTGAGGTACTATAATTTCATTCCGAGGCACCTTTATCACCTCCTTTTTTAGATTGGTACTCTTATTTTTTCTCGGTTAATTTTTTTTATGCGAGTAAGATTAATCCTTAACTGGTATGTTACTTACATTTTCGTTATTTTTTGTTTTTAAAATAATTTTATTTACATCAACCCCGACTTCATTGGCCAACTCAAACATAAACTGCTGGTGTTCGGGAGTAAGTTGAAAATTCTTTTTAACCTTCTTCGGCATTTTTTCACCTCCTCTTTAAAATTATTTTTTATTTAGAACCAATGCTTTATAACAAAGGAACAAAATTTTTAGCAGTATTATTATTTGTAAATTTGGTAAAAATAAAAAAAAAATTTCGGGAGGAATAAAAAATGAAAGAAAAAAAGACATTTAACCTGTACCGCGACGTTTATTTACTGGATGACAAATTTTTTACTGAAGTTAACAGAAATGAAGAGAAGAAGAAAAACTTGGAGCAGGAAAAAAGGCAGACCAAGTAGCGGTCTGCCTTTTAATTTTTCTGAAACATGTTAATTTTATCCCCATATTTCTCCAAAGCAAGGGTAATAAGCGCACGATGATTTTCCTTATTGGTTAAGATCTCATCTGCTTCCTTTTTAGCTAAAAATAACAGGGCTTGATCGCGCACAATATCGGCAAGTTTAAATTCCCAGGCCCCTGACTGACGGGTTCCACTAAGCTCTCCCGGCCCTCTTAATTTTAAATCTTCCTCTGCAATTTTAAAGCCATCATTGTATTTTTCCATAATTTTCATCCGAAAAATGCCTTCCTGATTTTTGGGATTTCCCAAAAGAAAACAGTACGATTGATGCTCACCCCGGCCTACCCGACCGCGAATTTGATGAAGCTGGGCTAAACCAAAACGCCAGGCATCCTCTATAATAATAACATTGGCATTGGGAACATCAACTCCCACTTCAATTACCGTCGTCGAAACCAAGATTTGAATTTTATTTTTCCGGAAGTTTTCCATTACCTCTTCTTTTTTCGCAGGTTTTAACCTTCCGTGCATTAAACCCCACTTAAATTGGGGAAATTTTTTAGAAAGCTTTTCGTAAAGCTTAGTTACTGCCTCTACTTGAAGCTTTTCCGATTCTTCAACCAGGGGACAAACCACATACCCCTGGCGTCCTTCAGCAACTTGCTTTAATAAAAAGGCGTAGGCCTTACCTTTATCCTGAGAAGAAAGCCAATAGGTTTTAATCGGTTTTCTCCCCGCAGGTAAAGCATCAACAATAGAAATATCCAAATCACCGTACAAAGTTAAAGCAAGCGTACGGGGAATAGGAGTGGCCGACATAACTAACTGGTTAACGTATAACCCCTTATCCACAAGACTACTTCGTTGTTCCACTCCAAAGCGGTGCTGTTCATCGATCACCGCCAGCCCTAAATTATAAAAAATAACAGCTTCCTGAATCAACGCATGAGTTCCAATTATTACATCCGCATACCCATTTTTTATGGCAGCATAAACTGCTTCTTTCTTGCCCGGAGATAAACTCCCCGAAAGTAAAACCACCTTTATCCCGAGAGGAGCAAAAAGATGGTTTAAGTTCAAATAATGCTGTTCCGCTAAGATTTCAGTAGGAGCCATTAAAGCCCCTTGAAACCCCGCTTCCACTGCTTTAACCAGAGCAAGGGCAGCTAAAATAGTTTTACCGCTCCCCACATCTCCCTGAACCAAGCGATTCATTGGTTTTTTAGCAGCTAAATCTTCTTTTATTTCTCTCCAAACCTTCTCCTGGGCTGAAGTAAGTTTAAAAGGGAGTGAATCAATAAATTTTTTCTCTAACTCACCACTTCCTGCAATTACAATCCCGGGTTTTTTCTGATAATTTTCTTTATATAGTCCAATGGCCAGGAAAAATAAGAGAAATTCCTCAAAAACCATTCGGCGCCGGGCTATTTCTGACTGTTCGCTGCTTTCCGGAAAATGTAAATTCATTAAAGCTTGCTTAAGGTCTGGCAAACTATATTTCCTTAAAATCTCCTCCGGTAAAGGCTCGGTTATTTCCGTAAGATATTTGTCAAGGGCATTTTTAATTAACTGGCGAAATGTTTTAGGGGAAAGGTTTTCCGTTAACGGATAAATCGGTACTAAACGATTGGTATGGAGTAATTCTTTATCCCAAAATTCATACTCGTAAACATAAATATTGGTTTCGAAAAATCTCTTTTCAACTTTTCCGTAAAAATAAACTTTTTTTCCTTTAACAAAAACATTTTTTAAATAAGACTGGTTAAAAAAACAACCATAGGCGATACCGGAACCATCGTTAATCCCAACTTTTAATATTTTTAACTTGTCCCTGGGTATTACTTCTTTAACCTCAACGATTGTTCCTAATACCGTTGTCACTTCATCATTAATTAATTCGTTAATTTTTTTTAAAGAACTGCGGTCCTCATAACGTTTCGGAAAGTAGTAAATTAAATCTTTTACCGTCTCAATTTTTAACTTTTGCAAAAGTTTAGCTTTTTGTGGCCCTACGCCTTTTAAATACTGAACCGGAATATCCATAGCAAATCTCCTTATCATTACTCTTTGCGCTTTTTCTCTAGTGTTAATTTTCCATTGCCCCTTGCAAAACCTTTATCTTTTTGATATCTTTTACATGTATATATTTTAGCATAGAGAAAGCAGGAGGTGTATTTTATGGCCAAGGTTTGTGAAATCTGCGGGAAAGGCGTCGTTTACGGTCATCAAATCAGCCATTCGAATATTCATACTAAAAGAAAATGGCTTCCCAATTTACAAAGAGTACGAGCTGTTGTTAATGGGACCTCAAAAAGAATTACCGTTTGCACTACCTGCCTGAAATCAGGTAAAGTGCAAAGAGCATAAATAAAAGTCGTGCAAAAGCACGGCTTTTTTCTTAAAAAAAACACCATAATTGGCATTAGGTATTTTTTTCTTTATATTCCTTTATTTCTTTTCCTAAAAATGTGTATTTTTCTCTACAAAAATGACACACCGCTTCAATTTCTTCCTCATCGGTTATCTCAGAGTAAAGTCCAATTAAATGAGGTAAAAGCTTTTCTCTACTGCAATTGCATAAAAAACCAACCGGTTTTTTGACGTAAATTTCAATTTTATAAGGATTTACCACTTCCTGAATAATTTCTTCTATTTGTTTGCCTTGTTGCAGTTGATAAGTTAGAGACTGCTGTTTCCCTAAATTTTTCTCAAGAGTGCTAATTATTTCTTCCGGTGCTCCCGGAAGAATTTCAATTAAATATCCCCCAGCCCGGGCGACTGAACCATCGGGATTAATTAAAACTCCCAGGTTAAAAACATTGGGTCGTTGTTCCGAGTAATACAAATAGTAAGCCACATCTTCGGCAATTTCTCCGGACACTAATTGCACGGTACCGGTGTATGGTTCCTTTAATCCTAAATCCTTAGTTACGTATAAATGACCTTTGCCTACTCCTCGTCCCACATCAAGTTTGCTGGCATCGTTAAGTGGCAATTCAACTTCCGGATTAAGCAAGTAACCCCGAACCATACCATCATTCCCTGCGGAACATACTATCCCTCCTAAAGGTCCATCACCAAAAATTCTAAGGGTTAATAAATCACCGGAATTTTTTAAATCGGAAGCTAAAATAATAGTTGCCGTTAGAGCCCTTCCAAGAGCCGCTGTCGCCAGACGCGATAAATTATGCCGTTTTCTTGCTTCCTCAATGGTTTGCCTGCTGTTAACTCCCGTAAATCTTATAAACTCCTCGGCCATCCCTTTTACTAAGTAATCGCTCACTATTACTACTCCTTTCTTAAATCACCGCTGGTTTTTACAATATTGCCTGTAACAATATCGATTATTTTTATATCCCGGTCAATTATTGCAATTGTAGGTACAGGTTCAAAACCTTTAGGAAGGGATGGTGACCCTGGATTAACCAGTATGTAGTTCGGGAACTTTTCAATTTGCCAAACATGGGAATGTCCATGAATAACTATATCGGCAAGTTCCAAATATTTTTCTTTTAATTTCTCCAAATCATGAACCACCAGGAGCTTTTTCCCCCGATATTCGGTTAAGAAAAAAGGGGAAAAAAAGGGTATACCTAAGAATGTTTCATCTACTTCCGCATCGCAATTTCCCCGGGCAATATAAATTTTCTGTTTTATGCTTTTTAAATATTTTGCTAACCCGGCAGGATCGTAACCTTCCGGTAAGGGGTTTCTCGGTCCATGGTATAAGACATCCCCGGCGCAAAGGATAAATTCGGTGTCTTTAAGAAACTCGTAAGCTTTGATAAATCTTTGTAAACTTCCGTGAAGATCACTTATTACCCCAATTGCCAAACCAAACCCTCCAGTTTACATTTTCTTAAATAAATTGGCCATTTCAATAGCCGCCAAGGCTGCCTCCCAGCCCTTGTTCCCGGCTTTTGTACCAGCCCTTTCAATGGCTTGCTCGATGGTATCGGTAGTTAATACGCCAAAGATTACCGGCTTATTAACCTCCAAACCAACAGCAGCAATTCCCTTGGTTACTTCAGCCGCTACATAATCAAAATGAGGCGTTGCTCCGCGGATTACCGCGCCCAAGCATATAATTGCATCATAATCTTTGTGAGCAGCCCTTTTGGCAACTAAGGGTATTTCAAAAGCTCCAGGCACCCAGATCACATCAATATTGTTGTTTTCCACTTCATGCCGGGTCAAACAGTCTAAAGCTCCAGCTAAAAGCTTTTGGGTAATAAATTCATTAAACCGGCTAACAATTATTCCAATTTTTAATCCTTTCCCGTTAAGCTTTCCTTCAAATACCTGCATTTTTAATTCCCCTCCTTTAGTTTTCAGTTAGATTTAAGAGGTGTCCCAATTTCTTCTTTTTGGTAAGCAGATACTTTTTGTTTTCTTTTTTAGGTGGAATTTCTATCGGTACCCTCTCAACTATTTCCAAACCATAGCCTTCAAGCCCCTTTATTTTTTTCGGGTTATTGGTCAGCAGCCGGATTTTTTTGACTCCTAAATCGACTAAAATTTGCGCCCCAATTCCATAATCCCGTAAATCCGCAGGGAAACCTAATGCTTCATTGGCTTCCACAGTGTCTTTACCCATATCCTGCAAATGATAAGCCTTTATTTTATTTGCCAATCCAATACCCCGGCCCTCTTGACGCATATATAACAGCACTCCCCGTCCTTCTTTTTCAATCATCTTAAGAGCTGTTTGCAGCTGATCCCCACAATCGCACCGTAAACTTCCAAAAACATCACCGGTAAGACATTCAGAATGCACTCGCACTAAAACCGGTTCGCCATCGGCAACATTACCTTTCACTACCGCCAAGTGTGTTTGGTGGTCTAAAATACTTTCATAGGCAACAGCAACAAACTCCCCGTATTTTGTAGGAAGCATGGCAAAAGCTCCCCGTTCTACCAGCTTTTCGTTACGACGGCGGTATTGAATTAAGGAAGCAATAGTAATTATTTTTAAATTATGTTTCTTTGCAAATTCCAGCAAATCCGGTACTCTAGCCATCTGCCCATCGTCACGCATAATTTCACAAATAACTCCTGCAGGATATAATCCGGCCAGCCTTGCCAGATCCACAGCCGCTTCCGTATGTCCTGCCCGCCTTAATACCCCTCCTTCTTTTGCCCGCAGGGGAAAAACATGTCCCGGCCGGCGAAAATCCTCCGGACGCGCCTGCGGGTCTATTAATTTTAAGACTGTCTTTGCTCTTTCCGCTGCTGAAATACCGGTATGAGTGTCCACGGCATCAACCGAAACGGTAAAGGCTGTATGATGAGGATCAGTATTTTGCGTTACCATTATAGGAATTTCTAATTCATCCAAGCGCTTTCCTTCCATAGGAACACAGATAAGGCCTCTTCCGTATTTTGCCATGAAATTTATTATTTCCGGTGTTACCTTTTCCGCCGCACAAACTAAGTCTCCCTCATTTTCCCGGTCTTCATCATCCACCACTATTACCATTTTCCCCTGTTTTAAATCTTCTAAGGCCTCTTCAATGGTGTTAAAGCTCATTTATTTCTCCCCCTATCTTTTATAAAAAGCCATGTTCCGCCAGAAAATTTAGATCAATTTTACGGGATGCCTCCTGTTTTTTTATAAAACTAAAAACATACTTGGCTAAAATATCCGCTTCCAAATTTACCGGAGAGCCAATTGTTTTATAGCCTAATGTAGTGTTTTTAAACGTATGGGGAATTATTGAGACGGTAAATGAATCGTTATAAACATCAACTACCGTCAAGCTTATGCCATCCACCGCTACCGAACCTTTGGGAACTAAATATTGTAAAAAACTATCGGAAGCTTTTATTTTTATGATTTTGGCAATTTCTTTCGCTTTGATTTCAACTATCCACCCTACTTCATCCACATGTCCTTGAACAATATGTCCTCCCAAACGATCCGAAGGCCGTAGAGTTCTCTCAAGATTTACCCTGTCTCCGGGATTTAAGAATTTTAAATTTGTTTTAGTATAAGTTTCGGGCATAACATCCGCAGTAAAATAATCGTTGCCAAAATTAACCACTGTAAGGCAAGTACCGTTAACAGCGATGCTATCACCTAATTTTACATCTTCAAGAATTGTCTTGGCTTCAACGGTTAATGTTAACGACTCCCCGCTTTTTTTAATTTCCCGAACTCTTCCAAGCTCTTCAATAAGACCGGTAAACATATGAGCCTCCTGTAAAATAACCTTCAATAAATACATCTTCCCCAAAACGTCTTAACTTGTGTATTGCTAACGGCAAAGCATCTTTCATTAAGCTTATATTTAAATCACCAATTGGTCCGGGGGCATTTTTTCCCCCAACTATCTTGGGTGCAATAAAGACATATGCTTTGTCTGCAAGTCTATTTTGTAGTAAACTCGCATGAACCACCGCTCCACCTTCAACTAAAATTGAAATAATTCCAAGTTTTATTAGCTCATAAAGCGCTTCTTTTATATTAATCCTATTTTCCCCTAACGGAGCTGTTATAACATGACCAAATCCGTTGCTTACATGTTTTGGAAGTTTTTTATTGGCGGTAATTAAAATGTTTTTCTCTTTTTCCAGTCGAAAAATATTTAGGTCTTCCGGTAAATTTCCACTTCCCGACAAAACTATACGGTAGGGATTTCGCCCCCGGGGTATTCGACAAGTCAACAGTGGATTATCAATAATTAAGGTCTTTCCTCCCACCAAAACAGCATCATATTCATTCCGTAATCTATGGACAAAGCTCCGGCTTTTTTCACCGGAAACCCAGCGGGAATCATAAGTTTCGGTGGCAATTTTACCATCAACCGTCATCGCCCATTTTAAAGAAATGAAAGGTAGCCCCGTCTTAATAAACTTAAAAAATTTTTCATTAAGGTAAAATGCTTCATCCGCCAGAACCCCTTCTATAACTTCAATACCGGCATTTTGTAAAATTTCAATACCTTTTCCGGAGACCTTGGGATTCGGGTCCCGTACGGCAACTACCACCTTTTTTATTCCCGCCGCAATTATCGCCTCGGTACAGGGTGGGGTTCGCCCATAGTGACAACACGGTTCTAAAGTTACGTACATGGTAGCTCCCCTGGCTTTTTCCCCGGCCACTTTTAATGCTTCCCGTTCAGCATGGGGCAAGCCAGCTTTTTTATGGTACCCTTCCCCAACAATATTACCATCTTTATCAACAATAACCGCTCCCACTACAGGATTTGGTGAAGTTCTTCCCAAAGCTCTTTTAGCAAGCTTTAACGCCCTTTTCATTAACTGCTGGTCGTTCATACTAACCCCTCGCAAAAAATTTAAAACCCCAAAGCTTCTGCTTCGGGGTAAAAAGGCAAAAAAAGGACCTAATAATACCTTCTCCCATCCAGACTTTAACTGTCGGCTCCGGAATTTCACCGGATCTATCCGTAAATTTTTACGGACTCGCGGGCTTTACCGCCGGTTAGGAATTCCACCTGACCCCGAAGGTAGTAAGATTAAGCAGTATTAAATTAATTTAATTATATTAAGAGGTATTTTTGCTGTCAATAATTCAGCTCTTTTGACAAACTGCTATCAAATCTTTTAGGTTTTTAATTACATCACCCTTGAATAAAAAGCTTCCGGTAACAAGAAAATTCGCTCCAGCTCCAATCACTAAAGGAGCCGTTTGTAAATTTATCCCGCCATCAACTCCCAATAAAATTTCCTGAGAAGCTTTACAAACCAGACTTTTTACTTTCTTTATCTTCGTAAGTTGATTATTAATAAAGCTTTGACCACCAAAACCTGGATTAACGGACATTATCAATATTAAATCAACTAAATCCAAAAGATATTCAAGATTTTCCGGTGGAGTAGCAGGATTTAAAGCTATACCAGCTTTTTTCCCCGTATCTTTAATCTTCTGGAGTAAACGGTGGGGATGCTGGGTACTTTCCCAGTGGATCGTTATCATATCCGCCCCCGCTTCAATAAAGGGCTCGATTAAACTTTCCGGCTTTTCAACCATTAAATGCACATCAAAAATTAAATTAGTTTTTGCTCGTAAGCTTTTTACAACCGGTGGACCAAAAGTTAAATTAGGCACAAAATGCCCATCCATAATATCGAGATGTAAATATTTTACTCCACCGGCTTCCAGTTGTTTTAAAATAAATTCAAGATTGCTGAAATCCGCATTTAAAATTGAAGGTGCAATGTTAACAAGCAAGTTAACTGCTCCTTTCGTCACTGGTTATTTCTTCTAAAAAGGTTAAATAGTTCTCATAACGAAAGGGAGGAATTTCCCCGGTTTCCAGAAGTTCTCTCACCCGACAGTTTGGTTCCTTAACATGAAGACAATTAGGAAAATAACAATATTTCCGATTTTGGTTAAATTCAGGAAAATAACTCTGCAACTCTAACTTATCCATTTCCGGCAAAGTTAAATTACTAAATCCAGGAGTATCCGCAATAAATCCACCAAAGGGTAATTTTATTAATTCCACATGCCTGGTGGTGTGTCTGCCCCTTTTTATTTTAGGACTTACCTCTCCGGTAGCTAATTTTGCTCCCGGTACCAAACGATTAATTAAAGTACTTTTTCCCACTCCCGATGGCCCTGCTAAAACGGAAATTTTTTGGTTTAAATAACTAGTTAACTCCTCAATCCCCGTATCTCCTCTGGCAGTAATGGCAACAACCTTTGGTAATATTTTTTTATAATACTCAAAAAGCTTTTGACTTTCCGGATTCACCAAATCAAATTTATTAAATACCAAAACCACTTCAAGCCTTAAAGCAAATGCCATTACCAGCAACCGGTCAATTAATTCGGTACTGGGAAAGGGGTCAGCAAAAGCAAATACAATTAATACCTGATCGACATTGGCAATTGGCGGTCTTATTAACTCGTTTTTACGGGGTAGTAAACTTTCGATAACTCCTTCAGAATTTGGAACAATTTCTTTAATTACTACCCTATCGCCGGTTAAAATTTTTAGATTATCTTTTTTAAACTTCCCGCGCGCTTTACACATGTAAATAGCTTTTCCGGTATCAACATAATAAAAACCTGCATAATTTTTCACAACAAGACCTTCCAATGATTTAGTTCACCTCCTTGTCTTCTATCACTGCATCATCTAAATACACTTTAATTCTCCCTTTTCCATAGTAATACACCTCTTTTTCCAGAACGGTTCCTGGCTCTTCACTATCATTGGCATAGACAATTACTTCGGAAGGCCTTACATCTTTGACAACAATTTTGACCGAATGTTTTTGCCCATCATTCGGCACCTCTAAAGTCACCAGAACTGATTTTCTCAACGGTCCCGGACCGCGGGAAACTGTAATTCTAACTTTTGAACCTTCCTCCACTAAACTCCCCGGAAGTGGATTTTGCGTAACTATTTGCCCTGCAAAATATTCGGTACTATCTACCTCTTTAATGGTATCATCAAGGATTAATTTCACCTGCTGCAGTGTTTTTCGAGCCTCCTCAATTTGTTTGCCCCTTAAATCAGGTACGGTAATCCAGGCGGGTTTTGCCCCCTTGCTTAAAATAAGTTTTATTTCATATCCCTTTTCCACTTCAGAGTTTGGCTCCGGGTCCTGTTCAATAACGGTACCAGGTGCTAAGCGTTCGTCGTATATCTCGTTTATTTCACCGATTTTTAATCCTGCATTTTCCAAAATCACCCGGGCATCATGAATATCCTTTTCCCGCACATCGGGAACCAGTACCATTTCTTTTCCTTTACTAACAACCAGATAAATCGGTCGAGCAACTTTAACCCTTTCTCCGGGTAAAGGGTCAATAGAAATCACTTTATCCTTAGGAACTGTTTCGTGGTACGCTGAAGAAATATTGATATTGGTAAAACCAAGTTCCTCTAACTTTTGCTTCGCCTCCACAATTCCAAGCCCGCGAACCTCGGGAATAACCGCTTCTTTTACATTAAAATAATTATACAAAAAATACCCCAAACCACCAATTAAAGCCAGGAATAAAGCCACCAGGGCAATAATTCCGGAAGTTTTCAATCTTTTTTTACCGCGAACTTCCGAAAACTGGTTTTTATCCAATATAATAGTCATCGTGCTATCCTCGGCAAAGTTTTCCTCCGGTAAATCCAATTTTTTTAAAGCGGCAATTAACTCATAAGCGGATTTATATCTTAGTTCCGGCTTTTTACTTAATAACTTCAAAATGATTCGGTCAAGTTCGTCAGGAATATTTTTATTGTAAGAAGAAGGTGGCTTTGGTAGATCATTTATCTGCTTTAAAGCTACAGCAATTGGGGAATCACCGGTAAAAGGCAATCTTTTTGTTACTAATTCGTAAAAAACCACTCCTAAAGAATATAGGTCGGAAGCGAAAGTCAGGTTTTCACCTTTGGCCTGCTCGGGAGATATATAATGAACTGAACCCAAAATTTCTTTCTCTTTGTTGATTGTCGAGGAGGTAACATTTCCGGCAATGCCAAAATCGGTTAATTTGGCGATTCCTTCGGGAGTGATAATGATATTTTGTGGTTTTACATCCCGGTGTAAGATACCGTGTTGATGAGCATGGCCCAAAGCCAAAGCAACCTGCAGAATAATCCTTGCACTTTCACGTAAACCTAAATTTTTTTCCCGAATTATTTCTTTTAAATTTTTACCTTCAACATATTCCATCACTAAAAAATAAGTATTCTCTTCCTGTCCGACATCGTAAATATTAACAATGTTGGGATGAGAAAGGCTGGCAAGGGCTTTAGCTTCTCGCTTAAATCTTTCAACAAATTCTTCATCACTGGTAAATTCAGGGCGAAGAATTTTTATCGTCACGTAGCGGTTTAAAAGTAAATCCTGACCTTTATAAACAACCGCCATCCCCCCGCCACCCAGGGTTTCAATTATTTTATACCTACCGGCTAATATTCTCCCGATCATTTCTTCACCTCTCTCTCCTCTTCAAACCGGGCAAGAACAACGGTAATATTATCCCGGGACCCTTTAAGCAACGCTTGCCGAATTAGCTCATCCGCCAAATTTTCTATGGCCATTGTTTGATTTGTCTTAAGGAATTCGGCAAGTTCAGGCTCCTTTATCCCGTCTAATAGACCATCGGTACAGAAAAGATAAAGATCCTGCGGATGAACTTGAAATTTAACAATATCCACTTCCTCATTTGCACCATCTAAAGCTTTGAGCAGAAGATGCCGGTAGGGATGGGAAAGAGCATCTTCTTCCGTTATAATCCCCTGGGAAACCATTTTGGCCACATAAGTATGGTCTTGCGTAAGTTTTAGCAATTTGTTCGCTCTAAAGACATAAGCACTGCTATCGCCAAGATGACCGATAAAAAGATTTTGCCCGGCAAATATTCCCAAAGTTAGAGTTGTACCCATTTCTTTTAAGTTCGCATCTTTATTTTGCTGTTCTTTAATTTTTTTATTAATTATTTGAAAAACTTCCCGGATGCTTTTTTCCGCTTCAGTTATATCCCTGTTCCTAAATTGGGCAAAATATTCGGCAATAATTGTTACCGCTAATTTACTTGCAACGGCTCCTCCAAAATGACCTCCCATTCCATCAGCAACCGCTAAAATGCTCTTTTTTTCGTCAATAAAGTATGCATCTTCGTTTAAAGCCCGGACCGGCCCTTTAACTGTTTTCCCCACAATTTTCATTTTTACACCTCAAAATACTTTGCTTTTAATTGACCACAAGCTCCGTCAATCTCATCGCCTAACTCCCGGCGAACAGTCACAGGAATTCCTGCTTTTTTTAAAACTTCCTTAAACTTATTAATTTTTTCTAAAGAAGGAGTTTTAAAATTTCTCTTTTCAATTGTATTGTAAGGGATTAAATTTACATGAACAAGCTTTCTCTGTAACAAATGGGCAAGTTTCAAAGCATGTTCAACGGTATCATTAACATCTTCTATTAAAGCATACTCAAAGGTAACACGCCTTCCGGTTTTATCTATAAAGTACCAGGCAGCATCTAAAAGTTCCGCTATACTCCAGCGTTTATTAATTGGGATTAATTCATTCCGGAGCGCATCATCCGGCGCATGCAAAGAAATGGCTAAAGTAACGGGAAGCTTTTCCTCGGCAAGAGCTTTAATTTGGGGTACCATTCCGCAGGTTGAAACGGTAATTTTCCGGTAACTAATATTGAAGCAATCCTTTTCATTAATTTTCCGCAAAAACTTGAGTACTTCGGTAAAATTATCTAATGGTTCACCGCTCCCCATTAGCACTACCCGGGTAATTTTTTCCGAACTACTTCCTTGCAGCACTAATATTTGTTCTATCATTTCCCCGGCCGTTAAATTACGCGAAAAACCCCCCAGCCCGGTAGCACAAAATTTGCAACCCATTTTACAACCCACCTGGGTGGATAGGCAAACGGTATTACCGTAGCGATACTTTAATAAAACTGCTTCAATTCCCAGGTTATCTTTAAGCTTGATGAGGTATTTAATGCTCTGTCCATCCCTAGATTTTTTGCTGTGAATAATTTTTAAAGAAGGTAACAAAAAATCTTCTTTAAGTTTTTCCCGCAATCTTACCGGTAAGTTAGTCATTTTATTAAAATCCAATTCTCCGTGTTTAAAAATCCACTCATTTATCTGTTTTAAGCGAAAAGATTTTTCATTATTTTCCTTCAGCCAAGCCAGTATTTCTTCCGCATTTAAATCTAAAAATGCCCTCATTTACTACCCGCCTTTTTAACATAATTTTTTTAAAATTACTCCAAAAAAACCATCTCCTATTTCCCCGGGAAGCAAACGTAGATAGTAATCATTTTTTACAATACCTAAATTAAAAAACCATTCTGGAGGCTTTACTAAAACAAAATCTGGGTTTTTTCTTAAAAAATTTTCCACAACCCCTTCATTTTCTTCCGCCTCAATACTGCAGGTTGAATAAACTAATATTCCTTCCGGTGGTAAAAGCCTGGATAAGTTGGTTAAAATCTCTAATTGATATTGAGACAACTTTATTATTTCTTCCTCGCTCTTTTGCCAGCGGGCATCCGGCTTCCGCGCCAGAACGCCCGTACCGGAACAGGGTACATCAGCCAGAATCCAGTGAGGATTTACCCCATCGGGTAACTTTAATGTTGTGGCATCCCCTAATAAACATCTTATAATGTTAATCCCCAAACGTTGGGCATTTTCCTCAATTAATTTAAGTCTTCCGGGATGAACATCAAAAGCATAAATAAGCCCTTTATTCCCCATAAGCTGGGCTAAATGTGTAGATTTGCCTCCCGGTGCCGCACACGCATCTACCCCTACCGAATCGGGTTCAGGGTTAACTAAATGGGAAATAAACATCGAGCCAAGATCCTGAATATAAAATAAGCCTTCATCATATCCCGGTAGTTCTCTAACTCCAACCTGATCTAAAATTACCACTCCCTCGGGTAAATACGGCAGTTGTTTAAAATTAATGTTTTCATTGTTTAACAGGTCACAATAAGCTTTTGGAGAGATTTTTAAGGTATTAATCCTTAAAGTTAGGTTAGGCTGATTGTTATTATACTTCAGTATTTCCACCGTTTTTGCGGATCCATATTGATTTAGCCATCGCTTTACCATCCACTCGGGATGGGAGAAAGCAATAGCTAAGTACTCCACCTCATCCCTTACATCAATTTTTGTAATTTCCTCCCGCCGTCTAATAAAATTACGCAAAACTCCATTAACTACACCGGTAAACTCCCGATAGTTTTGCTTAACCGCTTCTACCGTTTCATTGATTGCTGCATAGGTTGGTACCCTATCCAAGAAGTACAGTTGATACAGCCCTACCCGGATGGCATTAATTACAAAAGGCGGAAGTTTGCTCCTTTTTTTCAGGAGCTTCCCCGCCAGGTAATCTAACAACTTAAGTTGTTTTAAAACACCGTAAGTAAGTTCCACAACAAAGTCTTTATCTTCTTTTTTGGCTAAGTTAGCAATTAATTTAGGTAACAAGAGATTTACATAAGAATTATTTTTTTCAACTTCAACCAGGGTTTTTATTACCAATTCGCGCAAATTCACCAAAAGCACCTACCAAATCAACCGGTTTAAATAATAAAAAAATTTATCGTACTCAATTAATGTTTCAAAACATGGTCCCTTAGGTCTTAAATTAATCAGTCCAAGGGAAAGAACCGGGATATCATTCATCCCCGAAAACAGATCCCCTTCACAAGCCACTGCAAAGACAACCTCCGGCCGCATACTCTTGACAAATTGCCTTGCCGCAGTTCCTCCTGCAGCAACGGCAATTTTTAATCCCCGTTCCCTGGCATAACCCTTTAAAACCCCTACCGGACACTGAAGGCATTCACGGCAATTTTGCACATCATATGTAATTTTATAAAGACAATCAGCTTTCTGCAAACAATGGGGCAAAAGCAATAACACCTTTTCCGGAGAAAACGGGCCATATTTCAGGGTTTTATCATTCACAATGGAAATATATTTTTGAATATCTTTTCGTACATCACGCTTAAAAAGAGATTTTATAAAGATTTTTTGCTTGTAAAAATCTATCATTCAAAGGTTTCCCCCACGAGAGGTCGGTAACCATTTAAAAAACTTTCCCACGACATTTTTTTACCGCCTTCCGGTTGAAGTTCTAAGATTTGTAAGCCCCTTTCTCCCGTAGCAACCAAAAACCCGTTTTTTCTATCAGCAAAAATTATCTCCCCCGGCTTTTTTCCAGAAAACTCCCCCACCTTAGCCCTCCATATTTTTATTTTTTTCCCGCGAAAAACGGTATATGCCCCAGGAACAGGATTTAAAGCTCTTATCTGGTTTCTTATTTTTTCAGCTGAATCGGCCCAGTGGATAATTTCATCTTCTTTTTTAAGAGGTGGTGCATAGGTTGCCAATCGGTGATCTTGCGGGACTCTGGGAAGCTTACCTTCTTTAAGCCTTTTTAATGCTTCAATTATCAAATCCGCACCAACTTCGGCCAGAATTTCTCTTAACTCTCCCCCGGTAATTTCCTGGTTAATTACAACCTTTTCCTGTAAAGCAATATCTCCCGTATCAAGCCCCTCATCCATATACATTATCGTAATTCCAGTTTCCTTTTCTCCGGCCATAAGACAGCGTTCAATAGGTGCAGCTCCCCGGTAAAAGGGAAGAAGAGAGGCATGGATATTTAAGCAACCATAAGTAGGAATATTTAAAATCTCTCTGGGTAAAAGTTTTCCATAAGCAGCTACTACTATAACCTCCGGTTTTACGGCTAAAATCTCCTGGTAAACCTCTTCATTAAACTTTAAAGGTGTGATAACCCTGAGATGGTTTTCCTGGGCAAATAGCTTGACCGGCGAAGAAATAACTTTTTTACCCCTGCCCGCAGCGGCATCGGGTTTAGTTACCACCAAAGTCACTTCATGGTGGGAAATTAACTTAGCTAAAGGTTTTACCGCAAATTCCGGAGTACCCATATAGACAATACGCATATTATTAGCGACCCTTTCTGACAATATTTTCCGCCTTTTCCACAAATAAAATACCATTTAAATGATCAATTTCATGTTGAAAAGCTCTGGCCAGCAACCCTTCCGCCGGTATCACAATTTCCTCACCGTACCGATTTAATCCTTTTACCGTCACCTTTTGCGCTCTCACAACCTCTCCCTGCACTCCAGGAATACTTAAGCAACCCTCAATATCCTTTTCTTCACCGAAAACTTCAATAATTTCGGGATTAATTAGTTCAATTAACCCTTCCCCAACATCCACCACAATCGCCCTTTTACTTACCCCAATTTGCGGAGCTGCCAGACCAACCCCGTTATACGCATACATGGTATCAGCCATATTTTCCAGAAGCTTTATTATATTGGGTGTTATTTCTTTTATGGGCTTGGCTATTTCTTTTAAAACCGGATCACCAATCTCCACCACTTTATAAACGGCCACTTTTTTTCCTCCTTTAAAGAAAGATTTGAGGACTTAAATCTAAAACCAAGGTTAACTTATAGTTTAAACTACATTTTTTAAACTCCCGTAATCCTGCTTTTAAAACTTCACGGGCAAAACTGCTTTTATTAGTTTTTAAAAGTATATGATAGCGAAAGTTTCTTTTTAACTTATAAAAGGGAGCAGCTGCCGGTCCAATAATTTCAATCTCCGAGCTAAACTTGCTGGCATTTTTTAATAAATTCACTAAAATGTTTGCCCCCTCAACAACCTGCTGTTCGTCTTCGCCAGCTATAATAAGCCTAAATATTCTACTAAAAGGTGGATATCCTGTCTGTTTTCTCAAAGAAAGCTCCTTTAGGGCATACTGCTGGAAATTTCCCTTTTGCACCGCTTGAATAATATAATTTTCCGGATTAAAAGTCTGAATTATCACTTCCCCGGGAACAATGCCTCTACCGGCTCTTCCGACAACCTGGGTAAGCAAATTAAAACTTCTTTCCCCGGCGCGAAAATCCGGCAAATTTAAACTTTGATCTGCATTTAATACTCCAACTAACGTTAAATCCGGAAAATCAAACCCTTTAGCCAACATTTGCGTTCCAATAATAATATCTGCTTCCTTATTTTTAATCGCCTCTAATATTTTATCATAGCTATTTTTACTCCTCATGGTATCGTAGTCAACCCGAAAAATTTTTGCGGGAAATAACTTTTTAAGTTCCTCTTCAACCCTCTGAGTCCCATAACCATATAAATCAAGAGATAACTCCTGGCAAGCCGGACACTTGCTAGTAAAAGCAATTTTTTTACCACAGTAATGACATTGAAAATTTCTTTCTTCTTTGTGATAGGTCATGGAAACATCACAATCAGGACAGCGGTAAAAATAACCGCATTTTCGACACATAATCACAGGAGCAAAACCCCGGCGATTTAAAAACAAAAAAACCTGTTCTCCCTTTTGGAGCCGCTCGTAAATTTTATGTTGAAGTATTCTGCTAATTATCCCGGTATTTCCTTCTTTAGCTTCCTTAAACATGTCAACAATCATAACTTGGGGATAAGGTCGATTTTGATACCGCTTACCCAAATAATAATATTTTATTAAGCCCGAAATTACCGCAGCATACGTTTCCATGGAAGGAGTAGCGGTACCTAACAAAAGGGGAATACCCAGGCGTTTAGCCCGCCAGTAAACTACTTCGCGTACATGATATTTTGGCGTTTCTTCCTGTTTATAACTGAGCTCATGTTCTTCATCGAGAATAATTAACCCTAAATTTTGTAAGGGTAAAAAAGCCGCAGACCTGGTTCCCAATACTAAAACCGGACTACCCTTCTTAACTTGCCGCCAAACCGTGAACTTTTCCCGGGCGCTCAAGCGACTATGAAAAACCAGTGTATTATCTGGAAAGTACTTTTTCACCCGGTCAACCATCTGCGTAGTAATACCTATTTCAGGCAAAAGAAACAGAACCTGTTTACCCCGGTTTAAAAAGTCTCCCGCTAATTTTAAGTAAATTTCCGTTTTACCGCTACCGGTAATGCCGTGTAATAATCCTACAAAATTTTTTAGCATATCCCGTTTTATTTGCTGATATACCTGCTTTTGACTCTCGGAAAGTTCAATCGATGGTAAATTAGGCAGTGGTTTCTCGCTAATCTGAAGCATTCCCTGTTCAATTAATTTTTTAATAGTAGCAGTAGTTCTAACTACTCCTCTTTTATTTTTCAGTAAGTTTATTACCGACAGGTCGTTTTGCAATCTTTTGCTTTTTTTTATCTTTTCATTAAGTTTTTTTTCATCAACAACCGTACAAAATACTTCCACATCCTGATATATTTTCTCCGGATAAGATATTAAAGTTAACGCTTCAGTAATTGAACAAAGATAATACTCGGAAATCCATTTAATCATTTCCACCAATTCAGGAGTTAACCAAAGTTCCTCGGGTAAAACTTCTAAAATAGGTTTTATTTCTCCAGAAAAATTCCTTTCCTCGTCAAGAGAAAAGATAAAACCTTCTTCCAGTCGATTATTAAAATTAAACCTGACTTTGGCCCCAATTGAAACTTCTTTTAAATCCGAAAAAGGTAATTTATAAGTATATAAGCGATCTAAATGTCTCGACGGCCTTAGTAAAGCAACCTGGGCATAAACAGTCATACACTGCCCCCTTAAAATAATTAAAAACGAAAAAGGCCTAACCTTTTTCGTTTTGTTTATTTAAGTACTTTTCCCCTATTAACCGGGCAAGTTTTTGGGCAACAACTTTCTTGGTCGCCCGGGGAATAAAGATTTTTTCACCATCCTTGGTGAAAACTTCTACTTCATTTTCTTCCGATTCAAATCCTATATCCGGTCTGGAAACATCATTAGCTACAATCATATCAAGATTTTTTTCTAAAAGTTTTTTAGCTGCATAATTTTCCAGATCATGGGTTTGGGCAGCAAAACCAACCAGAAACTGTTCTACCTTTCGCTCCCCCAAGCTTTTTAAAATATCTTTGGTTTTAATTAAATCAACGGTAAGGGAATTTTTTTTCGGCAGTTTTTGTTGAAATTTTTCTTTAGGCGTAAAATCGGCTACCGCAGCCGCTTTAACTACAATCTGGACCTTTTCAAACAACTCATCAATTTTTTGGGCCATTTCCTCGGTAGTTTCAACGGAGATGAAGTTAACACCCGGAGGCGGGGTTAAACTTACCGGACCAGAAACTAAATATACCTCAGCCCCCAAATTTCTAAAAGCTTCCGCCAAAGCAAACCCCATTTTCCCGGAACTTTTATTAGTAATAAACCTGACCGGATCAATATACTCCCGGGTAGGTCCTGCCGTTACTAGAACTTTTATCCCTTTTAATATTTTCTCCTGTAATAACTTTTCAACCTCAGCTACAATTTCCGGAATATCGGGAAGCCGACCAGGTCCCACATGACCGCAGGCAAGACTGCCGGAATCTGGTTCTAAAATATTAAAACCATGAGCAACTAATCGTTTAAGGTTTTCCTGTACAATGCTGTTTTGATACATACGGGTATTCATTGCCGGGCAAATTAAAACAGGACAGTTTTTAGCGGCAACAATGGTAGTAAGCAAATCATCGGCAATACCATGAGCTATTTTTCCAATAATGTTAGCGGTTGCCGGAGCAATTAAAATTAAGTCCGCTTCATCGGTAAGGGTTATATGCAAAATAGGATCCGCTTCGGTAAAAACTTCCTTTAATACCTTATTACCGGTAACCGTAGTTAGTGATAGGGAAGAAACAAAGTTTTCCGCCCCGGAAGTTAATACGGGAAAAACCTGGTACCCTTTTTTGGTTAACTCCCGGGCCAATTCCACTGTTTTGTAGGCTGCAATTCCGCCGGAAATTCCCAGGATTATTTTTCCCTTTGACACCAAAATGGCCTCCTTACTTATTTTGGGGCGATTTAAGCCGCTGGTAGGTGATTAAATCGTTGCCGATTTCGTGTAAAGCAATAGTCACCGGTTTATTGGAAATATGTTTTAATTTACTTGGTTCTCCAGCGGTAATTTGCCTGGCCCTTTTGGCTGTTGCAACCACCAACGTATACCGGCTATCCGCTTTTTGCATTAAAATATCTAAAGACGGCTGGTTCATCTTATTAAAACACCTCCTTCAAGTAAAACCCGGTAATTTACTCTTTTGGGTTTTAATTTTTCCGCAGTTAATACCGCTTCTAAATCGTTCACCGCTGTTTCAAGATCATCATTTAATATTAAGTAATCATACCAGTCACAGTTAGCAATTTCCTCCCAGGCCATTTGCATTCTTTTAACAATAATTTCCTCTCTTTCGGTACCTCTTTTCCGTAACCTTTCCTCCAGTATAGAAATGGAAGGTGGTAAAATAAAAACAAAAACTCCCTCCGGGTAAGTTTTCTTTACTTGCCGGGCTCCTTTTATATCGATTTCTAAGATGACATCTTGTCCCCGCGCCAAAGCTTCAAATACAGGCTTTTTCGGTGTTCCATAATAATTTCCATAAACATCGGCCCACTCGAGAAATTCATCGTTGGCAATCATTTTTTCAAATTGTTGTCGATCTATAAAATAATAATGGACCCCGTCAATTTCTCCGACTCTTTTTTCACGGGTTGTTGCCGAAATAGAATAAAAGAGGTTTGGATTTCTTTTCCGAATTTCCTGGCAAATGGTACCTTTCCCTGCCCCCGAAGGTCCCGAAACGACCACCAGCATTCCTTTATGCATAACTTCTCCTTCTCTTTTAAAAATTTTCCTCTTGGTTTTCTTTCGTATTAAGGCGATGAGCAACCGTTTCCGGCTGAACCGCGGATAAGATAACATGTTCACTATCCATAATTATCACCGCCCGGGTTCTTCTACCATATGTAGCATCTATTAACATTCCTTTATCCCTTGCCTCGGAAATAATCCTTTTAATTGGAGCGGATTCCGGGCTGACAATAGAAATAATGCGATTCGCCGAAACAATATTACCAAACCCAATGTTAATAAACTTTATTTCCACCAAATTCCCTCCTTTACTCTATATTTTGAACTTGTTCTCTGATTTTTTCAAGTTCACTTTTTAAATTTACCACTTTTGTAGAAATAAAAAGGTCATTGGCTTTCGCACCAATAGTATTTGTTTCTCTAAACATCTCCTGCACAATAAAATCTAACTTTTTACCGATAGGTCCAGAATCATGGATAACCTCTAAAAAAGCAGCAATATGGCTTTTTAACCTGGTAATCTCTTCATCAATACTTACTTTATCGGCATATAAAAGTACTTCCTGCAAGATCCTTTCCTCGGGTATACCTAAATTTCCCAAATCTTTTAAACGGTTTAAAAGTTTTTCCCGGTATTCTTTTGGAATTTCCGGCGCCCGACTTTCTATTTCCGTTACCAGGTTTTTAATCACGGTTACTTTCTGGCTAATATCATCTTGCAGACGCTTGCCTTCATCCCAGCGCATAGCAATAAATTTCCCCAGAGCTTCATTTAAAGGAACTAAAAAGTAATTCCAGAGCTGCTCTTCATCAAATTGCGGTTCGGCTATTTTAAAAATATCCGGTAGCAGTAAAAGGTCTTCAATCTCAATATCCGCCTTAATCCCCAGAGTTTCACCTATTTTTTGCAATTCTTTGTAATATTCATAGACTAAATTTTCATCAATTTTAACATTTTTGCTTAATGCTTCCTCTACGGTAACGTAAAGGTCAATCTTACCCCGATGAACCTTACTTTGCACAACTTTTTTTATCTTTTCTTCGAGAAAAAAATAACGGCGGGGTAGTTTAACATTTATTTCCAGATATTTATGATTTACTCCTTTTAGCTCAATTAAAATTCTTCCGAACTCTGAAAGGCTTTCAGCCCGTCCATATCCGGTCATACTGTGCATTTTTCTACAACCCCTACTCCAAATTTTTTAAAAAGGTCTCTAAACGATTTAAGCCCTCTTTTAAATCAGCTAAGCTCAAAGCGTACGATAGGCGAATAAAGCGATCATCTCCAAAAGCAATTCCAGGAACCATTGCTACTAAGTAGTACTCTAACATAATTTCCGCAAAATCGGTACTGGTATTTATTATTTTCCCTGAATGTTTTTTCCCAAAACAGGTATCAATCCGCGGAAAAACATAAAAAGCTCCTGCAGGTTCAATTACCTTTAACTTTAATTCCTGAAGTCTACTTACCACAAAATCCCTGCGTTTTTTAAATTCCTGCACCATCTTTTCAACGCTATTATCTTCAATGGTTAAAGCAGCTAAAGCCCCCCATTGAGCAAAGGAAGTTGGATTTGAAGTCTGGTGGCTTTGGAGATCAATAAGTTTGGCGGCGTACTGTCTAGATGCAGCCACATACCCTAAGCGCCACCCGGTCATACTGTGGCTTTTCGAAAAACCGTTGACAATGAAAGTTTTTTCCTTCAGTTCGGGGTTGGCAGCTACAAAACTAATTGGCTTTTCGGAAAAATATATCCGTTCGTAAATTTCATCAGCAATAATCAAAATTTCTCTGTCTTTTAGCAACCGTCCGAGGCTTTTAAGTTCATCAAAACTGTATACTACCCCCGTAGGATTAGAAGGAGAATTAATAATTATTGCTTTAGTCCGCTTGTTAAGGTAATTTATTAGTTTATCCGGTGCCAGCTTAAAATTTTCCTCGGTAGGTACCAAAATTGGTACTCCACCGGCCAGTTTGACCTGCTCTACATAGCTTACCCAGTAAGGGACCGGAATAATAACTTCATCACCAGGATTTAAAATTACTTGAAAAATATTATACAATCCGTGCTTTGCACCACAGGTAACCACTACTTCCTGGTCTTCATAATTTACACCGGTTCTTTGGGTTAAATATTCGGCTATTTTTTTTCTTAATTCCGGAATGCCACCGACCGGCGTGTATTTTGTTTTCCCCAGCCGTAAAGCATTAATTGCTGCCTCTTTAATGTATTCGGGTGTATCAAAATCCGGCTCACCCACCCCGAAATTTATAACCTTTTTCCCCTGGTTAATTAATTCTTTCGCTTTTTTATCAATGGCTAAAGTAGGCGATTCACCAATTTGTAAAGCCCGTTCTGAAAACACATTTCTTCCCCCCAAGTCAATTTCATGAAAAAAGTCCAATCCCTCAAAATCGAGGGATGGACGCATTGTTAAAACTCAACCTTCCCCAGGTGTTGCTCAATTCTTTGCAAAGCTTCTTTTAATCTGGAAGTTGGTATAGTTAAAGAAATTCGGAAATAACCTTCACCGTTTGTTCCATAGCCATTTCCTGGAGTTATGACAACCCCAGCTTTTTCAATCAAATATTCCGCAAAACTCGCCGATGTAAATCCTTTGGGAACCGGAGCCCAAATATAAAAAGTCCCTTTGGGTTTACTTAAATTCCACCCTAATTTATTTAAAGTTTCAATTACCAAATCTCGTCTTTGGGCATAAAGGTCACATAATTCCTTTACCACATCCTGCGGCCCTTCTAAAGCTTTGATTCCCGCATACTGGATAGCTTGAAATACTCCGGAATCAATATTTGACTTTAATCGTCCCAAAGCATCTATTGCTTTTGCATTTCCTACAGCCCAGCCAATCCGCCAACCGGTCATGTTGTAAGTCTTCGATAAAGAATGAAACTCTATACCAACATCCTTTGCTCCCTTTACTTCTAAAAAGCTCGGAGCAATATACCCATCAAAGGTAATTTCTGAATAAGCAGCATCATGACAGACCAAAATTTCATATTTTTTGGCAAAATGAACCACTTTTTCAAAAAATCCCAGGTCAGCTACTGCACCGGTAGGATTGTTGGGGTAATTGATAAACATCAATTTAGCCTTCCGGGCAACCTCTTCGGGAATACTGTCAAGGTCCGGTAAAAACCCATTTTCAGGCTTTAAGGGCATTTTATATGCAGCACCACCAGCTAATATCGTACCACCCTCATACACCGGGTATCCCGGGTCCGGAACCAGAACTAAATCTCCGGGATCAACATAACACCAGGAAATGTGCGCTATTCCTTCTTTTGACCCCAGGAGGGAAACTACTTCTGTCTTTGGGTCTAATTGAACCCCAAATCTCCGTGCATACCAGGCAGCAACCGCTTGCCGGTAAGAAAGCATTCCAACTGATGAAGGATATTGATGGTTTTCTGGATTCTGGGCTGCCAGGTAAAGCTCCTCAATAATGTGCTTTGGAGTAGGGGTATCCGGATCACCAATCCCAAGGCTTATTACATCAACCCCCGCCTCTTTTTTTTCAGCAATTAATCTTTCAATCCGCGCAAACAAATATGGAGGTAAATTTCTAACCCTTGTAGCTTCTAACATTAGCCATCCCCTTTCCCATTTTTGATGTTTATTAAATTAATATATATTCTCCTTTAAATACTATCTCCGCAGGACCGGTCATATAAACACTTTCCCCGAACTTCCAAGTAATATACAAGCTTCCACCTGGTAAAACAACTTCAACATCTTCCTGCAAATGGCCAAGAATACGTCCGGCCACCACCACCGCCGAAGCACCGGTACCGCAGGCAAGGGTTGCACCGGCCCCTCTTTCCCAAACCAACACTTTTACTTTTTTCGGACTTAAAATTTCTACGAATTCTACATTTGTTTTCCGAGGAAATAGCGGATGGGTTTCAATTAAAGGACCATATTTTTCTAATTCAATTTTAGCTAAAGAATCAACAAAGATTACCGCATGGGGGTTACCCATAGATACCGCTGTGAAAAAGAATTTTTGACCTGATACTTCAAGGGGAATATTAACCGGTTCTTCCTCCACCGCTACGGGAATCTCCTGCGGTTTTAATATTGGCCGGCCCATATCAACCCGTACCATATTGTTCTCTAATACTTCTGGTTTAATAATACCAGCCAAAGTTTCCACCTCTAATTGCTTCTTGGCCGGATTATATTTTTCAACATAATAGCGAGCCACACACCGAATCGCATTTCCGCACATTTCCGCTTCGCTACCGTCGGAGTTAATTATCCTCATCTTAAAATCCGCTTTCTCGGACGGAAGTAACAAAACTAAACCGTCCGCTCCAATACCAAATCGTCGATCACAAATTTTTTTAGCTAAGTCGGAAAGATTTTTATTTACTAAGTTCTGGTTTTTTATTTCATCTACAACTACAAAATCATTACCTAAACCGTGCATTTTTAAAAACTCCATTGTAAACCTGGTATCCCAAACTGTACAAAACTGTACAGTTTGAGGCTGGGCTATTTGTAATCCGCCCTTTCAGAGAATGCCAACTCCCAGCAGGCGGTATTCAGGCACTCCCATAGTCCCATCACCAAGCTATGGAACTTACCGTAGCTTTCAGCCATAGGTTAAACATTTGTTGCAGTTCTTTCTTGAGTTCTTTTCGGGTTTTTCCTTCAAGCAGACGGTTATAAGCACATCTCTTGCAGGAGTTCCATTTTCGCATCAGGTTGTCTAAACATTCTTTTTCTTCTTTCTTTGGGAATAACCTTGCCTGAATCGTAATGATTTGTTTCAAAGTTTTCACAACCTTACGATTTTGTACAATTACTTTAATCTGTATATTTTTTTGTATTGTTTAGCGTAACTGTTGTTGCCTCTAAAAAATCCATTTTTTTTATAATAAATTTTTTTGTATTTATTCGTCAACCTCACTATTTCAAGAAAAACTGTATACTTGCCAAGGAAAAAAAATATCGTTACGATAGGAGGGGAGGTATTGCCATGAACTATCTTTTAGTAAAAGCAGTAACTGAAGAATTAACACAAAAAATAATTGGTCATCGTGTGGACAGGATATTACCCACCGACAATCTTTCAATTTTAATAAATTTCTTTCATCCGAAAGACAAAGAAAAATTTTTGTATCTTTCCGCTGATAATAATTTAGCTGCAATTTTCTTAACCAACTCTTTTTCATTTTCGTCTAAATTTACTACTCCCTTTTTGAGTAGTTGTCAAAACTTTCTTTTAGGAAAAAGGCTTTCTAACATTAGTCTTGAATCCTGGGAGCGGAATGTTTGTTTGGAATTTTTCGATCCCAAAACCAATGATAAAGTATATTTATTTGTTGAAATCATGGGCAAACACAGTAATATTTTACTGGTAAACCAAGATTTTATAATTATTGACGGAATAAAACGATACGGTGAAAATCAAAGCCGATATCGGGAAGTTTTGCCCGGTAAACCCTATATCCCCCCTCCACAACCCGATACTTTGCTTATTCATCAATTATCACTCGAAAAATTCAAAACACTTTTTCTGCAAAACCCAAATTTAACCTTAGGAGAAATTTTCAAAAAAAATATTGTTGGCCTTGGTAGCTTATTGTTAAACGAAATCCTTTACCTTATCAACCTAAATATTAACACCCTTGGAAGAGAATTAAGCACAAAACAAATTGAAGATTTATATTTTACTCTGGTATCATTAACAAAAAAAGAATTAAAGCCTGTTTTATACTACAAAGAGGGAACCCCATATTATCCGGCTCCCTTTGAGTTTGCTTCCTTAGAAAACTTAGAAAAAAAACCCGGAACAGCCAACGAAGTATGTGAAGAATATTATTTATATTTCCGTGAACTACGAGAAATAGAAAGCCTGAAAAATTCCCTGAGTGCCAAAGTTTCTAAAAAAATCAAAAACCTCCAGGAACGCATTAATGAATTAAATGCCAAGTTAAAAGAATACAGAAAAGCCGAACAGTTTAAGAATTTTGGTGATTTATTACTAACATACAAACAGCAGGTTGTTAAAGGAAGTTCAAAAGTCAAACTTACAAACTGGGACGGTCAGGAAGTTGAAATTCTATTAGATCCAGGAAAATCTCCCGTGGAAAATGCTGAAATGTATTACAAAAAGTACCATAAAGCAAAAAACGGGCTCATCTCAGCCCAAAATCAATTAAACCTCGCCCAGGAAGAATTAAATTACTATAAAACTATTCAATTTCAAATCGATGATGCCCAAAACTTAGAAGTATTAGAAGACATCAAGCAAGAGCTCGGTTTGGATGAAAATGTTAAAGTAAAAAAAACCAAAAATAATAAGCTGGACATTTTAACCTTTACTACCTCAACGGGTTTAAAAGTTTATGTAGGAAAAAGTAACCGGCAAAACGATTATTTAACTTTTAAAATAGCCAAAGAGAACGATATTTGGCTTCATGCTAAAAATATTCCGGGAGCGCATGTTATATTAAAAACTGCTGGCGAGCCGGATCACCAGTCGTTGCTGGAAGCTGCCATAATCGCAGCCACTTTTAGCCGCGCTCGCTACGGCAAAAAAATTCCGGTAGATTATACTTTGCGTAAACATGTCCAAAAACCAGCCGGAGCAAAACCGGGATTTGTAACATACCGTCAGGAAAAAACAATTTACGTTGACCCGGATCTATCACTACTTCATTTGCGACTTCCAGGCTTAACCACGGGAATTCCCTCAGCACAAAGAGGGCAGTTTTCCGGCGAATAAGTTTCTACATTTACTTTTAATAACGGGTAAAAAGGAACGCCAAAATCTACCTTGCCGCCGCTGCGGTCTACCAGGGAAGCTACCGCTACCACTTCACCACCCATGCTCTGCACTAAATCCATTACTTCCCTGGTGGATCCGCCGGTAGTAACCACATCTTCAACGACTAAAACTTTGTCATCAGGTTTTAACGTAAAACCTCGCCGAAGCCGCATTTGGCCCTCTTCCCTTTCGGCAAAAAAAGCTTTTACTTTTAACGCTCTGGCCATTTCGTAAGCTAAAATAATGCCCCCAATTGCCGGGCCGATTACAAGATTAGCTTCTATTTTATCAGCTCTAAGCTTTTGAGCAAGGGTTTCACATAGCATCTCAGCAATTTCCGGCTCGGCAGTTAATAATGCACACTGGAAGTATTTATTGCTGTGCAATCCTGATGACAATTTAAAATGCCCTTCTAAAAGCGCTTTCTTTTCTAAAAATAACTTATAAAGATCCATGCCAAACACCTTCCATCTCTTCCAAATATTTTTGGGCAGCCAATTTTCGGTTAGACGCAGCAGTAATTGGCCTTCCCACCACCAAGTAATCTGCCCCCAGTTCCAGAGCTTTTTTCGGCGTTAATACTCGCTTCTGGTCAAAATTAGCATCTTCAAACCGGCGAATTCCAGGGGTCACGGTGATAAATTCCGGACCGCAAATTTTTTTTATTAAAGAAACCTCCTGCGCCGACGCAACTACTCCGTCTAAACCTGCTTCTTTAGTTTCTTTAGCTAAAATTGCTACCAATTGGGTAAGTTCGATTTTAAAGCCAATTTGCTCCAACGTTTCCTGGTCCATGCTGGTAAGAACCGTTACCCCAAGAATTATTGGGGCTTTGCCTTTTCTTTTTAATGCCTCATCCTTTACCAGATATGCTGCTCTTAACATTTCTTTTCCACCCAGAGCATGGATGTTAACCATATCAATTTCCAAGTCTATTAAGTTTTTTAACGCTCTTCCTACGGTATTGGGAATGTCATGAAGTTTTAAATCCAAAAATACTTTCAGCCCCAAATTTTTTAGGTCAGATATTAATTTAGGCCCCTCCCGGTAAAATAACTCCATCCCAACCTTAAAAAAGGAAACCACATCCTTTAACTCTTCAACTATATCCATTGCTTTTTCCTTATCCGGAACATCTAACGCCACAATTAGTTTTTCAGACATTTTCTTCCCTCCGATGCGCAAGTCCAGTTAACTTAGCAATACCTTCAATATTTTCCTCCCGTAAATACTCTCCCAGTTCCCTTATAAGCCGCGGCATAAACCCCGGCTCGACAAAATTTTGGCTGCCGACCTGAATAGCCGTCGCTCCGGCCAGGAAAAATTCCAGGGCAGCCTCTTTGCTGTCTATTCCTCCCACCCCGATAAGGGGAATGGAAACCGCTTTAAAACAATCATATACCATCTTCACCGCCATAGGACGAATAGCAGGGCCCGAAACCCCCCCGTGTTTATTCCCCAAAACTGGTTTTTTGCTTTTAACATCAATTACCATACCGGAAAAAGTATTAATCAGGGTTAAAGCATCAGCTCCTGCATTTTCCGCAGCTTTAGCGTAAACGGTTATATCTGTAACATTGGGAGTTAGTTTTACTATTAAAGTTTTGCTGTATATTTTTCTAACGGAAGACACAATTTGTTTTAAAGCTTCCAAATCGGTCCCAAAAGCAATGCCACCCTTACTGACATTGGGACAGGACACATTTAATTCTAACGCTTTTATTTCGTCAAACCTTTGAGCTTCCCGAGCTAAATATTCAAACTCTTCAACACTCTCCCCGGCAATATTTAAAATTAAAATATCATTTAAGTCCTTTATTTGCGGCAAGATTTTTTCCCGAAAATAATCCCACCCGGGATTAGCCAGTCCAATCGAATTAATCATTCCGCAGGATACTTCATAAACCCGCGGCGGTCTGTTGCCCAACCGGGGATTTTTGGTAATAGTTTTTACCACTAACGCTCCTAAGTTTTTTAAGTCAAAAATATCTTTAAATTCTAAGCCAAAACCAAAGGTCCCCGAGGCTGGCATCACCGGATTTTTTAAAGTAAGCTCGTCAATTTTAACTTCTAAGTTCATAAAACCACTTCCTTAAAGTTAAATACAGGACCGTCTTTACATACTTTTTTATATTCAATTTCATTGTTGGAGAAAACTTTAACAACACATCCAAGACAAGCTCCAAAGCCACACGCCATATAGCTTTCCAGCGAAACTTCTACTAACCCTGAAAAGTTTTGCAAATACGGCTTTGCTGCTTGTAACATGACATTAGGACCGCAAAGGTAAATCTGGTCATAACTATTAATATCTTTGGCTTTAAGCCCGTCCAATACTAAACCTTTTTTTCCCGGTCCGGGAATTTCCGAGTATACCTCAATATTCTTAAAATTTTTGGTAATTTCCGGAATAAACATTGCTTCGTTTTTAACACCGTAAATAATACTTATTTCTCCACCTTTTTTAATAATTTCCCTGGCTAAAAAGTTTAACGGAGCAATCCCTATGCCCCCGGCAACCAGCAGGCTTTTACCGGGCATTACCGTAAAACCCCGCCCCAAAGGAAGCAGCATACTTATTTCCTGTCCGGGATGTATTTCCCGTAAAGCTCCTGTTCCCTTGCCCACCAATTTAATGTAAAAAGTAACCAAACCAGTCTTCAAATCCACATCGGCAAAGCTAAAGGGGCGACGCAAAAACACCCCTTTAGCTTCAATTTTCAACATGGCAAAACTTCCCGGAATAATTTCGGGCAAGATTTCCTCCGGTACGGAAATTTGCAGCTTATAGATTTCTTTTGTAAGAGGGATATTTTCCACCACTAAACCTTTTAGATCCTGCATAAACTCTCTCCTTAATGATAATCTTGAAGGGCATAAACTTTAATTTCTTCTTCTTTGTTGATTAAATACTCCAGCATATTGGCCATCGCCCGGGCCGTATCTAAGGATGTAAGACACGGAACACCCAGCTCAACAGCAGTACGGCGAATTCTAAAGCCTTCCTTTTCCGGCTGACTTCCAGAGGTAAGCGTGTTGATCACCAATTGAATTTGGTCATCCCGCAGTAAGTCAAGAATATTATACGTTCCCTCCGAAAGTTTTTTCACTTTAACCACATCTAACCCTTTGCTTGTCAGGAAGTTTGCCGTTCCTTCGGTGGCAAAAATTCTAAACCCTAAATCGGCAAATTTTTTAATGATAGAATATGCTTCTTCCTTATCCCGGTCGGCAATTGTAGCAAGGACGGTTCCTTTTAATGGAACTTTAATTCCCGAAGCAATCAAAGCTTTATACAATGCTTCGGGAAAAGTTTGGGCAACTCCCATGACCTCTCCCGTCGATTTCATTTCCGGTCCTAAACTTACATCTAAGTTGGTAAGCTTGGCAAAGGAAAATACCGGAGCTTTTACACCCCATAAATTTCTCGTGGGTAAAATTCCTCCCTGATAACCAACTTCTCGTAAGGTTTTCCCTAAGGATAACAGGGTAGCAATTTTAACCATGGGAACTCCGGTTATTTTACTCAAAAACGGTATCGTTCTACTTGCCCGGGGATTAACCTCAAGAACATATAGTTCGTTTTCGTAAACCACATACTGAATATTTAAAAGTCCTTTAATACCCAAGCCCAAAGCAATTTTACAGGTATACTCGTAAATTTTATCGATCATCTCGGCATCCAAATGTAATGTTGGATAAACAGCTATACTATCTCCGGAATGAACTCCCGCCCGTTCAATATGCTCCATAATCCCCGGTATAAACACTTCTTTCCCATCCGCTAACGCGTCCACTTCTATTTCCAGTCCTTCCAAGTAACGGTCAATTAAAACCGGATGCTCAGGAGAAATTTGGGTTGCCCACTTCATGTAATTTTTTAGTTCCTCTTCATTATAAACTATTTCCATGGCCCGGCCACCCAAAACGTAAGATGGGCGAACCACCACCGGATATCCAATTTCTTTAGCCGTTTGTACGGCTTCCGAAATAGCAAAAACACCTTTACCGGCAGGTCGTTTTAACCCCAAGGAGTTTAAAAAAGCGTCGAATTTTTGCCGGTCTTCGGCCGTATCAATAGCCTCTACACCGCTGCCAAACAGTTTGATCCCTGCCTGAGCAAGGGGTTTAGCTAAATTTATGGCAGTCTGTCCTCCAAACTGTACAACTACTCCTTCCGGTTTTTCATGATCAATGATATTTTTGACATCCTCAAAGGTTAAGGGATCAAAATAAAGGCGATCGGAAGTGTCAAAATCGGTACTGACCGTTTCGGGGTTGTTATTAATAATTACTGCTTTGTACCCTTCCTCTCTTAAGGTCCAGACCGCATGTACCGAACAGTAGTCAAACTCAATACCCTGTCCTATCCTAATAGGTCCGGAACCCAATACAAGAGCTTTTTTGCCTGAAGTTTCCTTGGCTTCATTTTCCTTTTCGTAGGTTGAATAAAAGTACGGAGTTTTGGCTTCAAATTCCCCGGCACAGGTGTCAACCATTTTATAAACCGGTTTTACCCCGTATTTTTCTCTTAAATTTCGAACTTCCCCTTCCGTTAAGCCTTTAAGTGCCGCAATTTCCCTATCGGAGAAATTCATTTTCTTTGCTTCTAATAAAAGTTCTGCTGTTAGGTCTTCGCGGGCGATTTTTTGCTCAAAACGTACAATATTTTCAATCTTTTTTAAGAAAAACTGGTCAATCCCCGTAATTTCCGAAAGCTTTTCAAGGCTATAACCCTGAATTATCGCTTCCCGCAGGTAAAAAAGCCGTTCATCATCGGGGTATTTTAACTTTTCCTCAAGCCTTGTAAGGTCTAAACCTTTCTTGGAAAGGCCATAAACTCCAATTTCCAGGGAACGTAATGCTTTGTTCAATGCCCCTTCAAAAGTTCGATCTATGGCCATTACCTCTCCCGTGGCTTTCATCTGGGTACCGATTCTTTTATCCATCGTCCGAAACTTATCAAAGGGCCAGCGGGGAATCTTTACCACCACGTAATCCAAAGCCGGTTCAAAAGCTGCTGTGGTTTTACCGGTTACCGCATTAGGTATTTCCGGTAAAGTTAAACCCACCGCAATTTTTGCAGCAACTTTAGCAATAGGGTAGCCGGTAGCTTTTGACGCCAGGGCACTGGAACGGGAAACCCGCGGGTTTACTTCAATAACATAGTATTTAAAACTTTTGGGATCTAAAGCAAATTGAACATTACAGCCCCCTTCTATCTTAAGAGCCCGAATTATTTTTAACGCAGCATTGCGCAAAAGCTGGTACTCTTTATCGGATAAAGTCTGGGAAGGAGCTACCACTATTGAATCGCCGGTATGCACGCCTACCGGATCGATATTTTCCATGTTACAAACTATAATGGCATTATCCATCGCATCTCTTATAACTTCGTATTCAATTTCCTTCCAGCCAGCAACACTTTTTTCTACCAAAACCTGTTGAATTAAACTTTGCTTAAGACCTCTCTGGCAAATTTCCTTAAACTCTTCATCATTATGGGCAATTCCGCCACCGGAACCTCCCAAAGTATAGGCAGGACGAATTATTACCGGATAGCCAATACTGCGCGCAAACTTAAGGCCATCCTCAACATTGGTTACAATGGTACTTTCCGGTACCGGTTCGCCAATGGCGAGCATGGTTTCCTTAAATAACTCCCGGTCTTCAGCTTTTTTGATAGCATCTAAGGGCGTTCCGAGGATCTGAACGCTCTCCCTTTGCAAAATTCCTCGCTCAAACAATTCTACCGTTAAGTTTAAACCGGCCTGCCCTCCTAAAGTAGCAACTATTCCCTGCGGCTTTTCTTGAATTATTACTTTTTCTAAAAATTCAACAGTTAATGGTTCAATATAGACCCTATCGGCAATATTAGCATCGGTCATAATTGTTGCCGGATTACTATTGACCAGCACCACTTCATATCCTTCTTCTTTTAAAGCTCTGCAGGCCTGGGTGCCAGCATAATCAAATTCCGCCGCTTGTCCAATGACAATTGGTCCTGAACCAATTACCATAACTTTTTGAATATCTGTTCTTTTAGGCATAGCCGTCCCCCTTGTCAATCATTTCTAAAAACAAATCAAAAATAAAGTCTGCATCATTGGGCCCCGGTGCCGCCTCCGGATGAAACTGTACCGAAAGAATTTTATCATGTCTACTTCGCAGGCCTTCAATGGTATTATCATTTAAATTGCGAAACCAGATTTCAAGCCCTGTTCCAACTAAGCTTTCTTCCCGCACAGCAAAACCGTGGTTATGAGAAGTTATGAAAACTCTTTTACTTTCCGTTTCGATTACCGGGTGGTTGCTACCTCTGTGGCCAAATTTTAGTTTGTAGGTTTGAGCCCCATGGGCCAAAGCTAAAAGTTGATGCCCAAGACATATTCCTAAAATGGGAAGCTTGCCGATTAATTGCCTGATGATAAAAATACTTTCCTGTAAATCCGCCGGATCACCAGGACCGTTAGAAAGTACTACCCCCTGGGGACCTAAGGCTAATATTTGTTCGGCAGGCATCAGGGGAGGTACAACATAAACCTCTGCTCCCCTTTTTAACAAAGAGTGTAAAATACTATTTTTGGCCCCGTAGTCCACCAGTACCACCCGCGGTTTTTGTCCCGGATAATAAAGGACTTCACTTCCCGCTACCTGGTAGGCAAGTTTTTGTCCGGAAATATCCGGGAGCAGCTTAACTTTTTCCTGATATTCCGTCCTTTTTTCGGGAAAAGCGGAAATGATTCCTTTCATAACTCCGTACAAGCGTAATTTCTTGGTAATTTCCCGGGTATCGACCCCCGCTAAAGTAACAATTTTTTCCTCATTAAGAAAGTGTTCTAATCGTTCTTTTTGACGCCAGTTACTGGGAAAATCACACAATTCCCGGACCACCAGCCCGCGTACAAAGCTTTTTTCCCGTTCCTTATCTTCGGGTATAAAACCGTAATTACCGATTAATGGATAAGTCATGACAACTATTTGTCCGGCATAGGAAGGATCGGTTAATATTTCCTGATAGCCGGTCATTCCCGTATTAAAAACTACTTCCCCAAAATTTTCCCCAGCATACCCGTAAATTTCTCCTTCATAGCAAGATCCGTCTTCTAAAATCAGTATCCCTTTTGGCAAGCTACTGCACTCCTTTCAATAGTCGCTGATAGGCCACTATACCCTGATAAATGGTCATTACTGGCCAACCGGTTAATGTTTTCCCGAGAAAAGGATTATTTTTTGACTTTCCAACCAGCAACTCTTCGCTTACCTTTAAGGTAAGTTTTGGATCTATTATTGTTAAATTTGCATAATTTCCCTTTTTTATATCTCCCTGCTTTGGCAGCTGCAAAATTTTTGCTGGATTAACCGTCATTTTTAAAAGGAGCTTTTCTAACGTAATCTTTTTCGTCAGCACCAGTTCGGTATAAAGCACCGGAAAAGCCGTTTCTAATCCTTCCATCCCAAAAGGTGCATCGTTAAACTCCACATTTTTTTCATAGGAAGCATGGGGAGCATGATCAGTAGCTATAACATCTATTACCCCTTCTAACAAACCTTTAAGTAAAGCTTTCTGCTCTTCTGCCTCGCGCAGAGGAGGATTTACTTTTAAATTAGTATCGTACCCGGCTAAAGCTTCATCGGTCAAAACTAAATGATAGGGTGTAACCTCAGCCGTTACTTTGAGGCCAAGTTTTTTCGCGGCCGCAACCAGCCGCACCCCTTCAGCGGTACTTAAATGGGCAACATGAAGTTTTGCTCCAGTTATTTTGGCAATTTCAATGTCCCGGTATATTGCTACATTTTCCGCAGCTTTGGGTATTCCCCTTAACCCCAGTACGGTTGACCAGTAACCTTCATTTATAACTCCCCGGTTGGCAATTGTCGGTTCTTCGGCATGAGTAATTACCAAGAGGTCGAGGGCAGCAGCATATTCCATTGCATGTCTGAATACAGCACCATTGGCAACCCAGTTCCCATCATCGGTAATGGCTACAACACCAGCTTCTTTTAATTCATGCAGTTTACTGAGCTCCTTCCCCGCTCTACCTTTTGTAATACATCCCGAAAAAAGGATATTTAAGGGGATATTTTTACTCTTCTCCTTCCAGTAATAAACTACCGTCGCGTTGTCCGGTGGCGGGTCGGTATTGGGCATCATTAAAACACCGGTAAACCCCCCGGCTAAAGCAGCTTTACTTCCGGAATGAATGTCTTCCTTGTGGGTATATCCTGGATCCCGGAAATGAACGTGCATATCAATTAATCCGGGAATTAAAAATTTTTCTTCAATGTCAATTACCTCGACATCATTGCGGTTGATTTCAGGGGAGATTTCCGCTATGATACCTTTGTCTATCAAGACATCCATTTTGCTTATTTTCCCGTCTTCAACCATTACCACATTACCGTTTTTAATCAACATTCCCACTTTCGTTCCCTCCGGCTAATAAATATAAAACCGCCATTCTAACCGCTACCCCATTGGTAACCTGTTCATTTACCACCGCATTAGGGCCATCGGCAACATAATCGTCAATTTCTACACCACGGTTCATCGGCCCCGGGTGAAGAATAAGCAATTTTTTACCTTTTAATTTTTCAAGCTTTTCCTGAGTTAAACCATACCAGTCGCGATATTCATCTAAGGTCGTTAAATATCCTGCATCCTGCCTTTCTCTTTGTATTCGTAACACATTGACAACGTCAGCCCACTCCAGAGTTCGCTGAAGATTTATTTCTACTTTTACCCCAAATTTTTCGATTTCCACCGGTATTAAAGAAGGAGGACCGCAAACGGTTACTTCTGCCCCCAATTTTATTAATCCCCAAATATTAGAGCGGGCCACCCGGCTGTGGTAAATATCACCAATTATTGCCACTTTTAAACCTTCAATTTTATCAAGCTTTTGCTTTATGGTAAATAAATCTAACAAGGCCTGGGTTGGATGCTCGTGAAACCCATCCCCGGCGTTAATAACCGACATTTTTGTATTTAAAGAAATAAACTTGGGAACTCCCGACTGCTGGTGACGTACGGCTATTATTTCAACACCCATTGCTTCCAAAGTCCGGATGGTGTCAATGAGCGATTCCCCTTTTTGCACACTGGAACTGCCAACGTTAATACTTAGTGTGTCAGCGCTTAAAAATTTGGCCGCCAACTCAAAGGAACTTCTGGTACGGGTTGAAGGTTCGTAAAAAAGGGTTGCAACCGTTTTCCCCCTTAATGTTGGAACTTTCTTTATATCCCGCATTATTATGTCACGCATCGGGCGGGCAATATCTAAGATAGTATTAATTTCTTCTTTACTTAATTCTTGAAGACCAAGCAAGTGCTTCCGTTTCATTTTATTACCTCCCTATAAAAAAACTCCCGGAGGCCTCCGGGAGTTAACAAAACCCGTCAACCCCTTTTAGGCCTCTCAGGACCTATTTAAAAGGGTCGCCATTTATTCGTCTTCTTTTTCCATTATATAAACCGCTTCATCCCCATCGATTTCAGCTAAATGCACATGAATTACTTCCTTTTTGGATGTTGGAACATTTTTACCTACATAATCGGCCCGAACCGGAATTTCCCGGTGACCCCGGTCGATTAAAACCGCCAGCTGCACTAACATGGGCCGCCCTAAATCCATTAAGGCATCTAATGCTGCCCTCACGGTACGACCGGTATACAAAACATCATCCACCAAAACAAGCTTTTTCCCCGTTACCGGAAAATTAATTTCCGTTTGGTGTACCACCGGCTGATGGCTTAACGACGAAAGGTCATCCCGATAAAGGGTAATATCCAGGATCCCCACAGGGACCTCTACCCCCTCAAACTGCTTAATTTCCTCCGCTATCCTCCGGGCAATAGGCACGCCTCTTCTTCTTATTCCAATTAAGCCTAAATTTTCTACACCATTGTTTTTCTCCACAATCTCGTGGGCAATACGCCGTATAGCCCTCCTAATCCCGTCTTCATCCATAATTTTAGCTTTAGTCTTTAAACCCATTTATACCCCTCCATATAAATTTAAAACCTGCACACGTGAGGCGTGTGCAGGTTTAGTATTGCCTTATTAAACCCTTACTAGCCTCACAGGACCAGTTTAAAGGTCATTCAGTTATACTAAGAGTAACAACTTTTTTTTTCTTTGTCAAGAAGGAAATTATCTCACAAAAGGCGAAAATAAATGTTTTAAAGAAGGAGGTACCAATCATGAAAAAAGTAGCGTTCCAAACAATAGTCTTTGATAGCGATATGAATCCGGTTGTCTTACTTGTTGATGAAAACCAGGAATTTGTCCTTCCTTTATTTTTTACTCCCAAAGAATTGGAACCCATTCTTTTTTCTTTGGAAAACTTTATTCCTGAACAGCCGGAAACTTATAATCTTCTTTTAGAAATTATCAAAACAAATAATTTAAAAGTTAAGGAGTTAACTATTACCGACATCTTCGCCGATAGAGTATTTTCTGTCTTAGCTTTAAAAAAAGGTCGGAAAGAACAGTTTTATAACTGCCGTATTAATGACGGGTTAGCTCTCGCAATATATTTCAAAGCTCCCATTTACATTACCGAAAAAGTAGAATTATCCACCTATCCTGTAACTAATTTACCCGATGACCTGGAAAAAGAGCTCCAGCCGTTAATAGAGGAATGGAAAAAATCTCTTAATTAACCTCTTAATTTGGCAAGCACCTTTTGAAAGTCTTCGGGCAATGGAGCAGTAAACTCAAGTAATTCTCCAGAACGGGGATGAATAAAAGATAGCTTTATAGCGTGAAGCATTTGTCTTTTAACCCCCAAAGGATTATTCTGTGGTCCGTATTTTAGATCTCCCAAAACCGGATGACCCAAGTAACTAAAATGAACCCGAATTTGATGGGTACGTCCCGTTAAAAGTTTAGCCTGAATTAAGGTAAATCCCCCATTAAACTCTTCTAAAACCTTATATACCGTCTGAGCCGGTTTTCCACTAGAAACTACCGCCATCTTCTGGCGATCTTTAGGATTTCGTCCAATAGGAAGGTCGATAATTCCTTCTTTATTCTTCAAATAACCATGGACAATTGTCCAGTATTCCCGAACAGCGTTTTTCGCTTTAATTTGTTCTGCTAAAGACTGATGGGCCAGATCATTTTTTGCCACCACCAGCAAACCCGAAGTATCTTTGTCCAAACGGTGAACAATACCCGGTCGCAGCACTCCGCCAATGCCCGATAAATTTTGACAATGATATAAAAGGGCATTCACCAATGTTCCGTCCCAATTTCCCTCGGCCGGGTGTACCACCATCCCTGCTTTTTTATTTACCACGACCAAATCCTCATCTTCATAAACAATGTCTAACGGAATTTCTTCGGGTTTAACTGAAAGTTCTCGGGGAGGAGGAATTAAGACGGATATAATTTCTCCTCCCCTTACTTTATAACTTGCCTTGCGACATAATCCATTAACCGTAACTTTTCCTTCTTCAATTAACTTCTTAATAAAACTTCGAGATAATTCCAATTCTTCCTGTTCAGCTAAAAACTTATCCAATCGTAAATCGCTGTACTCTGGATTTACCATTACTTTTATTTCTGTATCCATTCTTTTTACTACTCCTTTTTCAGCAAAAACTGATAAGTAAAAAGCAAAAGTCCAACGGTAATAAAACTATCGGCCAAATTAAATACAGGCCAGAAGTGAAAATCCAAAAAGTCCGTCACCTGTCCCTGCGTGAGGCGGTCGTAAAAATTTCCTAAGGCTCCTCCGAAAATAAGGGCTAATGATGTTAAAAGAAAACGATTTCTATTACCGGTAGTTACCAAATAAATTAAGATTCCGCTTAAAACAAAAATGGTTATTAATATAAATATTCCCCGTTGATTGGGTAACAAACTAAAGGCTGCCCCCGGATTTTTTACATGGGTAATGCTAAAGAAGGAGAGTATTTTAACCGATTGACCCAGGGCAAAATTTTTTATAATAAAATATTTTGACAATTGGTCCAATAAAAAAAAGACAAAAGAAAGCAGTAAAAAATACCCCACCTTTGTCAACCCCACTTTTAACGGTGTTGTGGTCTACTTTCATCATCTACCCCTTTAAAGTTTTGATATATAATTCCATCATCGCCAATTACATAGGGAATAGAATCCACCTCATCGGTACTGCTGTTTTCTTCTTCGGGCGGTAAATCTTCATAAAAAATATTTTCCCGGGTATTAAAATTGGCCACCGCCTGCCAGGAATCTTCCCCATCAAAAAGTATTTGGGAAGTATTATCAAGATTAATTTTCTCCATGAAAGGTGAAAGCACTTGTTCTTCTACCGGTCTTATAGAAGGTACAGTTCTTTCTTCCACTCGTCTTTGGCAGGTAAGACAACGAATTGCTACAGGATTGGCTAAAAGCCTTTCAACGGGAATTTTCTGTCCGCAATCTATACAGAAACCATATTTCCCTTGATTTATCAAGGCTATAGCTTCGTCAATTTGCCTTAGCTTTAATTTTAGATTATCAATGAGAGCCAGGTCTTTGCTTCGTTCAAAACTTTCACTACCTAAATCACCGGGATGATTATCGTAAAAGGAAAGTTCCTGGGTCGTTTCAAAAAAAGGGTTTTCTTTATCCTTCTTTAACTCCTGAAGTCTTTTCTCGTACTCCTCTTTTTGCTTTAAAAGCATTTTCTTAACTATTGCAATATCCATAGAAACTAACTCCTTTTTTGCGTTTAATACCCAAGTCTTAAATTAACTAACTGAATGATTTTAGCGATAAAATCACTGATAACCGGTAACTTCAAAACCAGTAAGTGCTTTAAAAGGTAAATTAAAACTACACTTACCACAGAAAATCCAATAGCAGCCCCAATCCCCCGCCCAATTCCCAAAAGAAAATTTAAAAAAATAAGTCTACCGGGATTTTCTAACATTTCAACATATTCCTTGATTTTTACCTGTTCTAACTTCACTACCAATTTCTCAGCAGCTTCGGCTATATTATCCCGCTCCACCTTTACCCCTACTTTCAAAATTATTATAACCGGTTACTTAATTTTTTAAACTTTGGATAGGAGCGGGAATTCGACCACCGCGCATTACAAACTTTTCGCTGCTAAACCGATTTACATCCATTATGACGGTACGGCCCAATAAACCTCCAAATTCCACATATTCACCCGCTTTTTTTCCGGGAACCGGAATAATGCGTACCGCCGTGGTCTTTCCATTAATAACGCCGATACTTATCTCATCAGCAATAATACCAGCAATGGTCGAAACCGGTGTCTCACCGGGGATTGCTATCATATCCAAGCCAACCGAACAAACCGCAGTCATCGCTTCTAATTTTTCTATACTAAGCGCACCCACCTCAACCGCTCGAACCATCCCCATATCCTCACTCACGGGAATAAAAGCGCCGGATAACCCACCTACCATAGACGACGCCATAGCCCCGCCCTTCTTTACAGCATCGGTTAACATCATTAAAGCAGCCGTGGTACCAGGTGCACCGCAATATTCCAAGCCCATAGCTTCAATAATTTCCGCGACACTATCACCCATGGCTGGAGTTGGTGCAAGGGATAAGTCGACTATCCCAAATTTTACCCCTAACATTTTTGCCGCTTCCTTACCGACTAACTCCCCCACCCTGGTTATTTTAAAGGCCGTTTTCTTAATCTCATTGGCCAATTCCTCCAGGTCCGCTCCAGGAAATTTTTCCACCACTCGTTTAACAACTCCAGGACCGCTTACCCCAACATTAACAACATAATCCGCTTCCCCCACACCGTGAAACGCTCCGGCCATAAAAGGATTATCCTCCGGTGCATTAGCAAAAACTACAATTTTGGCACATCCCAGTCCATCCTTTTCGCTGGTCCGTTCAGCCGTTTCCTTTATTATGCGTGCCGAAAAATTGATTCCATCCATATTAATCCCCGCCCGGGTAGTAGCAACATTAATTGAAGCACATACCCGTTCCGTCTCCGCCAGTACCCGGGGAATTGTATTTAATACATTTATGTCCCCTTTCGTAAAGCCCTTATGTACTAACGCCGAAAACCCACCGATAAAATTTACCCCAATCTCCTGCGCAATTTCTTCTAAAGCATAACCGATTTTAATTGTTTCGGTTTCCGTAAATCCCCCGGCCAAGAGCGAAACCGGGGTAACCGCAACCCGGGCGTTGACAATCGGTATTCCATACTTTACCTCTAATTTCTTGGCAGTTTCCACCAGGTACTGCCCTTTTTCCCTGATTTTCTGCTTTATATTTTCACAGGTTTTCGCAATACTGCTATCAACACAATCGAGAAGGCTTACTCCCAATGTAATCGTTCTGATATCCAGGTTTTCCTCCTGAATCATTTTAAGAGTTTCTAAAATTTCCCCAAACTTAAACATTTAATCCCTCCTATATTCGATGCATAGCTCGAAAGATATTTTCATGTTGAATCTCAATTTTTAAATTTAATTGTTCTCCCAAGTCACTCAAAGACTTTTTTAACGCTTCAAACTCAAGGTTACAATGAGTAATATCTACCATCATAATCATGGTAAAAAGTCCTCCGGTGATGGTTTGACTAATATCCAAAATATTGACGTTAGCCTCGGCTAAAAGAGTAGCCACTTTAGCAATGATTCCTACCCGATCTTCGCCGATAACCGTAATTAAAGCTTTTTCCTGCAATCTAATTACCCCTTTCTCTTTTTACTTTACTTTTTATTTTTTAACTTTAAAAAAAAACGAGGTTCTACCCTCGTATTTTGATACCTTTAACTTTTTCGCTTCGAACTCAAACGTTTTAAATCAAACCAGATAGGACTTGCATTAAATATCGATGAATAAGCACCGCTGGTTACCCCAATTAACATGGCAGTTACAAATATTTTGATACTTGATCCTCCAAAAAGCAGCAGAGAAACTAAAACAAAGATAACCGTTAATACCGTATTTATCGAGCGCGCCATTGTTTGCCACAAGCTTTTGTTGATTAAATCCTCTAAGGCCTCTCCCTTTTCCCGTTTTTTTAGATTTTCCCGAATACGGTCAAAGATAACAATTGTATCGTTAATGGAATAACCGATAATCGTTAAAATCGCAGCTACAAAACTGCTGTCCACTTCCCATTGGAATATTGAGAAAAGTCCGATGGTAACAAATACGTCATGGAGTAAAGCTATAATGGCTGCAACTCCAAAGTAAAATTCAAAGCGAAAGGTAATGTAAAGTAACATTAACACCGAAGCAATTAGTAAAGCCAAAAAAGCTTTTTGCAGCAACTCGCGGCTAACAACACTTCCAATCCGGTCTTCACGTAAAACTTCGACTTGTCCTAACTCATTTTCCAGGGCCTTGACTACAGCATCTCGTTTTGCGGTATCTAACTCCTCAGTCCTGATTAAGTAGTTTCCTTCACCCGTTAACTGAATCGAACTAACTTTAATTCCTTCCTGGGTTATAACATTTCGAATATCCTGCGAAACAACAGATTTTGTAAATTTAACTTCTAAAATCGTACCGCCGGTAAAGTCAATACCCCAGTTAAGCCCTTGAATAAAAAGGGAAATAATTCCCGGAACAATAATCAATAGCGATATAATATACCAGTATTTTCTATTTTTTATGATGTGAAACATTGCCTTACCCCCTTATGCCCCGTACAATTTAGGATTTTTGACGACTTTAGAGTCTGCCGCTAAGAACAACAGCCAGCGGGTAAAGGTTATTGCCGTAAACATACTGGCAATGATACCAATACTCAGGGTAACCGCAAATCCCCGAATTGGACCGGTACCCAAAAAGTAGAGGATTACGGCGGCAATAAGGGTGGTAGCGTTCGCGTCAAAAACCGTTAAAAAGGCCCGTTTAAATCCAGAATCAATAGCGGATCGTAAAGTTTTTCCCAACCTTAGTTCTTCTTTTAATCTTTCAAAGATTAAAATATTCGCATCCACCGCCATACCCATGGATAAAACAAAACCTGCAATTCCGGGTAAAGTTAAAGTAGCCTTAAGAGCAATCATCACTCCTAAAACAATCGTTGCATATAAAATTAGCGCAAAATCAGCGATAAATCCGGGAAAACGGTAATATAAAATCATAAACACAAAGATGGCTATCACGCCTATAATACTCGCTTTTACCGAACGTCTTAAAGAGTCGGCCCCTAAAGTTGGACCTACAACCTTCTTTTCCAATATTTCAAGTTTTAAAGGCAGGGCACCGGAACGAAGCAGTACAGCAATGCGATGGGCTTCCTCTAAATCTTTGTAACCGGTAATCCTGGCCTTACCGTCAGTTATCGGTTCCTGAATAACCGGATTTTGTAAAAGTTTGCCATCAAGATATATTCCTAAATTGCGGCCAACATTTTTAGTTGTAAAATCACCAAATTTTTTGGCACCTTCAGCATTAAAAGTTAGGTTTACTTCGGCTAATCCCGTACTGGGATCTTTGGCTTCAATGGCATCCTTTAAATCTTTACCCGAAACAATGACTTCCCCTTCAGGCGATTTAAATTCTAACACCGCCGGTTTAATTAAAGTTCTGACCGCTTCCTCGGGATTTTTATAACCAGCAATTTCAACAATGATGCGATCTTTACCCTGTTTTTGAATAATGGGTTCTGAGATACCCAGCTCATTTACCCGCGTTTCTATTATGGAAATGGTACTCTGCATAGTTTTATCGTTAACCGGACTGCCAGGAAGTTCCTTGGCCTGAAAAACTACGTGTACTCCACCCTGTAAATCAAGTCCCAAAACGGTATGTTTTACCAATGGTTGAACTGAACCAAAACCTAAAAACATGTACCACCCAATGACAAGAATTAAGATTAAAACGCCACTAAATAAGGTAAATTTCCCTAACCTCACTCCCAAATTCCTCCTCTGCAGGCATTAACAAAGCTATTATACTTTTCCTTGCCGATAATTGTCAATTTCCTAAAGCAATTTTGTTCCATTTATCACTAATTCAAATCTACACTTTAAAAACTCAGCTGCCTTCCGGCATAACACCATTCGGCTTAAAAAAATCTCAAAATACTCCATTACCGGACAAATATCGGTATTTATTATTAATTCCAGGGTAATGGTCCTTTTTTGTTCGTTGACCCAGACAAATGAATGTTCCACAGCCGAATTTACCCTGTCGTGAATATCATAGGTAGCCGGGTCTTGATTTCTCACCCGGGAGCGGTGAACATCGGACTTATCCGCCAGTATTAAAGCCGCTGCCACATTATTAACCGGTTGACCATACTGTTCCTCATGGTTTCCAATGGCAGAAATAACAATGGCAATTTCCTCGTAATCCATGCCGAGCCTTTCAAGAATTTGTGCTGCCAAAAGCGCTCCGGTTAAACCGTGTTCCTGGCGGTTAATAGCATTCCCGATATCATGAAGATATCCAGCAATTGCTGCCAGCTCTCCTTCCCGCTCCGGATGACCCAAACGGTCCAAAATGTTTTTGGCAATTGCCGCAACCAGCCCCAAATGTCTAAACCCGTGTTCGGTATATCCGAGGGTCCCAAGGTGTTCATTACTTTTTTTTATGAACGCTTCCACCATCGGATCTTTTTTTACATCGGCCAAGGTCAGCACAGAGCCACCACCCAGTTTGAATTATTCCTTGTACGGTCCGGTTATCGCGGATTTTAAAATTTCTACTTTTACATTGTCGGATAATCTAAGAATCACCGTTTTTTCTTTAATTTTTATTACCTCTCCAATTAAGCCTCCCACCGTTAATACTCTGTCGTCCACTTTAAGGGCTTTTAAAAATTCTTGATGCTGCTTTTGTCTCTGGTTTTGCGGCCGAATCATGAAAAAATAGACAATGAGAAAAAAGACCACCAGGTAAATAATTGTTACTACTTGTGGTGTAAAAATCTTACTGGACATTTATCTTACCCCCTTCTTTTGTATAAAAAACGTCTAAAGTTATATTCGACTTTTTTATTCTTTTCCCTGCTCATAATTTTGTAAAAATTCTCGGGCAAAAGCCAACAACCTCTCTTCTTTAATTGCTTTCCTGATTTCCTTCATTAAGTTTATTAAAAAATGGAGGTTATGGATGGTTGTCAGGCGAATCCCGAGTACCTCGTCATTATGCAACAAATGGCGAATGTAGGCCCGGCTGTAATTGCGGCACGTGTAGCACTGGCAGTCCTCTTCAAGCGGACGAAAATCATCTTTGTACGCAGCATTCCTTACCACTAATTTACCATACCTGGTAAAAACCGTTCCATTACGGGCAATCCTGGTCGGTAAAACGCAGTCAAACATATCTATCCCCCGGATTACCCCTTCAATTAAAGCATCTGGAGACCCAACCCCCATTAAATAACGGGGCTTGTCCTGAGGTAAATGCGGCTCCAAAACTTCTAACATCTCATACATTAAAGGTTTTGGCTCACCGACACTCAATCCACCAACGGCATATCCCGGAAAATCAAGTTCCGTTAAATACCTGGCACTTTCCACCCTTAAATCGGGATACACGCTACCCTGAACTATCCCAAACAGTACCTGGTCTTCCCGGCGGTGAGCTTCTTTACACCTTTTGGCCCAGCGGTGCGTTCTTTTCATTGCTTCCTTAGCATAAGAATATTCGGACGGATACGGAGCACATTCGTCAAACACCATAGCTATATCAGAACCCAGAGCTTCTTGAATCTTCACCGCCTTTTCCGGGCTCATAAAATGCGTACTGCCGTCTATGTGGGATTTAAAGGTAACTCCTTCTTCACTAATGGTGCGTAACGGACCTAAGCTGAAAACCTGAAAACCACCCGAATCGGTTAAGATGGCCCGGTCCCAGTTCATAAATTTATGTAAGCCGCCAGCTTTAGCAATTAACTCTTCCCCTGGACGTAAGTACAGGTGGTAAGTATTCGCTAAAATTATTTGAGCTCCGATACCCTTTAACTCTTCAGGGCTCATGGTCTTAACCGTTGCCAGGGTTCCAACGGGCATAAAAACCGGAGTCTCCACCACATTATGAAAGGTTTTTAAAAGCCCAAGCCTCGCTTTTGTACTGGGATCCTTTTTTAGCAGTTTAAAAGAAAACATCTTAAGCCTCCTTAAATTATTAACATGGCATCACCAAAGCTAAAAAAGCGATACCTTAAACTAACAGCAGTTTCGTAAGCATTAAGCACTTTTTCCCTGCCAGCAAAAGCAGATACCAGCATAAGCAGAGTTGATTTGGGTAGGTGAAAATTGGTAATTAAACCGTCGATGATTTGAAAATTAAATCCTGGATATATAAAGAGGTCGGTATAACCCTTGGCAGGAGCTACCTGTCCTCTATCGGCAACACTTTCTAATACCCTTACCACCGTGGTTCCAACAGCAATAACCCTTCTTCCCTCTCTTTTTGCTTTATTTATTTTCTCCGCCGCCTCGTTTTCAATTTCATAATACTCCTCGTGCATTTTGTGTTCGAAAATATTTTCCGTCTTTACCGGTTTAAAAGTCCCTAACCCCACATGTAGTAAAACCTCGGTAAACTCAACCCCATAATTATTTAGTTCGGAAATTAACTCCCAGGTAAAATGTAATCCTGCCGTAGGTGCAGCCGCCGACCCAGGTTCTTTAGCATAAATAGTTTGATACCGTTCCGGGTCTTTTAATTTTTCTTTAATATAAGGCGGAAGGGGAGTTTGTCCTAATTGATTTAAAATTTCTTCAAATATTCCCTGAAAGCTAAATTTAATTATCCTTCCCACTTCCGTCTGGGCTACAATTTCCCCTTCTAAAACCCCGGGAGCAAAAATAAGCCTGGTGCCAACCCGGGCACGCCTTCCGGGCTTCACCAGGACCTCCCACTCCGTTAAACTTAGCCTCTTTAATAAGAGGATTTCCACCTCTCCTCCCTGCTCACGTACCCCATAGAGTCTGGCAGGTATAACCCTCGTCTTATTTACTACTAACAAATCACCGGGTACTAAATACCTCTTTAAATTTTTAAAAATATCATGAGTAATTTCACCGGTTTGGCGATTTAAAACCAAAAGCCGCGATTCATCTCTTTTTTCCAGGGGGGTTTGGGCGATTAATTCCTCGGGAAGGTTGTAATCAAAATCCTCTAACTTCATCATTCACCTCTAATATATCTTAGTTATTTCAACACCAGTATAATAATACTTGATTATCGCCTTGTAGTCAAAGGGAGGGTGGTTTTGGGTTTGCTGCGCCATTGCCCAGGCTCCCCACTGGGACATGCCAAGACCGTGCCCCCAACCCTGACCTATAAAAGTAAATTTTTGTGGTATTTCTTCAACAATATTATATCCAGCTCCACCGTTTTCCATTGAAACTTCACTGCTTCCAATAACGTTTACAGCCTGTTTATCCACTTCTATTATTTCACCTTCACCATTTATCACGTATACCGTTTGCTGTTCACCGGTATTTAGTGGAATAAACTTTGTTTGGTACTTCTTTTCTGAAATTTTAATTGTAAAGCGCGAGCTATTTAAACCGAGAGCTTTTCTAATGGTTCCATCATATTTTAATATTTTACTACCCTTTTCCCCTGTAACCGTTACTTCCATTGCCCGTCCGGTTGATGCAGTTTTTGTTATTTTTACTTCTTTTACCTCTCCAACATCATAGCCCGATTTTTTTAACTGCTCCCGCAACTCAGAAGCCGTATATTCTTTTGTCCACCGGATAACATTATAACTGCTCGAACCTCTCGCTTGCAATAATTCCGCAGCTTCATCATCATAGATATCTTTCTTAGCTTTTAAGTACGGTAACTCCGTTGTACCGTAAATGGTATTATTGGACTCGATATAACCACCGTTACTGGAGTGAAACAAAGCAGTAATAACCTTTCCATTATAAGTTATCACTTCTCCGGCAGTTTGGTCAACCAGAGCATTTACCGAGGTAAATTCGGAGCTCAGTCCTCCGTAAACCTGACTTCTTTGATCCGGGTATAAATCAAATTCATTATCCGGGCTTAAATGGCTGTAAGCATAGGTTCTGGCAGCCAAGATTTGGGCTTTAATTGCATTAGCCGGCCAGGATGCAGAAACTTCATTGGGAACAACACCATAAAGGTATTTTTCTAAGGAAAGGCGATTAACTAATCTTATACCAGTAGCTTTTGGTATTATTATTAAATCGCCGCGGTAACGTTCCAAGCGTTGAGGTAATGTACGTTCCGGTGTTAAGTTAAAATTTTCTGTAGTATCACTGTAAGCCTGAAAAATAACAGTATTTTTAGTAACAAAAAATGGTGTCGGGTCATTATCTTTATAAAGCTCAACCCAATATTCCGAAAGATTTGTTGCGATTTCAATGGTTTTTAGTTTAATCGTCAAAATAGTTTCGTCGGAATCTTTATAAATTAAATCTTTCACATTTTTTAAGGTATTTCCGTCATAAATTTGGTATTTACCGCTTAGCTTTACCTTTTGGCTCTCGGTCCTGGGTAGATCTTTCAGCAAAATTCGAACCTTTATTTGTTCTCCCGCCAGAGTTGGCATCATCCACTGGAGAAGAGCCGCTACGGTTAACAGCAGTATCATTAAATTTTTTAGTAGTTTTTGCACTAATTTTGCCTCCTCCCCCGGTTAAAACCTTTTCCTCTTTTTTCCCTGATTCCTTTTTAATTTTATCATCTTTTGGATTTTCCCGAAAGTTTTTCCTTTTTTCCTTTGTTTCCATCTTCTCTTTCTTATTCACCTTTTCGACAGGTTTTTTACTTTTTTCAGAAGTTTTTGGTAGAAGTTGTGTTTGGGATTTGGGCTTTCGGTCTGGAAGATATTTTTGCAGTTTATGAACGTTATACTTTTTTCCGGGTAATACTTCCAGCTTAATTTCTTCGCTCGTTCCTAATTCCGAACAAACTTTAGCAATTGCCTGCTCAACCTTTAATCCTTTTAATTCAGCGAGGTATTTTTCACCCTCGGGAGAAAGGGGTAAAACTTTAATCACCTTATCCCGGTAATTTATTCCTATTTTTACTCCCTTGGTTCCACCCACGGTTAGATAGGCAACCACTTCCCTTTCCTTGGCATAGGTAAGGTATACCGGAGCAAAAAATAACAATAATGAAGCCGCCAGAGCAACAATTTTAAGGCTAAAACCCAATGGATTAACTGTCCTTTCGGGAAATTCAACTTCATCCCCAACGTTATAACTTCCAGCTAATTTCACTTGTAAAAATCGGCCATCGGACAAGATTAGGTAAGAATTTTCATTTACTTTTTCTATAATTACGCCCCGGCCCATTATGAGTCACCTCCCCAGCCAAGGTATGCCTGTAAACCGGTAAATTTCCCCCAGTAAATCAAGATAATTGCTACCAAATATTTTCGATACTTTTCAATGGATTTTTGCTTAATCTTAAAACGCTCGGAGATGCTTTGCAGAGGTAGCTTTTTAGTACGGATAAACTGTCGAACAATTTCTTCGTCTTCCGCTATCTCTTTAGCAAGCATTACTAATTTCTGCCGGCTATCTTTATGCTTGGGCGAAACTTTAACCAATTCAGCAAAAGTTATCTGAAATTGTTTTAAAAGTTTTTCATATTCTGCAATTTCCAGGCGTATATCCACTTCGTCAATTAAATTTCTTTGCGATAAAAAACTTTCATCCAGCGGCAAATTTTGCTGATAAAGCTTATTTTGCCGGTAAAAATCAATTAATCTACGCCTAATTATTTGAGCAGCAAATTTTTCAAATTCTACTCCTTTATCGGAATTATAACTTTGAATAGCCTCATTTAAAGCCAGGAGGCCAATACTGTATTCATCATCGGACTTGGTAATAAAACGGCCCGTCAATCGGGCCCCAATCCTGAAAATAAGATTTTCATGTTGGCGAATCCTTTGCTCTAATATTTCGTCATTAATTGTCTTGTTGAACTGCATAATTAACCCCCAATAAGGTATTCGTTAAGCAATAAATTTTTCATGGGGTTTTACCGTCGAAAAAGCAAGTTAAGTATTAAAGTTAACAAAAGACTTAATAATATGGAACTGGCCAGGGGAAAAAAGAAGGTAAAATTTCCCTTTCGGATTAAAATATCCCCGGGCAAACGCCCGAAGTGTAAAAATTTCTCTCCTATAAAAAAGAAAAAACCGGTGATAATTAAGATTACCCCGATTAACATTAGAAATTTTCCCATTTCTCCCATAGCTTACTTCCCTTCCTTATAGTATCTTTCTTTTTCACTAAAGATACAGCCGCAATACGGCTGCCGGTATAAATCAAGTTCTTTAGCTTTTTGATAAGCAGCCCGAAAGCCCACCCGAAAATCTTCGTAAATGAAGTTTATGCCGTATTTTTCTGCTAAGTTAAAGCCTATCTCTTTAATTAAATCGTGTTTTTGATATGGACTAACCAAAAGAGTGGTAGAAACATTATTTATTCCTAAACTTTTAGCTTTTTGAAAGCTTTTCTCCAAGCGGGTTTCATAACAAAATCCGCAGCGTACACCCGGATATTCCAAAATACCTTTAAGAAACTCGGTGAGCGGATAATCGTTTTCATAAATAACTTCCAAGTTTATTAGAGAGGCGTACTGTTTTAAAGTTTCTCGTCGTCTTTTAAACTCCTGATAGGGGTGGATATTAGGATTATAAAAATACCCTGTTATGTTATAGCCCATTTCTTTTAACCTTTCAAGGGGATAAATACTGCAGGGTGCACAGCATATTTGCAGTAAAAGTTCCATGTTTTCACCTCTACCATAGCGAAGGTTCTGCTTCATTTTTATTATAAGAAATACCTAAGTGATCATAAGCAAGCTTGGTAACTACACGCCCCCTTGGGGTTCTTTTTATAAACCCAATCTGGAGTAAAAATGGCTCATACACATCTTCTATGGTGTCAACCTCTTCCGAAATGGAAGCGGCAATTGCCTCAATTCCCACTGGCCCCCCCTGATATTTTTCAATCATTGTTTTTAAAATTAAGCGATCGGTCGGATCTAAACCCAGCTCATCAATTTCCAATAAATCTAACGCTGCCTTAGCATTATCAAGATCTATTACCCCGCTGCCCCGAACTTCTGCATAATCCCTTACTCGTTTTAATAATCTATTAGCTATTCTCGGTGTACCCCGGGAACGTTTGGCAATTTCAAAACTACCTTCAGGGGTAATTTCGGTTTTTAATAATGCTGCCGACCGATTTATTATTAACATTAATTCTTCCACCGAATAAAACTCCAAGCGGTGAACCATACCAAAGCGGTCCCGCAGAGGTGAAGTTAAAAGCCCCGCCCGGGTAGTAGCCCCAATTAAGGTAAATTTAGGCAAACTCAGCCTCAAGCTTCTGGCCCCCGGGCCTTTACCAAGCATAATATCAAGAGCAAAATCTTCCATAGCAGAATATAAAACTTCTTCGACAATCCTGGGAAGTCTATGAATTTCATCGATAAACAACACATCTTTTTCCCCGAGATTAGTTAAAATCGCCGCTAAGTCTCCGGGGCGTTCAAGGGCCGGGCCGGAAGTTATTTTAATATTTACTTCTAATTCATTAGCAATAATGGTAGCGAGAGTAGTTTTACCCAGACCGGGAGGTCCAAATAAAAGTACGTGGTCTAAGGCTTCATTTCGTTTTTTTGCTGCTTCAATAAAAATTGAAATTGTTTCTTTTACTTTATGCTGTCCAATATATTCACTTAATCTTCTCGGTCTTAAGCTAAACTCATTTTCATCTTCCGTTAACTCATATCCCGAAACCAATCTTTCCTCCATATTTTCACCTTATTTCTATTTATTTAAAAATCTTAAGGCCAGGGCAATACCTTCCTCGGGAGTTTTAACACTTTTTTTATCTATTTTACTTAAAATTTCCCTGGCTTCAGCTGCTGACAGTCCTAAACTCAGAAGTCCCTTATATACATCTCCCCACAAATCCTGGAAATTTTCCTCACCCGCTTCTTTACTTGTAAAAGAAGTATAGCCAATTTTATCTTTTAATTCAAGAAAGAGTCTTTGCGCATTTTTTTTACCGACTCCCGGTACCTTTGTTATTGCTTTTTCATCTTTATTGGCAATAACCCAATTTAACTTTTCCGGAGTAAATTCATTTAATATTGCTAACGCAGCTTTGGGACCAATACCGGAAACGCTCAGCAATAAATCAAAAAATTTCCTCGTTTCTTCATCGCTAAAACCATATAAGAACCAACCGTCTTCCCTAATTTGTAGGGAAGTATACATTACTACTTCCGAATTTAAGTTAAGACTTCCCAATTCCCGGGGAAGAACCGCTACCTTAAAACCAATTCCATTGACATCAATGATTACCGTATCAAGAGTTTTACTCAATATTTTCCCTTTTAAAACGGCTATCAAAGCAATCCCCCCATTTTTAGAAAACCTGCATAGGCAATAGCTAAAGCATCAGCCACATCATCAGGTTTGGGAGGAGTTTTAAGTCCCAAAAGCCTGGTTATCATATACTCAACCTGACTTTTAGGTGCATGCCCGTAACCGGTTACAATAGTTTTCACTTCGACCGGCTTAAGCTCTAAAACAGGAATATTATTTAAGGCCGATGCTAATAAAACCACTCCTCGGGCTTCGCCAACAGAAATTGCCGTTTTTACATTTTTACTAAAGAACAATTCTTCAACCACCACTATTTCCGGTTTTTCTTGAATAAGTATTTCATTAAGCTTTTGAAAAATTATCTTTAATCTTTTTTCTTTGTCAATTGGGGGTGTGGTTATAGCTTGATAATTTTTTACAGTAAGTTTTCCATTTTTTTTCTCAAGTACACCAACTCCAACTATAGCCGTTCCCGGATCAATACCTATGATTTTCATTTTAACCTCCAAAAAGAGAAATAAGAGCCTTGGTACGGCTCTTTTTAGTCAACCAGTTCAAAGTTGGCATAGACCTCTTGTACATCATCATGTTCTTCAAAAAGATCCAAAAGTTTTAAAAGCTTCTGAGCCTCTTCTCCAGAAACCGGTACTGTAGTTTTGGGAAGCATGGTAATCTCGGCAATGCTTGTTTTGATGTTTGCATTGTTTAAAGCATCCTTAACCTTTTCAAAAGCTTCTGGCTCAGTTATAACCTCAAACTGGTCTCCTTCATCCTTTAAATCTTCAGCGCCAGCGTCCAAAACCAAAAGCAAAATTTCTTCTTCATTAATTCCCGGGTTATCTTCTTTGGGGATGGTAATATACCCTTTTTCTTCAAATATCCACTGAACGCTCCCCGCTTCCCCCATACTGCCGCCATGCTTGGAAAAAAGATGCCTGATTTCACCGGCAGTGCGGTTACGATTATCGGTCATTATTTTTAGAAGAATCGCTACCCCTCCGGGACCGTAGCCTTCGTAAAAAACCTCTTCATAACTTTCCGCGGCTAACTCACCGGTTCCTTTCATTATGGCCCGCTGAATATTCTCGTTAGGGATATTAGCTTCCCGTGCTCGAGCAATAGCCGCTTTCAGACGGGGATTGGCTTCCGGATCTCCTCCCCCAAGCCTTGCCGCTACCATTATCTCCCGGGCAAGCTTGGTAAAAATTTTCCCCCGCAGGGAGTCCATCTTTTCTTTTCTATGCTTAATATTTGCCCATTTGGAATGCCCAGCCATAGAACAACCTCCCCCATATATTTACAGCATTGGAACCTCCGGTGTTTTCTTTTTATGCTGGGATTTTATCTGCATTCTTTTGACAAACTCCACTAACTCCGCCGAACCTTCACCGGTTAATAAATATTTATCAATATCTTTGTAAGTAAAGCCCATCTCCCCTTCATCGGTTTGGCCTTCCCATAACCCGGCAGAAGGAGCTTTAGTAATTATCTTTTCAGGAAGTCCGAGATAGCGGGCAAATTCCCAAACTTCGGTTTTGGTCAAATTACCGATAGGCAATAGGTCAACGCCGCCATCACCCCATTTTGTAAAATAACCGATTTCTAACTCTGTTCGATTTCCTGTTCCTGCAACTAAGTAATTTAAAGTTGCGGCCCAGTAATAAAGGGTTGTCATTCTTAGCCGCGGTTTAATGTTGGCCAAGGCAAGCTTTCCTGGCTCATGGGGTGTAGCATTCTTTAAGCTTGTAATCAAAGCTTGATAAGGCTCATCTAAATTTACCACAATATATTTCAAATTTAAATGCTCCGCCACCATTCGCGCATCTTTTTCATCTTCAGGGTTACTAAAGCAAGGCATAATTATACCCAGACTTTCTTCAGGAAAAGCCTTTTTAATCAAAGTCGCAACTACTGCCGAATCAACACCTCCGGACAATCCCACCAGTAGCCCATGGGCATTGGCTTCTCTTACTTTTTCCTTCAACCAGTTTACCAATTTCTCAACCTTTTCTTCCCAATTCACTCTCCTCATCTCCTTTGCGAGGAAAATTCGGATAAAGCTAAATTAATAAAGTGATTTATAAGTGGGTGTTGTTTTTTTCTCTTTAAATATAGCAAAAATAAATCCCTTTGCAAAGTTAAACCCTTAATTCTATGAACCGATACTAACCCTAACTTTGTCGCTTTTCTAACGGCAATTTCGGAGCAAAAAGCCCCTCCCAGTCCCCCTTCTACTGCCGTTAATACCGCTTGATTGCTTCCCAGCTCCATAACAATTTTAAGCTTCTTTTCCGATATCCCAAAATTTTTTAAAGCTTTTTCCAGGAACATACGGGTGCCAGAACCTTTTTCCCGCCAAATAAGCGGAATTTTTAACAAATCATCCGGTTCCAAAACTTCGTTTTGGGTGAGGGGATGATTAGCCGGCAAGATAAAAACTAACTCGTCCTTAAAAAAAGGAACAAATTCCAAGCGCGGGTTTTTTATTTCTGAACCTACCGCTCCAACATCATAGACACCATCCAAAATTTTAGCCACCACATCGCCCGTATCGCTAATCTCAAGATTTACCTTTACCTGGGGGTAAGCCGAATTATACCTCCCCAAAAGCAGTGGCAAAAGATATTGCCCGGGGATATTACTTGCCCCGATATTTAAGATTCCCTTGGGATTTTCTTTGTTTCCGGATATGTTTTGTTCTACTTCCTCAAGAATCTTTAAAATTTCTTGAGCATATTTATACAAAAGGGCCCCATCATCGGTAAGCTTAATTCCTTTTACATTTCTTTCCAATAATATTGTATTAAAATACTCTTCCAAGGACTGCAAATGTTTGGTTATAGCCGGCTGCGTTAAGTTTAAAAGCTTTCCAGCTTTACTTAAACTTTTTTCATTAACTACAGTAATAAAGGTTTTAAAATACTCTACCTTCATAAAACCCCCCGCTACTCCATTACAATATAAAAGGGATAATTTCTCTGTCCCCCGTAAAACTTTTCTACATCGCAAAAATCATACTTCTCTTCCAATAATGACACAAATTTTTCTGCTACATCTTCTAAAACTTCCTCTCCCGTAAAGACCGAAATTAAGCTGTTATCTTCACTTATTACCTTAGCAACTGCTTCCATTGAAGTTAAGATAACATCTTTTCCTGCGGCAATGATATCACCGTTAAAAATCGCTATATAATCTCCTCTTTTTATTTCTAATTCACCAAACTTTACCTCTCTTACAGCTTTGGTAACTTCAATAACTTTTAAATTTTTTAAGTGTTCGTTTATTTTAGTAATTAATTCTTCAGGTTCGGCCTTTTCATCAAAATATAAGGAAACCGCCACCGTTTGGGCCGGATTTTTTGTATTAATAATGGTAACCCTTTTATTGGTAAGATTTTTAGCCTGTTCGGCAGCCAAGATAATGTTTTTATTGTTTGGAAATACTATCACTTCCGCTGCCGGAACACGATTGATTGCCTCCACAATAGCCGATACCGGAGGATTTGCCGTTTGTCCGCCATCAACGATTTCATCTATGCCCAGCTTTTGGAATATTTCGCTGAACCCTTTACCCGGCGAAACTGCAACCATTCCTATCTTTTTGGTAGGCTTTAGCCTTTCCTGACTTTGTTCCAGCATATTATCTATTTTTATATTGTAAATTATCCCCCACCTTAACCCCAATTCTAAGGCTTCTCCGGGGTGATTGGTATGAACGTGAACTTTTACAACGTTTTCATCGCCAGCAACTATTAAAGAACCCCCAATTTCATTTAATTCCTGTCGTATTTTCTCCAGGAATAATTTTTCGCCTTTGATAATAAATTCAGTGCAGTAAATATAATCCAAACTATTCTCATTTAACTGCTGTTCTTCCTTTTTTACGGAAAAAGCTTCTTCCGGTAAATTTAAAGTAATACTTTCCTCTTTTAACCCGGCTAAACAGCCTTGCAAAAATAAAACAAGCCCCATACCACCCGAATCAACAACCCCTGCTTTTTTTAAGGCAGGCAAAAGTTCCGGTGTTTTAGCTAAAGCCACTTCCCCGTAACCAATTGCTTCGTCTAATAATTCAATAATGTTGACTTTGCTACGAATGCTTTTCTTAAATCCCTTACCGATTTCCCTTAATACCGTTAGGATTGTTCCTTCCACCGGTTGCGCCACTGCCCGGTAGGCGTAAACTACTCCGTATTGAAAAGCTTTTGATACTTCCGAAACACCGGCTTCGCGCTTGTTTTTAAATCCCCTGGCAAATCCGCGCAAAACCTGAGAGAGAATAACCCCGGAATTTCCCCGGGCCCCAAACAAAGCACCCTGCGCAACAATATCAGCCACCTTGCCCAAATGTCCATCCATCGCTTGAGATATTTTTTCCGCGGCCACCTTTAAAGTTGCCGCCATGTTTGTTCCGGTATCGCCATCGGGAACAGGAAATACATTTAACTGATTTAATTTCTCCTTATTGCGCTCAAGATTTGCAGCAGCTGCAATAATCATCTTGGCATAATCAATCCCATTAATTTTTTCCAACAATACCACTCCTTAATCCTTTGCTAAATATACTGTACCAAGAGCACCAGGACCAATATGGCTTCCAATAACAGGGCCTACGGAATGAATTTCGATATCATCCCTCTTTAATTTTTCCTTTAATTTCGCTTGCATTTTAATTGCCGCATCCCGGGCATAAAATTCCACTACTCCAGCCCAAACCGCATCTACAGGTATTAATTCGTATAATTTTTCAAAGGCTTTGTTAAAGGTTCTTATTTTTTCCACAACCTCAATTGCCCCATCCACCATGGTCAAAACCGGCTTAATTTGCAAGATACTTCCAAAAAGAGCCGCAGCACCGCCAATCCGTCCTCCCCGATGCAAAAACTCCAAACTATCGGGAACAAAATAAAGCTTCATTCTTGGAACTATACCAGTCAGTTCCTCAAAGATTTTTTTCGCTGGTTCACCCTCCCGGGCTTTTTGCACCGCATATTTTATCATGTAAGTTTCAGCTCCCACAATTGCCTTGGAATCCAAAACGTAAACTTTGTCTTTCCCCACCTCATTTGCAGCCGTAAGGGCACTATTAAACGTTCCGCTGAATTTTGAAGAAATAGTGATGCAGACTATTTCGTACCCAAGACTCAACTTTTCAATAAACACTTTTTTAAAAGCAGCAATAGACGGTTGTGAGGTAGTAGGTCGTTCTTTGGTACTCGTCAATATTTCATAAAATCTTTTGGTTTCGGATAAATCGTCAACAAAATCATATTGTCCGATATGAGCAGTAAGCGGAACTATTTCCAAGTATTCCTTATTATCCTCAACGTAATTGGAAGTCAAATAACCGATGGAATCAGCCACGATAAAAGTCTTAGACATTACTTTCCCCCATTTCACAATTATTCCAATTTTTTTAACAAAAATAAAAATTTTTTATACTACTTTAAGATTTTAATCAAACAAATACCCAAATTCAACATTTTTCATAAATCGACAATAAAATACCCTTATCAAATCAACATACCTCTGGTATGATAAAAACGGAGGTGTTAATAAATGGTTAAATTGGTAAGGGAAGGGACAACCTTCGGTCAAAAAGATGTAATTGAGCTTTTGGTTGAGTTTTCCTCTTTTAAAGACCGGGTTAATAAAAAATTTAAAGAAATCGCCCGGGAATTTGAAGGAAAAAGTAACGAACACGACCTATGGGTAAATCTTTATTTAATCGCTTCAGATTATGCCGAAGAAATGCAAAACCGTAAGGCCAAACAGGAAATGTTAAGCCAAAAAATAGGTTAAGAGTTTTTTAAGATCGAAATCTCTTCAGGAGTTAATTCCCTATATTCCCCGGGGCTTAATTTGCTATCTAAAATTAAGCCCCCAATCCTTATTCTTTTTAAGTAAACAACGGTCTTTCCCAGAGCTAAAAACATCCTTTTTACCTGATGATACTTCCCTTCGGTTATAACAATCGTTCCACTTTTATCTCCTACTTTACCGAGAAGTCGGGCAGGTTTGGTAAGGTAGTTATCTTCCAACCGGATACCGGCTTTTAACCTTGAAAAATCATCCTCTTCTAAAGGCTTATCCAGCTCAAAATAATATTCCTTCTCTACCTCTTTTTTGGGAGACGTTAAATGATGCGCTAACTGCCCATCATCGGTCAAAATAAGCAAACCTTCGGTATCAATATCCAGGCGGCCAACCGGAAATATTTCCCGATGAAACGGCACTAAATCCACAACAGTAGGATAACGCCGGTCAACGGTAGCGGAAACATATCCTTGGGGTTTGTTTAACATAAAATAAACAAAGGGTTTATATTTAACTTCTTCACCCTTAACAATTACCTTATCGGTATCCACATTCAAGTTATATCCCGGGTCTTTTACCACTACACCATTTACCTCTACTTTTTGAGCCTTCAAAAGTTTTCTAACCTCTTTGCGGGTACCATAACCCATATGAGCTAAAAATTTATCAATCCGCATTTCACTCCTCCTTTGCTTCCTCGGCTTTGATCCTGGCATTTGCAAAAATCGCCCGGTATTTCTCCATTAAAAGCGGAACTTTCCTTATGTAATTTTGCGTTTCCGAAATATAGAGATAATTATTGTTATAAACGTTGCCAGGTCCTGCATTATAAGCCGCCAAAGCTAACTGCCAGTCACCAAACCGTTTGTATTGAATTGCTAAATACCTGGCACCGCCAATAATATTTTGCTCGGGATCATAAGGATTTACCCCTAAACCCCGGGCCGTTTTGGGCATCAATTGCATGAGTCCAATTGCTCCCGCTGGACTTATCGCATTGGGATTGCCCCCGGACTCCTGCTCAATTACGGCAGCAATAAGTGCAGGGTCTATATTATAAAGTTCCGCTGCTTTAAAAATGTATTTTGACCAACGAAGAACCTTGTGTTTTTGGTCAAGATACTGCATAAAATTCCTTGAACCCACAGCAACTTTTTGTTGGTCTTGCGAAATATAAATACGCATGGTCAAAAAGTCGGCAAAAGCCGTTAAAGCGCTTTTTAAATTACTTTTAACAATAACCCCGGGAGAAAGGTCAAAATCACTTTGGCCTTTTCTTTTAAAATTCGTTAATTCATGTCCTAAAAAAGCAATGGTATCTTTCAAACCATTCTTAAATTCATAATATTTTTCCTTTTTAAAGGAAAGAGTTGCTTTTTGGTCGAGTTTAAACTCTTTCGGGACAACGCTATAAGGGGGATTGTAGTTAGCTATTTTCATAATTAATATATCTTCAAGCTTTGCCGGTGTAAAATAAAGAAAAATTACTATTAAGAGTAATATAATACCAACTACCCTGGTTAACTCTAAAAAAATCTCTTTAAATTTCTTCCAAAGTCCATTAAACGGTCTACCCATCGGAAAATTTATAACTGGTTTCAAACCTTTCTCCCCCAAAACAGCGGTTTGTTATGTTAATGTTCTACCTCTTTTCCGTTATTTCCTGCAAAAAAAGGGTGTAGCTTAAAACTACACCCTTAATCTCCTTCGCGGGAATACGGAATACCAACTGAAGCCGGTGGTTGAGCTTTTCTTACCACCCCAGCAAGAACTAATAACGTTAATACGTACGGAATCATTTTTATAAATTGATAGGGAACTACTTTACTTTGAACTACACGCATACTAATAGCCTCGGCAAAACCAAAGAGGAAGGAAGCCCAAAATGAGCCGTAAGGCATCCAGTTACCAAAGATCATCGCTGCTAAAGCAATAAATCCTTTACCCTGGGTCATGCCCTCTACATACATATGGGTGTGCTCAATCGATAGATAAGCACCGGCAAGTCCAGCAAAAGCACCGCTAATTATTACCCCTATATAACGATAAGGTATTACTTTAACCCCCAGGGTATCCGCTGCTAAGGGATTTTCCCCGACTGCTTTTAAACGCAACCCAAACACGGTTTTTTCCAATACCCAGTAAGTAACAAAAACAAGCAAAATTCCAAGAATAATTATCGGCGAGATGTCAGTAGCAATTGGCTTTAAAACACTGATATTCTTTAAAACCGGGATATCAATTTTCGGTAAACCTTCAACACTTGGACTGGTAGTAGCCATGCCAAACAAAGCAATGCTAAAAAATCTGGCTAAACCGTAAGCAAGGATATTTATTGCTACCCCCGAGACGATTTGGTCGACCCGGTAGGTAACGGTAACCACCGCGTGAATTAACGCCACTAACATCCCCATAGCAATTGCCAGTAAAAAACCGCCCACCGGTCCATAATGCAGCGCGCCGTAGGCCCCCCAAAAAGCCCCTGTCATCATCATACCTTCAAGGCCTATATTGGTAACACCGCTGCGCTCCGAGAAAATCGCACCTAACGCGGTAATCAATACCGGAATGGTCATACGAAGAGCCGAGGCTAACATTTCCATAATATCGCCCATTATTAAGCCTCCTTCTTCTCTAATCTCTTAACATAACGCCCCAAGATATTCGCTGCCACAACCACACTTAGGATAATTATTCCCTGCATGATAACAATGGTTTCCATTGGTACACCCATAAAGGTTTGAACACCCTCGGCACCCCGATTAAGAAAACCGAAAAGTAGTGCGGCTAAAACAATACCAAAGGGATTATTGTTACCCATTAAAGCAACGGCAATACCGTTAAAACCAAAGTTTTTCGGAAAGTCCAAATCCATATAGCCATAGAAACTCAGTAAATGGGAAAGACCGATCAACCCCGCAATAGCTCCGCTTAATAAGAAGCCCTTAAAATATATTTTATTTGGACTTATGCCCGCAGCTTCGGAAGCTTTGGGATTACTTCCCACCGCCCGAATTTCATACCCAAAAGGAGTGTGCCAAAGTAAATAATACATTCCCACCGCTAAAAGCAATCCAATTACAAAAAACCAGTTCAGATAAACATAGTTTGGTAAATCTATGCCGAAAAAGCTTAAAAACCCATGAAGCTTTGGCATTAAGGCCGATTCGGCAAAATGGGGCGTACGAATTAACGGACTTCCCAATCCTTCAGGTACTTTTTGGTTCCGGTCCATGAAAAGATCCGCAATCAAGTAGTGAATTAACGAATAGGCAATATAATTGAGCATGATGGTACTGATAACTTCATGAACTCCGCGGCGTACCTTTAAGTATATGGGAACAAAAGCCCATAATACTCCTCCCACCATAGCTGCTAAAATGGCCAGAGGCAAATGAATAAACGCCGGAAGTCCGGTAAAAGTAAAGCCCACGAAGGCGGCAAAAAAAGCCCCTATAAAATACTGTCCTTCTACGCCAATGTTAAAAAGTCCAACTTTAAAACTCAAGGCCACAGCTAACCCGGAAAAAATAAGGGGTGTTGCATTAAATAAAATTGCGCCAACGCTATCAGCCCTTCCCAGGCTAAACTCAATCATTGTTTGGTAAACTTCAATGGGACTTTTTCCGATTGCAACTATTAATACCGAACTTAAAACAACGGCAAACAATATGGCAACTATTGGCGTTAAAAGCTGTAGCAGTATTATTTTGAACCGCTTATTCATTAACCTACCCCCACTTCTTTATGTGCCCCGAGCATGTATTGGCCTATCTCCTCCAATTCCAGTTCACCCGGCACAAATTCTTTGACAATTTCTCCATTATACATAATACCTACCCGGTCTGAAAGGGAAAGAACTTCTTCTAAGTCGGCAGAAATTAAAAGCACAGCTTTTCCGTTATTCCGGGCTTCAATTAATTTTTTATGAACAAATTCAATGGCCCCGATATCCAAACCTCTCACCGGTTGTGCAGCAATAATCAAATCCGGCTCATAACTTAATTCACGAGCTAAAATTACCTTTTGCTGGTTTCCACCGGAAAGGTTACGAATTGCCAGCTCAATTGAGCCTAATCGGATATCAAACTCTTCAACCTTTTTACTGGTCAATGATTTGATTTTATCCCGGAAAAGTTTCCACCATCGGCTGTATTCGGGCTTGCGTTCCAGCCCAAGGACCATATTTTCCCATACGGTCATCGGTAAAACCAGCCCCCGCTGGTGCCGGTCCTCGGGGATATAACCAACCCCAGTTTCCCTTATGGCTCTGGTATCAAGTCCTTTATTACTTTTACCTTTTATTAATATTTCCCCACCATCGTAAGGTAATAATCCCATAATTGCTTCAACCAGTTCTCTTTGACCGTTCCCTTCCACACCGGCTATACCGTAAATCTCTCCGGCACGAATGGATAAACTGAGGTTATTTAACTGGTGGCGATCAATGCTGCCCTTTACTTTTAAGTTCCTTACCTCTAAAATCACATCGCCGGTTTTTACGATCGGTTTCTCAAGTCTAAACAACACGGGTCTTCCTACCATCATCTCTGCTAACTGTTTTTTACTGGTTTCGGAAGCTTTTACGGTACCAATAACTTTTCCCCGCCGCAAAACAGTAATTCTATCGGAAATTTCCAGCACTTCGTCAAGTTTGTGGCTGATAAATAAAATCGTTTTCCCTTCTTGTTTTAATTTTCTAAGGTTTACAAACAGTTCTTTAACTTCCTGAGGTGTCAAAACCGCAGTGGGTTCATCCAGGATTAATATTTCGGCGCCACGGTATAAGACTTTTAAAATCTCTACCCGCTGCTGGTGACCTACCGATAAATCTCCTACCTGGGCATTAAGGTCTAACTTAAAGTCATACAATTCACATAATTCTTCCACTTTTTTCTTGGCCTTGTCAAAATCTATCACTCCACCGGGACTATTTTCATATCCGAGAATAATGTTTTGAACCACATTAAAACGGTTTATTAACATAAAATGCTGGTGAACCATTCCGATACCTTTAGCAATAGCATCCCGGGGACCGTTAATTTTTACTTTTTCCCCTTTTAAAAACATCTCTCCCTCATCTGGCTGATACAATCCGGTAATAATTTTCATTAGCGTACTTTTCCCGGCACCATTTTCCCCAACTAAAGCATGCACTTCCCCTCTGAGGGCATCAAAAGAGATATTATCGTTGGCTACCAGTCCGGGAAAACGTTTGGTAATTCCTTTTAGTTCCAGAACTTTTTCCACCGTATTTCCCCTTTCCTCGTTTTTACCAAAAAAGCAATAAAACTAAGAAGAGGAGATGACAATGCCTGTCATCCCCCCTCGCTCATTATAATTGTTTTAATCGCTCTTGTAAAGCATTTATTACGTTAGTTTTAAGTTATTGTAACTCTTTTTTACTGGTTGGCACTTTGATTTCCCCATTGATAATCTTGGTTTTGATTTCTTCAAGTTTTGGTTTAATATCGGCAATCAGATCCTTATTGAACTCATTTTCCGCATACCCAACGCCATCTTCTTTAAGCCCAAATTCTTTGTACCCACCTTTAAAGTTGTTATCGACCATGCTTTTAATGGTCTCAAATACCGCAGTATCAACCCGTTTCAACATGCTGGTTAAAATGTAAGGTCTTTGCGCTTCAGGAGCGGTTAAAGACTGGTCAGAATCAACCCCAATAGCAAATTTCTTTTGAGAAGCAGCTGCTTCAATTACCCCTACTCCGGAAGCCCCGGAAGCATGGTAAATAACATCAGCACCGTTTTTAATTTGCTTCAAGGTCAATTCCTTACCTTTAACCGGATCCTTAAAGGCTTCACCGGTAGTACCAATGTAATCGGATAAAACCTGAATATTGGGATTAATGTATTTTGCTCCCGCAATATAACCAGCTTCAAATTTCTCAATTAAAGGAATTTTCATCCCACCAACAAAGCCGATTTTGCCTGTTTTGCTCTTTAAAGCTGCCGCAGCACCTACCAAGAAAGAGCCTTCATGTTCTTTAAAAAGCAAGCAAGAAATATTGCTGTCTTCCTTTAAATCCGGAACATAACCGTCAATTAAAGCAAACTTGGTTTCCGGAAAGTCCTTGGCAACTTTTGCAATAGAATCAGTAAACATAAAGCCTACGCCAAAAATTAAATCATATTTATCCTGGGCTAATAACCGTAAAAGTTGCTCCCGGTTTTCCCCGCCAGCCGATGGTTCAAGATACTTAACTTCGATTTTGTCGCCAAACTCTTTCTGGGCTCTTTCTAATCCAGCATAAGCTGCATCATTAAAAGATTTGTCTCCCCGACCGCCAACGTCAAAAACAAGTCCAACTTTAATTTTCTTGGTTTCTTCCTGTTTAGCAGGCTCTTCGGTTTTCTTGGCACATCCAGCTAATAACGTTGAGGCCGCAAAAACCACCAAGACAAAGGCTACTAACAAAGACTTAAATTTACGCATCCCATTTCCTCCTTTATAAATTACTTAAAATTTACTTTACATCCATTAACATAACCAAAAAAATAATTTTTTTACCCGCGTCACCTCCCACATTATAATACACTGTTTTCTACTTCAAAACATAATCTTTCGCTAACTATTATATCTTAATTCGACAAATTTTTTAATCCTCCTGCCGTAACAAAAATTTTTTATTTTTAACAAATTCGCGGTAAATTTTCCCCCAAAGGCATGTTGATAATTCTTTCACCGCCAATACGATTTTTTAGGTAAACCACTCCGGCCGGAGCTTCCCTAACTTCCCCAATTATCGCGGCATCTTTCCCTAAAGGATGAGCCCTCATTTTTTCTAATGCTTTTTCCGCAACCTCCGAAGGCATAATCATAATTACCTTTCCTTCGTTTGCTAAAGCATAAACATCCAATCCTAAATATCCGCATAAAGTTTTAACCTGCGGCCTAATGGGGACTTTCTCCTCCCAGAGCTCAATCCCCACATTGCTTTGTTTGGCAATTTCATTTAAGGTAGCCGCTAATCCTCCCCGGCTCGGGTCCCGCATAACATGAACCGGATATTCCTGAATAATAGGCTTTACAAGTTCATTTAAAGGCGCACAGTCGCTCGTAAAATCTCCCGGAATATTTTCCCGTACTGCTAAAATTGCCGCACCGTGGTCTCCTATAAAGCCGTTGACGAGAATTTTATCCCCGGGTCTGGCCTTTTTCCCTGACGGATTATTCGGGGTGCTAATTAAACCAAGACCCGCGGTATTTATATAAATTTTATCTCCTTTACCTTTTTCTACCACTTTAGTATCCCCGGTAACAATTTTTACTCCCGCTTTTTCTGCCGCTTGAGCAATTGATTGGACAACATTTTCTAGCTCGCTTAGTGCTAATCCCTCTTCTAAAATGAGTCCCAAAGACAAAAATAAGGGCTCTGCCCCCATCACCGCCAAGTCATTTACGGTTCCGTATACTGCTAATTTACCAATATCTCCCCCGGGAAAAAATAGCGGGTTTACAACAAAACTATCGGTAGAAAACACAACCTTTGTTCCAGGCAGGGATAATACCGCACCATCGTCCCCCTGCTGAAGGTATTCGTTATTTAGATATTTTTTAAAAAGGTTTTCAATTAATCGTTCGGTTAGCCGTCCCCCCGCTCCATGGGCCAGTGTTACTATTTCCATCATATTTACCTCCTACCGTATTTATAGTAAGCTGCGCAACTGCCTTCACTGGATACCATACAAGCTCCAACGGGTTTTTCCGGGGTACACCCTTTGGCAAAAAGAGGACACTCAGGAGGTAGCATCCTTCCCAACATGATTTCACCGCACTTACAACCCCGGGGAACAATCGGCGGCTTTTCTCTCAAACCATATTTTTTTCGCGCATCATATTGGGAATACCTTTCACGTATAAATAATCCTGATAACGGAATATTACCGATTCCCCGCCAATTGGCATCGCCTTTTTCAAAAACTTCCTCGATTATCCTCCGGGCTTTTTCATTTCCTTTTTCCCTTACAACATGGGGATAGGCATTATAATATTGGGGTTCTTTTTTTAAAATTGATTTAACTACCAAACTTATTCCCAATAGAAGCTCTTCGGCACTAAATCCCGTAACTGCCGCGGGTATTCGATAATTTTCGGTAATGAATCTAAAGGCTTTCGCTCCAATTACTGCTGAAACATGGCCGGGTAAAATAAATCCGTCAATTAAGCTGTTGTGCTCCACCAAATATTTAAGGGCAGGTGGCACTGTTTTTACAACTAACAACATGGAAAAATTATTAAGTTTTTTCTCATAAGCTTCCAAAATTGTCGCTCCTAAAGCCGGTGCAGTGGTTTCAAAACCGGCTCCAAAAAATACCACATCAAGGTTGGGATTTTTTTCGGCAAATTCAATTGCATTCCGGGGAGAATAAGCAACTTTTACAGAAAAACCCTGGGCTTTTAAAATACTTAAAGTTCGCCCCTCTCCTGGAACTTTCAGCATATCCCCAAAGGTAAATAAGGTAACTTTATGTTTTTCCAGGAGCTCAAAAGCCTCTACCATTATTTCCTCTCCTGTTACACATACCGGGCATCCAGGACCCGAAACAAGGTTTATATTTTGAGGAAGTAAACTCCTAATCCCATGCTCAAACAACGCCATTGTGTGCGTGCCACAAACTTCCATAATATTAATGGTTAATTCGCTTTTCGTAACTCTTTCCATAATTTCGTGAAAAGATTTTAATACGCTGTTATTTATCATTCCCATCTTAACTCCTTTAACAATTTCACAGTTTCTTGATAAGCCTCCTCGGAAATTATTTCCACTGCATAACCGGTGTGAATCAAGACGTAATCCCCTTCTTTGGCTTCAGGGACCATTATAAGGCTAACTGGTTGCCTTACTCCTCCCAAATCAACTACCCCAATATCGCCCTCTATTTTTTCAATTTTACCGGCAACTGCAAGGCACATAAACTATCACTCCTCACAAAGCTTATTTGCAAGATAGGCCTGTCCCAATGCAATCCCTTGATCATTGATGGGAATATAAGAAGGTATGATAGGTTTTAAGCCTAACCTTTTTAAACTAACAAAAGTTTTTTCCAGTAAAACACGATTTTGAAATACTCCTCCCGCCAAAATTACTTTTTGAATACCGTATTGTTTATTAACAATTTTGCCAAGCCCCGCAATCATTTCAACAATAGTATTATGAAACCTGCCGGAGATAACTTTTTTATTAACACCTTTTTTTAAATCGGCAAGAACATCAAGCAGAAGAGGTCTAAAGTCAATTTCGTAAGGAATTTTTTCCTGTGATATTGTAAAATCATAGCGTCCCCGCTCACTTCTGTCGGCAATTGTTTCAAGTAAAATTGCAGCTTGTCCCTCGTAACTTATGGTGGCTTTTAAACCAAGCAATGCACTAATGCCATCAAAAAGCCTTCCGACACTGGAAGTGAAAATCTTCTCCCGTACCAAACGTTTTTGAGCAAACTCTATCTCTTTCGCCTCAACACCCGGAAAAATAAAAAGGGACACATCCTCCTGCACCTCGTTTAATAAACTGAGGGCCGTTTTCCAGGGCTTTTTAATGGCCTCATCCCCATCCAACAAAGGAAAATATTTTAAATGGGCTATTCGCTGATAGTTTTCCGGTGTAACGGCTACAAAAAACTCGCCTCCCCAGATCCTCCCGTCTTCCCCGTAACCGGTTCCATCAAAGATTACCCCCATAAAGGGAGTTTTTATTCGTTTTTCAGCAACAACTGCAGCCAAATGGGCTTTGTGATGCTGAATTGGGCACTTTTTAAGCTCAGGAAATTTTTCGTCCACCAATTCCGCAGAAAAATAACCGGGATGCAAATCATAGGCAACTATCTGGGGAGTAAATTCAAAAAACCTGCAAAAATCGTCTATACCTTTCATGTATGCTAAGCGTGACGGTAGATTATCTAAATCGCCAAAATACTGGCTTAGATAAACATAATTATCCTTAGTGATGGCAAAACTGTTTTTTAACTGACCGCCTAAGGCCAAAATTCCTTCTTTCATTCCCCGTACTTTAAGGGGTAAAGGTGCAAGTCCCCTCGCCCGTCGTAAAATTACCGGGCTTTTTTTATAAACCATTGCCACCGAATCGTCCACCGGACGTAAAATCGGCCGATTATTAACTACAAAAAAATCGGCAATATCTTTTAACTTTAAAAAAACTTCATCATCCTGATAAACTATAGGTTCTTCTGAAAGATTGGCACTGGTCATTATTAAAGCTTCAAAAGGCTCCAACAAAAGATAATGAAAAGGGGTATAGGGAAGCATAATACCCAAATAATCGTTATCCGGGCTTACTTCTTTAACAATTTTTGAACTTTTCTTTTTCCGGCACAAAACAATCGGGCAAACATTGGAAGTTAAAAGCTTTTCTTCCGCTTTTGATATATATACATGCTTTTGGGCCGCTGTTAAATTTTTTACCATCAGGGCAAAAGGCTTTGCTTCCCGGTGCTTACGCTGTCTTAAAAGTAAAACCGCCTCAACATTAAAAGGATCAGCCGCTAAATGATAGCCACCAAGTCCTTTTAAAGCAACAATATACCCTTTTTTTAGTAATTCTTTCGTTTTATGGATAACTTCACCGTCTTTCGCCAGTAGATTTTTTTCCTTGTCGTATAAGTAAAGCTTTGGCCCACAAACGGGACAAGCAACCGGTTCGGCATGAAAACGCCTGTCTTCGGGATTCCTGTATTCTTTAGCACATTCCGGACAGAGGGGAAATTTTTTCATAGAAGTATGCCGACGGTCATACGGTAATTTTTCAATAATCGTATAACGCGGCCCGCAATTAGTACAATTAATAAAAGGGTACTGGTATCTCCGGTCAGTAGCATCTCTTAATTCCTGCAAACAGTCATCGCAAACGGGCAAATCGGCGGGAACAATCAAAACCCCCTTCCGGTCGCGCTGACTTTCAATGATTTCAAAGGTTTCAAAATTACCCGATAGGTTTAAAGGTATTACCGAAATTTTTTCAATAACTGCCAAAGGCGGTTTCTCTTTTTTAATTGCCGCAAGAAATTTATTTACATTTTCTTCCTCGCCTTCCGCTAAAATTTCTACTCCCGCCAGACTATTTTTAACCCAGCCCTTTATCCCCCACTTCCGGGCAATCCGCCAGATAAAAGGACGAAATCCGATTCCTTGTACCAATCCCGAAATTACAATTTTTTTGGAAACTCTCATTTTTTATGCGCCGCCTCTTTTGCTTCGAACCTTTTCTGCTATAAACATAATTAGCGGTTCTAACCCTTCTTCCGTGCGAGCACTTACATAAAAACGTTGCTGGTTGGGATTTATAGCTTGAAGGTCATCTTCATACTGCTTTAAATCGAAGTCAACGTAATTTAAAAGGTCAATTTTATTGAGTACCGAAACCGCTGCTTCCCGAAAAATTACCGGATATTTCAGTGGCTTATCATTTCCTTCGGTAACACTTAATACGACCATTTTCATATCCTCTCCCAAATCAAAACCAGCCGGACAAACAAGGTTTCCTACATTTTCGATAACTAATAGATTAATCTCGTCAAGGGGAATTTTTTCTAACACCTGGCTTATCATATTGGCATCAAGATGACATCCACCTAAGGTATTGATTTGCAAAGCGAAAACACCGGTTTTTTCTATTCTCTCGGCATCTTTTGTAGTTGTTAAATCACCTTCAATAACCGCTGGTTTGATATCCGGTGGAAGTTTTGGCAGTACTTTTTCCAAAAGCGTAGTTTTACCCGCTCCGGGAGAACTTATGATATTAATTACAAAAATATTTTTTTCGTTAAATATTTTTCGGTTTAGAGCTGCAATTGCATCGTTTGCTTTTAAAATATTGGTGGTCAGTTGAACCTGCATTTTTATTCCCCCTCATAGTAGTCGATTAACAATTCATCTCCAGCTATTATTTTAACATTACTACTTAAACAATGCGAGCAGTAATAATTTAACCAATCTATTGTGCTTATCTTCTGGCAATTCCGGCAAAGGATTTGAGCTTTCACCGGTTCAATTTCTAAAATAGCATCTTGAGCCAAAAGGTCTCCTTTAGCCGCTTCAAAGGCAAGCTCTAAAGCTTCCGGTAAAGCATTGGTTAGCTCCCCAACTTTTAACTTGACTTTGGTAACCTTTTGAATACCATTGGCTTTGGCACTTTCCCGGAGAATTACCAAAACACTTTCCATTAAAGCAGTTTCATGCATAACAACATTACCCTTCCCTTCAAAAAGAGAAAGCCGGGTTAATACCCGGAACTTAACTCCTTTATGATTTCTTTTTTTACTTTTTCTTTTGCAGCTTGCATTTCGGGGCTTAACTCTAACCCCCAGCCTATTTCTTTTGGCTCAACACCAAAAATAATGATTTTATTTAAGGAGGAGGGGTCCTGAAACTTAAGCATTCCCAAAACCTCCATCAAGCCTACCTGGTGTAGGGAAAGGGAAAGGGGAAAATTTATCTCAATATCGGTAGGCTTGAAGCGGTAAATTGTTCCCGGGACGCCTCCTCCCTGGACCGCATCAACAATAATGACCTTATCCTTACCTTCGATAAAATCAAGAAGGTCTAAAGAAGCGGTGCCACCATCAATAAACTCGACATCCTCTAAATGGTATTCAGCTGCTAACTCTTTAACAATGTGAACGCCAATCCCTTCGTCTTTAAATATGCTGTTACCTATGCCCAGAACTAACGTTTTTCCCAAAGAAATCACCTACAGAGTTTGCCTTAATTGTTCCTTTGTTACCACAGTTGGCTCTTCCTCATCAACGGTAACATAACCGGTAAACATCGATTTGACAATCCCCAAACCTTCGGTTAAATCGAGATACAAATGGATGGCAACCGTTATAACAAAAATCCAGTTTACTAAATAGTGAATTAGACGGGCAATGTTTAACCCACCAAAGATGGATGCTAAAGTTGGAAAGGTATCAGGTTTGTATAGGGCAAGTCCAGTCAAGATTTGAATAATCAGTAAAAAACCCCACCCCGAATAGACAAGCTTTTGTCCCGGATTGTACTTCCCCCAGTTAGGGTGTTTATCAGTCAAGAACAGATAATATCTTAAAAGGGCCGGAAAATTTTTTAAGTCTTTAAATCTAAACCAGATATTTTGATAATCTTTGGTAGCAATTGCATAGTAGACTCGAGCTAATAATCCAGCCATGACAACGTACATCATATAAAAGTGAAGCTTTCTTGCTGCATCCATAGTTGAAAAGAAATTGTACTTTAAAGGATTGTGAATATAAAAGCCTGAGATGATTAATGAAGTTATTGCTATCATATTAACCCAGTGAGTTACTCTAATAAACAAGGGATGGCGCAACACCTTCCGGGCCATACTCACACCTCCTAATAAATTTTGAACTTGCCTAAATCCTGACCCGGAGTAAACAAGTGAACAGCACAGGCAAGGCACGGGTCAAAAGCCCGAACTACACGAGCCACTTCGATTGGATTTTCCGGATCCTTTACCGGCGTCCCGATTAAAGCCTGTTCTATAGGCCCCAATACCCCATTATCATCCCGGGGAGAGGCATTCCAGGTGGTTGGCACCACCGCCTGATAATTGGCAATTTTGTAATTTTTAATTTTAATCCAATGCCCCAATGCCCCCCTGGGAGCCTCGGTAAGACCCATTCCTTCACTTTCCTTGGGAATTTCAAAAGGAGTATGGGTGGGCTTACCAGGTTCAATCTCTAACAGCCACTCTTCCATAGCATGGGCTACCCGGGATGCTTCCAGAGCTCGTGCTAAGTGACGTCCCAATACCGAAAAAGCTTTTTCACCAAGTCCCTTTACTTTCTTTTCTCCCCCAATCCACATTCTCGCCAGCGGTCCAACTTCCATCGGATGGCCATCGTAACGCGGCGCTTTCATCCAGGAATAGGCTCCATCTTTACCCGGTTTGGGGGCTGTAACCCCTTCCCTGGGATGCTTCTGGGAATTGTTATCATCAAACCAGGAATATTTTAAATGCTCGGTAATTTTTTCTGGATTTAATTCCTGTTCCTGACCTTGTAAAAATACTCCAGCTTTTAAAAATCTGTCACTTCCATCATCGCTTTGCGGGAAACCACCATAACTCATCAGATTCTGGCAACCTCTGCCGATGTCAAAATAATCTTTATAATATTCAGCAATTGTTAAAACATCCGGTATATAAACGTTATCAATAAACGAAGTAAGTTCTTTCAAACGCGAACGAAAATCAATAATCTTTTGCGCATCAACAGTTTCCGAAGACCCCCCCGGTACTATTCCTACCACATGTGGCATTTTCCCACCAAAAATCGCCAGCATCTCATGTGCTTTTTTCCTCATCTCCAAGGCTAAAATATAATGTTCAACCACTTTTTGATTAACTGCATTCGGTAACCGGTAATCCCCTTCATAACGTGGTATAAACGGTGAAGCGTCCGGCCCTTTGACATAGTCTAAAGCCGATAAGTGGTAAAAGTGAAGTATATGGGACTGCAAGTAATTCGCTCCAAAAATTAAATTTCTTAAAATCCGGCCATTTTTTGGGGGTTGAATTCCAAACGCATTATCTAAGTTAAAAGTTGAAGCCGTAGCATGAGCAGTAGGACAAACCCCACAAATCCTTTGCGTAATTTGCTGGGCATCCCGCGGATCCCGTCCTACCAAAATAGTTTCAATTCCCCGGTAAAGCACTCCCGAACTTTTGGCATCTACAACTTTACCCCCGTCAACCATTACCTCAATTTTTAAGTGTCCTTCAATCCTGGTAACCGGATCCACAACTATTTTTTGGGCCATTACTTTTCACCTTCCTTATCTTTTTTCTTATGACCACCCAAGCGACCGGTAACAATATTGCCAATTAAATGTGCCCCAAGTCCAATGGCTGTAGCTGCTCCAACCACTTCACCAAAGGTATCGGCAGAAGCGGAAATTCCCGGTAATTTAACCTCCGGCATTTTTTCGTAAATCGGACCGATTTTATCCGGGAAGCCCGGTTCAGTACAACCGATACACGGGTGACCTGCTTTTATACACCAATTTACCCCACCGTTCCAAAGCCTTGTAGGACAATCGGAGTAGGTTACAGGTCCCTTACAGCCTAAAAGAAGCAAACATCCCGGCTCGCTAAAATCCTTGGCAAAAATGCTGTTGTCAAAATACTGGCGTCGTGGGCAGTTGTCGTGAATTATACCTCCGTAAAACATCTTGGGCCGACCAAATTTGTCGGTTTTGGGAAGTTCATTGTACAAAAGCACATGCGCCAAACTTCCCACAAACCAATCAGGATGTGGTGGACAACCCGGAATATTCAGTACTTTTTTAGGGTCAATTACCTCACTTACTGGAACACATCCGGTGGGATTTGGGTCAGCGGCAGGAATACCTCCATAAGCAGCGCATGTACCAATCGCAATAACTGCTTTAGCCTTTTCTCCCAGTTCTTTTATTATTTCGCTAAAATAAAGTTCCCGACCATCTTTCTCACCAATTGAGCAGTAAACCCCGTTATCTTTAGTTGGTACCGCACCTTCTACTACCAGGAAAAATTTTCCTTTATTTTTTTCCGCTTCCCCTAAAAACGCTTCAACGGCAACGTGACCCGTTGCTGCGCTAATATTGGGATGGAATTTTAAGCTTATAATTTCCAAAAGAATTTCCTTAATATCCGGATGAACGGAGTTTAACAGGGAAATCGAACATCCTGTACAGGATGCCCCCTGAATCCAAATAACCGGCGGCTGACCCTTAGCGGCATTTTCCAGGGCATAAGCCACTTCCGGAACACTCTGAGATAACCCAAGAGTCGCAGCGGTAAACGATGCAAATTTTAAAAATTCCCTTCTGGATATTTTGTTCAAGCCCGAAACCCCCTCTTATTGATTTTCACAATAACCTTTTGTATGCAATTTTTATACCAAAATAAAAAACCCCGGAAGCCTTAATCCGGGATAATAAAACTGTCTATTTTTTAGACATTTTGCAGCAAAAATCCTTGTGTTTCATAATTTTTAATTAATTTGTCCATTTTTTAGACATGTCTATTTTTTAGACACTTAACATTTGAACCGAAACTTTCGTACAAGCTTGTGAAAATAATAATTTTCTCAGAATTCTGCTATAAATTTTATTTATATGCTTGTTTGTCCAGGTACAAGTCAAGATTTAAGCGTCAATCCCATACTCTTTGATTTTTTGATACAAAGTTGCCCGTGGAATTCCTAAAAGTTTGGCACACGCTAACTTATTATAATTAGTGGCTTTTAACCCTTCAATTATAAGTTTTTTCTCAACCTCTGCAACCGCCTCCTTAAAGGTGGTAAGTTTAGTAATTCTCTCTCCCGATAGTGCTTTTGAGGTTAATTGAGCCGGAAGGTGTTCTGGTTTTATTAAATTGCCCTCGGCCAGGTAATATGCCCGTTCAATGACGTTTTGTAACTCGCGAATGTTTCCCGGCCACGAATAATTCATTAAAATACTCATGGCTTCACTTGTTACAATTTTGGGAGCCATTTTTCTGCGCTCACAAAATTCATTCATAAATCTATTTATTAATAGAGGTATATCATCTCTACGTTCCCGTAAAGGCGGGATATTTATGTTAAAAACATTTAAACGGTAATAAAGATCCATCCGGAAACGTCCTTCTTTCACCAATTTAGCCAGAGGTTGATTGGTAGCAGCAATAATCCTTATGTTAACTTTTCTCGGCGTGTTACTACCAACCCGTTCAAATTCACGATTTTGAATAAAACGTAAAAGTTTAACCTGCATACTTAGTGGCATATCGCCAATCTCATCAAGAAATAATGTTCCCCCATCAGCCTGTTCAATTTTTCCCGCCTTGCCTCCTCTTTTAGCACCGGTAAAAGCCCCTTCTTCGTAACCAAAAAGCTCAGTTTCAAGTAAGTTTTCCGGTATTGCAGCACAATTTATGGCTACAAAAGGCTTGTCTGCCCTCTCACTTAAATAATGGATAGTCCGGGCCGCAATTTCCTTACCAACCCCACTTTCTCCCTGAATTAGCACGTTGCCATCGGACAATGCCGCTTTTTCAATTAATTTTTTTATTTCAATGATTTTTTCAGTCTGCCCGGTAATACCATCCAAATAATATTTTTTGCGATTTTCCATTTCGTATTTATTACGATAAAACTCCGCTTCACCCCGGGTTTTCTTTAATAAGAACTGAAGACACATATCGATTTCCGCAAGTCCCTGATATACAGCTATCGCCTTTTCACGACAAGAATTATATCCGCAGGCGCCGCAATTTAATTCATCTTCGGGAGTAAATTTATCGGTATAAGCCAGGATTTCTCTTATTTCTTCTTCAGTAGGCAACGGTAGTTTTCGAGCTTTTACCGTGTATCTTACCCTAAAGGTCCCAGCAGGTTTCTTGGATAAAATTGTTTTATTCCCTTTACTTAATTCTAATAAATACTGTTGCCTTTCAATATACGTTAATTCACTGTCAATCTCCGGTCCATCAATACATCCGCGGCAAAATAATAAATCGTAAAACAAAACTCCAGAAACTTTTTTTTCTTTTAAACTTTCTAAAGTTTCTATAACTTGCTCTTTTCCTTCAATAGAAATTCCCTTTTGACTTTCAATATCATAACCTCTATGTTTGAGAGATTTTATTAATCCACCAGGTAAAGGAAAAGATTGGGTAAAATTTCGTGGATATCCTGAAACCATTCGTGGAACTACCTCTTTTAACATCTCCTTAATTTCTTTAAAAGTTAATACTGCATCAATATGGCTTTCATTAAAGTTTAAAGCTTCATTTTTTTTCGCTATACAAGGACCTATGAATACCAAAAATGAATTTGGCTCCAACGTTTTTAAATACTTTGCTAAAGCTCCCATCGGTGACTTTATTGGAGCCAAATGATTAATTAATTCTGGATAATGTTTTTCAATTAATGACACAATAGCAGGACACGCCGAACTTATAACATAATCTTTAGCTTCCGCGAGATAATTACCATATTCTGGTAAAATAATTTCCACTCCGGCTGTTACTTCTTCAATTTTAGAAAAACCAAACGCCAATAGCTTTCCATGAACCTCTTCAGGTTTTAAGGGATAAAAAGATACCGGATAAGAAGGAGCTAAAAGTCCTATCACCTTATCCCCATTTTTAATTCTTGCTAAAACTTCATCTTTAAACGAATAAATTTTTTTAGCTTCCTGACTACAGACCCGAACACAACTCCCACAAGCAATACACCGTTCTTCCAGTACTTCAGCTTTTTGATCTTCTATCTTAATTGCTTTCACCGGGCAGTTACGAACACAGGCATAACATGCTTTGCACTTTTCCTTATCCGTCGAAACGATCTGCAATTTCTTCACCTCCCAGGGGCTTAAGTGCCCTTTCCAATATCCCAGCATCATACGCAAATAACATGCCGTAGTTAACTACTTTAATTCCTTGTTCCTTAAAAAAGACAACTCTCTGGTGTATCTCTTCATTTGTTAACATACACCCGCCACAATGTACCGCTAAGTCGAGTTTTTCGTTAATTTTAAATTCCCGTCCTTTATAAAGGGTATAACTAAAATTCCGCCCGGTAAGTTGTTTAAGGATTGCTGGTATTTTTTCTGATCCAATATCGTCCTTTTGTACGTGGTGGACACAGGCTTCAAAAATACCAATCTTTGCTCCTTCTCGTAATCTTTTAATTGCTTGTATTCCTTCCAAAAAAATTGAAAGTTCCCCGCGATAGCGGATCATTAAAATAGAAAAAGAAGTTAAGGAAATATTCTCTGGGAGGATATCCCGCACCTTGGCAAAAACCTGGGAATCGGTTATCACCAGACCAGGCTCCTCATTAAGCTTTAAGAGTAGTTCTCTTAAATTTTCCGGTTGTACAACATGGGTCACAATATAATTATCCAAAAGCTCTCTTAATACAAGCATTTGCGGTTGAATGATCCGGCCTTTAGGTGCACCTGCATCAATTGGTATTACTAAAACAACTGATTTTCCCTTCGGTACTAAATCAGCCACTACTGTTTTTTGAACTTTTTCCTGAAGATTTTGCACTAAAAAATTACGCACCGCTGAATTTGCACCATTTTTACAATCATGAAGTAAATAGGGAATATTAAATTTTTCAAAAAACTTTTTCCAGGATTCCAAATTTTCCGTCTTGCTTTCAACCATATTAATAATCCCAATTATCTTTTTCGTGGTTTGATTCTGTTCAATAAACTGTAATTCCCAATCCTCCGGCTTAAATCCAGTATTACCAACCAGAATAACGACACTACAGGTAGCTAAAACTTCTCGGGTTTTAGTCTTTCTTATTTCTCCCAAAACGGAAGTATCGTCCAATCCCGGTGTATCGATAAATTCAACCGGACCATAAGGTAAAAGTTCAAAAGCTCTGCGGTTAGGATCGGTAGTAGTACCAGGAATTGAAGAGGTTATGGCTTTTTCCTCGCCGATAATATTGTTTAACAATGTTGATTTCCCGGCATTACACCGTCCAAAAATGCCAATTGTTTTCCGAAAAAGTCGTAATGAATTTTCCATACCCATCACCTATAAAAATACATCTTTTTCGCCCTTTAAAATGTACTCAATAGCCCGCCCTATGTTTTCAGAGTTTGATAAGCGCTTTACCACCTGCAACAAATATCCAATACCTTTTTTATATAGTTCAGGATGCTTGTCTTTTATTTCATAAAGATATTCCGCAAAAGAGAAAAGAGCATTGGGGGTACAAAAATCTTTAATCTGCCCCCGATCAGCTAATCCCATAAACGTTTTCCCGGTTCTTCGCTTGCGATAACAGGCGGTACAAAAACTGGGAAGAAAGCCTTTCTCAATTAATACCTCAACAATTTCTGCTAAAGAGCGATGATCGGAAAGTAAAAATTGTTGTCTTTCTTCGTCTCCTCTTTTCCCCCGGTATTCTCCCGGACCGGTTCTGGATGCAGCACTCATTTGGGAAACACCAAGTTCTACTAATTCATCCCGTAAATGCTGCGGTTCCCGGGTAGATAGAATTATTCCGGTATAAGGCAGCATTATTCTAAGTATAGCCACTATCTTTTTAAACTTGTGATCACTTATCTTAAAGTCATTAGAAAGTACCGAATTCGATGCAGGCTTTAAACGCGGAACCGAAACTGTATGAGGTCCAATTCCAAATTTTTTCTTTAAATAATCAGCATGAGCAATAACCCCAAGTAATTCAAAAAGCGGATCTCCAAGCCCAAATAACGCTCCAATTCCTATATCATCAATTCCAGCTTCGATCGCCCGCTCAACAGCGGTAAGCCTCCAGTGAAAGTTTGTTTTCGGGCCATCCAGATGGACTTTGCGGTAAATTTCCCGATTATAGCTTTCCTGAAACAGCTGGTACGTCCCAATATTTAGTTTTTTTAATCGTTCATATCCCTTTAAAGTGAGAGGAGCTATATTTACATTTATTCGCCGAATATCTACCTCGGAATAGATGGCAGGAATTATTTCCTCTAAATAAGATAAGGTTTTATCTTCCGGTTCTTCCCCCATAACTAACAGGATGCGCGTATGTCCCATCTCCCGGATAGCTTTAGCCTCCTCCACCGCCTCTTCTAAACTCAAGCGCACCCGTGATAAATCCTTATTTTCCCGACGAAAGCTGCAGTAACTGCAGTTATTGATGCAAATATTGCTTAAATAAAGGGGAGCAAATAAAACAATTCTTTTACCGTATATCTCTTCTTTTACCTTCCTGGCCTGCCAAAATAAAATTTGATCTAACTCCTCAGTATCAGTGGCAAAAGCTATGCCTGCTTCAAGCAGGCTAAGGCGCTCCCCCTTTTGCAATTTCTGGATTATTTGGAAAAGCTCCTCCTTTGGATTCCGGTTAATTTTTTTTACAATTTCATAAGTCCTTTGCACTATCGTAGCAATTTCCTGAGTCATCATTTAATCCCTTCTTTTTTTGATACTTTTTATTAATAATAACTTTTTTTTAACAAAAAAAAAAGAGCGCTGATTTGGCTCTTTTAGGGTTAAATATTTCTAAAAACTAATTATCTATTGCCGATAGAGTTTTACTCACCAAAACCATTTTTTTGTGATTTTTGGAACTTTTTAAAGCAAAATATAACCCGCCAATTCCAACAATTCCGTTTATAACCACAAGACAAAGCATTAGAAATACAATTATATAAACAACCATCGTCATGCACCTGCCTTTTGTTTAAATATCATTTTTCCAAAACTTTCTTCTACTTATATTGTAAATAAAGTTTGTTCTTGTGTCAACTTTCACTTAAGATTTTTTACTTTAAAATTTTTCTGATACGACCTTAAAAAAAGCAGGGCAGTTAGCCCCGCGTTGTATCAATAATCTTCGCCACTAATTAACCCCTGCATTATCAAGACTCCAGAACTGGTCCCCAGTCTCGTTGCCCCGGCTTCGATCATTTTAATGGCATCAGCTAATGACCTTATTCCTCCGGATGCTTTAACTTCTGCTTTTTCCCCAACAGTACGTTTCATTAAACGAACATCTTCAACGGTTGCCCCTCCGGTTCCAAACCCCGTTGAAGTTTTTACAAAATCTGCACCCGCCTCAACCGCCAGTTCACAAGCTTTAATTTTTTCTTCATCTGTTAGGTAACAGGTTTCGATAATAACCTTGACCACAACGTTGGGATTTTTTCCCTTTGCCGCACTTACTACCTCTTTTATGTCCGTTAAAACTTCATCGTACCTTCCCGCTTTTAAGGCACCAATATTAATTACCATATCTATCTCCGTTGCTCCATTATCAACGGCCCAGGAAGTTTCAAATGCCTTTACCGCAGTGCTGGTTGCCCCCAAGGGAAAGCCAATTACAGTACAAACTTTAATTTCAGTGTCTTTTAATATTTGGAAAGCAAACGGTACAAAAACAGGATTAACACAGACACTCTTAAAGTTAAACTGCTTGGCTTCTTGACATAACTTTTCAATATCGGTATAAGTTGCCGTTGCTTTTAATAGGGTATGGTCGATCCTTTGCGCAATGTCAGTAGGATTTACCATTAATTTTCCTCCTTCTCTAAAGTAAAATAATAAGGTAAAATTTGCTCTAAGGTAAATTCTTTTATGTCCCCTGCCAGATTGGCTAAGTAAATTGTTTCAATCTTAAATTCGGCCATGAACTGACGGCAAGCGCCGCAGGGCGAAATAGGTTCTGGGGTATCCCCTATTACCAGGATAGCTTTTAGCTTTTTTTCACCTTCACTTACCGCTTTTGTTATGGCTACTCTTTCCGCGCAAATTGTAAGTCCATACGAAGCATTTTCTATATTAGCCCCTTGATAAATTTTTCCCGTCTCTCCTAATACTGCGGCACCAACTTTAAACCCCGAATAAGGAACATAAGCGTTTTCTCTGGCTTCTTTGGCTTTTTCATACAATATATTTTTTAAATCAGACATATCTCTCTACTCCCTTAGACGTCACCACAGCTTTAATAAATGGAGCCTTTTGAGGTGGCCTACTATCAATTTTAAAAGCTGCAAATACAATTTTTTGCGCATCTTCCAAATTCTTTTCATCATTATAGTGAAGTTCGGCTAAGACATCTCCTTCCTGCACTTCATCTCCAACTTTTTTCCGTAAAACAACCCCAACACTGTGGTCTATTTTGTCTTCCTTCGTTGCCCTGCCAGCTCCCAAGTACATGGCCCCTAAACCAATCTTTAACGCATCAACCTCAATTACAAAACCATCATTTTCCGCTTTAATCTGATATACCTTTTGAGCTTTTGGTAAAAGCGCAGGATCATCAATCTGGTGCACATCGCCTCCCTGGCTTTTAACAAACTCTTTTAACTTGGCAAAAGCCTTACCCGATTGCAAAGCTTCTTTTAACATCTCCTTACCGGTTTCAAAAGTATCTGCCTTCCGGGCGAGATAAACCATATATCCCCCTAAGGTAAGACAAAGTTCTGTTAAATCCTCCGGTCCTTCACCCTTTAAGGTTGCTATTGCCTCCTTCACTTCCAGGCTATTACCCACGGCAAATCCCAAAGGTTCACCCATTTCTGATATAACTGCGACCGTTTCTCGCCCAACCCTCTCGCCGATCTTCACCATAGCCTGTGCCAACCGAATGCTTCCTTCTAAATCCTTCATAAAGGCACCGCTGCCGGTTTTCACATCTAAGACTATGGCATCGGCGCCACCAGCAATTTTTTTGGACATGATGCTGGAAGCAATCAGCGGCAGACTATCCACCGTAGCCGTAACATCCCTTAAAGCGTACATTTTGCCATCGGCAGGAGCAAGTTTTGCCGTCTGCCCAATAACCGCTATACCTATATCATTAACCTGCTTTATAAACTCTTCCGGGGATAAAGCTACATTAAAACCGGCAATGGATTCTAATTTATCTAAAGTTCCACCGGTGTGCCCCAGGCCGCGTCCGGACATTTTGGCAACCGGAACGCCAACCGCAGCCACAAGCGGTGCTAAAACTAAAGTTGTTTTATCACCTACACCTCCGGTACTATGCTTGTCAACCTTTATCCCGGAAATTGCTGAAAGATCTACTTTATCCCCCGATTCCACCATTGCCATGGTCAAATCAGCAACTTCTTCTTCGTCCATTCCTTGAAAATAAACTGCCATTAGGAAGGCTGCCATTTGGTAGTCAGGAATCTCACCCCGGGTAAAACCATGGACAAAAAAGTAAATTTCCTCTTTAGAAAGTTTTTCTCCGTTCCGTTTTTTCAAGATAATGTCGTACGCTCTCATTTTTTATCCCTACCTTTGCCCGTATTTATTTAAATAAAAATCATGCATTACCTGAATTTCTTCCGGTTCCAATAGTACCGGATCACCAATAATTGTCGAAAGAAGAAAAACTTTTGCTCCTTTTTCCACTACCCGTACAACTCGCAAAGCTTCCTCCATATTCCTTCCTACTCCTACTACGCCATGATTGGCTAAAAGAACGGCAAATTTGTTTCCCAAAGCTATTACGGCGTTTCGAGCCAGCATTTCCGTCCCCGGCAGCGCATATTCAGCAACTTCTACATCTCCCCCAACAATCTGGGCTAAATCTTCAATCACCGCCGGCAACCGTTTGCGGGCTACAGCAAAGGCAGAAGCATACGGACTGTGGGTATGTACAATCGCCCGAATATCCCTTCTGGCCTTGTAAATTTCCAGGTGCAACTGATACTCCGATGAAGGCTTTAGCTTTCCCTGTTTGATACTCCCATCCAAGCCGACCTCAACTAAGTCCTCCAGGTTCATAGTCTTATAATCCACACCGCTTGGGGTAATAAGAAAAGAAGTATCGCCAGTTCTAAGGCTTAAATTTCCCCAAGGAGAAACCACCAGACCTTCCAAAACCACCTCTCGGGCGGCAGCTAATAACTCTTCCCGGCTCATCTTAATTACCTCCAAAGAGTTTTTTAATATTTTCTCTATAGGGAGGACGAACAATTCCTCTATCGGTTATTATTCCGGTAATATATTTTGCCGGAGTTACATCAAAAGCAGGGTTAAAAACTTTAACCTTAGAGGGCGCTATTAACCGGTCGCCAATTTTCCGAACTTCATCGGGATTTCTTTCTTCAATGGGTATATCTTTTCCTGAATTTAAATTTAAATCAATAGTAGAATAAGGAGCAGCAACATAAAAAGGTATCCCATGTTCTTTAGCTAAAATCGCCAAAGAATATGTACCAATTTTATTGGCTACATCACCGTTTGCGGTAACCCGGTCTGCCCCAACAACAACTAAATCAACCAGCCCAAGGCTCATCACATAACCGGCCATGTTATCGCATATTAAAGTAACATCAATTCCATCTTCTAAGAGTTCAAAAGCAGTTAAACGCGCACCCTGCAGTAACGGCCGGGTTTCATCGGCAAAAACCCTCTTTAATTTTCCCGCTGCAAAAGCGGCCCTGACAACACCCAAGGCTGTCCCATATCCAGCAGTTGCTAGGGCACCGGCGTTACAGTGGGTTAAAATTGAGGCATTTTCAGGAACAACTTCTAAACCATAAGCCCCAATTTTTTTGTTAAGTTCAATATCTTCGTAAAATATACTCTTAGCTTCATTTAAAAGAGCCTTAGCTATTTCCTCGAAGTTCTGATTTTTTACTTCAAGGTATTTTTTCCACATCCGGTCTAAAGCCCAAAATAAATTAACAGCCGTTGGTCGGGTATTTTTTAGCGTCTCATAAACATTTCTTAGATAATTATCTAAATTCTGATCATTCCTAAAGCCCATAACCCCCAGAACCATACCGTAAGCTGCCGCAGCCCCGATGGCCGGTGCTCCGCGGACCTTCATCGAGACAATAGCTTCTGCCACCTCTTCATAAGTTTTAAGTTTAACATATGTAACTTCGATAGGTAATTTCGTTTGATCTAATAAAAATAAAGTATTATCTTTCCAATACATTGTATCCATTATACTCTCACCCCTTTCCTCTGTTATTATAACACTTTTCCTATCTTCCCAAACACCAATTTTAGGGACGGTTCTGATATTTGCGTCTATACGCCAAAAAAAAGAACCGTCCCTATTTTTGGCGGATGAAAAAAGGGATAGGCAAGTTGCCTATCCCTTTTATAGTTTTTTCCGGCAGCGACCTACTCTCCCGGGACCTAACGTCCCAGTACCATCGGCGCTGGAGGGCTTAACTGC
>NZ_BDJL01000031.1:0-862 GCF_001950325.1 Carboxydothermus islandicus
CATGAAAGGCATCATGCAGGCCAAGAAAAAAGAGTTAAAGGTCATAAACGCTGCGGACCTCGGGGTAAATGCCGCACCCAAAGTAGAGATAAAAGAAATCTTTCTTCCCAAAGGCAAGCAAGCGGGGAAAATCTTCACCGATGAGCCGGCGGTAGCGGTAGCCAAGTTAGTTAAAGCCTTACGGGAAGAAGCCAAGGTAATATAGGGGGTGGAGATAATGGGTAAGGTATGGGTAGTAGCAGAGCAAAGGGATGGCAAGTTAAAGAAAGTAACCTTTGAGATGGTAACTTTGGCCCGGCAAATAGGGGGAGAGGTTGAAGGGGTAGTAATCGGAAAAGACGTAAAAGGCCTGGCATCTGAACTTGGGGAATACGGAGTAGGGAAAGTATATGTAGCCGACCATCCGGACTTAGAGCAGTACACCACCGCCAAATATACTCGGGTACTGGCGGATTTAATCAATAAAGAAAAGCCGGACGTAGTGTTAATAGCCAACTCCGCCCAGGGGCGGGATTTTGCGCCGCGGACAGCCCAGCGGGTAGGAGCGGGGCAGATAAGCGACATCACCGGTTACGAAGAAGGAGTTTTTGTCCGGCCCATTTACGCCGGGAAAGCTTATACCAAAGTGGGGGCCACCAGCCATCCGTTAATAGTAACGGTCCGGCCCAACGTCTTTCCGGCAGTAGAAAAGACAGGCGGGCAAGCTGCAATTGAAGAAGTGGCGGTCAGCTTTATGCCGGAGGATTTAAAAGCCATAGTAAAGGAAGTGGTGAAGCAGGTATCGGGGCGTCCCGAATTAACCGAAGCGGATATCATAGTATCGGGCGGTCGGGGGATGAAAGGTCCGGAGAACTTCAAGCTG
>NZ_BDJL01000031.1:872-41172 GCF_001950325.1 Carboxydothermus islandicus
ATTAGCCGATGTTTTAGGAGCAGCGGTAGGAGCTTCCCGGGCAGCGGTAGATGCCGGCTGGCGGGAGCACCGGTATCAGGTAGGCCAGACCGGTAAGACCGTCTCCCCCAGTTTGTATATCGCCGTAGGTATTTCGGGGGCAATTCAGCATCTGGCGGGAATGGGCAGCTCCAAGGTAATAGTAGCCATTAACAAAGACCCGGAAGCTAACATCTTTAAAGTTGCCGATTACGGCATTGTCGGTGATTTGTTTGAAATAGTTCCGCTTTTAACCGAAGAGTTTAAAAAGCTTTTAAAATCGTAAAGGAAGGCATTTTTGCCTTCCTTCTCTAATAAATTGTGTTTAGAAAAAGTTGTAAACAAAAGGGGAGGGATTAGGGTGAATGGAATTCCCCAGCGGGAACTTTACTGGAATATAAACCACACCGCCAAGTTTTTAATGTATCCGTTGTTTTTAATAGCGTTAGCAATTTTCGTCTATGGAATGTACCGGCGGTACCAATACTGGAAAATAGGGCAAAAAACCGATGTTAAATGGGATTTTGGAAGATTTTTGAAAGAAACATTTTTACAAAAAAGAATTTTAAACGAATTATATCCCGGATTAATGCATTTTGGTATCTTCTGGGGGTTTACAGTGCTATTCTTAACTACTTTGCTGGTAGCAATCCAGGCGGATTTTGGGATTAAAGTTTTTACCGGCAACGTTTATTTACTTTTTAGTTTTTTAGCCGATGTAGGTGGGGTTGCAGCAATCATTGGTGTTTTAATGGCCATTATTCGTCGCTATCTCCTAAAGCCTGACCGCCTCGATAATAAGCCCGACGATCTGATTTCACTGCTCTTGATATTAATCATTTTGGTTACCGGTTATATCGTCGAAGGAATCCGCATGGCAGTGGCCGGGGATAACTGGGCGGCCTATTCGCCTTTTGGTAATTTAGTGGCGCAATTGTTTGCCGGAGCCAATGAGGGAACTCTTAGATTGTGGCATGTTATTCTCTGGTGGGGACATATGCTTTTAGCTTTTGGCTTTATTGCCTATATTCCGTATTCTAAATTAATTCACATCTTTACTGCTCCTATCAACCAGGCTCTGGCGGATCCCCAGAGTGCCAAGACCTTTCCGTTAATTGATTTGGAAGCTGAAGATGTAGAATCCTTTGGGGTGTCGACGGTAGAAGAGTTTACCCAGAAACAGCTTTTAGATTTAGATAGCTGCACCCGCTGCGGACGGTGTCAGGATAACTGTCCCGCTTACCTTACGAAAAAGCCGTTATCGCCCAAGAAAATGACTCAGGATCTGAAAGAGGCTTTAAACGAAAGAGCACCGGTAATAATTGCCAGGGCTAAAGCAGAACTTGCCAAAAAAGGATTGGGTGAAGAAGCGACTACTAATGAAGTTGAGGAAGCAGTGACCCGGGCATTAATTGGCGAGGTTATCGAAGAAGATACAATTTGGGCATGTACCACCTGCCGGGCATGTCAGGAAGTCTGTCCGGTATACGTAGAGCACATTCCGAAAACAATAGAGTTAAGAAGGAATTTAGTCTTAATGGAAAGTTCCTTCCCGCAGGAAGTCCAGCTTACTTTTAGAAATATGGAGAATAACGGCAACCCCTGGGGTGTGGGCTGGGCTAATAGAGCGGACTGGGCGGAAGGTTTGGAGGTTCCAATTTTAGGAGAAATAGAAAACCCCGAAGAAATAGAATATCTCTACTGGGTAGGCTGTGCCGGGTCCTTTGATGAAAGAAACAAAAAAGTGTCCCGGGCCTTAGTCAAAATCCTTAAAACGGCAGGGATTAAATTTGCCATTTTAGGTACCGAAGAAAAATGCTGTGGCGATTCTGCCCGGAGAATAGGTAACGAATATTTATATCAAATGCTTGCTCAGGAAAACATTGAAACCATGAATAATTATCAAGTAAAGAAAATCATTACCGCCTGTCCTCACTGCTATAATACCCTGAAAAATGATTATCCGCAGTTAGGCGGTAATTACGAGGTAATCCACCACAGCGAGCTAATTGCCAGGCTCCTTGCAGAAAATAAGATAAAGCTAAATAGCACCGATAATCGTCGCTTTACCTATCATGATTCCTGCTACCTGGGGCGGTATAACCGGGTATTTAATGAGCCAAGGGAAGTATTAAAGAATGTAGGAGTAAAATTAACCGAAATGAGCAGGAACAGAGAAACCAGCTTCTGCTGCGGCGCCGGTGGTGGACGGATGTGGATGGAAGAAACCTTAGGAGAACGGATTAACGTTGAGCGTACGCGGCAAGCTTTAGACACCAGCCCGGAGGGGATTGCGGTAAACTGTCCGTACTGCCTTACCATGCTTGAAGATGGGATTAAGGCTTTTGACAAGACCGAGGAGGTTAAGGTTTACGATATTGCAGAGTTAGTGGCTGAGAAGCTTTAAAGAGGTGAAAGTAATGGCCCGGATTTCAACAATAACTTTACCTACACCCTATATGGTGGGGGATGTAAACGTATATTTAGTTGAAGATGAAAAGCTTGTTTTGATTGATACAGGAGCGCCTACGGATGATTCTTATTTAGCATTGGAAGCTAAATTAAAAAATTACGGGTATGAAATCCGGGACGTGTCGGAAATAGTTGTAACGCATTTTCATCCGGATCATTTTGGCTTGGCTGGTTATATAGCAAAGATGTTTGATATTCCGGTACGTATTCATCCTCTGGAGGTTTACTTTCTCAATGAGGATGCAGAAAAGGTATTAAAAGTGGTTGACGGTTGGGGTTTACCCCAACAACTGGTTAATGCGGTTGTTCAACATAAATATAAAATACCTCCAAAATATTTTCAAAATCATTTTTCCATTATACTCCTTTTTCCCGGGGAAACAATAAAGACAGGGAAGTTTGAATTTAAGATAATTCATACTCCTGGACATTCTTTAGGTCATATTTCATTATATGAAACAAAAAACAACTATTTTATTACCGGTGATTTTATCTTAAAAAATATTTTCCCCAATCCCCTGATATACCAGATTGAGGGGCAAAGGATTGCTACTTTGCCCCTTTTTTTGGAAAGTTTAAATGAGGTTTACGATTTTCCGGTGAAAATGGTTTTTCCGGCACACCAGGATAAATTTTCTAATTTACAAGAGGTAATAGATAAAATTAAAATCCATTACTACCAGAAAACCTTTGAGGTTTATGAGAAAGTTAAAGAGCTAAAGAAGGCAAATTTGTTCGAAATTGCTCAAGAACTTTACCCCGATGAAATCAAAGAGCAAACTTACCTGGTTATAAGCAAAGTATTAGGTTGTCTTGATCTTCTCCGGGAGGCAGAACTTGTCGAGATTAAATATGGGAAATATGTTGTGAGCTCAGACAATAGTTTAGAAGGTAAAAAACTATTAAATGAAAAGTACTTTTATCTTTACAAACCGGAGGAAGAATTTTAAAATAAGGAGTAAGAAACGGAGGTGTAGTGAATGACAATTACTAAAGAAATGACAATTACAGAAGTGGTTACAAAATATCCCAAAACCATCCCTGTATTTTATAAACACGGTATGGGTTGCCTTGGGTGTGCTGCCGCCCAATTTGAAAATATCGAACAGGGAGCTCGAGCTCACGGAATTAATATTGATGAGTTAATTGCCGATTTAAATAAAGTAGTGGCAGAACAAGCACAATCATAAAAAAAATCGCTCGTGTGAGCGATTTTTTTTTAAATAATTTGTTAAAGACCGGTTTTCTTGTGCCAGCGGTAAAAGAAGTAGGCGATAAGTGTTATGAGGATTGCCAGAAGAAGTTGAGCTGGCAGATTGTCTAAGTGACCAAAACCGTGGCCAAGAAGGGAATAAATTACAATTTCCGGGAGTTTTCCTAAAGTAGTGGCCAAGAAGTACGGGGTAAATCGCATGTTACTGAGTCCTGCTAAGTAGCTGACGATACTTGATGGTAATACGGGAATTAACCGCGAAAAAAATACAACCTTGGGACCGTCTTTGCGGCTAAAAGAGTGGACTTTATTTAAATGCTCCGGTTTTAAGAAACGGCTTAGAAAATTTCTTCCTAAAAATCGGGCTAATAAAAAGGCGATGGTTGCCCCCATAACACTCCCGGATAGTGAAATTATTATTCCACCCCAGATTCCGAAAATAAACCCGTTGGCAGCTACTAAGATAAATAAAGGTACAGGTGTAAACAAGGTTTGAATGACAAGGAGAATTAGGCTAACAATTACTGTAAAAAGACCAAAAGAACGGATGAAATTAGCAAGTTCGGCAGGAGAAGAAAATTGGTTGAAGAACTTGACAAAATTGGTTAACAAAGCTGCCAGAATAATTAACAAGATTATTAGAAAGACTGCGGTTAGATAGATAAACTTTTTTTGCATTTTTATCTTCTCCAGCAAAAAATTCAAGATAAATTTTATCAAAAAATAAATAAAATGAAAAGATTGGGGAGGGCATATTATGAAGCATACTTTATCTGTCCTGGTGTTAAACAAACCAGGGGTACTGGCGCGAATTTCCGGTTTATTAAGTCGCCGAATGTTTAACATTGAAAGTATAACGGCAGGATATTCCGAAGAACCTAACATCACAAGGATAACAATTGTTGTCCAGGGGGATGATCTTGTCTTAGAACAGGTGATTAATCAGTTATCAAAGTTAATTGATGTCATTAAAATTAAAGAACTGCCGATGGAAGAGACTATTGCTCGGGAGTTAGCGTTGATTAAAGTTCGGGCTCTTCCTGAAAAACGAGCTGATATTGTTAATATTGTAAATATCTTTAGGGCTAATATAGTTGATGTAAACCGGGAAACCATGGTAATTGAACTTACCGGTGATGAAGATAAAATTAATGCGTTGTGTGAAGTTTTAACCGATCACGGTATCGTGGAAATTGTTCGCACCGGAAAAGTAGCTTTGAACCGAGGACCGCGTCCTGCCAAGGAATTATAAAAAGGCTTTGTATATAACCTCCGAAAATGGTTATGCTATTTTCGGAGGTGAAATGATATGAAAAAAGGGTTACATATATTGCTGCTTTTGGCTTTGCTATTTGCTACTGTGGCCTGTACACCAGCGCGAAAGCCTGCGCCACCAACGGTTCCTCCAGGAGGTTCACCCACTACTCTACCCACTAATCAAACGGAGCTAAACAAAATTGCAAAGAAAATAGCTCGGGAAGCCGCAAAAACAGAAAAAGTGAAAAGAGCAACCGCGGTAATAACCGGCAGTACGGCGTATGTGGGACTGGATTTAGTGGCGGGGGTGGAAAAAAGCGAAACGGACAGAATTAAAGAAGAAGCAGCAAACCGTGTTAAATCAGCGGAGCCACGTTTAAAAAGGGTTTATGTTACTACTGATGCCGATACAGTAACAAGAATTCGCCATGTGGCCGAGGGTTTGGCCAAAGGAAGGCCGTTATCGTCTTTAATGCGGGAGCTGGATGAAATCAAAAGACGGATGGTACCTAAACGTAAGTAGCCCGGGTGCAAGGTGCCCGGGTTTTTCTTTTATTTACCAGGCTTTATATGGTAAAATCGAAAAAGGTGGCTAAAGAGAAAGGGGGGTGGGAAGTGTATTTAGAGATTATTAAAGTAGCTTTACCAGCGGTTTTGGAAATGATTTTACATATGGTTGTAGGTATAGTTGATACAGCGATGGTTGGAAGGCTTGGAGCTACTGCAGTAGCAGGTGTTAGTCTTGGAGCGCAGATAATTTTTAGTACTTATTTTGTCTTTGCTGCAATTGGTACCGGCGGTGGAGCTCTGGCTGCTCAGGCATTAGGGGCCAAAAAAGAGGAAGAGGTAAAAAAGTTTTTTTCTTACTCATTGCTTTTGGCTCTTTTTGCCGGGTTTTTGTTATTTTTCTTACCGTACATAGTAGAGTTACTCTTGCCTGCCCTTAAAATAGATAAAAATATTGCTGTGGTAACCATAAGTTATTTAAAAACAATAGGAAAGTTTGCTGTTTTTGCTCTTCTGGTTTTTGTTGGCAATGGTTTACTGCGGGCGATAGGCCAAACCAGGGTTCCCCTTTATACCGCTGTTGTTATTAATTGTTTAAATATTTTTTTAGATTATGTTTTAATATTTGGAAAACTTGGTTTTCCAAAACTGGGGCCCGCGGGGGCTGCATTAGCTTCTGGAATTTCTCTAACTTTGGGGTCGATAATTACTCTGGGTTACATTGGGTTAATTGAAAAAAAATTAAGTTTAAAACTTCAATGGTTTGAAACAAGAGCATATTTAAAAAAGATTATACAAATTAGTATTCCTGCGGCTTTAGAAGAAGGCAGTTTTTCGTTAGGACGGGTGGTGGTAAGTTTTATTTTAGTTAAGCTTGGGGCAGTTAGCTTTGCGGCAAACGAGATTGCCATCTACATTGAGTCTCTTGCCTTTATGCCCGGCTATGGCTTGGCAATTGCTGCCTACTCGTTTGCTGCGAGATTTTACGGTGAAGGGAATTATCAAAAAGCAAAAAGCTACATTGAAAAAACATTAGTTTTAACAATTTTGGGTATGGGTTTAATGGGAATAATCTTTTTTTTCTTTCCCTGGCAACTGGGATTGTTGTTTACCAAAGACGTTGATGTACTTGAAAAAATAAAAGTATGCCTAAAGATTGGTGCTTTTGAACAGATTCCTACCGGAATTGAAATGGTGCTTGGGTCGGTGTATCGAGGAGTTGGGAACACAAAAATACCTTTTTATCTTACCACCGCGGGGATGTGGCTTTTTAGACTTCCGTTATTTTGGTATTTGTTCGTTTTAAATAAATATGATGTTTCCTATGCCTGGATAGTTAGCGTGCTTCAATGGAGCATCTTAATGTCAATTTATCTTTACCTTTTTCAAAAAGGCCACTGGTGGTCTGTTACTGAATTGCAGCGGGACCAAAAGTAAGCAAATGGGAAACGGTAATAAAAGTATAGCCCTGTTTTTTTAAGCCTTTAATAATTTCCGGCAATACCTGACCGGTTTGTTTACAGGTATCACTGGCATGCATTAAAATTATGGCTCCGGGGTGAATTTTTTCCAAAACGCGTTTTAAAATTATTTCTTCTCCGGGATTTTTCCAATCTAAAGAATCAACGCTCCATTGAATGGCAGTATAACCTATTTCTCTTAGGGTTTTGATAACAGTTTTGTTATAATCTCCGTTAGGTAGGCGGATGATGGTTGGAGTTTTATTACTTGCTTCTTTTATGGCTTCATGGGCCAGGAGAACTTCTTTTTTAATCTCCCCCGGGCTTAAACCGGTGTAATTTACATGGCGGTGTCCGTGGCTACCGATTTCATGGCCGTCGTTGACAATTTCCCGAACAATTTCCGGATGTTTTTTGGCCCAGGGACCGGAGAGAAAAAAGGTTGCTTTAATATTTTCTTTTTTTAGTGTATTGAGAATCGGCTTGTAAGTTTTTGTTCCCCAGCTTAAATCAAAGGTCAGGGCTACAACTTTTTTACTGGTTTCCACTTTATATACCGGGTATAAATCGATAATTTGCGGTTTTACTACCGGCTCGGTTAAATAATGGTAAAATACCAATCCAATTAAGATGGCAAAAATAAGGATAAGGGTATATTGCCAGAGTTTTTTGTAATTAAAGAAGAAAACTTTCATTTAAAAATTCTCCTTTCGTAGGTTTTGTTAAAACTTATGTACTTGAAGTTAAAATTATGATTTATTTTCCTACTTGACTTTATTTATGAAATAAGTAATAATATAAGAGCAGACGGGCGGGTAGTTCAGTGGGAGAACGTCTGCTTGACGCGCAGAAGGTCACAGGTTCGATCCCTGTCCCGCCCACCAGATAAAGGATGATACCGGCACTTGCCGGTTTTTTTGTTTTTTTATAACTTTTTAGCCATTTTTTTAGTGTATACGCTTATTTTTAAACTCATATAATAGCAGTAGAAGAGGTGATTTTGATGAACCACATTATAATTGCTACAAGTCGTTATAGTGATGAAATAGAAGCGCTTCTTAAGATCGGTTTAGCCGAGCAAATCAAAAAAGGCATATTAAACTTGGACAAATATCAAGCCGGGAAGTATAAATTCCTGGCTTTAAACATTATTAAGGCAAATTTATTATCTTCTACAAACGCCTATTTTTTAAAAAAAGTGAGCTCGATTTTGGCAAAGATTTATGTTGATTTTTGGGAGAAAGATTTAATTTCAAAGATTGCAACTTTTGAATATCCTTACTTTAAAAGGGAGGAGTTAGAAAGAATAAAAAATAACGCTGTAAAAATATTAACAATGGACCGCGAGAGAGAGATCGGAAAAAAAATTTATGAGTTTTTGCTGGAAAATTCCCTGATTAATCTTGATGGCTTTATTCTTTTTCGTTTGCAAAAAGAGGTAAGTGAAATTTATCATTCCCTTGACCTGGCGGTGGAAGAACAAATTTTGGAAAAAGAATATCAGGAGTTTATAAAGGTAGTAAAATATTTTCTTGAAATTCAGCCTGTTAAAGTAAAAATGGTTCAGGTTTTTTGGGTTAATGGATATTTAGTCTTTGTCGATGAGCACCAGAGGAAAGTTGAAGACGAGTTTGTTAAAAATTTATTGACCCAAGGCCAGAGGTTATTTCTTGAAGATATCTTAATTAGCGCATTAATATCATTAGCTCCAGAAAAAATTATTATTCACCGGCATGATGACTCAATAAATTTTGATCTTAAACCAATTAAAGATATTTTTGCGGAAAGGGTTGAAATATGTACAAAATGTGAGGGTTACCGGGAACGATAAAAAGAAAAAAATTGTTGACTTGGGGTTAGTCTATGAGGTAAACTTTTTCAATAAAAATAAAATATTTCTAAGAGACGAGTTGAGATGAGTTGAGTTGAGGGGAGCTGAGCTGAGGGCGGGTTAGTACGAGAGTAGGGCAAAACCAGCACTCAGTTTAGTGCTGGTTTTTTGTTTCTGTGGTAAAAAATGGTTTTAAAGGAGGTACGAGGTTGTTTGTGGATTTAAAGATTTGGGATGATTTGCTAAAAGGTAATCGGTTTTTAGTTTTTGCCGGACCTTGTGCGGTGGAAAATTTAGAGCAAATAATAGAGACGGCAAAAATTGTTAAGAACAGTGGCGCCGTTGGTTTAAGGGGAGGAGCTTTTAAGCCGAGAACCCGGCCAGAAAGTTTTCAAGGGTTAGGCGAGGAGGCTTTAAAATACCTGGCATTAGCCAAAGCCGAAACAGGACTTTTAGTGGTAACGGAAGTTATAGATGAAGATTCTCTTAATAAAGCTTTACCTGTAGCCGACATCTTACAGGTAGGCAGTCGAAATATGCAAAACTATGCTTTGTTAAAACTTTTAGCAAAGGTTGATAAACCGGTACTTTTAAAAAGAGGTTTAGCTGCTACCCTGGAAGAATGGCTGGGAGCGGTTGCGTATCTTGAAAAAGGAGGTAACAGAAAAATAATTCTATGTGAAAGAGGTATTAGAACTTTTGAAACGATGACGCGAAATACGCTTGACATCAGTGCTGTTCCGTTACTAAAAAAGCTAACTCCTTATCCGGTAATTGTTGATCCCAGCCATGCTGCCGGACGCAGGGATATTATACTGTCGTTAGCTAAAGCAGCGGTTGCAGCGGGAGCGGATGGGCTTTTAATTGAGATTCATCCGGAGCCAGAAAGAGCGTTAAGTGATGGTCAGCAGTCTTTAAATTTTCAGGAATACGACCGATTGATAAAAGAATTAAAGCCATGGGTGCATGTAGCGGGAAAGAGGTTATAAAAAGAAAGGAGAAGGGACGAGATGAGCAAAGTTTATTCGGAGTTAGATTTAACTCCTAATTGGGAAGAGTATAGTGCATATGCAGAACATTACCAGGTAGTGCCGGTTATGGTTGAACTTTTAGCCGACACTTTAACCCCTATTACCTTATATCAATATTTGGCACTGGATAAAGGAATTTCCTTTTTACTGGAAAGTGCACCGGGGAATGAAAAAACGGCCCGTTTTTCCTTTATTGGTTATGACCCTTTTAAAGTGGTAACCGGTCGCAATTTAGAGGTCGTTTCGTCACAGCTTTTTAACTTAAAAGGACCGCCTGTAGCCGGTTTACCTTTTTACGGAGGAGCTGTGGGGTATTTTAGTTACGGCCTTGTATATAAACTGGAAAATTTGCGGAGTTGCCGACATGCCCGGGAGGATGAAGAACTTTTTCGTTTAATGTTTCCGGAGAAGGTTTTGGTATTTGACCACCGTTATCATACCCTGAAAATCGTGATCAATACCCTTCCTCAAAAAGAAGGGGAAAAAGCAGCATACCTGCGGGCACAGGATTCAATTAAAGAGATTATCGGTAAGTTAACTAATCTAACAACTTCTGAAAACTGGGCATTAACTGGTAAACCAGAACGAAGTAGTTGTAATGCGACTATGACTAAAAGGGATTTTTGCACTATGGTGGAAAAGGCCAAGGATTATATTAAAGCGGGAGATATTTTTCAGGTAGTTTTATCCCAGCGTTTTTCTTTCCCCAGCCTGGAAGCGCCTTTTAATATTTACCGGCGTTTGCGGCGGCTTAACCCTTCCCCCTACATGTTTTTCTTGGATTTTGGCGAGCTCAAACTTATAGGGGCTTCACCGGAAATGCTGGTACGGATGGAAGGAGGGATAGTAGAGACCAGGCCAATTGCCGGTACCAGACCAAGAACCGGTCAGCAAGAGGAAGATTTACGCCTTGCGCGGGAACTTCTGGCCGATGAAAAAGAGCGGGCAGAACATTTGATGCTGGTTGATTTGGGACGAAACGACCTGGGCAAAGTTTGTCGACCGGGCAGCGTTAAAGTAACTGAGTTTTTTAAAGTAGAGGAGTTTTCTCACGTAATGCACATTGTTTCTACCGTTCAAGGAGAAGTAGAAAGGAAATTTAATCCCGTTGATGTGCTAAAAGCAGTGTTTCCTGCAGGAACCGTTTCCGGAGCACCCAAGATTAGGGCAATGGAAATTATTGATGAGTTAGAACCGGTACCTCGAGGGCCTTATGCGGGAGCGGTAGGATATATAAGCTTTACCGGGGAAATGAATACGTGCATTACCATTCGAACCCTCTGGGTAAAAGATGAAATGGTTTATTTTCAAGCCGGGGCCGGGATTGTTTGGGATTCGGATCCCGAGCGAGAATACCAAGAAACAATAAATAAAGCCCGGGCAATGGCAGAAGCGGTAACGGGTACAGCTGAATTTTGTTTTAACGGGGGGATTAATAAGTGATTTTACTGATAGATAATTACGATTCTTTTACCTACAACCTGGTGCAATATTTGGGTGAAATAGGGCACCGGGTTGTGGTCCGGCGTAATGACCGCATAACCCTTTCGGAGATTAGAGAGATGAAGCCAACCCATATCATTATTTCTCCCGGGCCTTGTACTCCTAATGAAGCGGGGATTTCGTTGGATGTAGTACGCTTTTTTGCTGGGAAAATACCAATTTTAGGAGTTTGTCTGGGGCACCAGGTGATAGGTCAGGCCTTTGGCGGAAAGGTTATCCAGGATAAAATTCCGGTGCATGGGAAAACTTCTCTAATATACCATGATGGTCAGGGAATCTACAAAGGGTTACCAAATCCTTTTCGAGCTACGCGTTATCATTCCCTGGTCGTAGATAAAGAGGGGTTACCCCAGGAACTTATAATAACTGCAACTACTGCAGAGGGAACAATCATGGGAATCCGCCACCGGACCTGGGCAGTAGAAGGGGTACAGTTTCATCCGGAATCGATAATGACCGAGTATGGCAAAGAATTATTGCTTAATTTCCTTGAGTATCAAGCTTAAGGTAAAAAGGGGAGGCGAGTTTTGGTGAGAGAAGTTTTAGAGAGATTGATGAGAGGAGAAAACTTAAATTTTTCCGAAGCACGGGCCACAATGAACGAACTTATGGAGGGAAAGTATACCGAAGCGCAGGTAGCGGCATTTTTGGTGGCGTTAAAAATGAAAGGGGAAACGGAAGAAGAAATTTCCGCTTTTGCGCTGGCGCTGCGGGAAAAGGCAAGAAGGGTAATTACTCAAACTGAAGGATTGGTGGATACCTGTGGAACCGGGGGAGATGGCCGGCAAACTTTCAATATCTCTACTGCAGCTGCTTTTGTTGTTGCCGGTGCCGGTATACCTGTGGCAAAACACGGAAACCGAAGCGTTTCCAGTCGTTCCGGTAGTGCCGATGTTTTAGAAGCTCTGGGGGTGAATATTGATTTAGATGCCCGGGAAGTAGCCCGCTGTGTTGATGAAATAGGTATTGGTTTTCTTTTTGCTCCAAATTTGCATCCAGCTATGCGGCATGTGGCTAAAACCCGGCGGGAGATAGGTGTGCGGACTGTCTTTAATATTTTGGGACCTTTAGCCAACCCCGCAAATATTGTGGGCCAGGTATTAGGGGTTTTTACTCCTGAGCTGCAGGAAACTTTGGCGAGAGTTTTAAGTAATTTGGGGGTTGAACGAGCTTTTGTAGTTCACGGACACGGAGGAGTGGATGAGGTTTCGCTAACCGGTCCTACCCGGGTTTATGCGTTAAACCGGGGTAAAATCGAAAGCTACCTTTTTGATCCGCTTTCTTACGGTTTTTCTTACTGCAGCTTAAAAGATTTACAAGGGGGAGATGCTTTTGAAAATGCCCGGTTATTGCAGGAAATTTTAGATGGGAAACCGGGCCCATTGAGGGATGTGGTTATTTTAAATGCTGCTTTTGGCATAATGGCCGGGGGTGTAAATGATTTTCGGGAAGCACTTGTAATGGCCCGGGAAAGTATTGATAAGGGGTTGGCAGCAGAGAAGCTGGAAAAATTACGCCGTCTAAGCCATGAAATCAAGGAGGCAGGGTGATGTTCCTCGAAAAAATTGTCCAGGTCCGTCGGGAAAAGGTTAGTCAGGCCAAAAAGAAAATTCCTTTTTGGGAAATGCGGAGGATGGCGGAAGAACAAATTAGCCACCGTTTGCCCCTTTCCCTAACTCAAGCTTTACTTAGAGAAAAAGCAAAAGGGAAGGTGGGAGTAATTGCCGAGATTAAAAAAGCGTCTCCTTCCAAAGGTGTATTACGGGAGCAGCTTGAGCCGGAAGAAGTAGCTCGGGGATATGCCAAAAGCGGGGCAGCAGCGATTTCAGTTTTAACGGAGGAGGATTATTTTTTGGGTTCACCGGAGTATCTTAATGCAGTGAGGGCGGTAGTTTCGTTGCCCCTTTTACGAAAAGATTTTATAATAGACCCCTACCAAATTTATGAAGCTAAGGTACTGGGAGCAGATGCCGTTCTTCTTATAACTTCTCTTTTGGCGGCAGAAGAATTAAAGGAAATGATTAAAATAACCGAAGGCCTTGGCATGGAGGCGTTGGTTGAGGCTCACAGTTTAGAGGAAGTCGAGAAAGCTTTAACAGCAGGAGCAAGGCTAATTGGCATAAACAACCGCGACTTACGTACCTTTACCACTAAGATTGATGTTTCATTAAAACTGGCTCCCGTTCTAAAAGAAGCAGGAGTAGTGATGGTAAGTGAAAGCGGTATTCGAAGCAAAGAGGATATCAAGGCTTTAATGACTGCAGGTTATCACGGAATTCTCATCGGTGAAGCTTTAATGCGGGCTCCAGATCCCGGGAAAGCATTGGAGGTGCTGCTGGCATGAGGGTTAGGGTAAAAATTTGTGGGATTAAAGATAAGGAAACTGCCCTGAAAGCTTCCCTGGCTGGAGCTGACGCCATAGGTTTTGTCTTCGCTAATAGTCCGCGGCAGGTGAAGCCAGTAGTAGTCAGGGAAATTACAGAAATTCTTCCCCCGTTTGTTGCCGCCGTAGGAGTTGTGGCTAATATGGATGTGGAGGAAGTGGCTCAAATAGCAGCGTTCTGCAATTTAGATGTTGTTCAGCTTCACGGTGGCGAAAGTTCCGAATATTGCGGTAAGCTTAAGGAAAAAATTCGCGCGAAAATTATTAAAAGTATCCCTGTACCGATAGAAACTGATACCGAAGAACTTCAGAGACAAATAGCAATTTACGAAAAGTATGTTCACGCTTTTCTCTTTGATACGTCTTCCGGCAATACATTTGGTGGCAGCGGGAAAACCTTTAACTGGCAAATTCTTCAGGGGCTGAAGATAGAAAAGCCCTGGTTTTTAGCCGGAGGCCTAAATCCTGAAAATGTTGGGAAAGCTTTAAAGCAGGTCAAACCTTATGGTGTTGATGTTTCCAGCGGGGTGGAAAAAGCCCCGGGAATCAAGGATTATTTCCGGATAGAAGCATTTATCCAAGCGGTCAGGAGGTCGGAAAATGAGTTTAAAAAACTATAAATTGCCAGATGCTCGAGGATATTTTGGCCCCTACGGTGGGCAATTTGTTCCAGAGACTTTAATGGCAGCTTTAGATGAGCTGATAGAGGCTTACGAGGAAGTTAAAAAAGATCGTTCATTTCAAGCGGAATTAACCTTTTATTTGCAACATTATGCCGGACGGCCTACGCCTCTTTATTTTGCCGAAAGCCTGTCCCGGTATGTAGGAGGGGCAAAGATTTATCTCAAACGGGAAGACCTTGCCCATACCGGTGCCCACAAAATTAACAATACCATAGGTCAGGTTCTGCTGGCGCGGCGCATGGGCAAAAAAAAGGTAGTGGCGGAAACCGGGGCCGGCCAGCATGGAGTAGCTACCGCTACGGCGGCGGCAAAGTTTGGGTTGGAATGTACTATTTTTATGGGGGCAGAGGATGTCCGCCGGCAGGAATTAAATGTGTACCGCATGCGCCTTTTGGGTGCGCAAGTGGAAAGTGTAACTTCCGGTAGTCGTACTCTTAAAGATGCTATGAATGAGGCCATTCGCTACTGGGTTACTCATGTTCGGGATACTTACTATGTCCTTGGTTCGGTTGGTGGACCACATCCCTATCCCACTATTGTTCGGGATTTTCAAAAGGTGATCGGGGAGGAAACCAAAGCACAAGTCTTAGCGCAGGAAGGAAGACTCCCTGACTTAATTGTAGCGTGTGTTGGTGGGGGAAGTAATGCTATAGGGATGTTTTATCCTTTTCTCGAAGAGGAGGTGCGGTTAGTTGGGGTAGAGGCGGCAGGATTAGGGCTGGAAAGCGGGCGGCATGCTGCAACCTTAAGCCGGGGGAAGGTGGGAGTTTTACACGGAGCTAAGTCTTATGTTTTACAGGATGATCGAGGCCAGATTGTAGAGGCTCATTCCATTTCGGCAGGATTGGACTACCCCGGGGTAGGCCCGGAACATGCGTACCTTAAAGATATTGGCAGGGTGGAGTATACAGCAGTTACCGATGAAGAAGCTTTAGAAGCATTTAAACTTTTAGCGAAAACGGAGGGTATTCTGCCGGCTCTGGAAAGCGCCCATGCTGTGGCCAAGGGAGTGGAGCTTGCCCGGGAGCTTGAGTCAGAAAAAATAGTAGTAATCAACCTTTCCGGCCGGGGAGATAAGGATGTCTACACCGTGGCCCGCGAATTGGGGGTGACCCTGGGTGAGTAGGATTGGTCAAGTATTTGCGGAAAAACGGAGCCGAGGGGAAAAAGCCCTTATTGCCTATACGATGGGAGGAGACCCAAATCTTACTCTTTCTCTGGAAATTATCAAAACCCTGGCAGCGTCTGGAGCCGACCTTATCGAGGTGGGCTTACCTTTTTCTGACCCTTTAGCCGATGGACCGGTGATTCAGAGGGCCGGGCAGCGGGCTCTGGCTGCCGGTAGCGGTCCGGAAGAAGTACTGGCACTGATAGCGGCTGCCCGCCAGGAGCTATCTTTACCGCTGGTCATTATGTCCTACCTCAATCCGATTCTCCAAATAGGGATAGACGAGTTTTTGCGGCGGGCAGCGGTGGCTGGAGCTGATGGCCTTATAATTCCCGACCTTCCGGCGGAAGAAGGCGAGGAAATAAGGGCGGCGGCTGCGGGATACGGCCTTGACTTAATTCCTTTGGTTGCTCCAACAACCGGGCAAAAGCGGCTTGAAAGGATTGTGGGTCACGCTTCAGGATTTATTTATTGTGTGTCGGTAACCGGGGTCACGGGGGCACGGGATAGTTTGCCAGCAGAGGTTAAATCTTTATTGCAAAAAGTAAAAAAGTTAACCGAGTTACCCGTTTGTTTAGGATTTGGGATTGGGAAACCAGAGCAGATAGCATACATTAAAGATTACTGCGATGGTGTTATTGTGGGAAGTGCATTAGTAGAGATTATTGAAGACTATACTAAAGGAGAAATAAAAAAAGATAAGATGTTAGAATTAATAGCAAAAAAAGTACAAACATTAAAATCAGTTTTATAATTGCTTTATTATAAAAAAATCTACTACCGCAGAAGCTCTAAAAATTAAAGGAGCTTATGCGGTATTTTTATTTATTGCTTTTAAAACAATTATTTGCTATATTTTAAATAATTGAGGAGGTAAAGAGAATTACCGTGAAAATATCCGAACTAATTCTTCCACCATTGATCGGCGGTTTTATAGGCTGGCTTACGAATTATTTGGCAATCTTAATGCTTTTCCGTCCGTATCGTCCTTTAAAAATAGGTTTTCTCACTTTTCAAGGGGTTATTCCTAAACGTCACCGGGAAATTGCTAAAGCTTTAGGGGAGTTAGTCGAAGAACAGTTGTTATCCCAGAAAGAGCTTGTTGAGTTATTGACTTCTGAAGAAAATAAACAATTATTTGCTGAAAAAATTTTACTGGCGGTTAAGGAAAAGCTTAGCACTCTTTTTCCGGTATTACCGGAATACTTGCGACAAATTGTAATTAGGACTCTTTTAAATTATTTTAAAAATGAACTGCCTTCAGTAGTAAATAAAATAATTTTATCCTTGGAAACTGATTTGCAAAATAAGGTTAAAATTGGAAAAATAGTGGAAGAAAAGGTGTTGCAATTTGATTTAAAAACCCTGGAAAAAATCTTAACTTCTTTAATGAAAACAGAACTTTCCTATATAGAAGTTTTTGGTGGAGTAATAGGGTTTGTTATCGGGATAATACAGGTCATGCTAAATATTTTTTTAAAATAGATAGGAGGCAGGATAATGGTAAGTTTGAAGTTTCCCAACAATGAGGTACGGGAATTTCCTGAGAATATTACCGCTCTGGAAGTAGCTAAAGCGTTAAGTCCCAGATTGGCCAAGGAAGCCCTTTGTGCTTCAATAAACGGTAAATTAATTGATTTAAGTCAGAAGATTTCCGAAAGTGGGGAATTTCGCCTTTATACCTTTGAAGATGACGAGGGTAAAGATGTTTTCCGGCATAGTTCGGCCCACCTTATGGCGCAAGCGGTTAAAAGGCTTTTCCCCAAGACCAAACTTGCTATTGGTCCGGCTATTAAGGACGGATTTTATTACGATTTTGAACCCATTGAAAGTTTTTCGCCGGAAGATTTAGAAAAAATTGAGGCAGAAATGGAAAAAATCGTTAAAGAAGACTTGCCTATTGAACGCTTTGTTCTCTCCCGGGAGGAGGCAATAAAGTTTTTTGAAGAAAAAGGGGAAATCTATAAAGTGGAATTGGTAAAGGATATTCCTGAAGGAGTGGAAATATCTTTTTACCGGCAGGGAGAGTTTGTTGACCTATGTACCGGGCCCCACGTACCTTCAACCGGGTATCTTAAAGCTTTTAAACTTTTAAGTATTGCCGGAGCGTACTGGCGGGGAAATGAAAAAAATAAAATGTTACAAAGGATTTATGGTGTATCCTTTCCGAAAAAAAGCCAGCTTACCGACTACTTGAACTTTTTGGAAGAAGCTAAAAAGCGAGATCACCGCAAAATTGGGCAGGATTTGGATCTTTTTAGCCTGCAAGAAGAAGGTCCCGGTTTTCCCTTTTTCCATCCTAAAGGGATGGTGATTAGAAATGAACTGGAAAACTTCTGGCGGGAAAAACATCGCCTGGCAGGATATCAGGAAATAAAAACTCCAATAATTTTAAACCGGGAATTATGGGAGAGAAGCGGTCACTGGGCGCATTATAAAGAGAATATGTACTTTACCAAGATCGACGACCAGGATTATGCGATAAAGCCGATGAACTGCCCGGGAAGTATTTTGGTTTATAAGAGTAAGCTGCACAGCTACCGGGAGTTTCCAATAAGGCTTGCCGAGTTAGGTTTGGTGCACCGACACGAATTATCCGGTGTTCTCCATGGGTTGATGAGGGTTCGCTGCTTTACCCAGGATGATGCTCACATATTTATGTTGCCGGAACAGGTTAAAGATGAGATTATCGGGGTAATTAATTTAATAGATGAGTTTTACCGGTTGTTTGGATTTGAATATCATGTCGAACTCAGTACCCGTCCGGAAAATTCCATGGGTAGCGACGAATTGTGGGAATTGGCCACAAATTCTCTCAAAGAGGCTTTAGAGGAAAGAGGATTACCTTATAAAATTAACGAAGGGGACGGAGCATTTTATGGTCCCAAGATCGATTTCCATTTAAAGGATTGTCTTGGGCGGACCTGGCAGTGTGGAACCATCCAGCTCGACTTCCAGATGCCGGAGAAATTTGATTTAACTTATATAGGAGAAGATGGACAAAAACATCGGCCGGTGATGATCCATCGGGTGGTGTTTGGCAGTATTGAAAGATTTATCGGCATTTTAATTGAGCATTATGCCGGGGCTTTTCCGGTTTGGCTGTCTCCGGTGCAGGTACGGATAATTACCGTGGCCGAACGTCACCGGGATTATGCACAGGAAATTTACCAAAAACTCTTTAACCAAGGGGTCAGGGTTGAAGTAGATGACCGGAACGAAACTATTGGGTATAAAATCCGGGAAGGGCAAATGCAGAAAATACCGTATCTCTTAATTGTTGGGGATAAGGAAATTGAGCAAGGATTAGTGGCAGTTAGAAAAAGAGGGGTTGGCGATCTTGGCCAAAAACCCTTTGGGGAATTTATGGAGGAGCTTCTGGCAGAGATAAGGGAGAAAAGATAGTTGACAGTAAAAATTAACCGTGTTATCATTTCAAGGGAAAGAAAACAAAGTAGAAGCCACCTGCTTCTCACCTGAAAGCCGCCTAAGGCTTTGGGTTAATATTGAAAAGCAACGTGTGTCTGCTTTTCAACAACTTTTGGGAAAAAAGCGGGTGGAAACCCGCTTTTTATTTTTAACATTTTTTCTGGAGGTGGACAGTTATTACCAAAGATTTACGGATTAATGAGGAAATCAGGGCTAAAGAAGTGCGGGTAGTAAAGGAAGATGGTACTCAACTTGGTATTATGCCGTTAAAAGAAGCCCTGAAAATTGCTGAAGAAATGGAGCTTGACTTAGTGGAAATTGCACCTACAGCAAAGCCGCCGGTTTGCAAGATTATGGATTACGGCAAGTATCGTTACCAGCAGAGCAAGAAAGAAAAAGAAGCCCGAAAAAAGCAAAAGATCATTAACGTTAAAGAAATTAAGATACGTCCCACAATTGAGGAACACGATTTTCAGGTAAAATTACGAAACGTTATTCGGTTTTTAGAAGATGGGGACAAAGTAAAAGTTACCGTAATGTTTCGCGGAAGAGAGTTGTCCCATCCGGAAATTGCTTATGAACTTTTAAATAAAATGGCCCAAGAGGTTGGCAGTATTGGGATAGTTGAACGACCTGCCAAACTTGAGGGTAGAAATATGATTATGATTTTAGCACCAAAGTCATAAGGAGGAGGAAACATTATGCCTAAAATTAAAACCAAAAAAGCGGCAGCCAAGCGGTTTAAGAAAACCGGTTCTGGCAAAGTAAAGCGTTATCATGCTTTTCACAGCCATTTATTAGGTCACAAAACATCTAAAAGAAAGAGAAGACTTAGAAGATCTGATTTAGTAAGCAAGGCCGACATGAAAATCATTAAAAAGATTTTACCGTATTAATGATATAAGGAGGTTTTATTATGCCAAGAGCAAAAAGTAGTGTAGTTTCAAGAAAACGTCATAAAAAAATATTAAAGTTAGCAAAAGGTTATTTTGGTGCCAAAAGTAAACTTTTTAGAGTAGCCAAACAGCAAGTAATGAAGTCCTTAATGTATGCCTATCGGGATAGAAGGGCAAGAAAAAGAGAGTTTAGAAAGCTCTGGATTACCCGAATCAATGCTGCCGCAAGAATGCATGGACTTACTTACAGCAGGATGATGAATGGCTTAAAGAAAGCCGGGATAGAAATTAATCGGAAGATGCTTGCGGACTTAGCAGTAAATGATAAAAATGCTTTTGCCGAGCTGGTGGAAATTGCCAAGAAAAATTTATAAGATGAAGGGTTTTGGTGAAAGTGTTGGCAATCAATTCGAAAAAAGAAATAAACTTTTTTAGGCGATTAACTCCTTCGCAAATCCTGGTACTGGGATTTGCAGGAGTTATTCTTTTAGGTACAGTTTTATTAATGCTGCCAATTTCAACCAAAGATGGTACGGTTACTCCTTTCTTAGATGCATTATTTACCGCCACTTCGGCGGTTTGCGTTACCGGTCTTGTGGTAGTTGATACAGGAACTTATTGGTCGCTTTTTGGTCAAATTGTTATCCTGCTGTTAATTCAGGTAGGCGGCCTGGGTTTTATGACTGTTGCAACGCTGTTTGCCATTCTTTTGGGCCGTCGGATTAACTTACGTGAGCGGATAGTTATTCAGGAAGCCTTAAATCAGGCCAGTTTAGAGGGAATTATTAAGTTAACAAAACAGGTTATTTTGTTTACCTTTAGTATTGAGGGAGTTTTTGCAGTTATTTTGGGGTTAAGATTTTCCTTAGATTACGGTTTTATTAAGGGAATGTGGTTTGGGATTTTTCATGCGGTATCCGCTTTTAATAACGCAGGTTTTGATTTAATGGGAAATTTTAAAAGCTTGACTCCTTATGTTGGGGATGTTATAGTTAACCTTTCAATTGCTATTTTGATTATTACCGGAGGAATTGGTTTTTATGTTATTTCCGAGCTTTTTAATTTGAGAAAAAAAGGAAGGTTATCCCTTCATTCCAAAATAACGTTAATGACTACCGGACTTTTACTTTTGCTCGGTACTGTGGTTATCTTTGTCATGGAATACAACAACGATAAAACTTTGGGAGCTTTGCCTTTTGGTCAGAAAATTTTAGCGGCTTTTTTCCAGGCGGTTACACCCCGAACGGCTGGATTTAATACTGTAGATATCGCGGCCCTTCATCCGGCAACCCAGTATTTTATAATTATTTTAATGTTTATCGGTGCTTCCCCCGGGTCAACAGGAGGTGGAGTTAAAACCACTACTTTTGCGGTATTAACTTTAGCGGTGATCAATATTATTCTTGGGCGTGATGAAATCTTGGTTTATAACCGCCGTTTGCCCCGGGAACAAATTTTTAAAGCAATTGCCATTGTCATGATTTCTCTGTCATTAATAAATATTGTCACTTTTATTCTTACCTTTACTGAAGGGCACAATATCTTGATGAATATGTTTGAAACTGTTTCCGCCTTTGGTACGGTAGGGCTATCGATGGGCTTAACGCCGGAGTTATCGGAACTTGGCAGGATTTTAATAATATTAATGATGTTTTTTGGCAGGGTTGGTCCGCTTACCATTACTTATGCCCTTGCGCAGCGGCGGAAAAAAGCTTTGTTTACTTTACCGGAAGAAAAGGTAATGGTTGGATAGGAGATGAAATTTATGGAGTCCAAACAGTTTGGGGTTATCGGTCTTGGCCGATTTGGTTCCAGTGTGGCCAAGACTTTAAGTGATTTGGGGTATGAGGTTTTGGCTATTGATAGTAACGAAGAGCGGGTGGAGGAAGTAAAAGATTTTGTCACCCATGCAGTATGTGCCGATGCAACGGATGAGCAAACTTTGAAAGCCGTTGGTATAAAAAATTGTGATGAAGTTGTTGTAGCAATCGGACAGGAAATGCACAACAGTATCTTAATTACTCTAATTTTGAAGGAACTGGGAATAAAGAAGGTTTGGGCAAAAGCTCAGAACGATTTGCACGGTAAGATATTGGCTAAAGTTGGGGCTGATGTAGTGGTTTATCCGGAAAAGGAAATGGGAGTAAAAGTAGCAAATAAAATGGTGGCAAACAACATTTTGGAATTTATTGACCTGTCCGATGAGTATTCTATTTTGGAAATAAACATTCCGCCGCGCTATGCTGGGAAAACAATCAAGGAAATTGATGTTCGAGCCAAATATGGTTTTACCATTTTGGCAATAAAACGCGGGGAGCAGTTGGTAATTTCGCCATCATCCGACGAAGTCTTGCAACTGGGGGATATATTAGTATTGATTGGGCGTAACGAAAACTTTAAAAAGTTGGAGCGGGATATTGGTGATTAAAAAAATATCCAGCCCGGAAAACTCATTTTTTAAAGAGTTAAAAAAATTGTATCAAGATGGAGCCCTTCGCCGCAAAAGTGGAATGTTTATTGTAGAAGGCGAAAAACTTGTTTTTGAATTAATTGCTAATGACTGGCCTCTAAAATATTTAGTTGTAAGTGAAAGTTACTGGCAGACCAAAAAAATTGCGGAGGACGGTGCAAAGATTGTAGTCTTAGCGGACCGGTTGTTTAACAAAATTTCCGAATTAGTATCGCCTCCGGGGATTCTGGCGGTAGCTTGTATGAAAACTTTATCCTGGCCTGCCGGTAAAGATGGTGCTTTTTTAATTCTTGATGGTCTTCAGGATCCCGGAAATGTAGGTACATTACTGAGAGCTGCCTTTGGGTTTGGTGTTTCCGGTGTAATTTTGTTACCTCCCGCAGTTGATATTTATAATCCAAAAGTTATAAGGGCTTCTGCGGGGACCGCTTTTAAGTTCCCCGTATTGAGGATGGAGGCGGACGAACTTAAAGATATAATTTTAAAAAGTAATATACCGTTATTTTTAGCAGAAAGCGAGGGAGGGATACCTTTAACTGCCGTTAACTTTCCGGCAAAATTTTTTATTGCGGTTGGTAATGAAGGTCAAGGCATCAGCACGACGTTAAAGAGTCTTCCGCATCAAAAAATATCTATCCCCATGCCTGGAAAAATAGAATCTTTAAATGCGGCTCTTGCTGGCGGAATTATTATATATGAATGGGCCAAAAACAGGTATAACTTGTAGTATTTTTTGAATTGTGCTATAATTAGGTTAGACTTTGCAAGGGGTGGGTGGCATGGGGGAGTATTTAGCGAAGTTTTGGTGGAGTGTATTTGAGGCTACCGGTTCCTTGACAGCTTACTTAATTTATAAAAAGTTAATTAACAATAAAAGGCAATGACCGGGAGGAGTAAGTTGGATGCTGACCATCCAGGGAGAAAGGGCCTTAGACTGAAAGTCCTTTTATGGCAGCCCGACTGAAGTTCGCCCGTGAGCTTTCCGCTGAAAGATAAGTAGGCGGCAACGGATTCTTCCGTTAGCAAGTAAGAAAGGGATACCCCTTTCTGCAGAGTGAGCTTTATGCTAAGTAGGGTGGTACCGCGGAACGTTAGCTTTCGTCCCTAAAACGGGCGAAAGCTTTTAATTTTATATAGGAGGGATTGAAGTTGCATAATGAAGAACTTTGGCAGAGATATATGGGAGAAATAAGTAAAGTTTCCAATTTAAACGAGCTGCAAACAATAAAGGTCAAGTTTTTGGGGAAAAAAGGTGAAGTAACCCTGGCTCTTAAAAATTTAAAAGATTTACCTCCGGAACTGCGACCTGAAGCAGGGCAAAAAATTAATACTTTAAAAAGGTTAATAGAGGAAGATTTAGAAAAAAGAGAGCAGGAGCTTTTGCAGAGAGCCCTGGATGAGAAACTGAGTAAAGAGGCAATTGATGTGACATTACCCGGTTATTCTCTGAAACTCGGCAAACTCCATCCCCTGACGCAGGTACAGCATCGGATAGTAGAAATCTTTACTTCAATGGGGTTTTCCGTGGCTACGGGTCCGGAAATTGAAAAAGATTACTATAATTTTGAAGCCCTGAACTTACCTAAAGACCACCCCGCTCGAGATATGCAGGACTCCTTTTATATTACCGAGGAAGTGTTGTTGCGGACTCATACTTCTCCGGTACAGGTGCGGGTAATGGAAAAGTATGCTCCTAACCTGCCGATAAAAATAATTTCGCCGGGCAAAGTTTACCGCCGGGACGATGATGCTACCCATTCACCGATGTTTGCCCAGTGTGAGGGGCTTGCGGTTGATAGGAATATTCGTTTTTCCGATTTAAAGGGAGTTTTATTAACCTTTATTAAAGAATTGTTTGGTCCCAAAACTAAAATGAGGTTAAGACCCAGTTATTTTCCGTTTACCGAACCCAGCGCTGAGGTGGATATTTCCTGTGTTATTTGCGGTGGCCTTGGTTGTAAAGTTTGCAAAGGTTCGGGGTGGCTTGAAATTTTAGGAGCTGGTATGGTACATCCCCGGGTTTTAGAAATGGCCGGATATGATAGTAGTATGGTTACCGGTTTTGCTTTTGGAATGGGATTGGAGCGGATTGCCATGCTTTTGTACGGCATTGATGACTTACGCCTTTTTTACGATAATGACATAAGGTTTTTGCAAATGTTTTAAGGGGGGACTTTGCAGTGAATATTTCCTATAACTGGTTGCAGGAGTTTTGTGAAATACCGTATGCCGCCAGGGAACTTGGAGAAAAACTCACTTCGGTGGGAATCGCGGTAGAAAAAGTTACATATCTCGGAAATTACGAAAAAGTTGTTGTGGGCGAGGTGCTGGAAGTAGAAAATCTTCCTGGGACGGAGCTTTTTAAAGCAAAGGTTTCTACCGGGAAAGAAATTTTTGAGGTTATTACCGGTGCCAAAAATGTTTTTGCCGGTTTTAAATACCCTTTTGCCCTGCCCGGGGCTAAACTGGCTAACGGTGTAACAATTGAGGAACGGCGAATAAGGGGAGTTGTTTCCCGGGGAATGTTACTTTCGGCGGAGGAACTGGGACTTTTGGAAAGAAAAGGTGCGGAACCTGGTTTAATGCTTTTACCACAGGAAGCACCGGTGGGTGAAAAAATAGAAAAAGTTTTAGAGCTTGATGATTACCTTTTAGAACTGGACTTAACCCCGAATCGCGGAGATTGCTTATCGGTTTTGGGGGTAGCCCGGGAGGTAGCAGCTTTGACCGGCCACAGGTTAAAACTGGCTGAGCCGGAATTACCCCGGGTTAATGGGCGCTGTCCGGTTAAGATTACTATTGAAAATCCTGAACTTTGCGGGCGGTACATGGGTATTGTAATTGAAAATGTTAAGGTAGGTCCTTCGCCCTTATGGCTCGAACAGAGACTGCGAAAGGCTGGGATTCGCCCAATTAATAACATCGTTGACGTAACCAATTATATTTTACTGGAATACGGTCAGCCTTTACATGCTTTTGACTTGGATAAACTTGCTACACCGGAAATTATTATTAGAAATGCCAGAGAAGGAGAAAAAATTATTACTTTAGATGGGGTGGAAAGGGAATTAGCTCCCGAAATGTTGGTAATTGCTGACCGGGAAAAACCCATTGCGGTAGCCGGGATAATGGGCGGGCAAAATACCGAAGTGGATGATAACACAAAAACTGTTTTTATTGAAGCAGCCTGGTTTAATCCGGTGTCGGTCCGGAAAACTGCCCGTAAACTTGGGCTTCGCACCGATGCTTCGCAAAGATTTGAAAAAAATGTAGATATTGAAGGAATTAAAAGAGCATTAATTAAAGCAGCATTAATGATTTGTGAATTATGTGGGGGGACGATACGGGGTCAATATGAGGATGTGTATCCTAAAAAGTTTACACCAAAGGTAATTGCTGTTAGCCTTTCCAAAGCCGAAGAGTTTTTAGGTATTTCATTAGATGCCAAACAGGTTGTAGAAATTTTGGAGTCTTTGGGATTTACAGTTACTGTAGGTGAGAAGAAAATTTTTGTTGAAGTTCCAAGTTACCGTCCGGATGTTTCTCTGGAAGCTGATATTTATGAAGAAATTGCCCGTTATCTTGGATATAATAATTTTCCGGATACCATGCCCATTGGTATAACTACCAGCGGCTTTTCTCCGGAGTACAATTTTGAGTATAAAGTAAAAAATCTCTTAACTGCTTTGGGAATGCAGGAAATTATAACTTATAGTTTTATTAATCCTGACTCTTATGCTAAATTGGGACTTTCTGTGGACGAGGTGCTTGCAAAAAGTGTAGTACTTTTAAATCCATTAAGCATTGAACAGTCGGTCATGCGTACTACTTTGTTACCCGGACTCTTGGATATTGCTAAAAGAAATGAAAATCGTCAGCAGGAAAGTCTGTTACTCTTTGAAATGGGAAATGTATTTGAAAAAAGTGGCGAAGACTTACCCAAAGAAACCAAACTAATTGGCGGTATTGCTCTTGGTTATAGCCGTGGCGATTGGTATAATAAGCCAAGAAAGTATGATTTTTATTATGTTAAAGGTATTTTAGAAAGCTTCTTTACTTCCCTGGGTATCAATAATTTTAGTTTTGCTGCGGCAAAAGACCTGCCTTTTCTTCATCCAGGTAAGGCAGCCCGGGTTTATTTAGAAAATACGGAAATTGGCTATCTTGGTGAATTACATCCTCTCGTCCAAAAAAAGTATGAATTTAAAAATACTCCCATTGTGTTTGAATTAAATTATGACCTTTTAAAAATTTTGATTCCGGTGGAGACAAAATATACTCCTTTATCCCCTTATCCCGAGGTAAAAAGGGATATTGCACTTTTAGTGGATCGGGAAACTCCTGCTGCCACTTGCATTGAGGTCATAAAAGGTTTAGCAATTAATACATTAAAAAATATTGAGATTTTTGATGTTTACGAAGGAGAAAAACTTGGGCCAAACAAAAAGAGTATTGCGATTTCATTAACCTTTAGTTCAACGGAGAAAACTTTAAGCGAGGAAGAAATTAATAATTTCATTGCCCAAATCCTAAATGCCCTGGAAGCTAAAACTGGTGCAAAATTGAGGAACTTTTAAAAATACCCCCGGCTTTTCGGGGGTATTTTTAAAAAAACTTTCTTTAGAAAACGAGGTGATAAATTGAAGCGAATTGAAGTGGAGATTGACGGGGAAAAATACTATTTAAAAAGCGATTTACCGGAAGAAGAAGTGGTGGAACTTGCTCGGAATTTAAATGAAAGAATTAGAGAGCTAAAAGAAAGGTATCCGAAACTTCCCTGGCACTGGAACTATGTCTTGGTTGGTTTAACCTTAGAAAAAGAACTGAAGGATTTAAAACAAAAATATGACCAATTGGCTTCTGCTTTAAACGAAGAAAGTAGGGACAAAGAATGATAAGTTTACAATTAAGTCGTATTTTTTCTGAAATGGCCTTAATGCTTGAATATAAGGAGGAAAATTTTTTTAAAATTAATGCGTATCGCCAGGCTGCCAGAATCTTGCGGAATATTGAGGACCTTGAACGCTTTATCAGCGAAGACCGCCTGGAAGAATTGCCGGGGATTGGAAAAAATTTAAGAGAAAAAATCTTGGAATATTACCGAACAGGACGTATTGCAGAGTATGAAAAACTAAAAGGGGAAATTCCGCTAATTATTTTTGATTTATTAAAAATCCCGGGGATTGGGGTAAAAACAGCTAAGCAAATATTTGAAGTTTACCGACCTGATACCCTCGATGAGGTAGAAAGTTTAGCAAAAGCTCATAAACTAAAGGAAATTCCGGGAATAGGAAGTAAAACCGAGCAACAAATTTTAGTGGGGATAGCTTCAGCGCGGGAATGGCAGGAAAAAATTCCTGTTAGCTTGTATAGCCGTAATCAAACGGAACTTTTGGAATTAATTAAAAGCTTACCCGGTGTAGAAAAAGTAAGCAGTACAGGTAGTTTAAGATTAAAGGAAGAAATAATTCCTTATTATCATTTTTTAATAGTTTTTAATGGCTCAAAGGAAAAATTTTCTGAACTTATGGAGAATTTGGGCTTTAAGCTCCTTGAACAACAGGATGGAATGCTCTTTTTAGCCCCGGAAGGATTCAAGGTTAAAATTGATTTTGCCACTTTTGATAGCTGGGGGAATAAGTTATTCTTGACAACCGGTCCGGAAAGTTTTGTGAAAGCTATTGGGGTTTTGGAAAAAAGTTTTAGTGATGAAGAAATAATTTTTAAATCCAGAGGTTTACCCTATGTTGAACCGGAATTGCGAACTGCCGAGGGAGTGCTGGAATTTTTAAACGAAGCGGATACGACTGATTTAATTACTGCTGCCGATATTAAGGGGGATTTACATATTCATTCGCAACACAGTGATGGAATAAATTCTATTAAAGATTTAGCCTTAGCGGCCCAAAAACTGGGCTATGAATATATCTCAATTAACGATCATTCGAAGAGTTTAACCGTGGCCAAAGGCCTTGACGAAGAAAGGTTATTAGCTCAAATTGAAGAAATAGAAGCGTTGAATCGGGAATTAGAAGGAATTACTGTGTTAAAAGGTATCGAGGTTGAAATTTTAAAAGATGGTTCTCTGGATTTACCCGATAAATTGCTGGCGCAGCTTGACGTAGTGGTAGCATCGGTGCATACCGGTTTTAAACTCCCCAGAGAAGAACAGACGGCACGGATAATTGAAGCAATTAAAAATGAACATGTGGATATTATTGGCCATCCTACCGGCAGGTTGCTGGGACGGCGTGATCAATATGATGTTGATGTTGAAGAAATAATTGTCCAGGCGGCAAAATACAGTACGGCTCTGGAAATAAATAGCTCTCCTGAAAGATTAGATTTAAAAGATGAATATGTAAACCGTGCCCGCCAGGAAGGTGTCTTAATTGCTATCAATACCGATGCCCATGATACCTACCGGCTGGCCAATGACCTGCAATTTGGAGTAACTGTAGCCAGAAAGGCTCTTTTAACAAAAAAAGATGTTTTAAACGCTAAAGATTTAAATTCCCTTAAAAAATTTTTAAGGAGAAAATAAGAAAATATTGCCAAATTGATTTAAGTTTTTTATTATGATAGAGGTGCTTATGCTCTTACCAAGACAGTTTTATGCCAGAGATGTTTTAATTGTCGCCAGAGATTTACTAAATTGTTATCTTGTCCGGGAATATAACGGACATTTGTTAATTGGCAAAATTGTAGAAACAGAAGCTTATCATCAAAACGATCCCGCCTGTCATGCATACAGGGGCAAAACCAAAAGAAATGAAGTGATGTTTGGACCGCCGGGACATGCGTATGTGTACTTTACTTACGGGATGCATTATTGTTTTAATGTGGTAACCGGTGATATAGGCCGGGCTGAAGCAGTGTTAATACGAGCTTTAGAACCGGTAAAAGGTATTGATATCATTAGAACTTTACGGGGAGGTAAAAGTGACAGAGAACTTTTAAGTGGACCGGCAAAATTAACCCGGGGTTTGGCAATTGACTTAAAACTAAATGGTTATGATTTAACGGAAGGTAAAATTTTATATATTACAAAAGGGGAGCCGGTAGCTGAAGAAGATATTGTTGTGACGACGCGGATAGGCATTAATGCGGGGAAGGATTTGCCTTATAGATTTTATCTAAAGAATAATAAGTATGTTTCAAAAAAATAAATAAGGAGTGGGAAAATGAAATTAAAAGAAATTTATGAGTTAGCAGTAAAAATGGGGATGGAAAGTGACCCCCGGGGTAAAGAACAAGTATTAAAAGCTTTAGAAAAAGAAAAAAAGCGTTATGAAAAGCTTTCGGAAAAGGAAAAAGAAGAGTATGACTTAGAAAACCTGACCAATCCTTATAGTGATACCCGGGTATTTTTGGGCGATTTAGAGCAAGAGATACATACGGCATTGGTTGGGATTGATATGGAAGTTGGTGAAGTATTACTTGCTGATCGCCTTACCGAAAAGGGGACAAAAATAGATTTAATAATAACCCACCACCCGGAAGGTTCGGGGATTGCCAAGCTTTATGAAGTAATGCATCTCCAGGAAGATATCTTACACCAGCTTGGGGTACCCATAAATGTAGCTGAAGGGATAATGGCACCAAGAATTGGCGAGGTAAAGCGTGGTTTAATGCCTTTAAACCATAACCGGGCCATTGATGCAGCTAAGCTTTTGGGCTTTGCTTTTATGAGCGTCCATACTCCTGCGGATAATCTTGTAACTACTTTTTTAACCAATTATTTTAACGAGAAAAAACCTGAAACGGTAGGAGAAGTTGTTGATTTCTTAAAGGAGTTACCGGAATATAAAGAGGCAACCAAAATTGGTGCTGGTCCTACCATAGTTGTGGGCGCACCCGAAAGAAGATGCGGTAAAATCTTTGTTGATATGACCGGAGGAACCAGTGGTTCCGATGAAATGTTTGCCAAACTTTCTACTACCGATGTAGGCACTATTGTGACCATGCATATATCGGAAAAACATAAAAAAGAGGCCGAAAAGCATAATATAAATGTAGTAGTTGCCGGTCATATGGCCAGCGACTCCCTGGGGATGAATTTGTGGCTTGACAAGCTTGAGGAAAATGGGGTTAGGGTAATTGCAACTTCAGGTTTAATAAGGGTTAAAAGGTAAGCGTGGTTTAGGCCACGCTCTTTTACCTATTTAGGGGGTAAAAAAATGTTAAAAAAACCAGAGCTTTTAGCACCGGTAGGAGCTTATGAAAATTTAATAGCTGCTGTTCAAAATGGAGCAGATGCGGTCTATTTTGGCGGTAAATTTTTTAATGCCCGGCATTTTTCCGAAAATTTTACTGATGAAGAAATAGTTAAAGCCATTGATTACTGTCATTTACGGGGAGTTAAGGCTTACATTACTCTAAATACTTTAGTCACTGATTACGAGTTAAAAGAAGTATTCAGGTTTTTACAGCTTATTTATAAAGAAGGAGCAGATGCCGTAATTGTTCAGGACTTTGGACTGGTAAAAGTAATAAAAGAGTACTTTCCGGACCTTAAAATTCATGCCAGTACCCAGATGACGCTTCATAATAGTGAAGCAATAGCATTAATTAAAGATTTGGGAATTAAGCGGGTGGTTTTAGCCAGGGAGTTGGCGCTTTCCGAAATAAAGGAAATTAAAACGAAAACCGGGGTTGAGATAGAACATTTTGTTCATGGAGCTTTGTGCATTTCTTACTCGGGCCAGTGTTTAATGAGCAGTATTATTGGTCAGAGGAGTGGTAATCGGGGAAAGTGCGCGCAACCCTGCCGCCTGCCTTATAAGTTAATTAAAGAGGAAAAAGAAATCGGGGAAAATTTAGGCGAGTATCTCTTAAGTACTCGAGATATAAATCTAAGTGCGTTTTTGCCCGATTTGATAAAAGCCGGTGTGGATTCCTTTAAAATTGAAGGGCGGATGAAACGACCGGAGTATGTGGCAACGGTGGTTAAAGTTTATCGAGAATTGATAGATTTGTATTTTAATGACCCGCTATATTTCCGGGTGAGTGAAGAACAGGATAGGAAGCTACGTGAAATTTTTAATAGAAATTTTTCAACAGCATATCTTTTGGGAAAACCCGGGCAGGAATTAATGAGTTACCAGCGGCCCAATAATAGAGGGGTTTTTGTAGGACGGGTTGTAGGATATGATGAACGTAGAAGTATAGTTCGGGTAAAGGTAGAGAGTCTCTTAGAAGAAGGAGACGGGGTAGAAATTTGGGTTAAAAAAGGAGGGAGGGTTGGAGTAGAAATTGGCTCTCTCTACCGGGATAAGGAAAAAGTAAAAAGGGCAGAAAAAGGTGACATTGTGGAGTTTTATCTTCCGGAGCGGGTATTTCCACAGGACCGGGTATTTAAAACTTCCAGTCGCAAATTGCTGGAAGAGGCGAGGGAAAGTTTTGCGCGAGAGCGAGAAATTAAAAAATTGCCGTTAAAAGCTGAAGTGATTGCTCATAGGGGAGAGCCATTGCGCTTAATTATTACTGATGAATTTGGCCACCGGGTTGAAGTGGCATCGGAGTATGTTGTAGAAACTGCTCTTAAGCGGCCAGCTAATCTGGAGTACTTGCAGGAACAGCTTAATCGTCTTGGTAATACTCCTTTTTTTATCAATGAAATTGTTGCAAAAGGATTGGAAGAAGGAGTTTTACTTCCAGCGAGTGAATTAAATAAACTTCGGCGAGAAGCAGTGGAAAAACTATCAGCTATGATTATAAATAAGTATAAGAGGCAGATTATAAGCCAAAAGCTTTTGCTACCGGTAAGTAATAAACAGAAACAAAACACATTTAAACTTGCGGTAAAAGTTGGAAGTACAGAAGCAGCCATTAATGCTTTGCGGGCAGGAGCCGATATTGTGCATTTAGCGGGGGAAAGGTTTTTTAAAAAACCGTATAATTATGCGGAAATATTTTCAGTGAAAAAGGATTATCAAGAAATTTGGCTTCACGTCCCAAGGATTACTAAAGACCAAGAATTAGAATTATTTTTCGAAGAAATGCAAAAGGAGCACAACTTTTCGGGAATCTTAGCGGGAAATCCCGGGATTATTTCATATGCGTATAAATCCGGATACAGACTTGCTGCGGATTTTTCTTTTAATGTTTTTAATTCTCTAACCGAGGTGGTTTTGCACGGTTGGTCGATAGAAAGAGCAACCCTTTCCCTCGAGCTTTCCTTTAAAATGCTTAAGGAAACGGCAAGATTTGCGGGACTGGCTAAAGAAGCAGTGGTTTTTGGGGATTTACCTTTAATGGTGAGTGAATACTGCGTGATTGGAGCTGTGGCTGGAGGAATGACCAGGGAAAAAGGATGTGGTAAGGTTTGCTATTTGGGGGATTATTATTTAAAAGACCGGTTAGGGGTCAAATTTCCTGTAAAAACTGACCAATTTTGCCGAATGCATCTTTTTAATAATAAAAAGCTAAACATTTTAAAAAATCTCTCGGAATTTACCGACCTCTCGGGTATAGAATATTTACGATTGGAACTTCCTGCAGAAGATCCGGATAAAGTATATAAAGTGGTGGAAGTTTGGCGAGAAGAAATTAACCGCTTGAATTTCTTAGGCGAAAAATATGAACCCGAGATTACAAGCTTGGAAACTCTTAAACACCTTTATCCTGAGGGTTTTACCACCGGGCATTATTTTCGAGGAGCGGAGTAAAAAATGAATCAAAAAACCTTGGAAAAAATTGAATTTCCGGATATTATTAATAAACTCTGGCAAAAGGCCGAATCCTTTCCGGGAAAACAACGGGCTTTGGAAGTTAGACCACTATCCGATAGCAAGATTATTGAGGAAAAGCTTTTGGAGGTTGAAGAAGGACTTTCCTATTTGCGATTTAAAACGGTAGATTTAAGTTTGCTTTCAGATTTCTCCGAAATTTTTCTAAAACTTTCTAAAGAAAGCATGTTAACCGGGCAAGAAATATACCGTTTAGGTCAATTGCTTAAAGTTTCAAAAGATACTTTTTTGGAGATTAGTCGCGGTGAATTTCCAAGGTTAAAGCAAAAAGTAAACCTGCTTTTCTTTGAGGAGAGCCTCTTAAAAGAAATCGAAAGAAGTTTTTGGCCTGAAGGAACTGTGAAAGATGAAGCATCTCCTGAATTAAAAAGGGTTCGGGGACAGATAGCCCGGGTAAAGGACAAAATGCGAGAAGCAGTAGAAAAATATCTTAGAGATCCTGAACTTGCTAAATACTTGCAAGAGCCTCTGATTTCAGTACGCGGAGATAGGTTTGTTTTACCGGTAAAAGCTTCTTATAAAAGTCAGGTACCGGGGATTATCCACGATCGTTCTAATACAGGTCAAACTTTATTTATTGAGCCGTACAGTGCAGTAGAAGCGGGAAACGAACTTAAAACCTTAGAATTACAGGAAAAGGAAATAATTGAAAAAATCCTCAAAGGTTTTACCCAGCGTTTAGCTTGCAATATAACGGAAATCAAACGTACTTATGAGCTTTTGGGGGAAATTGACCTGATTGTGGCAAAAGCGCGTCTTGCTTTAGAGTTAGATGCGTATAAACCAGGAATTACTGAGAGCGGTATTTTATCTTTTAAACAGGCACGTCATCCACTTCTGGGAAAGAAGGCGGTACCTTTTGACTTAACTCTGGGGAAAGAATTTGACTTATTAATTATTACCGGACCCAATACGGGCGGTAAGACTGTTACTTTAAAAACTATAGGGATTTTAACCGTTATGGCTCGGGCTGGCTTGTTTATTCCTGCCTCCCCGGAGACAGAAATTGGCCTTTTCGGAGAAATTTATGTTGATATTGGCGATGAGCAAAGTATCGTTCAATCGTTAAGTACTTTTTCTTCCCATTTGCTAAATTTAAAATTTATTTTAGAAAATGCCCGGGAAGGAGACTTGGTATTGTTAGACGAGCTGGGGACCGGAACTGATCCCCGGGAAGGAGCTGCATTGGCCAAAGCAATTCTGGAAGAACTTCGGGAAAAAAAGGTAAAAGTTGTTGCGACCACCCATACCAGTGAACTTGCGGCTTATGCCGTGCAGACCGAGCGGGTTGAAAATGCCTCGGTCGAATTTGATCCTGAAAGCTTAAAACCAACTTATCGTTTACACATTGGAAAACCGGGACGGAGCAATGCCCTGTTTATTGCCCAGGGCTTGGGACTTAAAGAACAAATAATTGAAAAAGCTAAAAGTTTCTTGAAGGAAGAAGAGTTGAAACTTGATAAGCTTATTTTTGACGTTGAGCAAGAGAAGCGGCGGTTAGAAAAGGATAGAGAAGAAGTAACAAATCTTCTCCAATCCCTCAAAGAAAAAGAAGCAAAGCTTAATGAAGAATTAGAAAATCTTGAAAAAACAAAAGAAGAAATTATTAGAAAATACCGGGAAAAGTATCAGCAGAAGCTTTTGGAGCTTGAACGGAACGGTAAGCTTATTATTGAAGAAATAAAAGAAAAGATTAAGACTTATGAGGAAAAAAATTTAACAAAACTTCTGGAAGAGGCCCGTCAGAAAATTAACGACTTCTCGCAAAATTTTGCCTTGCCTTTTGAACCATTAAAACCTTATCGTCCTAAAGTAGGAGAAACGGTGGAATTGATTGAAGTTGGACAGAAAGCGGAAGTTTTAGCGGTTGGAGAAAATTATGCCATTGTCCAGGCGGGGATAATGAAGCTAAATGTAAGTTTTGCGCAAATAAGGCCGGCGGAAAAACAGGAAAAAGAAAAAGGTCAGATTAAAAAAGCAGTTTTAGAATTAACCAAAAAACAAAATTTTAGCTTGGAGCTTGATATTCGGGGTCTAAGTACGCTTGAAGCCGAACCGGTGGTGGAAAAATATTTAGATAATGCTTACTTAGCCGGGGTGGAAAAGGTTAGAATTATTCATGGAAAGGGTACCGGTGCTTTAAAAAAATTTTTATGGGATTATTTACGGGAAGTTCCTTTTGTGAAAAAATTTAATTTTGCACCGCAAAATCAAGGGGGAGATGGTGCAACGGAGGTATATTTAAAGTAAACCCCTCCTAATTGTTAGGAGGGGTTGTTTGATTATTGCCGGGAGGATTTGATTGATTGTCATTTCCTTGAGCAGGTTTTATTTGGTGTTCCGGAATATCACAGTAAACTTTTGGCACCTTATCTTTGGGAAACTTTTTAACAGTAATATATTGGGGTGGACAACCACCGCTTTCACCGGCTTTGGGAATTAGAGCCAGGAAGTCCTGACCGTTGTGGGCTGGATCGGTGCAAATGGGCACTTCTACTTCTTGAGTTGAAGACTGGCTTCCCGGCCCGTGAATATTACATTTTTCTTTGGGTAACCTTAATGAATAATCTAAAACATAACTCGGAACTTCATAAGGTAGATAAATTAAGCTTACCGTAAGCTTATTGGGACAGTATTCCGTTGCCAGCAAATGGGAATCAGCACAAATTTCTGCTTTTACATGGACATTGCAAATTTTTGTCGGTACGGTGCCTTTGGCAAAATAATCGTAAACCAACTGGTCTTGAGGGCAGTCACTACTTGGTAAAAGTCCAGATTTTCCACAAACAGTGGCTTTGACAATACCTTTGGGCTTGTCAAAGTCAGATTTTGGTATACCTTTTAAAGCTTCAGTCATTATCGCTTTAAAAATTCGGGCTGGATAGATACCTCCAAATCCACCGGGAATGGGTTGGGGTTTATCATGGCCAACCCAGACGGCAGCGACTAAATCGGGAGTGTAACCCACAAACCAGAGGTCTTTTCCTTCATCGGTAGTGCCGGTTTTGCCTGCTACCGGCCGGTCTAAACGCGCTGCGGTTCCGGTGCCATACTTTACTACATCTTCAAGCATTGAAGTAATCATAAATGCGGTTTCAGGTTTCATGGCTACTCGTTTTTTGGGTTTATTTTCATAAAGTATTTCGCCGGCAGCTGATTCGACTTTAATTATTGCCGAGGGTTCTACATAAATTCCGTTATTGGCAAATGCTCCGTAAGCGGCTGCCATTTGAAGAGGAGTAACTCCGTCAGTAAGACCACCAAGGGCAACCCCAAGATTTGATTCAAGCTTTGGATTTAGCTCAATGCCGAGCTTTTTCGCAAATTTAAAGGCTTCAGCAAAGCCAATTTTATCGAGAAGTTGAACGGCAACGGTATTTACTGAATAAGTAAGAGCAGTTCTTAAAGTGATTAATCCCCGATATTTACCATTGGAATTAGAAAAAGAATGGTTGCCATATTTTATTGGCCGGTCATCAATTACTGTAGCCGGGGACAAACCGTTTTCAATAGCCGGACCATAGGCAATGATTGGCTTAAAAGCTGAACCCGGTTGTCTTTTGGTCCGGGTAGCTCTGTTCCACTGACGCAGCTGATTGTGTTCGCGTCCCCCAACAATTGCTTTAATTTCACCTGTTTTAGGATCAAGGACTACCACTGCACCCTGGGGTTGTAAAATTCCACTTTTATCCCGCTTGGATTTGGGGAAGTTTTTGGGATCTGCTAAAGCCTTTTCGGAAGCTTCCTGAATTTTTGGGTCTAAGGTTGTGTAAACTCTAAGTCCACCGCGAAAAACCCGGTCACTGCCAAACTTTTCGGTAAGCTGTTCAATTACAAATTCCACAAAATAGGGATATTTATATTTTTGGTTACTTTTATCTATAAGATTGGGGTTTAGGATTAAAGGTTCGCTCTTAGCTTTTTTGGCTTGGTCTTCAGTTATTAAGCCGGCTCGCACCATTTTATTTAAGACAATGTTGCGACGGGTTAGTGCCAGCTCTTTGTTGTTTAAAGGAGAATAGCGACTTGGTGCTGGAAGTAACCCGGCTAAAAGAGCTGCTTCACTTAATGTTAATTCATCTAAATCTTTGCCAAAGTAAGTTTGGGCGGCGGCTTTTATCCCATAAGCCCCTTCACCAAAATAACTACGGTTTAAATACATTTCGAGGATTTCATCTTTGGTAAAAGCTCTTTCCAGCTGGATAGCTAAATATGCTTCTTGAATTTTTCTTTTAAGTGTTTTTTCTGGGGTTAAAAAAGTAAGTTTAACTAACTGCTGGGTAATTGTGCTGGCCCCTTCTTTTGGAGCTCCGTACTTTAAATCTTCCAGGGCTGCTCTTAAAATAGCTTTTAAATCAATACCGTGATGTTTGTAAAACCGGGCATCTTCAGCACCGATTATTGCTTTCTTTACAACTTCCGGAACTTCCTTTATTTTTACAGGTATCCTATTTTCACTGCCATGGACTTCAGCAATTATATTATTGTTTTTATCAAAAATTAAAGTGGTTCCAGACAACTCCAGCATTTTGGGAGAGAAAGAGGGTACGTCTTTTAAACAATAATAAATGTAACTACCCACAGCAATTGAGCCAAGGAAAAATAGCAGGAAAAATACCAGCAGGGAAACTAAAACCCACTTTGGCATTCTTTTTCGGTGTTTTCCCACTTTAAAACCTCCTTTTACTTAAAAAACATTATAACATATCTCGGAAAAGATGTATTGAAAAAGTTTTACCTTGACGGAAAATTAAGGAATAATACATAATAAATATTAAGCTTAGAATATAACATGCGAGGAAAGGGAGATGCCAGTGGACGAATTAAAGCGTCAACTTGAAATAATTAAAAGGGGAGTTGCAGAAATTGTTCCGGAAGAGGAGTTAGTAGAAAAGCTAAAAAAATCTTTAAAGGAAGGTAAGCCTTTAAGGGTAAAACTCGGCCTTGACCCCACTGCACCGGATATTCACTTAGGACATACGGTGGTTTTGCAAAAGTTAAAACAGTTTCAATCTTTAGGTCATGAGGTTATCATTATCATTGGAGACTTTACAGCACAAATTGGGGATCCAACTGGAAAAAAAGAAACCCGGAAGCAGTTATCATGGGATGAAGTTTTGGAAAATGCAAGGACCTATCAGGAGCAGATTTTTAAAATTTTAGATCGTGAAAAAACAAGAATGGTTTTTAACAGCGAATGGTTAGCAAAGCTTACTTTTGCCGATGTAATAAAACTTGCCTCCAAATACACTGTAGCAAGAATGCTTGAAAGAGAAGATTTTGCCAAGAGATTTAAAGAGGGGCAGCCTATAAGCATTCATGAGTTTTTCTACCCGTTAATGCAAGGTTATGATTCGGTTGCTTTACAAGCAGATATTGAATTGGGCGGAACTGACCAGAAGTTTAATCTTTTAATGGGTCGAACTTTGCAAAAAGAATACGGGCAAGAGCCGCAAATTGCTATAATGATGCCGATATTGGAAGGTACCGATGGCGTGCAAAAAATGAGTAAAAGTCTTGGAAATTATATTGGAATAAATGAACCGCCTCAAGAAATGTTTGGAAAGATAATGTCTATTCCTGATAGTCTCATAGTGCGTTATTTGGAATTGCTAACATCGGTACCAATGGAAACAATTAATGAAATGAAGAACCAAATGGAAACGGGTGTGTTAAATCCACGGGATGCAAAAGTATTTTTGGCCAAAGAAATTATTACTCAGTATCATTCCCGCGAAGCGGCGGATGAAGCCGAACTGGAATTTATTAAAATTTTTCGGGAGAAAGAGCTGCCCGATGAAATTCCTGAGTATAAGGTTTCCGGTGAATTGAAAGATGGTGAAGTTGTTTTATTGCCTAAAGTATTGTTTTCGGCGGGAATTGTAAAAAGCATAAGTGAAGCTAAAAGGCTAATTTCTCAGGGAGCTGTTTTGGTAAATCAAGAAAAAATTGCCGATATTAATTTTGCTTTAAAACCCTCTAAAGAGCCCTATACTGTTAAAGTTGGAAAGCGGCGATTTTTAAAAATTATTTTTGAAAAGTAACAAACTTGTGAAGGCTATCATACCCTATTTTATAACTTGGGTGGTGATAGCCTTGTATTTTGCCCCTTACCAAATAAGACGTATTAAAGTATTTGTTACTTTAATACTCCTCTTTACCTTGACTTTTACCTGGATAGTAGAGCGATTTATTGGAGATTTGTTTTTAAATTTGGCTAAAGTACGTATAAACCAAATTATCACTGAAGAATTTACAAAAGTTGTACTTCAGGAACTTGAAAGTAAGGAGTTTCAGACAGAAAAATTAATTCGGATAGAAAAGGATCAAAAGGGCAAGATAACTTTGGTTCAATCCAATACACTTTTGTTTCATAAGTTAGCTGCAAGAATTGGCAATAGAATGCAAAAACATGTTAACTCGTTAAGTAAACAAAAAGTAGCGATTCCCATTGGACAGTTATTTGGTTTAAAGGTATTGGCTTCCTTCGGTCCAAAAATAAAGATTAGTTTTATACCGATGGGATATGTTGAAGTAAAGTGTTTGGATTCCTTTGAATCGGGCGGCCTTAATCAGACCAGATTTCAGCTTTCGGTTATTTTAAAAGCAAGTTATAAAGTAGCGATTCCTTTTGTTAGTGAAGAAGCAAAACTTTCCTATAAACTTCCTATAATTGAAACGGTTATTGTGGGAGAAGTACCCCAGATTATGTTACCTTCATCTTTGAAGTAGAATTGCTGGATAAAGTTTATTTAATTTCCATAAAACTGCTGGTGAAAAAGTCACCGGCGGTTTTTTTATTTCCAGAAATTAGCCCTTGAAAGGGGGTGAATGAATTTGGTATATTAAGAGAGCGTCCTGCGGGACAAGGGAGCAAAAACCCCTTGACAGGGGACGCGAAGATATGATAAATTAAGAGACGTCGCCGACGGCAGGAAACGCCGAAAGCGACAGGTACCTTGGCAAGGGAATAACGGCAAGCGGACCGTACTCGGGAAGGGTACGGAAGCAAAAAAGCTTGGATTGACCCTTTTATAGGACCTAACCTGTGCGAAACAGGTTTAGATACCAGGGTCCCCAAAAAATCGCAAGATTTTTTGGGGTAAAGCTTCGGGGTCCCCGCAAAAAGCGAAGCTTTTTGTGGGGGTGACTTTATGGAGGGTTTGATCCTGGCTCAGGACGAACGCTGGCGGCGTGCCTAACACATGCAAGTCGAGCGGTCTTGGAG
>NZ_BDJL01000032.1 GCF_001950325.1 Carboxydothermus islandicus
AACTTCCGCCCTCTTCGGACTCGCTTTCGCTTCGGCTCCGGCCTTATAAGCCTTAACCTCGCTACGTACAGCAACTCGCCGGCCCGTTCTACAAAAAGTACGCCGTCACCACCTTCCAGTGGCTCCGACTGCTTGTAGGCATACGGTTTCAGGTCCTCTTTCACTCCCCTCCCGGGGTGCTTTTCACCTTTCCCTCACGGTACTCGTCCTCTATCGGTCGCCAGCGGGTATTTAGCCTTGGAGGGTGGTCCCCCCTGCTTCCCATAGGGTTCCCCGTGCCCCATGGTACTCAGGCTCGTACGCTGCAGCTACGCGTAATTTCGGATACAGGGCTTTCACCTTCTACGGCGGAGTTTCCCAACTCCTTCTCCTATTACGCTTCACTGCCGGGTACATGGCAGTGTACCCCCAGTACGGCCTTCAA
>NZ_BDJL01000033.1 GCF_001950325.1 Carboxydothermus islandicus
TAATAAGTTTAGTTGAGAGGTATCAACAACTTCGGGTAAACTCATGAACCGCCGTATACCGAACGGTACGTACGGTGGTGTGAGAGGACGGGGGTTAATTACCCCCTCCTACTCGATTTAAATATTTGCTCTGTTGTAATAGTGAATCCTGGTAGAACAGAAGAAGATAAATAGAAAAAATTAACAGTTCTAATTGTAAGGGCCGGTAAGTTAAGATACAATTATAGTAAATAAAAGCGGAGGGGTAAAAATGACACCGCGGGATGTCACAGGGTTTTGAGAGGTGTGAAGTGTGAGGTGTGATGTGAGATTTGTAAACAGGTGGTGGAAGCATGAGCCGCTATACAGATGAGGATATAATTGAACAGCGGGAGTGGCTGAAAAAGAGGCGGGAAAGACAGGAAGAAGAGAAAAAGATTTTACGGGAAGAAGCTTTAAATTAAGCTAAGGAAATAGCTGAATTTATCCGCCAAAGGTACGGAGTAAAGGATGTTTATTTGTTTGGTTCTTTGGCCGATGAAAATGCTCTTTTTACCCCTATTTCGGATATAGATATTTTTATAGCGGGGAAAATTGAGGGAAGTTTTTTTAAAATGGTAGCGGAATGTGTGGATTTAGCGGTACCTTTCCAGGTACATCTCGTATTAGAAGAAGATGCGCCGGCAAGTTTAGTGGAAAAAGTTTACCGGGAAGGGAAGAGGTTATGATTACTTTGCATCCAGAAATCTTAAATTTAAAAAAGCAGCTTTTAGAAAAGTTTAATCCCCAAGAAATATATCTTTTTGGTTCCTTTGCCCGGGGGATGGCAACTGATAAAAGTGATATTGATCTATGTATTGTAATGGAATATAACGAGAAAAGGGAAACTTTGACGCAAATTTATTTGTCGTTAGATTGTTCTAAACCCTTTGATATTATTTTGTATCACCCCGATGATTGGTATAAGCTTATTAAACAAAGGGATAGCTTTGCATATCATATAAAAAGTAAGGGGGTGAAAATATGGTAGACAGTAAACGTTATCAAGATTGGCTAAATTATGCTAAACAAGATATAAGGGCGGCAAAAATTTTAAAAGATCATGACTGTGGCTGGAATTTAGTTGCTTTCCAGTGCCAGCAGGCGGTAGAAAAAGCATTAAAAGCATTTATTTTGTATAAGTCGGGTGAGATTCCGACCAGTCATAGCCTTTTATACTTAAATAAACTTGCTGCGAATTATTTACCCGAACTTTCAAAGTTTCTTAAGGATAGCTCTTTTTTAAATCAATTTTACATAGAAACCCGTTATCCACCTGAAAATCCTTTATTGCTAAGCGAAGAAATCGGGTTGGAATGTTTGAGGATTGCAGAAGAAATTGTAACTCATCTTGAAATTATTTTAACGAAAACGGAGGCAGAAAATGTTTGATCTTCACTGTCATATACTACCTGGAGTCGACGACGGGCCGGAGAAGCTTGCTGACTCAATCGCCTTAGCCCGGGAAATGGCGAAAGTAGGTTTTAGCGAAGTGGTGGCGACTCCGCACTTTGTTGCCGAAGGTGGGTTTTTGGAGCCGGAAGAAGTAATCCGCAAAGTAGAAGTTTTAAACCAGGCCCTGGGGGCGGAGGGTATAGCGCTTAAAGTCTACCCGGGGATGGAGCTTTATCTTACCCCGGAGCTGCCGGAGTTAATAGCCGGAGGTAAAGTCCTTGGCTTAAAAGGGGAACGGATTTATTTAATTGAACTGCCGGTTAGCCAAAAACCGCCCTGGCTTACCTTCTACTTAGCGGAAATAATCGGAGCCGGGAATAAAGTAATCATTGCTCACCCGGAGCGGTACCGGTATTTACGGGAGAACCGGGAAGAAATTGAGGAGCTTTTGGATATGGGGATTGTTTTTCAGGTAAGCCTGACCTCCCTTTTATCCGGTTATTTCGGGGAAGGAAGCCGAAAAAGTGCCCGGTGGTTTCTGGCCAAGGGGGCACTGGCCGGCACCGATGCTCACGGTCCGGGGAGTATAAAGTTTTTAGAGGAGTATCTTAAACCGGAAGTATTTACCAATAACCGCCGGTTTTTTGAGGGAAAATCCTGCGAACCGGTGACTTTGGAAATACAAGGAGAAAAGCAAAAGAAAAAATCGTGGTTTAAATTTTTCTAATATAACCAAAAAATGTTACAAAATAGTCAAGAAGCTTGAAAAAAATTATTTTACTTGGTAAAATATTATTAACTAAACGCTGAATTCCCGTTACGGGAAGCGGGGGAACCATCTTTTGGGGTGAATCCTTTTCAGGTAGGGCGACTCCTTCCGCCCGAACCCGTCAGCTAACCTCGTAAGCGTCGAAGGGGGAGCAAAAAAGGGTATTTTTTGCCTTTTTGACCCTCCTCCTGGAGGGTTTTTTTGTGCTCCCTCTGAATTGAAAGGAGGGATTTAAATGAATAGAGTAAGAATTTCGCAGAAAGATGAAGGATTAAAACGGCAAAGAGAGCTTACCCGGATTGGTCGTAGTAGGTTAAGGGAAAGAAATAAGGTTTTATCGGGATTTGAAGCCTGGGAAAAGATTCTAAAACAAAAGGAAAAGATTTTAAAGGTTTTAGGCGGAACAGAAGAAGACTGGCAGGACTGGCGCTGGCAGTTTAAAAATAGGGTAACATCGCCGGAAGTTTTGCGAAAAATTTTGCCTTTAAGCGACCAGGCTCTCTGGGAACTTCAGGAGGTCAGTAAAGTTTATCGCTTTGCCATTTCGCCTTATTATTTGAGCTTAATCGATCCCGATGATCCCGATTGCGGTATTAAGAAGCAGTCGGTTCCTTCCATTTTAGAGATTTTAGATGATACCGGTGAACTGGATCCGATGAATGAAGCGGGGACTTCGCCGGTGGCGGCGGTTACCCGGCGTTACCCGGACCGCTTGATAATTAATGTTACCAATATGTGCGGGATGTATTGCCGTCACTGTCAGCGGCGGAGAAATATCGGCGAGGTGGACCGGAAAACTCCCCGGGAGCAAATTAAAGAAGCTCTTCTTTACATCCGGGAGCATAAAGAAATCAGGGATGTTTTAATTACCGGTGGGGATGCGCTTCTTTTATCCGATTTGGAGTTGGACTGGATATTAAAAGAACTTTCCGCAATACCCCATGTGGAAATTAAAAGGATTGGTACCCGGGTACCGGTGACCCTGCCGCAAAGGGTTACCGATAATCTGGTTAAAATATTAAAAAAATACCCGCCGATATATATCAATACCCAGTTTAACCATCCCCGGGAGGTAACTCCTGAGGCCAAGAGGGCGGTGGATAAATTAATTGAAGCGGGAGTGGTATTGGGTAATCAGGCGGTGCTTTTAAAAGGAGTAAATGACAATCCCGTAATTATGGAGAAATTGAACCATGAGCTTTTAAAAATTCGGGTACGGCCGTACTATATCTTCCAGGCGAAAAGGGTACGGGGAACGATGCATTTTGTTCCCAAGATTGAAGACGGATTAAGGATAATGGAAAGCTTGCGGGGCTATACCTCGGGCCTGGCAGTGCCGTATTATATTGTCAACGCGCCTGGAGGCTTTGGGAAAATTCCGCTTTTACCCCAGTATTTAATTGAACTTTCGGAAGAAGAAGCAATTTTGCGCAACTGGGAAGGCCGGATTATCCGGTACCCCAATAGTTAATCATGAAGGACCGTCTACCGTTTGGTAGGCGGTTTTTTTATTGCACCAAAGAAACTTTACTTATTTGTTATTTAACTCACAGAAAAATTTTCAATCCTGGGTAAACTAAAAACAAACGTCTGGAGGTGGTATTGTGCATGCGGTAGTTTTACTAAAACAGGTGCCCGATACGGCGGAAGTGCGGATTGACCCTAAAACCAATACTTTAATCCGCGAAGGGGTGCCATCAATTATCAACCCGTACGATGCCCATGCCCTGGAAGAAGCTTTAAGGCTTAAGGATAAATACGGCGGTAAGGTGACGGTGGTTTCGATGGGCCCACCGCAAGCGGCCGAGGCTTTGAAAAAAGCAATTTCTTATGGAGCCGACCGGGCGATTTTACTTACCGACCGGAAGTTTGCCGGATCGGATACCCTGGCTACCAGCTATGTTCTGGCTAAAGCGATTGAGAAGATTGTGTCACAGGAACCGGTGGATTTGGTGTTTGCCGGTAAGCAAGCTATCGACGGGGATACGGCGCAGGTAGGACCGGGGGTGGCAGCCCGGCTCAATATGGCGCTTATTACATACATTGAGCGGGTGGAGGAGTTTAATCCAGACGAAGGATATGTGGTGGCGGTAAGGAAAATTGAAGGGCGGAAAGAGTATGTGCGGGCAAAGCTTCCGGCGCTTCTTACGGCTTTAAAGGGGATAAACGAAATCCGCTATGCCACTATGCCGGATATGATTCGTGCTGCCCGCTACCAGCCGGAAGTGTGGGGGAAAGAGCAATTAGATGTGGAGGAAGCTTTTTTAGGGCTTAAAGGCTCACCCACACAGGTGTGGAAAAGCTTTGTGCCGCAAGCCAAAGCCCGGGCCAAAGTTGAGATGCTAACCGGCAGTCCCGAAGAAGTGGCCAAAGCCCTGGTGGAGAAGTTAGTACCGCTAACGTTAATAGCAAACAAGTAGTAATTTGGGGACAGTCCCTAAATTTATACTTAAAGTATAAAAAAAAGAACCGTCCCTAAAATTATACTAAGGTGGTGGTTGGATGCATGCTCAAGGCGTTTGGGTTTTTGTGGAGCATTTAGGCGGAGAAGTAGCTCCGGTTACTTTTGAGCTTTTAGGCAAAGGACGGGAACTGGCCGATGATTTAGAAACTGAACTGGCAGCGGTGCTTTTAGGTGATGGTGTCCGGGATTTTGCTGAGCAGCTTTTCCGCTACGGTGCCGATAAAGTTTACCTTATTGACGACTCTGTTCTGAAAGATTATCGGACTTATCCTTACGCTAAAGGCATTGTCAAACTTGCGCAGAAATATACGCCCGAGATTATCTTAATCGGGGCGACTACCTTGGGCCGGGATTTAGCCGGAGTAGTGGCGACCTGGCTTAATACAGGGCTGACGGCGGATTGTACCGAGCTTTCTATCGACAAAACTACCCGGCTTTTACACCAAACCCGCCCGGCTTTTGGCGGCAATATCATGGCGACCATTCTCTGTAAAACCGCCCGGCCGCAGATGGCTACCGTACGCCCCCGGGTATTTCCCCTGCCCGAACCCAAACCCAGAATTGGCGTGGTAGTGGAAGAGGAGCTTGGGATTTTAGAGGAGGAAGTTCCGACCCGGATAATTAAGTACGAGGAGGAAAAGGGACCGGGAGTTTATCTTGATAAAGCGGAGATTATCGTTGCCGGGGGCCGGGGACTTGGAAGTAAAAAGAACTTTCGGCTGGTGGAGGAATTAGCTGAAGTTATCGGGGGAGTAGTAGGAGCCAGCCGCCCGGCAGTGGAAGCGGGCTGGATACCTTATGCTCATCAGGTGGGCCAGACCGGGCAAACGGTGCGGCCCAAGCTGTACATTGCCTGCGGGATTTCCGGGGCAGTGCAGCATTTGGTTGGCATGCAGATGTCCGAGGTGATTGTAGCCATAAACAATGATCCCAGTGCTCCGATTTTCAATATAGCTACTTATGGTATTGTGGGCGATGTACTGGAGATACTTCCCGCAATTACCGAAGAAGCACGCCGGGTGTTGGCAGGACAAAGGGGGGTGCGGTAAATGCCCGAAAAATTTGATGTTGTGGTGGTTGGAGCAGGACCTTCGGGACTGGCGGCAGCCTATAAACTGGCGGAAGCGGGACTGAAAGTTATTGTAATTGAACGGGGCGAATTTCCCGGCGCCAAAAACGTTATGGGGGGCATTATTTATAAAAAGCCCACCGAAGCTGTTTTCCCGGAAATTTTTAAAGAAGCCCCGGTGGAGCGGCCGATTATTGAGCAGCGGTATTACTTTTTAACCGATACGGCAAAAATTGGCTTTTCCTATCGAAATCCCCGGTATAAAGAAGACATCAGTGGATATTCGGTTTTTCGAGCGAAATTCGACCGGTTTTTAGCCAAAAAAGTTCAGGAAAAAGGAGCGCTTTTAATTACCGAAACGGTGGTGGAAGACTTAATTGTCAAAGATGGCAAAGTAAAAGGGGTTGTTGCGGGGCGGAAAGAAGGAGAAGTCCTGGCGGATGTGGTGGTGCTGGCGGAAGGAGCCCATTCTTTATTAGCCCAAAAATACGGCTACCAAAAACCCATCCCGCCGCAGAACCTGGCGGTGGCGGTAAAAGAGGTGATTGGCCTGCCGGCTGCGGTAATCGAGGACCGGTTTAACATCGAGCCCGGGGAAGGAGTGGCGATTGAGCTTTTCGGCAAAGCAACTGCCGGTATGGTGGGAACAGCCTTTATCTACACCAACCAGAATTCCCTTTCCATTGGGGTTGGCGCTTTAATGTCGGATCTTATTAAAAGGCGGATTGGCCCCAATGATTTAATTGAAGCGTTTAAAAACCATCCGGCAATTAAGCCGTTGCTGCGCGACGGCGAGGTAAAAGAGTACCTTGCCCACTTAATTCCGGAAGGGGGCTATAAAGGAATACCGAAGCTTTACGGTGATGGGATTGTGATTGTGGGCGATGCAGGGATGCTGGTAAACTCCATCCACCGGGAAGGTTCCAATTTGGCCATAACTTCCGGAGCATTGGCGGCGAAGGCGATAATCAGGGCGGCAAGTCAGGGGGACTTTTCCGCTAATACTTTAAAGGTGTATGAAGATTATTTGAAAGAAAGCTTTGTTATGAAAGACCTGGAAAAATATAAAAATGCCAAAGATTTCTTAGAGCAAAATCACGACCTGATGACCGCTTATCCCGATATGATGGATGAGGCCTTTTTTGAACTGTTTATGGTAGACGGAGTACCGAAGCGGGACAAGTTTAAGGCAATTAAGGAAAAAGCGCTATCTAAGAGGTCTTTCTGGCAGATGGTCAAAGATGTCTATGGTCTCTGGAAGGGGTTGATTCGATGAATTTAATGGATAAGCTTTATTTAAACCGGTTTGTGCCGGACAATGAATCGCATCTTAAAATAAAAGACCCCAAAATTTGTAAAGAAAAATGTGATGCCAAGTACTGCACTTACATTTGCCCTGCCGGGGTTTACTCCTGGGATAAGGAAAGTGAGCGGATCATGATTGCCTATGAAGGGTGTGTGGAGTGCGGCACCTGCAAGTACGGCTGCCTTTTTAATAACATCGAATGGCGCTATCCCCGGGGCGGCTTCGGGGTAAGCTATAAATTTGGGTAAAAATGGAAAAATAAACCATAAATAAATTAAAACCTTCTCGGGAAAAGTAAAAACCGAGGAGGTGATTTTTTATGCAGCTTTCCCAGAAGGAGCTTATTTATCTTCAGGAGCTTGCCAAGCTTGAAGGGCTTCAGGCAGCCCGGGCTTCTTTTTATGCCCAGAATGCCAGTGACCCGTCTTTAAAATCCCTGTTTAGTCAGATTTCCAGCAACTGTTCCCAGCATGCTTCAAGCATTAACAATTTGCTTTCCCAGGCGGGTATAACCATGCACTAAGGAGGTGGCAAAATGCTCAAAGATCAAGACATGATTACGGATATTCTTTCTTTTGAAAAGTTTTTATCTACCATTTATCACACGGCGGTAATGGAAGCTTATTCCGACCAAGTCCGGAATACTTTAATGCAGGCTCATAACGATAAATTGAATAATGCCCGGCAGCTTTTTAATACGATGTCTCAAAAAGGCTGGTATCAGGTTCCGCTGGTGCAGCAAACCGGCAACGAAATCCGGGTCCGTCCCACCATGTAAACCGTGGCAAAAGCCACGGTTTTATGTTAGGAGTAGGGGGGTTAAATTTATGGACGGAAAAATTATAGCTTATGTAGTAGCTGCTCTGGCCGGGGCAGCTATGGCTGTTCAGGGCTCAATGAACAGTGCTTTAAGTAAAGCCATAGGTCTTGCCAAGACTACCCTTATAGTACATATCGTTGGAACAATTGGGGCGGCCCTTTTTGTTTTATTTAGTAAAGAGAAAGGGAGTGAATTACAAGGACCATGGTATTATTACTTAGGTGGTTTAATAGGGGTGGTTATTGTTTATGCTGTAGCTTTTGCGATGCCTAAAGGAGGGGTGGCAGCAGCAACGACGGCTATTGTAGCAGCGCAGCTTTTAACCGCCGGAATAATTGACCGCCTGGGGATATTCAACCTGGCAAAAACCCCTTTTTCCTGGCAAACGATTTTAGGAGCGGTTTTTATTATTACAGGGGCCTGGTTGGTATTAAAGGAATAAATACTTGACATTTGAGATGAAAAATAATAATATTATAAAGCAATTACGAAAATACTAAAAAAATAAAGTATAAAAATAGGGACAGTCCCTATTTTTATACTTTAAGTATAGTAAAAAGAACCGTCCCTAAAATTATACCTGGAGGTGAAAGGGTGAAAAATTACGAAAAAATAGCTGTTACCCCCTGTGCCGGGATTGGACAGGTTTTTGGGGCGATAACGAGGGAAGCAGCGTATAAACTGGTGGAAGAATTATATCCGGAGAATACTGTTCTCGTTTGCTTACCGGCGCTGGCTACTGGTGTTCAGGAAGATATTGATTTTATCAATGATTATCCGGTGTTAGTGCTAAATGGCTGTAAAGACCGGTGTGCTACTAAAGCGGTTTTGGATAAAGGCGGTAAGATAGATTTTGAAGTGTATTTACCGGATGTGCTTAGAGAAGAAAAGCTCTCTTTGGCCGGTGAGAAGAGAAGCCGGCTGGGAGAGCGAAGCCGAAAAGCGATAGATGCTCTGGCAGATAGGGCAGCTAAGATAATAAAAGAAAATGTAAGAGTTTCTGAAAAAGCCGTTTAAAGGGTAAGAAGTCTTACTGCTACCAGGGCTAAAGCAATTGCCAGGCCTTTTTTAATGGTGCTGCCGGAAATTTTTGCGGAAATTCGAGCCCCTATTTGCGCGCCGATAATGGCGCCAATGGCATAGGCAATGGCCTTTGGAAAGACCACATGGCCGTAGGCAATGTGGGAGATTACCCCGATTAACGAGGTTATTACCAGGATAAAATGGCTGGTGGCGGTAGCAATATGCATGGGAAAACCTAAAAAGCCCATCAGCGGAACGTGAACAATTCCGCCGCCAATTCCTAAAAGAGAAGAAATTACACCTACTCCTAAGCTAATACCAATCCCAAGCCACAGGTTAAAAGAATACTCATATTTATTCCCTTCGGCATCAATAATTTCCCGGGTTTCCTGCCCGGGAATTTTTTTCTCCTGGATCTCTTTTTTGTCATTATTGGTTTTGTGAAAAAATGTTCGAACTGCCAGAAAAAGTAACAGTAAGGCAAACAGAACATTAAAGAGGCGCGAATGAAGAAAACTGTTTAAATACGCTCCCAAAATTGCACCGGGAATGGTAGCCAGGGCAAAGTAAAAGGCGGTGCGAAAATCCACCCGTTTTTGCCGAATGTAGGCTATACTGCCGGATAAAGCGTTAAAAAATACCATGAAAAGGGAAGTACCGGCTGCGGTCTGGGGTGAAAATTTTGCCACTAAGATAAGATAAGGGATTAAGATAAAGCCTCCTCCGGCTCCGATTAAAGTACCGATCATCCCGACAAATATTCCGATGATTACGTTTAAAAGATGTTCCATAATTTCCACTCCTGCTCCCAATATGTTCTGTATTGTAGGAGAAGCCCTTTTATTCCAAAGACCTCCAACTTCTTACTTCCTAATAGGGCCGACCACCGTTAATATTTTAACATTTTTTTCTTTTCTAAAAAAAGAACCTTTTGCTGATTTGCTGCATAAAATTTAAGAGCGAAGGAGGGAGCTGTATGAAAAAGGGTTTCCTTATATTTTTAGCGCTGGTACTTTCGGTAGTATTAGTGTTGGCGGGTTGTAGCACGGGGACATCGTCTAAGGAGCCGGAAAAATTATCATCTACTTTTAAGATGGAGCCCCTGGAACAGAAGGTTACCGTAACGGTGGGCTTGAAAAAAGTGGTGAGCGATGCGGGTATCTTAATAGGTATGGCCAGGGGGTATTACCAGGAGCTCGGAATAAAAATTGAGCCGGTACAGTTTAACTCCGGGCAGGAAATGATTAACCAGCTGGCGGCCAAAGGTTTGGATGTTGGTTGTACGGTGACTTCTGCAGCATTATTTAACGCTATGGGGCGGGGAATACCGATAAAGATTGTGGCAGATAAAGGCTATAACCTGCCGCAAAAAGGCTATTACCGGCTGGTGATCAGAAAAGATTTGGTAGGGGAAATTAAAGATTATAAAGACTTAAAAGGGAGAAAAATTGCCATTGTCGGCACTGCATCACTGGATGAAATTTGCCTGGACCGGGTCTTAAATAAAGGTGGGCTTACTACGAAAGAGGTGGATTTACAAATTATCCGCTCCTTTCCGGATATCATTGCAGCCTTTGCCAATAAATCTATAGATGCGGCTATGGTTATCGAACCTTTTGTGACCCAGGGAGTGGAAAAAGGCTTAATTGACCGCTGGAAAGACCCGGTGGAGTATGATCCCGATGCTCAGATTGCCATTTTGGTATTTGGACCGTCGATTACCGAAAAGCCGGAAGTAGCCAAACGGTTTATGTTAGCTTATGTCAAAGCCCTGCGGGATTATAACGATGCCTTTATCAAGGGGAAGGACCGGGAACGGATTATTTCTATCTTAATGGAGTACTCGACGGTGAAAGACCGGTTGCTTTATGAAAAGATGTATCCGGTAGGATTAAATCCTAACGGTTATGTGAAGAGAATCGGGATTGAAAAGGATCTTGCCTGGTATAAAAACCGGGGGCTTTTGGAAAGTGATGTCAAAGCCGAAGAAGTTATAGATAACTCCTATGTAGATTTTGCTTTAACAAAACTTGGTATTTACGAATAAAAAAGGGGTGCGGGGGAATGGAAAATAAGCTTCCTAAAAAAAATTTAATCTTAAAAGGAATCTCAATCCTTTCCCCCCTGCTTTTTCTTTTTTTGTGGGAGGTACTGGCGAGGTATCAATTACTAGATACCCGCTTGTTTTCCTCCCCCTCGGCTATTTTAACGGCCCTGCCACCTTTAATTCAAAGCGGTGAACTTTTCTGGCATACCTATATAAGCTTGAAGAGAGTGTTTTTGGGTATTTTACTTGGAGGCGGTTTAGGTATTGTTTTGGGGCTTTTAATGGGTCTTTCGGCTATTATTCGGGCGTTAATTGAACCTTTAGTTGCTGCTACTTTTCCGATCCCTAAAATTGCCATCATGCCCTTGATTCTTTTAATTTTTGGCCTGGGAGAAGCCTCAAAAATTGCTACTATTGCCATTGGGGTTTTTTATTTGGTGCTGATTAATACTTTAGCGGGGGTAGTAAATCTCGACAAAGTATATTTTGAAGTGGCGGAAAATTTTGGGGCTAACTCCTGGCAGAAGTTCTGGAGTTTGGCCCTGCCAGGAGCACTTCCTCTTATTTTTACCGGCATTAAGCTTGCCCTCGGCACCGGGCTTCTTTTGGTGGTGGCGGCAGAGATGTCGGCGGCCCGGGCTGGCCTCGGGTACATGATCTGGCGGGCATATGACATGTTTGCCATTGAGGAGATGTTTATTGCTCTTTTAATGTTATCGCTGCTGGGCTATGTGCTGTCCTACTTACTGGATTTTATCGAGAGCATGATTATCCCCTGGAAGGGGGGCGTGTAGGTGGAAAAAGTTCAGGTGGAAAATGTTAAAAAGATTTTCTTTTCCCGTAACAAACAGGTAATAGCTTTAAAAGATATCAGTTTTACCGTAGGAAAAAACGAGTTTATTACCATTGTTGGGCCTTCGGGATGTGGAAAAACTACTTTACTCCGGATTATAGCCGGGCTTATTCCGCCGACAATGGGAGAGATTAAAATACTCCGGGAGGATCCAGAAAAGCCGCTGACAGCAATGGTTTTTCAGGAGCAGTCGGTATTTCCCTGGCTTACGGTTTACGAAAATGTGGAGTATGGTTTAAAATTGCGAAAACTACCGAAAAAGCTTCGCCAGGAAAAGGTGGAGTATTATTTAAAGGTTACCGGACTTTTAGATTTTGCCCGGGCTTATCCCAAAGAATTATCGGGAGGGATGAAGCAGCGGGTAGCGGTGGCCCGGGCTTTTGCGGTGGAGCCGGAGGTTCTTTTACTGGATGAACCGTTTGGGGCTTTAGATGAGCAGACCCGGCAGGTACTACAGCAGGAACTTTTAAAAATCTGGGAGGAGAAAAAAATAACTTCCCTGTTTATCACCCATAGCATCGATGAGGCGATTTTTCTGGGCGATAAAGTGCTGGTATTATCGGCTCGCCCTGGAACTGTAAAGGCCATACTGGAGGTAAACCTTCCCCGCCCGCGGGACTTAATAGCTGTAAGAAAAAGCGATGAGTATAAAGTTTTGTTTGAAAAAATATTTACTCTTCTTCGCAATTAATTATTAAAATTTTGTCACATTTTCCGACAAATGTTTGAATGTTTTTTCATAATAATGTAAAATAAGGTCGAGAAAAAATAAATTATGGAGGTAGTACGATGAACCAGAAGTCCCTTTTCTGGGTGATTGTAGGAATAGTTATTGTATTTTTACTGTATGGATTTTCTACCTATAATTCCCTGGTGGCTTTAAACGAAAAAGTTGATGCGAGTTTAAGTGAAATCGATAACCAGTTGGCCCGGGCGGCGGACCTTTTACCCAACCTTGAAGCAACCGTTAAAGGATATGCAGCCCACGAAAAAGAGATTTTTTCTGATATTGCTAAAGCCAGAAATTTAATGCTTTCTGCCGGTACCGTTTCCCAGCGGGATGAAGCGGCAGGAGAGCTTAGCGATTTAGTTGGCCGGCTTTTAATGTTGACCGAAAATTATCCAAATATTAAAGCTGATGCCCGATTTGCTCAGCTAATGGATGAGCTTGCCGGAACGGCTAACAGGATAACTGTGGCCCGCCGGGATTATAACGAAGCGGTAAGAAAATATAATACCCGGATAAAGACATTCCCAACCAAAATTATTGCCGGAATGTTTGGGTTTACGGAAAGAGATTATTTTAAGGCACCGGAAAATGCCAGAACTTTCCCAAAGGTGAACTTCGGCCAGTAGGTGACAAAAAGTGAAAATTTATAAATCTTTAGCAGGAGTAGTAATACTCCTTTTTCTTGTTGCCTCTACGGCTTTAGCTATTGTACCTGAACCTGAGACGGATATTTATGTTGCCGATTATGCCGGGGTATTATCCCATGAGACCAGGCAAGAAATCCTTAAGGTAAACCGGGTGCTTTATGCTAAAACCGGAGCACAAATAGCGGTGGTAACGGTCAATAGCTTAGAGGGGATGACGATTGAGGAGTACGCCCTGGAAGTTTTACGCCTGTGGGGTGTGGGAAGCAGGGAGAAAAATAACGGGGTGGTAATTTTAGTAGCTATCGAGGATCGTAAAGCCCGGATTGAAGTTGGCTACGGCCTGGAAGGGGCTATTCCCGATGGTAAAGCGGGAAGGATACTGCGGGAAGAGATGATACCTTACTTTAGCCGTGGGGATTATGATAGGGGGATTCTTTTTGGTTTTCGACGAATAGCAGCAGAAGTAGCTAAAGAGTACGGAGTGAACCCTGCGGAATTAAGTAAAGAAAATCCTGCTGCATACCGGGTAAAATCCGGTGTATCCGCGGAAGTAATTGGAGCGGTTTTTGTAATACTGATAATCTTATTTTTTCTTATCACCGCTCTGCTGCGACCGCGAAAATACAGCTATTATGGTTCTTATCGAGAACCGGACTTTGACCCGCCGATTTTTATTCCTCTGCCGGGGCCTTTTGGCGGTGGGGATGATGATTTTGACGACCGTTTTGGCGGTGGCTCCGGTGGCGGGGGTGGGGCCAGCGGCGGCTGGTAGGCACGATACAGGAGGGAGCAGTAGTTGGAAGGCTACAAGAGAAAATTACTTCTGGTGTTTGTCGGGGCATTTTTGTTTTTGGCTTTTGCCCGGTATTATACACCGATTATGTACCGGATTTACACTCATGAGCAATATCTGGGTATTCACACTTTTTTAGAGCTTATTACGGTGTTTGTTTCTTTTTCGATTTTCAGCATGGTCTGGTTGATGCGCGAGGGACTTACCGGGAGAAGCGGGCGGTTTTTATACGTTTTGGGTTTATTCTTTTTTGCAGTGGGCTGGGTTGATTTACTGCATGCTCTTTCGTATAAAGGCATGCCTGCCTTTATTACCGAAAGTTCCCACCAGAAAGCTACTTTTCTCTGGCTTTATGGGCGTTTCATTGTAGCTTTTGCGGTTATTATTGCCAGTCTTCACCTCTGGGGAGCAGAGCGGATTAAGGTCCGTTCGTGGCTTATTGTTTTTACCGACATAGTGTTAATAGCGATTGCCTTTTTGTTTTCCACGGTATATTTAAAATATATTCCCCCGCTTTTTATCGAGGGACAGGGGCTTACTTCCCTTAAAGTTTCATTGGAACATCTTTTAATGGTTTTGTACGGTTTGGGGTTTTTTCTGATTTTTTGGAGAAGACAGGAATTAAAACTCTCGTTAATAACAAATTTAGGGTATTTTCTAATTTTTACTTTCTTTTCGGAAGCAGCTTTTACTTTTTACAAGAGTGTATACGATACTTATAACTTAATTGGGCATTTGTACAAAGTTTTGGCTTACATCTTTCTTTTCCGGGCTATATATCTTTCGGGGATTATAACCTACTTTTATAATTTAAGCGAAATGGGCAAGATGAGTGAAGAACTTTTAAAACATCAAATCGACTTAGAGGCAATTTTAAGGATTCACGGGGATAAATTGCAACAGTTAATACCTAAAGCCGAACGGATTGCCATTTACTTAAAAGAAGGGGAACATACCTATCGGGCGGGGTACAGCAGCGGGAAATTTCAGGAGATGTTTCCCGAAAGAGGGATAGTTTATTTTAAAGATTTAGAAAAAGTTTTTGGCTTAAGTATTGAGACCTTTGAAAACTTAAACGAAGTCTTAGAAATGTTACAACATAAAGAATATACCCCTTTAATAAAAGAGATTTTTGCCCACAGCAAACAGGTGTTATATATTCCTTTGGTGGCTGAGGGGGAGTTTTTTGGTTTTATTTTAGCATATATTTTCCGTCCTTTTGTAAAGTTTGATGAAGATGACTTTGATACCGCTCACTTTTTCCAAAAATTTGCGACCTTAGCTATTGTCCAGGCTAAGAGGCAGGAGATTATGGAGAAATTATCTTACGAAGATAGTTTGACGGGGCTTCCGAACCGGCGTTACTTTTTTGAAGAGCTTAATAAAATAAAATACGATGCCGACCGTTACGGTGAGCTGTTTACGGTGGTTTTTTTAGATATGAATGGTTTAAAAGAAATCAATGATAACCTGGGTCACCAGGCAGGAGACCTTGCTTTAAAATTAATAGGACAAAAAATCCGGGAAAATATTCGCCAGAGTGATGTGGGTGCGAGACTTGGCGGCGATGAGTTTGGGATTATTTACCGCAAGATGGGGCTGGAGGAAGGAAAAAAGAAAATTGCAGAACTAAAAACGAATTTTTCAGCCTTAAAGATAGAAAAATACCAGCGGGAATTTTCTTTAGCAGTCGGCGGGGCCACTTATCCGGTGGAAGCCGGAAGCGTGGAGATTTTGTTAAAGCTGGCGGACGACCGGATGTATGAAGATAAAAGGAAAATAAAAGAGGCAAGGAAGCTAATAAAAGAGTAAAATATAAATAGCGGGAAAAGCAAAAATTTGCGAAAATTGAGGTGAGAGAGTTGAAAGTTTCTCTTTTTGATTTTTTCTGGTTTTTACTTTTACTGATGTCGTTGATTCCAATGTTTAAGCAACAAAAAATTGAGGTTTTGCGGCTTAAAATTATCCGGGATTTTGAAATGAAAAGAAAGTCGCGCTTAATAACCATGATTCACCGGCAGGAGACGTTTAGCTTTCTTGGTCTTCCCGTTAGCCGCTACATCAATATCGAGGATTCGGAGCAGATACTGCGAGCAATTCGCCTTACTCCCGATGATATGCCCATCGACCTGGTGCTCCATACCCCCGGTGGTTTGGTGTTAGCAGCGGAGCAGATAGCGGAGGCGTTAAGAAAACATCCGGCTAAAGTTACTGTCTTTATTCCCCACTACGCGATGTCCGGTGGAACTTTAATCGCTCTTGCTGCCGATGAAATCGTCATGGATGAAAATGCGGTAGCCGGGCCGGTAGATCCGCAGCTTGGGGAATACCCGGCGGCATCAATATTAAAGGTAGTGGAGCAAAAAGGCCCGGACAAGGTGGAGGATAAAACCTTAATAATGGCGGATATTGCACGAAAGGCTTTAGCCCAGGTGGAAAATACGGTGGTGGAGCTTTTGTCCGATAAGATGGATTTAGAAAAAGCCCGGGAAGTAGCAAAGCTTTTATCCCAGGGGACCTGGACCCACGACTATCCCATTTCCGCCCAGCAGTTAAAAGAGCTGGGACTTCCGGTGTCGACGGATTTACCCCGGGAGATTTATGACCTTATGGATTTATATCCGCAGCCTCAGGGCCGCCGGCCGTCGGTACAGTATATTCCGCTGCCCTACGGGAAAAATGACCTGCCGAAATAAATAATTGTACCCCCTTGGAAGGGGGTATTTTTGTTGACAGTATGGAAATAATAGGAGAAAATTAGGTTAAAAGGTGGTGAATTTTTATGAAAAATTTATTGAAGAACGAAGAATTAAAAAAAATATACCATAATTTGGTAAGTAACCTTTTAACCATCTTTCAGGATAATTTAAAAGAAGTTATCTTATTTGGTTCTTATGCGCGGGGAGAAGAAAGTGAAGACTCGGATATTGATATTATTGCAATAGTTGACTTGAGTCCGGAGAAGTTAAAAGATTATCGCGAGGAGATTTTAAAAATTCAATTAGATATCTTGAATCAGTGGGATCTGGTAGTATCAATATTGCTTCAAAGTTGTTTATGGCAAAATAAAAGTGCAGAGTTTGGCAAGGTAAAAGTGCAGAGTTAGGATTAGTAAAAAAAAACCATTGCCAGCAGTCCCAAAATCTAATAACCTCTTGTTTGTAGACCAATA
>NZ_BDJL01000035.1:0-128954 GCF_001950325.1 Carboxydothermus islandicus
TATAGCATCGTCTACATATCTGGAATTCAATTTAAAGAAACTTTGCAGTTCTTTCTTAAGTTCTTTTCGGGTTTTTCCTTCAAGCAGGCGGTTATAGGCATATCTTTTGCAGGAGTTCCATTTTTGCATCAGGTTGTCTAAACATTCTTTTTCTTCTTTCTTTGGAAATAACCTTGCCTGTATTGTTATGATTTGCTTCATTACCATCGCTGCCTTTCAATTTTGAGCAGTTAGATTTATTTATTGCAAAACAGTTGTTATTGCACTATTTTGCATTGTTTAGCTCAACTGCTTAAACCTCCTCGTATAATTTGACTTGGAAGTTATCATAGAACCCGAGTTGAAAATTAAGTTGAGGGTTCTTGATAACTTGGCGTGCCTTTGCAAAGATTAAAACGGGTGCGCTTCGGCCATCTTACCCCTTGTAGCCGGGAAACTATAGTGACTGAGCCTTTGCGCCAGCTCACCCGCCTGCGCCTACACCTCGTGGAAATGGTGACCGCCGAACAGAACCGAGCCTTAAATCTCCTCTTCCTTAAGTTTTCTAATTATCACCAGGACAAGCTTTTTAGTCAAACTTTTGGTAAGGCCTCCCTGGCAGTATTACAGGAATTTACACCAGATGAACTTATAGAAATGCCATTGGAAGAGCTGGCAGAGTTCATCCAGTCCCATGGTAACAACAAATTAGTCTCACCTGAGAATATGGCTAAGGCCCTCAAACAGGCTGCCCGCCGCGCCTACCGCCTTAATCCTAAAATGCTCGCAGCTTGTGAGGTTGCTCTTTCTCTTACTCTCCAGGATATTGACCACCTCAAAAGGCAGCTTAAACAACTGGATAAAGTCATTTGCCGGGAGTTAGAAGCCATACCTCAAACTCTGACCAGCGTAAAAGGCCTCGGTCCCATCTCGGCTGCTGGTATTATAGCCGAAATTGGCGATATCAAACGCGTTTCAAAGATCAAGCCGCTCTGGCTCAATACGCCGGCCTTACCTGGATCCGCTACCAATCAGGTGATTTTTACGCCGAAGAACGCCGCCTGACAAAGAGTGGCAACAGGTACCTCCGCTACTACCTGGTCCAGGCAGCCAACTCGTTGCGGGTGCACAACGAGGAGTATAAGGCCTACTACCAAAGTAAGTATCACGAAGCTACCAAGCATCAACATAAGCGAGCGCTGGTTCTAACTGCCCGCAAATTAGTAAGGCTGGTCTTTGCCCTGCTGAGCAAAGGCCAAATCTACAAAGGTACGGTGATGAAATAGTTCTTGAATAAAACCTTTTCTTTCCTCTGTTATTTTCCAACTATTACCATATAGTTGGAGAGGGTTGTTATTGCCTTTTTTAGCCCCTACTTTCTAATTTCCATTTCTTGGTCCTTGACTTTTTACCGTGAGTCTTAATGTATTATTTTATTTTTTATGGTTTTTTATATTTCCAACCTCTAACTTCTAACATCTAATTTCCAGTAGTTTTGCGTACCGCCCGGATTTTTCTAATTATTTTTTCCCGGGGAACTAAAATAATATGGGCACAGCCGGTGCATTTTAAGCGAAAATCAATACCTATTTTTAATACTTCCCACTCGTAACTTCCGCAGGGGTGGGGCTTTTTTAGTTTAATTATATCGCCTATCTGAATTTCGCGCGGATCAACCATTATCCATCTCCCTTTCCTCCCGGGTAATGTAGACCCGTCGGGGATATGGAATTTCTATTCCTTCGGCGTCAAAAGCTTCTTTAATGGCTTTTCTAAGCTCCCACTCGATATTCCACTGTTCCATGGGTTTTACCTTGGCAATTACCCGAAAAACCATTTCCGAGGGTCCGAAATTAACAATTCCCAGAACTTTGGGGCCTTCATAGATAAGTTCCCCGTATTTTTCTTTTATTTGCTGGCAGACCTTTTCTAAAACCTGATGTACCTTTTCCACATCCTCTTCGTATGCTACCCCTACGTCCACTAAAGCCCGCTGCGGCCCCCGGGTTTTGTTGGTGACCATTGTTATACTGCCGTTAGGGATGATATGAAGCTCTCCGGTAAAATCCCGGAGTTTGGTAACTCTAAGTCCTAATTCTTCGACAATGCCGGAGGTTTGCCCGATGGTAACGTAATCCCCCACCGCAAACTGGTCTTCCATTAAAATAAAAAAGCCGCTTATTACATCTTTAACCAAACTCTGGGCGCCAAAGCTGACGGCTAAACCTAAAATACCGGCTCCGGTTAAAAGGGTTTTGGCAAAACCGGTATTTTCAAAGACCTGGGCAATAATTGTCAGAAAAGCGGTAATGTAAATAAAGTAACTCCAGAGACTTTTTAAAATAGTTCTTAAAGTTTCTACCCGGCTTTCTTTTAACTTTAACTTTTTGCCGTAGGGAACAATAAAACGGTTGATAAAGGAGTGACCAAGTTTAAGTAGTACTACTGAACTTACCAGAATAATTAAAAGAATTAAGGATTTATCGAGAATTTTATCCCAGTTTAAGTTTAAAACACCAAAATTCATAAATATCCCCCCGGCAATTAATCTAATACAATATTATATTTAATTTCTTCCAAAAAAACAAATGGTACCGGAAGGGACGGTTCTTACAGTGACCATTTTCCCTTAGTTAAGACAAAAAACTGCCAGCGAATAGCTCGCTGGCAGAACCGTCCCTTAAATACCAAGTTTGGCGCGGCGGTCGTTGATGTGGGCAAGGATATCGTCGGCAACTTTAACCGGGTCGCTCCCCACGGCTATCCTTCCGCCGGTGATGTTGGGGAGGTCCCGGGTTAAAAGTTTTACCAGGTTAGGGGCACCCATTACCGGTGGGTCCGGAGCTACATGGGTAAACAAGCCGTAAGCTAAAGCAAAGAGAGCGTCAATGGTAGCTTTTTGCTCCATGTACATGGGGGCGGTAACCGCTACCGGCAAATCGGCGGTATCGACGTTTAAAGTATTGGCCAGGGCTGTTACCACCAGGGAAATTCTACCGGTGTCGGTGCAGGTACCAAAAGACAGTACCGGTGGAATGTTTAAACTCCGGCATACTTCGGAAAGCCCGGGTCCGGCTAAGCTTATCGCATCCAAATTACAGAGTCCGGCAACTTCAAGGGCATGGTTGCCGCAGCCCCCGGATAAGATCAGGATATCCCGCTTAATTAACTCTTTTGCCAGGTTTACGGTGACGTAATCCTGGGGCCCGTTTTTTAAGGTGGTGCAGTTGACAAGCCCGACAGCACCTTTAATCTTTCCGGCTTTAATCACTTCAATTAAAGGATGTATGCTACCGCCCAAAGTTTTTAAAATAGCTTCCGGGGTGAAACCGGTGATGGCTTTTTGGATGTTGGCAGGAATTTTGGGGGTAATTTTTCCGTGACGCTTATTTTTAAAGTTGTCAACGGCGATATCAATGATTTTTTGCGCGATTTCCCGAACTTCACTGGGTTTATAGTCAAGGAAATGGTGAATACCCGGGAACCGAACCAGCCGGGATACCGAGATTAATGTTGCTCCATATTTTTCCGCTAAAGGCCCTAAATGGGGCGGTGAGCAATTCATATCCATCGCTAAGACATCAACGGCGCCCGTGGCTAACATCGGTTCAATAGTTAGCCAGTTGCCGGTCAGCCCCCGGAAAACTTCATCCTTTTGGAAGCGCTGAATCACCTCCTGCCCGCTTTCAATGCTGCCGTAAATTCTAAGGCCTTTGGCTCCGGCGGTTCTGGCTTTATCCTGATTTACCGCATCTTTAGCCGCTAAGATTAAAGCCACCCCGACAAATGGCTCGTGACCGTTAAAGACGATGTTGACGTAATCCGCATCAAAGATGCCCAGGTCCACATCCATTTCATGGGGCATACCGGTACCAAATAAAATATCCTGCACTAACTCAAGACCTATCTGGGCACCGTAAATACAGGAAAGTCCGAGCCTAAGTCCTTTAGTTGCGAGGGATACATAATCCCCGTCGACGTTGGTAAGGCAGCTGGCAGCGGCATCTTTTAGCTCGTGCAGGGGACCGGCCGGATAAATCCCAAGCTTACGCCAGACTTCTTTTCGTTTTAAAGGAGCGTAGACCTCAATCATTTTCCCCGGTTCGTCATAATCCCGGTATAACTCCCAGATTAAAAAGTCGGAAAGACGTACTGCCACATCTTCCGGTTTGCCTTCGGTGTTTAGCTCTAAATCTCTGGCCATCTGGTAAAGTTTATCTTTATCGGTAATGGTAAAGGGGGTGTTACCGAGAGCGGTCATTTTTAAAGTTTTATAAGCTTCATAGGCATGGTAAGTATAGGTTGAAGTACCCATTACGTTTCTTAAAAGCAGGTAGCGCATTGCCATGCCATCGGCGTTAATTCCGCAGACCCCTAAAGTTGCTCCAACTTTTTCGTTTATCCGGCAGGGACCGTTACTGCAGAGCTGACAGGAAACCCCCAGTTCACAGTAATTGCAGCGGATCTTTTCCTGGGGGTCAAAACGGTCAAAACAGTTGGAAAGCTGGTCTGCGGCTAATCGCTGATATAGCTCGTTAACCGATGGGTGAATGGACGTTTTTGTAGCCATTAACTTACCTCCTTTGAAAAATTTCTTTTCATAGATTGGTATTTTAAATAAAAAAATATACATAAGGTTGCCAAAAAGCTTTAGGAGTGTTATAATTTTTGCGGCAAACTATACTACCCTGCTCTATCCAGCGAGGTAGGGCCATAGTCCAGAGGGAGGAGGTGTAAGTAATGCTGCGCCAGTACGAAGTAATGTACATTTTGCATCCGGAGCTTGATGCGGAAAAAACCGAAAGCATTATTGAGAGATTTAAAGGGATGATTGAACAGGACGGCGGCGAAGTGACCAATATCGACCGCTGGGGGAAACGGCGTTTTGCCTATGAAATTAAAAAGCTCCGGGAAGGCTATTATGTGGTGATGAACTTTAAGGCTAAGGCAGAAACCGTGCAAGAGCTTGACCGGGTTTTAAGAATTTCCGATGATGTTGTGCGGCATATCGTAATCCGGGAAGACAAGTAACCTTTTGGGGTGAATTTTATGTTTAATAAAGTTATTTTAATAGGGAGGCTGACCCGGGATCCGGAGCTTAGACATACACCCCAGGGAACGCCGGTAGCATCGATCACCGTTGCGGTAGACCGCCCTTTCACTACCAGAGAAGGGCAACGGGAAACCGACTTTATCGATGTGGTAGTTTGGCAGAAGCTTGCCGAAACTGTTGCCCGCGTCTTAACCAAAGGGCGGCTTATTATGGTGGAGGGAAGACTGCAAATTAGAAACTATACCGATAAAGAAGGCCAGAAACGGCGGGTTTATGAAGTAGTGGGGGAAAACGTGAGGTTTTTAGATAAACCTAAAACTGCTGGACTGGCTTCAGGCAGCTTACCTGACGAGTTTCCTGCGGTGGACTTTGACCCGTCGGATTTTGGTACGGAAATCGAGATTAGCGATGAAGATATCCCATTTTAACGTAAGGGAGGTTGGACCGTGAAAAAAGAAAAAGGTAGCCGCCGCAAAAAGCGGGTATGTGCTTTTTGCGTGGATAAAATAGTAGATGTAGATTACAAAGACGTCAACCGTCTGAAAAAATATATTACCGAACGGGGTAAAATTCTTCCCCGACGGATTTCCGGTAATTGCGCCCGGCACCAGCGGCGTCTTACTACCGCCATCAAGCGGGCTCGAATTATGGCTTTACTGCCGTTTACCGTAGAATAAGCGCTAAAAAAGGAGCTTTTTATGGCTCCTTTTTTTAGTTTATTGCAAGTTCCAGTGATTTACTCTATAATAATTGGCAACTTACGATTATAATTAAAGTTAAACAAGAGAATGAGGTGGTTTTTTGAACAACACCAGGCAGTTAGTGGAAAGTGCTTTTTTAGCGGCGATTACAGCGGTTTTGGTCATATTAAGTGTGTATTTTCCACCGTTAGCAATAGTTGTAGACTTTGTTACCCCCATACCCATTGCCGTGTTAGTAGTAAGGCATTCGACCAAAGCTGGTATTTTGGCAATCGGAGTGGCGGCAATTCTTCCCCTTTTAACTATGGCTGACCCTATATCGGTTTTTACGGTTTTATTTAAAACGGGGCCTCTTGGGCTTGTTTATGGTTATTTTATCAAAAGAAACTTAAAACCAACCTTAACGGTTGCTGCTGGGATGGTAGCGGGAACTTTAGGAACGGTAATTACGTGGGGGATTACCTTTTTCCTTACTAAAATTAATCCTTTTGCCATCGGACGGAATATGGAAGAAGCGGGAAAACAGGTATTGGAGTTTTACTATAAAACGGGACTTATTAAGCCCGGTACCGAACAGGCGAAAATGCTGGCCGATACTTTTGCCCAGATGCCTAAAATAGCCGAGCTATTATTCCCCGGCGCGATCCTAATTTCTTCGCTAATTTTTGCTTATCTTACCTTTATTCTAACGAAAAAGCTTTTGAGCCGCTTAGGATATAGTTATCCCGACTTGCCTCCTTTTCGGTTTTGGCGGATGCCCTTATGGCTTTTATTGGTAATGGCAGTGGGAGTATTAATGTTTTCGGGCTTTCCAAAATATCCGGTAATAAGTAGAATTGGCTTTAATCTCATGTATATAACCGGCTTTTTGTTTTTTATAAGTGGGCTTAGCATTACCGTTTTTGCCTTTAAAAACCAGATTTTACCGCCCCTTTGGCGAACATTTTTAATAGTATTTGGGATATTATATCCCCCGATGGCCATGTGGTTTATCCTGGTTTTAGGCATATCCGATACACTGTTTGATTTTCGTAAAAAGTGGGAATCCGGGAGGGTTAATGATGAAAGTAATACTACTGACAGAAGTTAAAAAGCTTGGAAAAAAGGGAGATGTAGTGGAGGTTGCCGAAGGTTACGGACGTAACTACCTGATTGCTAAAGGTCTTGCGGTAGAGGCTACCGAAGGTAGATTAAAGGAATTACAACAACAAAAAGAAGCGGCAAACCGGAGGAAAGAAAAAGAATTACAGGAGGCAAGAAGCTTGGCGGAAAAGCTTAAAAATATTGAATTGGTCTTATACGGAAAATGCGGGGAAAATGGTAAGCTTTTTGGAGCGATAACCAGTAAAGATATTGCCGAAGCTTTAGAAAAAAATTACCAAATTAAAATTGATAAAAGAAAATTGGATTTAAAAGAAAACATTAAAGCCCTTGGAGTGTATACGGTAGAAGTAAAGCTTCATCCGGAGGTTACAGCAAAACTCAAGGTAGCGGTTAAAGAAGAAGGAAGGGGTTAAAGGTGAAATTTTTTATCTTACCCAAAGAGCGGCGCGAATTAGAAAAAAAAGTCGAACTAATCGGAAATGTATTAACCAATTTATACGGTCCGGATAAACTTATTTTAAAAGCTGCCAAGGTGGAAGCCTTAAATCTCATTCAATCGGAGAAGTTAGAAGAGAAGGTATTGGGCTATCAGAAAATCGTCTTAGAGGATCCCTCCCTGACCCGGGTACCGGCGGCAGGTGAACTTGCCGAAATTTTAGCTACCATTGAAGACCATATCGCGGATATTTTAGCCCGCCGGACGGTAGAGGAAGACCTGGAGCGCAAAGTAGAGAGGAAGATGCAGGAACGGCATGAGGAGTATTTAGAGGAAATCCGGCGGCAGGTTTTAAAAGAATCCGGTAACGTTGAAAACGCTCAAACGCTAAAAAAACTTGCCCGCCTGGAAAAATTAGAAGAAACCAAAATCGCTGCCACGGCTATGTCTTTTCTCCGTCCCCGGAGTTTTTCCGAAATCGTCGGGCAGGAGCGGGCTATTCGGGCACTTTTAGCAAAACTTTCATCACCTTTTCCTCAGCACATAATTTTGTATGGTCCGCCGGGGGTGGGGAAAACCACCGCTGCCCGTTTGTGTTTGGAAGAGGCCAAAAAGCGTAAAGGTTCCCCTTTTGCTCCGGATGCTCCCTTTGTGGAAGTGGATGGAACTACATTGCGCTGGGACCCCCGGGAAGTTACCAATCCCCTTTTGGGTTCGGTGCATGACCCCATTTATCAGGGAGCCCGGCGAGATTTAGCGGAAACAGGAGTTCCGGAGCCAAAACTCGGCCTTGTTACCGAAGCCCACGGCGGGATATTGTTTATCGATGAAATTGGTGAGTTGGATCCTTTACTCCAGAATAAGCTTTTGAAAGTTTTGGAAGATAAAAGGGTATATTTTGATTCGGCCTATTACGACCCCGATGACCCCAATGTTCCCAAGTACATTAAAAAAATCTTTGAGGAAGGGGCGCCGGCGGACTTTATTTTAATCGGGGCCACCACCCGTTCGCCGGAAGAAATAAATCCGGCCTTAAGGTCACGCTGTGCGGAAATCTTTTTTGAGCCGCTGGGGCCGGCGGAAATAAAGGAAATAGTTTTAAAAGCGGCGCAAAAGTTAAATGTCAAACTTGCTCCGGATGTACCGGAACTAATTGCCGGCTATACGGTGGAAGGACGGAAGGCCGTTAATATTTTAGCCGATGGATATGCTATAGCCCGGTTTAAAAATCCCGAAGGGGATGGTTTAACCATTACCGCCGATGATATATTAGAAGTGGTCAATGTCAGCCGGATTTCTCCCAATAACCTGGTTAAGGGTAGCGATACTTATGAAATTGGCAAAGTGTTTGGCTTGGGGGTTTATCAATATTTGGGGTCGGTATTAGAAATTGAGGGAATAGCCTTTGATGCCAAAACTCCCGGTCAGGGGACGGTACGTTTTAACGATACTGCCGGCTCCATGGCTAAAGATTCGGTGTTTAACGCTTTGTCATCTATCCGAAAAATTACCGGCATCGATCCCCATAACTATGACCTGCATGTAAACGTCGTAGGCGGAGGCAATATTGATGGTCCTTCCGCCGGGGCAGCGCTGTTTTTGGTGATGTACTCGGCAATTACCAGGACCCCTTTGCGCCAGGACATTGCTATTACCGGTGAGATTTCCGTGCACGGACGGATTAAGGCCGTAGGCGGAATTCCGGAGAAAATTTACGGTGCGAAACAGGCGGGAATTTCTACGGTACTGATTCCCTTTGATAATTTAAAAGATGTACCCAGGGGTCTTTTGGGGATAAAAGTTGTGCCGGTAAAGACGGTGGAAGAAGTAGTGGAAATTGCCACCCAAAAACCCCTTTTAACCACCCGGGCGGTATAGGAGGATTTCTTTATGAACGAGCTTTTAATGCTACCGCCACATAATATTGATGCCGAGCAAGCGGTTTTGGGGACTATTTTAACTAACGGGGAAAATCTCTATAAAGTAATTGAAATCTTAAAACCCGAGGATTTTTACCGGGAATCCCATAAACTCCTTTACCAGGTAATGCTCGAATTAAATGAAAAGGGCGAACCGATTACCCTTTTAACGGTAACCGAGGCCTTAAAGCAAAAAGGTGACCTGGAGCGGGCTGGCGGCGTTTCGTATATTGCCTCCCTTTTGGCCATGGCGGTGCCGGAAGCTACTTTGGAAAGCCATGCCGAGATAATTGAAGAAAAAGCAGTTTTACGGCATTTAATCGACCTTTCGGAGAAAATAAAAAGGCTTAGTTATACTGAAAGAGATGCGGAAAGCATTTTAGAAGAAGCGGAACGACTGGTGTTAGAGGTAGGAATGAAACGGAATCAGCAGTCGTATACCGCGGTTCGAGAAATTGTTTACGACGCCATTGAACGAATTGAGTTTTTGTACCAGAACCGGGGCAATATTACCGGGATTCCAACTCATTTTTACGATTTAGACCGAATGTTAAATGGCTTGCAGAAAAGCGACCTGATTATTGTGGCCGCCCGGCCGGCGATGGGAAAAACCAGTTTTTGTCTTAATGTTGCCCAGAATGCTGCGATAAAAAGCGGAGTGCCGGTGGCGGTTTTCAGCCTGGAAATGTCCAAAGAGCAGCTGGTGACCAGGATGCTGACCTCCGAAGCTATGGTAGACCAGCACCGGGTAAGAGCCGGGGAGCTTTCCGATGAAGATTGGCTGCGGCTAACCGAAGTGGCGGGAATATTAGCTAAAGCCCCGATTTACATTGACGATACTCCCGGTTTAACGATCCGCGAGCTTCGGGCCAGAGCCAGGAGGCTTAAGCAGGAAAAAAACATTGGGTTAATAATAATTGACTACCTGCAACTTTTAAATGGTAGCCGCCGGGCTGAAAGCCGGCAGCAGGAAATTTCCGAAATATCCCGGGCCTTAAAAGGGCTGGCGAAAGAGTTAGACTTACCGGTGGTGGCGTTATCCCAGCTTTCCCGGGCGGTGGAGGCGCGGCAGGATAAAAGGCCTATTATGTCGGATTTAAGGGAATCCGGTTCTTTAGAACAGGATGCCGATATTGTCATGTTTATCTACCGGGAGGAGTATTATAAACCCGATACGGACAAAAAAAGCATAGCGGAAATTATCATTGCCAAGCAAAGAAACGGCCCAACGGGAATTGTGGAGCTGGGATTTTTAAAAGAATTCACCAAATTTGTTAATTTGGCTAAAAAGTATACGGAATAATTTTTTGGCAAAACTTGACGTTTTAAAGAAATTAGAGGTATACTAATTTAAAACGCAGCATTAGACGGGACAAAGGTACTTTGTCCCGCTTTTGCGTTTTTAGGGGGATATTATACAAAAAGAAAGTTTTTTTGAAAAAAATTATATAACAGTTTAGGATGATAAAAATGCGCATAGTGGAAGCATTTATTGGCGAATATGCCAGCGGAAAGAGTGAAAATGCCGTAAACCGGGCATTGGAACTAAAAAATCTAGGCCGAACGGTAAACTTAGTGGACTTGGATACGGTAGAACCCTTTTATACCCTGACTCCCATTAAAAAAGAGTTGGAAGCTTTGGGACTTAAAGTATTGGCCTGGGAGCGAAATGAAGTTTTGGGTTTTGGGGAAACGGGAGTCCTTTTGAAGCCGGAAATTCGCTGGGCCCTGAAAAATCCCGGGGATGTAATTTTTGATGTGGGCTACGGTGTGCATGGTTCACGGAGTTTAAACTTAATTGAAGGAATCTGGCAGGAACCAAATTTAAAAGTTTATGCAGTTATCAATGCTTCCCGTCCCATGACCCGGGAAGTTGATGATATTGTGGAGCATGTAAAAAGTCTTGACCGGGTGGATGGTTTAATCAACAATACCCACCTGGGGGATGAAACCACCTGGGAAGTAATTTATGACGGCGAGGAAAAAGTGTTAAGGGCTGCAAAAATTTTGGGCTTACCGGTATTGTGGACCGCCGTTGACCAAAAACTAATTAATGGTAATGAGGAAATGCTTCAAAAGCTTAAAACCCCGGTTAAGGGGTTAGTAAGATATATGCCAAAAACTTTTTGGTAATACTACGAGGAGGTGCGAAAAATGGCAAATAAGCCAATTACCGGGGAGCAAAGAGTGTTTATGACCGGGAACGAAGTTATCGCTTATGCGGCGGTGATGGCCGAAGCGGATATTATGTACGGTTACCCGATTACTCCCCAAAACGAAATCATGCACTACTGGACCAGGCTTGCGCCCAAATACGGCAAAAAGTTTTTACAAACCGAGGACGAGCTCTCGGCTGGTTTTACTACCATAGGAGGGGTCCTGGCGGGAAGAAAGGCTTTTACTGCCACTGCCGGTCCAGGCAACACCTTGATGCAGGAGCCTATGTCTATGGCGGAAATGATGCGGATACCCACCCTCTTGATAGTACAACAGCGGGGTGGTCCATCAACGGCTACCGTTATCTATTCCCAGCAGGAAGTGACGATGACCACCTATGGTGGCAACGGTGAAGGCTTTAGAATTGTCTACTCTACCTCAAGCCACCAGGACCTTTATGATTATGTAATTAAAGGCTTTAATACCGCCTGGAAATACCGTTTCCCCACCTTTATCTTGGGTGATGGTTATCAAGCCAAAATGCGGGAAGCCTGTGTTATGTACGATCCTGCCGAAAGAGGGATCGAACTTGTGAAGCCTACTCCCTACATGGGTGCTCCCGGCACTCCCGGGGTAGACCGCAAACCAAGTCATATGCGGAACACCTACAACACCGAGGAAGAACTGTATGAAGTGGTCATGAACCTTGCCAAAGCGTACGAAGCCATAATACCGGAAGTGGTAGAATTTGAGGAACTAAATGCCTTTGAAGCGGATACCGTTATCATTGCCCACGGTGTCGTTTCCCGGGCAGCTAAAGGAGCGGTAAAAGAGCTTCTTGCCGAAGGTGAGAAAAAAGTGGGCTATTTCCGGCCAATTACCTTGAGACCTCTTGCGGTAAACGAACTACGGGAAATTGCTCAAAGAGCCAAGAAACTAATTATAGCTGAATCTTCCTATGGTCAGCTTTTAAAGCAAATTAAAGAGGCAATTTACGGTACCGATGTTGAAATACACACCATCTTAAAGCCGGGTGTGGGCATTACCCAGGAAGAAATCGTGGCCAAGTACCACGAGGTCAAATAAGGGAGGGATAAAGGTGAACTATCCGCAAATACCAAAAAGCTGGAATATAGAATCAAAACCCCATAAGTTTTGCCCCGGCTGCGGCCACGGGATAGCTTTGAAAGCTTTGGGTATGGTCATTGATGAGCTGGGCATTCAGGATAAAACGGTTTTTGGAGTAGATATTGGTTGTTCCCTTTTGGCCTGGGACTTTTTCAATGTGGATACCATCCAAACCCACCACGGTCGTACCACACCGGTCATAACCGGGATAAAGAGGGCTAACCCGGAATTAATAACCATTGCTTACATGGGGGACGGTGGCGGTTACGCTATTGGCTCGCAGCATCTGGTTAATGCTGCGGCAAGAAACGAAAAGATCACCGTTATCCTGGTTAACAACACCAACTACGGAATGACCGGTGGGCAAATGGCGCCAACCACTCTACCGGGACAAAAAACCGAGACCACTCCATATGGACGGGATGTTGATGAAACCGGATATCCGACCTTAGGTCCGGAAATGGTAGCGGCAATAGCCCGGGAAGGAGCTTATGTGGCCCGGGGAACGGTGGCCAATCTCCGCCAGTTAAAAGGATTCATCAAGAAAGCCATTGAAAACCAGATGGCCGGCAACGGTTTTTCCTTTGTGGAAGTGCTTTCCGGCTGTCCTACCAACTGGAGGACCAATGCCAAAGAAACCTGGGACTTCATTGAAAACACCATGACCCAATACTTTAAAGTAGGGGAATTAAAAGTACCCGGGAAGGGGGAATAAAAATGGCGAAGGTCGTTAAAATTGCTCTGGCCGGCGAAGGTGGACAGGGAGTTCAGTCGGTAGCGGAAATTATTGCCGAAGCGGCCAATGAAGAGGGGAAAGAGGCAATCTATATACCTAACTTTGGCGTTGAGCAGCGAGGCGGAGTTTCCATTGCCTTTATCCAAATTAGCGATGAGCCTATCGGCAGTCCCAAGTTTGAAAAAGGGGATATCGTGGTAGCCCTTTCCGACCGGGCAGTACGGCGGACCCGGCAGTACGTAGGAGAAAACACTGTTTTTGTTTACGACAGCAGTATTGAAGGGATAGAAAAGGACCTGCCTACCAACGCTAAAAAAATCCTGGCGATTCCGGCTTTGGAAGTTTCCAAAAAAGAACTCCACCCCCGGGTATTTAACGTGTTGATCATGGGAGCGGTGCTGGAAGCTACGGGTGTAGTTACAATAGAGCAGGCGAAAAAAGCTATTGAAAAGAAATTAGGCTATAAATTTGAAAAAGATCCGAGTCTTCGGGAATTAAACTATAAAGCCATTGACCGGGGTGCTTCCCTGGTCCGGGAACAGTAGAAGGGGGGAAGACCGGTGGAATTTAAAGCAAGAGTCTTAGAGCATACCAAAGGTACCTGGACGATTTATCCGGGCCTTTGCAAAGGTTGCGGCCTCTGCATGGCAAAATGCCCCAAAGGAGCGATTAGCTGGTCGGAAGTATTAGGTGTTTACGGCACCCCGGCGGTGGAATCCGATGATAAATGTATCGCCTGCGGCATCTGCCAGATGGTCTGCCCCGACTGCGCCATCTACGTCGAAAAGAAAAAGTAGTAATCCAGGGACGGTTCTTTTCTTTATACTTAAAGTATAAAGATAGGGACTGTCCCTATCTTTATACTTGAGGGGAGGGTATAGCCGTTGCCAAGGGCCAGCCGTTATTTTGAGCCGGAAGGAATTTATCACATCATTGTCCGGGGTAATAAAAAAGAGGCAATCTTTTGCCGGGAGCAAGATTACCTCATTTTCTTTAACCTTTTCCAGAAAAAATGGGAAGAACATCCCCTTAAAGTTTATGCTTTTGCTTTAATGGGAAATCATTTTCACCTGTTGGTAGAAGCTTTTGATGAGCCTTTAGCTAACTTTTTTCAACCTTTTTTAACTTCGTATGCTATTTATTTTAACAAAACTTATGAGCAAGTTGGACATGTTTTTCAGGACAGGTATAAATCGTTTTTGGTAGGTACGGAAAAATATCTAAAAGAAGTATTTCGCTACATAAACTTAAATCCGTTACGTGCAGGCATCGTAAAAAATCTTTCCGATTATAAATGGTGCAGCCATTACTATTTTCTGCATCCCAAAGAGGCACCGGTTTTTTTGGATACTTTTATTTTTAACTTATTCGGACGTACTCACCAGGAAAGAGTAAGGTACTATACCCTATATTTAGAGGAAGTATATGGCGAAATGGAAGCAGAAAATTTGGAGCCAGAGGATAGTATAAATTTGTTTAACTTAAATTATCTGGCCAGGGAAGTTTGCCAAGAATATGGTATTTCGTTTAATGAACTAAAGAATGGTAAAAGAAATTTTAATGTTATTGCAGCTCAAATGGAATTTGCCAAAAGAGCTAAAGAACAGTTTAGTATTAACTATACTGAAATCGCAAAGTATTTAGGTAAAAGTTATGCCGGTCTAATCAAAAATTTAGGGCAAGTACGAAAATAAAGTGTGTCCCAAAAACTATACTTAAAGTATAATTTTAGGGACTGTCCCTAAACTACTACTTCTTTGGTGGTGGTAGAGGCTGGAGTGGTGAGTTCAACGGTTTTTACCTTGCCCTGGGGTTGGGCCACCGTAAATTTTACCACGGTGTTGGCCGGCGCCGGGAGGGTTAACCTACCGGTTACCGGGTGGATGTAGCCCACATCTATAAAATCCTGGCCTTTGGCACTAAACGAGACTATTCCCTCGAGGGGTTTTCCAATGGAATTTTGATTTATTATTTTTAGATAGGAGGCTTCTTCGAGATAGTTTAAAATTTTCCCGGCATCAGGAATTCCCCAGCCATAACCAAAGGTTGGTTTACCGGCAAAGCTTCCCGAAATTTTTAAAAGGCTAAAAAGCGTCTCTGGAGCTAACTTATATTTTTCAGTGATTGCGGCAAGCATGCCAGAAATTATCGGTGCTGCAGCGGAACTTCCGCTTTGGGAGGCGTATCCTTTGCTCCAGGTAGATACGACACTAACTCCCGGAGCTAAAAGGTCTGGCTTTAAATAATAGGGAAAACGAAAAGTAGCAGTTCGGGGAGTTACAAATTCAGTGTTGCTAAAGGTGGCCGGGTAAAGAAATTTATAATTTGTGGTTTTGGGATAAAAGTCCAATGCTCCAACGCCCAAAACTCCGGGGATGTTTCCGGGGCTTGAGGACGTTCCGGGGCCATCATTGCCAATGGCTGCTACCGGCAGGATGCCTAAAAGCAGAAGATTGACCATAGGTTGAATGAGGAGAGATAAAAATCCTTCAACCCCCCACGACATATTAACTATGCTAATATTTTTTTGTAAAGCTATATACTGAAGGCCGGCGATTACTTGCTCTAAGCTACCGGAACCATCACGGTCTAGAACTTTTACCGAAAAAAGTTTTGCTGCGGGGGCAATTCCCAGGGGGTTATCTTTTGTACCGGCAACAATTAAACCTCCGGTAAAAGTACCGTGACCATTATCATCAAAAGCTTCGCTTGGTTTACCCGGAATCACCTTACCGTCTTGCTTCACCTTTGCCCAGCCTACGATTTTCCCCAAGAGATTGGGATGCCTGGGATTTATTCCGGTATCCAAATGGCCTACCACTATTCCATTTCCAAACAATCCCTTATCCCAAAGGGCATAGGCATTTACCGGTTTATATTGCCAGAGGCTTTCCTTAAAAGGAGCCCGGGGAGGGTGGTAGATTTTTCGACGGGTAACGGGGATTTTCATTCTTTGCTCCGCTAAATCAATGCTTCTTACTTCGGGATTTTCTAAAAGCTTTTGAATAGTATCCGCATCAAGCTCGGCAATAAACCCCGGTAAAAGCCAGAAACTTTTTGCCTTATCAGCTCGAACTCCTAAAAGTTTTTTAACCTTTTCCTCAAGATGTTTTTCCAATGTTGAAATTACTTCTTCCCGCTCAAGGCTCCGGTAAAAAGGCGCTTCGAAAATTACCGCAACCTTAACCGTTTCTCCTATCTTTAGGGTAGAAAGTTTTTCTTTTAAAACTTTTCCCACTTTATTCTTACCTGCCATTTTTGTCACCTCTTTCCAGTTCTCTTAATAAAATATGAAATTGCTAATGCCAAGGTAACTTTTTATTTTGTGCGTCTTTGGTAACAATACCATAGGGGTGAATTTTATGTACTGTACTTTTTGTAACTCGTTTAGGAAAAAGGGTATTTGGCTTTTAGGCCGTTTTTTATGCCGGGAATGCGAAAAGGAGCTAACCAGTATCCGGCCGGTTAATCCTGCCTATCCGTTTATCGTCAAAAGGTTTCGAAACTTTTTCTTAAAACAAAGGCAGTTATGGTAAAATTATTGTAAAAGGTTAAATCTTAAGGAGAAGTTATGTCGGGTTTAATAGATAAAATCCAAAAACATATCCGAAAAAAACCTATCTCCTTCCACATGCCCGGTCATAAAAATGGCCGGTTTATACCGAAAAAAGTAAAAAATCTTTTAGGGGAGAAATATTTCAAAGCAGATCTAACCGAGCTTCCGGGGCTCGATAACCTTTATGCGCCGGAAGAGGCCATACTTAAATTAGAGGAGAAACTTTCCCGCTACTTTGGTTTACCCCGGGCTCATCTTTCGGTTAACGGTTCTACTGCTGCAGTAATAGCCTTAATGCTTTCGTTTTTTTGGCCGGGTGAAAAAATAGCGGTTGACCGGATGTCTCACGTATCTCTGTATCACGGAATGGTTTTAGGGGATTTAATTCCGGAATTTATCTATCCTCTTTGGGATGAGGAGTACGGACTTCCGGTAAATAAAACTCCTGAAGCTCACAACAAAAGTTATTTTCTGACTAACCCCGACTACCAGGGGTTAATCCGGGATTTAACGGAGCTTAAAACCGATAAGCTTCTTTTGGATGCGGCCCACGGGGGTTTAATCCCTCTGTGGCGACCGGATTTTTTTAAAAACATTGCTGGATTTGCGGTAAGCCTGCATAAAACCGGGCCCTTTCCCAACCCTCTGGCGGCGGTGGTTTTTCGGGATAAAGGGGTAGAAGTGAAACGGGCGCTAAACTTAGTCCAAACCACCAGCCCTTCGTACCCTTTGATGGCTGCGGCCGAGGGTGGGGTTGACATGCTATTAAAGGTTGGTGGTCGTGCCTTTCAAAAAGCCAAGGAGTTTTCGGACCATTTTAAGGAGTACTTGAAAAAACGGGGAATCGGGTTTTTTCAGGATAAATACCCGGCGGATCCTTTAAAAGTTACCATAAAAGCGGCGGATTTGGGTGTTTCCGGAGAAAAAATTGCCGGGAAACTAAGGAAAAAGGGAATTTACCCGGAGGCTTACGGCCCGGGTTATGTGCTTTTTATGTTTTCCCCGGGTAATACCGAAAAAGATGTCAAAAAGCTTATAAACATTATTGAAACAATAAAAGGGAAAGAGAAAAAAATCATTATCCCGAAAAATCCTTTTAGTTTTCAGCCGGAAATAAAATTAACCCCGCGGGAAGTGTATTATGCCCGAGAAAAGCTTGTGGATTTAAAAGCTTCTGTGGGTTATACTGCCCGGGATGGGGTTACGATCTATCCCCCGGGAGCACCGGTTCTTTATCCGGGGGAAGAAATTACCAAAGAAGCAGTGGAGTATTTACAGTATCATTTACAATTGGGAGTAAAGGTAACCGGGATATATGATGGCAGGATAAAGGTGGTAAGGTAATGCGCGGTAAATTTATAACCATTGAAGGGGTGGAAGGGTCGGGGAAAACCACCCAGATCCAATATATTGCCAGGTATCTTACAGAAAAAAATATCCCCCACATTATCACCCGGGAGCCCGGGGGTACTGCTTTGGGGAGAAAAATCCGGGAGCTTTTATTAAACCCCACCTACCCGGTGGTACCGGAGGCAGAAATTCTTTTATACCTTGCTGACCGGGCCCAGCACGTGGGGGAAAAGATAATTCCCCATTTGGATAAAGGGGTATGGGTGATTTCCGACCGGTATTTTGATTCCACGTTGGCTTATCAGGGTTATGGCCGGGGATTTGACCTGAACCTTCTAAAAAGTTTCATAGCTTTTGCTACCAAAGGTTTAATTCCTGATTTAACAATCTTAATTGACCTTCCTCCGGCAGTAGGATTGTCCCGGGTTAAAAGCCGGGGGGAATACGACCGCTTGGAGCGGGAAACTGTGGAATTTCACCAAAGGGTAAGGGAAGGCTTTTTACAACTGGCCAAAGATCAGCGGTTTCGGGTGGTGGATGGCCGGAAAAATCCCGAGGAAATTTTTTTGGAAATCAAAGGCTTTTTGGAGGGGCTAAATGGATAACCTAATTATAGAAGCTTTAAATCAGGATAAGCTCAGTCATGCGTATTTAATAACTTCACCGGTGCTTGAGGCGGTAGTGGATTTTGCCCGAAGGACCGCCCGGGAAATCTTAATAAAATCGGCCAATGACCCCGTGGAGGCAGCAAACCTTTTTGAGGCGGGAACTCATCCGGATTTTCTCTGGCTTGCACCCGATGGGAGCTCCTTTAAAATCTGGCAGGTCAATGAAGTGTTGATCCCCAAAGTTTACCTTACTCCCCAAAAGGGCAGCCGCAAGGTAGTAGTTTTAGAAGAAGTAGATAAAATGACCCTTGATGCCGCCAATGCTTTTTTAAAAACGCTGGAGGAACCGCCGGCAGGGGTTACTTACCTTTTAATTGCTACCATGCCGGAAAAGGTGCTTCCGACTATTCATTCCCGCTGCCAAAAAGTTAAGGTTTCCGCCGAAGATTTTACAGGCCAGTATAAAGGGGATGCGGAAAAGTTTTATGAGCTTTTAACTTTGTCCTGGGAGGAGTTTTATAAGAAGACGGAAAAGATTACCCGGGAAGAGCTAAATAATCTTTTGCTGGCAGGAGAATTAATTCTCCGGGATGCGCTGATTGTTGATAAGGGCTCGGATAAATTGTTTTATCCGGATCTTTTCGATAAAGCACGGGAGTTAAACCGTTTAGGTGAAGAGGAAATTTACCGTTTACTTAATCGTTTGGAAGAGTTTTTGGCCAAAGCCCGTTTAAATTTAAATCCCAGGCTTGTGTTAGAAAACCTTTATCTTAGCTTTAGCTTTCACAAGTAGTAAACTTTGAAAAAATAATTTATAATAAAAACAATTATAAATTTGGAGGAGTAATATGCCAAAAGTAGTTGGGATTCGCTTTAAAAAAGCGGGGAAGATTTATTATTTTGACCCGTTAGACATAGATTTTCAATACGGTGATGGTGCTATAGTTGAAACCATCCGGGGGGTAGAATACGGCGAAGTAATGATTCCACCCAAAGAAGTTCCTGAAGAGGAATTGGTTTTACCGCTAAAACCGGTAATTCGCAAAGCTACCCCGGAGGACTTAGAAATTGTGCGGGAAAATAAAAAAAGGGAAAAGAAAGCCTTTGCTATTTGCCTGGAGAAAATTGCCCAGCACGGACTTCCCATGAAACTTGTAGGAGTAGAGTATACCTTTGACCGCAATAAAGTAATTTTTTACTTTACCGCTGACGGACGGATTGACTTCAGGGAACTGGTCCGGGATTTAGCAGCGGTGTTTAAAACCAGGATTGAGCTTCGGCAAATTGGTGTTAGGGATGAAGCGAAAATGATCGGCGGCCTCGGTTGTTGCGGGCGGGAACTTTGCTGTGCTTCCTGGCTTTCGGAATTTGCGCCGGTTTCAATTAAAATGGCCAAAGAGCAAAACCTCACTTTAAACCCCACCAAGATTTCCGGTATTTGCGGTCGCCTGATGTGCTGCCTCAAATTTGAAAGCGATACTTACGAGCAGGTCAAAGACGATTATCCGGAAGTTGGCGAAACGGTGCTTACTCCCATGGGAGAAGGTAAGGTTACCGGCGTAAATATCTTCAGGAAAACCGTGTATGTGGAGTTAAAGGAACAAAAGCATGTCAAGGAGTTCCCGGCGGAAGAGGTAGTGGCTAAAGAGGAAGTAGAGGAGGGTGAGGTATTTGAACAATCTTTCGACCCTTCTTAACCAGTTTGAGGAAAATATAAAAAAGCTTTTAGAAGAATATTTAGAAATTAAAGCCTATGTTTCCCAGCTTGAAGAGGAGAATCAAAAGCTACGCCAGGAGGTTATCAAGTTTTACAAGCCACTGCAGGAAGAAGCCAAAAAAGAAAAAAAGCCCGGGCCCGGATTTCAAAACTTAGCCCGCCTTTACCAGGAGGGGTTTCATGTTTGCCATGCGCATTTTGGCGAAGCCCGGGACGATGAAGACTGCCTCTGGTGTATAACTTTTATCAAAGGAAGAAACAACGAGCGAGGGGAAGGAATTGACGAGGAAATTAGAAAAACTGCCCCCTGATCGGGTGGACGATTTAAAAAGAGCCGGGCTGAAGATTTACCAGAATCCGGCGCTTTTTTGTTTTGCGATTGATAGTGTCCTCCTGGCCTGGTTTGCCAAAACTGCTCCCAACGACCGGATAGTGGACCTGGGAACGGGCAACGGGGTTGTTCCCCTGCTTTTGTATGGAAGAAACCGGGAAATCGGGAAAATATACGGCATTGAAATCCAGGAAAAGCTGTACCGGTTGGCGGTAAAATCTGTAGCTTTAAACAAGCTTGAAGAAAAAATCGAAATAATCCTGGGGGATTTAAAAGATGCACCCGCTATCCTCGGGAAGGGTTTTGATGTGGTAACCGCCAATCCACCTTATCGCAAAAAGGGAGAGGGGCGCTTAAATCCCGTGCCGGAAGTAGCGATAGCCCGGCATGAGCTTTTAACTACCTTAGAAGACGTGGTGGCAACAGCGACTAAACTTTTAAAGCCCCGGGGGAGTTTTTATTTAGTGCATCTACCCGAAAGGCTTCCGGAAATCTTTACCCATTTTACCCGGTATAAACTAAATCCCGAAGTGTTACTGCCGGTGCAGCCCAAGCCCGGAGAGAATGTAAACCTTGTTTTAATAAAAGCGGTTAAGGGGAGCCGGCGCAAATTAGAGTTTTTAGCTCCTCTGTGGGTTTATGAAAAAGACGGTCAATATTCCGAACAGGTGCGCCGGATATTTGAGGGGGAAGAATAATGGGAACCTTATATTTGGTACCAACACCCCTTGGCAACTTAAAAGATATTACCTTAAGGGCATTAGATACCTTAAAAGAAGTAGATATCATAGCCGCCGAAGACACCCGGCATACTTTAAAGCTCTTAAACCATTATGAAATAAAAAAACCCCTTCTATCATACCACGAACACAACCGCCGGGAAGCGGGGGAAAAAATCCTTGAACTTTTAGCCCAGGGGAAAAAAGTAGCTCTGGTAACCGATGCCGGAACTCCTGGGATATCCGACCCGGGGGAGGATATTGTTCGGGAAGCTTTAAAGGAGGGATATAAAGTCGAAGCTCTGCCGGGAGCTTCGGCTTTAATTGTGGCTCTGGCGGCCAGCGGCCTTAGCACTTCCCGCTTCTGCTTTGAAGGATTTTTACCCCGAAAAGCCGGGGAGCGGGAGAAATGGTTACGGGAACTTTCCCGGGAAAAAAGGACCCTGGTTTTTTACGAAGCTCCCCACCGGCTTCTTAAAACTTTGGAAGATTTAGCCAGGCATTTTGGAGAAAAGCGCCAAATGGTGGCAGCCCGGGAGCTTACCAAAATCCATGAAGAGTATATCCGGGGAAGCATCGCCGAGGTTTTCTCTCATTTTAGAAAAAATGAACCAAAGGGAGAGTTTGTCTTGGTGGTAGAAGGTGCACCTCCGGAAGAAAAAAACGTGGAGGAATTTGTGCGGGAATGCATAGAAAAAGGTTTATCCCAGAAAGAGGCAGTTTTACTTGGCCGCGAACTTGGCTTTAAGAAAAATGAAATTTATAAATTGTATCTTTTGCAGAAAAAATGAAGGCAAGTCTTAATGCTAAGACTTGCCTTTTTTGTTACTGGGCTTGGGTGTCACCCAGAATAATGGTGTTTTCTACGGGTGTATCATCTCCTAAAATTGTAGTAGTTATTGAACTATGGTTAGAAACATTAGTTGAATCAATTGGATTAGAGTCTATTTTTTTGTCCTTTTTATTTTTACCAGGCTTTTCACCATCACTGGCTAAAACTGGTTTAGTGTTAGGAACGGGTTTTTTCAGGGCTTGATTTTGCTGGTATTGCTGGATTGCTTGGTAACGGGAGCTTTTCATTATTACTGTTTCAAGTTCCTTTGTTTTTTTAAAGGAAATATCAACTTTGTTTGTAAAAGGATTAATCAAAGTCAAGATAACTAAGGCGCTTACTACTATACCCAAAATCCAGTAGTAAAACTTAATATTTTTTTCCATTTAAACTACCTCCTTTAAGGAACATGGCAATTGGTACATTTGGTACCAGCACCTGGTGGAAGAGGCATAAATTGTATATGGTCAAAAAGGGCTGGTTTCCATGACACTGTATTATGGCAAAGTTCACACCGGTTGCTTAGATTTTTATGATACGAGAAATCTGGAGGATAATGGCATTCAACGCATTTTTTCTTGGTTGTTTGATGGCTAAAGTTTGTTTTTTTCCAATCGGTTTCTTTATGACACTCTGCACAATTAATTTTCCTTAAATAATCCAAACGATGATTGATAAAAGATGCCATGTGGCAGTTATAACATTCGTTTTTATAATTTTTATTCGTTAAGAGCGCATGTTTAAACTTTACCTGGTACCAGCTTTTACCAGAAGATGTATGGCATTGTTGACATTCTAATTTAACGTCATTATGACTGCGACTTGGGGGAGCCTGATGGCATTTTTGGCAGTTCTGCGTATACTTTGTATGGTTAAATAATTGTTTGCCCCAGGAAGAAGTGTTATGACATTTAGCGCAATCCTGTCCATAATTTTGACGGTGAATAACACTTTTGTCATAATGACAGGTCGAACAGTTTTTCTGCAAAACCTCTTTGCTCAGTAATTCGTGCTTAAAGGTTGTTTGGTACCAGCTTTTCGGATTGTGACAGTTTTTACAATCTATTGTAATAGGTTGGTGAAGAGTGGTTTCCGGCTTTTTATGACAAACGGAACAGTTTTTTAAGTCTGCTTTAGTGTGTTGATAGTTTAAAACTTTCCAGTGGAGCTGGCTATGGCAACGATTGCAGTTAGTTCCATAATCTTTTGCGTGCTTACTATTTACCGTTTGGGAGTGACAGATAGTACAGGCTTTCTGGTCGTAACGGACGATTATCTTAACATCTCCTTGAGGTTTCCAGGTGGTAGTGGTATGACAGTAAAGACAGCCGTTTTGGGTACCGGGTAAAATACCGTGTTTAACATTTTTTATATCATGGCAATTTAAACAGTTTACTAAAGCTGTAAAGGTTAAACGGTCATGGTTGAAGGTAACTTCTTTCCAGGAGGAAAGGGTATGGCAACTGCTGCAGTCTTTACCAAAGTACTCTTTTTTTTCTTTTAGGTGATAGTTTTCCTCGGTTTTATGGCATTGGGAGCAGTTTTTTAACTCTTCTTTTGTAAATAAATGGTGGGGACTAATTGCAGTTTTTTTGGTAACTTGGCTTCCTTTATGTTCCTGATGGCAAATAAGACAGTTGGTTCTTTTTAAATTTACCTGCAGGTGGAAGAGGGAACTGGTTTTTGTCCCTTTGTCTTTAAAATACTTAGTATCATGACAGTTAATACAGCTTTTTACGACATTAATTTGAAAGGGCTTGTGGCAGGCGCTGCAATTGTTTTGTTTTTTATTCAGGACAAAATGAGCTTTGGAAAGAGGACCAGGAGAAGCCAAGCGAGCTTTAATACTGCCCGGGCCATAAAAGAATAGCAATAATAAAAGAATTGATAATGTAAGCCCCACAACTCCCCAGGTTTTTATCCCCAGACGCATTAGATAATCCCCCCAAAATATATTGCCAACCCAATATGGACAAGGCTTAAAAACAAAACTACATAGCTTAGTTTTATATGAATATCATACCATTTCTTAAAAATTTTTAATAAAAGATTTTCTTTTTTATTTAGTGCTTTTTTTAATTCTCCATAAAAATAACGACCGCAAAAACCACTGAACAGTACAATACCCATTAAAATAAGGGCAATATTTGGATAAATCGAAAAAAACCGTCCTCCGGCGTGCAAAAAAATTAACAGGGTACCAACGTAACAGGTTATTTCATGATACAAAAGCCAGGATGGTACTTTTCCAAATTTTATTATCCCTCGTTTGCGTAAGGAATATAGAAAGCTAATTAAGATGAAGAAAACCCCGAGATAACCCGTTATGGTTAAAAGATATGTTTTTTTATAAAGTAAGAAGTATTTACCTACAAACCAAGCTCCCAATAAGTTTAAAAACAATATCACAAAATAGTAACTTAACCGTAAATAAACTTTTTTCACCGCTGCCAACCTCTAACTTTTAGGATTAAAGATAACCTCGGTAACTTTAATACCGGTTTTTAGTAAACCTGTTGTATCTTCGCCGCTGATTCTTACTCGATAAAAACCTTTTAAGCTTTTAAATAATAGGCCTTGAGCGGAAAAATCGGTATCAATACTTAAAACGGTACCGGCAAAGTCACTATCATTATGTCCTTCAATGCGGAACATTACTTTATCTCCCCGCTGGATAGAATCAATTTTGTCTACCGGTACGGTAAGGTCAAAATAAAACTCATATGGCTTTTCTAAAATCCCAAGAAGCTTGCCTTCAGTAATAAATTCCCCTTCAGCCACGTTGATTTTCTTTAAGGTTCCGGTAGCCGGTGCTTTTACATAACCTGCATTAAGGTTTGCTTTAGCAATTTCCAATTCCACTTTAGCTTTTTCTACAAGGGCGTGCTTTAAATTTACTTCTTCTTTATCCGGTTTAGATAATAAATTAAGGTACTGTAGCTCTTTAAGTTTAACTTGTATTTCAGCAATTTTAACTTCTTTTTGCAATTCTTCAAGATTACGTTTTAATTCGTTCATTTGCTTTTTAAAATCAAGGGAAGTTTTTAAAGTTTGATTTTTGTCATTAAGAAGAATACTTTCTTCAATTCCGGTAAGTAAGTTATAAATCTTAACTAAATATTCGCTTTGTGCTGCGTGGTGTTGCATCATTCCGGAGCCTTCACTACCGCTTTGCTGGGCATTATCTCCAATACCCCGGTTGTTATTATCCGGGTTTGAATTAACATTCTGGTTATCCGGAGGGGTTACGGTTTTCTGAAAATTGTCAATAAGGATTTTTAAACGATTGGTGGTTTGCGATAAATCCTTTAAGAATTCTTTTTCATTGTTCTTATACTCCTCAACAAGACTTTTTACCAAAGAGACTGAATTCTTTAACTTCTCCAGCCGGTACTTTTCTAAAGTTAATTCATTTTTGGCAATTTCTTTCTCATAATTGTTTGGACCCATCCGGGCTTTAGCCAGTTCGGCTTGGGCTACGGCTAAAGCGGCTTGAGCTTTATACACTTTGCTAATTAAATCGAGATTTTCAATTTCTATTATTACTTCACCCGCCCGTAATGCAGTTCGCTCGGGGTAAACAATTTTTTTTACGGTTCCGCTTACCGGGGAAACGATTGGAACTTCGCTGTTTTGCAGGGGAACCGAAGTTTTAATAATTATTGGTTCTTGAGTTGTGGAAGTTGCCAGGTTATAAGAAAAAAAGGAAATAACTACCAAAATTAGCGATGCAAAAGCAAGGACTATTTTTTTGCTTTTAATCACTGCAAACACCCTCCGTTTTATAATGTCATTTTTAATTATAACTACATAGCGTAATATAAATGTTACAAAAATGTGAAAGTAGTTTTACAGAACTGAAAAAGCCCTTGAAACTGTCTTCTAACTACTATAAAGTGTAGTTGAAAGGAGGTGAAATTATCAATAGGAAGTTTAATTTTCTAATTTATTTGCTGGTGCTTCTAATTTTTACCAGCAATATTGCCTTTGCCGCAACCGTACCTTTAATAAAAGATTTTAAGGTGAATAAAGGGGTAAGTTTTGACCAAAGTAAAGTTGAATTTCAGTTTAACTTGACAAAGAAGGCAAAAATTACCATTAACATTTTATCTGGAAATAAAATAATTAGAGTATTAACCAATAAAAAGACTGTACCGGCGGGGAAGGTTGTTGTTTACTGGGCAAAAACGAACAGTAAAGGGGTTAAAGTAGCCCCTGGAACCTATGGTATCCAAATAATTGCTGAGGCTTCGGGAAAAAAAGAGATAAAAAAATATTCACTTAAACTTTACGGACCTGCAAAACCTCCGGTAATACTGGACTATACTTTATCACCCCAGGAATTTACCGCCGAGGAACCGCTGATTCTTTATTTCAACTTAAATCAGGCGGCAAAAGTCGAGTTTTTAGTATTAAATGACCAGGGTACAGTTGTTCACCGTTACACAACTCCTTCGGTACTAAGTAAAGGTTTAAACTACTTTATCTGGGACGGTACCGGTAATGTAAGCGGTAAAGAACTGCCAGCGGGTGAATATACTTTGAAAGTTACACCCATTGACCAATCCGGTTTAAAAGGGGCGACCCTATCAATTTTAATTAAGAAAAAATAACGTGGGGGTGTTGTATGTATGGGTAAGTTTACCAAGTTTTTGGCGGTCTTTACGATATCAACTATCTTATTTACCTATCCTGCCTTTGCGATGGGTAAAGGGATGATGAAGGGTGGAAGTCAGGGAAGTCAGACTTCTACAACCCAAACTTCTTCTTCAAGTTCAAGTCATGATCATTCGTCCAGCAGTAGCTCGAACAGCACCAGCAGCTCTTCCGGTTCAACTTCATCGGGCACATCCTCAAGCACCCATGACCATTCTTCTACCAGTACCAGTCAAACCGGTACTAACCAAACTGCAAGTCAAGCCAAAAAAATGGCTATGACGATGACCAAGGCTATGAGCAAAAAGGCTCCGGCGGGAAGTGCCAGCACTTTACAAAGCATGATGAAACAAATAGCAATGCAAATGAGAAATTCCCAGCAAAATTCTTCAACCCAGCTCCCCAGGATAGATGGACTAACAATTAATCCTACTGCTGTAAATTTTGAAAATGGACAAACGCTGGAAATATCTTTTAACTTAAATCAAATGGCAGTAGTAACGGCTGCAATTTATAACAGTGCCGGAAATAAAGTTAAAACCCTGCTCAACGGGATCCATTTAAATGCGGGAGTAAATAAAATAACCTGGACCGGAACCGATGACAGCGGCAATAAAGTAGCTGCTGGGAACTACGTGATCCAAATCACCCCTGCGGATATGATTTCCGGGAAGACCGGCGAAACTGTTTCGGCACAGTTTTCCGTAGGAAGTGTTAACAATACTGCCGATACCACAGCACCTCAAATTACCGGGCTTACGGTAACGCCTTCTACTATACCTTTGACAGGTGCAAATGTGACGATCAGCTTTGAAATCTCAGAAAACGCAAAAGTAACAGTTCAAGTGTTAAACAGCTCAAATCAGGTTATAGCTACTCCATTAAATAACGCTGACAAGAGCGCAGGAACAGTAACCGCAACCTGGGATGGTAAGGATTACTCCATGTATCCAACCATGATCATGAACCTGCAGGCAGGTACCTATACAATTAAAGTTACTGCAGTAGATGCCAGCGGCAATAGCAACACTGCTACCTTCCAAATTACTGCAGCGTAAAGACTGACGATAATGTATTAATGACCTAAAATAGGGTCGCCCCTTTAAACAGGTGCGGCACATAACAAACTCGCCTCGCGATAAGAGCTTAACAGGAACAGTCTGGGATGTACTCCTGAGCTGTTGACCTCTGCTATCTTAGCGCTTGTGTAAAAAATGTGTGCCGCACCTCATATTTTGCTTATTATTACAAGACCTAATAGAAGAGGAGGAAAAAAATGAAAAAAAGGTTTATTGCATTAATATTAAGTGGTCTACTATTACTCATGAACGCATTTCCGGTTTTAGCACATGCAGGGCAAACTACTACCTTTAAAGCAAAGTACGTTATAACCAAAGGAAGTAAAGTAAAATTTCAGTATAAAATGAGCAAAGCTGGTTCGTTTACCATTGAGCTGTATAATCCCCAAGGAAAATTAATAAAGCAACTTGCAAAAGGTAAGGTCAAAAAAGCCGGAACATACACCTATATTTGGCAAGGAACTTCTCCAGGAAATTATATTCTTAGAGCTTATTATATTTACGGTAAAAAGAAAGTTTTATTAAGTAGTTTAAACGTTACCGTAAACGATATTAACTTAAAGGTTTCTGCCTACCACGCTGTTTATGAAGCGGGTAAAGGAGTGCATATAGGTTTTGTTATCAATAAAAAGGCTACGGTATCTATAAGCGTTTATGATCATGATAACAAGCTTATAGCGACCTTACTGAACAAAAAGAGCTTTAATCCCGGTGAAGTAATGACCTACTGGGATCTTAAGGATTATTCCATGGCGCCTCAAATGGTAATGGACATTATGCCGGGAACCTATCATGTAAAAATTGAAATAGTAGAGGATAATGGTAGAAAGACTGTATTAATGCAACCGTTTACCGTAACAGAAGAAATGCTTAAGATGACCGAGATGATAACCGATTACCATGCAAATTATGAAAGCGGTAAGGGCGTTCATATAGGGTTTATGCTCCACAAAAAAGCTACCGTAACGGTAAATGTTTACGATCACAACAATAATTTTGTAGCTGGTCTAATCCAGCAAAAAGTATTTGAACCAGGAGATGTTATGACTTACTGGGACCTGAAAGATTACTCTATGGCTCCGGCAATGATAATGGATATTCAGCCCGGTACTTATCACATTAAAATTGAAGCTGTAGATGAAATGGGAATGAAAACTACTTTCGAACAACCCTTTACTGTAACGGCTGAAATGCTTACAGTAAAGTAGTAATTTCGGGACAGTCCCTCTTTTTATACTTAAAGTATAATTTTAGGGACTGTCCCTTTTTTTATACTTTTTTATAAAATCGGCCTTTTTGGCAAACGCTAAAAAAAATGAAAGGAGGCCGAGATTATGCGGGATGTGGATTTTGACCGGGGACTTCGGGAACGGAGTGAAGAAGCGCTTTTAATTAAATTAAAAGAAAGCGCCGTTGGCATGAATATCGATGTGAAAGACGGGGTGGTCAAGCTTCACGGGACGGTGGATGTGCTTTCTGAGAAAAAAGCGGCGGAAGAAATTATCCACCGCATTCCCGGGGTCAAAAGGGTAGAAAACGAGCTCACTGTAGCGCTGGATAACGGCAACTTTAGCGACCGGGAAATAGAAGAAGAATTAAACGATAAGCTTGCCAATGACCCGCGGATTGAGGGGGAGATAGGAGCTAAAGTTTCTAATGGCATAGTCACTTTACAGGGCAGAGTAGATGCTGCAATTAAAGAATTCTGGGCCCGGCAGGTAGCGGAAAGGACCCGGGGAGTTGTGGAAGTACGAAGTCAGGTAGAAGTATTGCCGGAAATGGAGGTAGATGACAGCAAACTTGCCAATGAAATCTCGCGGCAGCTCAATAATTCCCTGCACGTTAACCGCCGGGATATAGTCGTAGAAGTGGTAAACGGCGAGGTAACGTTAAAGGGAGTGGTGGACACTCCCGAACAGGCTCTCCAGGCGGAGCTGATTGCCTTAGGAGTCAAAGGTGTAAAACGGGTGGAAAAAGAGTTAGAGTTTCGCCACGGAGAAGATGAAGGCGATAAAAAGCTAACCAACGAGTTAAGAGAAGCTCTCGGTAAAGCCGGTCTTGCCATGGTCCGGGCAGTAGTGGTAGATGGAATTGCGTTTTTACACGGTAAAGTTGGTACCCCAGACCAACGTCACCGGGCCGAAGAAGTGGCGGCTAAAATTGAAGGAATCCGGGAAGTGCATAATGCCATTTACATAACGGTTCATTAATTAAAAACCAAAAAATCTTAAAAACTTCTCCACAAATCCTTAACAAATTTAAGCAGGAAATACCCCGCTTGAAGGCGAATTTATACACCAAAATAAAAAAAGCGGGGTTGTGCGGTATGTACTATTATTACAGCAATCAGGATAAAAAACCATCCTTTTTGAGCTATGTCTTGGTTTCCCTAATTTCAGCTATTATCGGTGGCCTTTTGGTGGTAATGTTTGTACCAGGCCTGGTGAAAGGAAATGCATCAACTACCGGGACTATAGAGAAAAGGGTTATTTATGAGGATAAAAGCCCGGTAGTTACGGTAGCCGAAGAAGTAGGACCGGCGGTGGTGGGGATTTCCAACAAAGTAACTTTCCGAGCCGGAGATGTACCACATAATAATGTAGAACAGGCTACCGGTTCAGGAGTTATTATTGATGCCAGAGGTTACATTGTTACCAATGAGCATGTAATTCGCAATGCTACTGATTTAACGGTAACCCTGGCAAACGGAAAACAATTCCCGGCCAAAGTAGTGGGCAAGGATCCCCGGACGGACCTGGCGGTAATAAAAATTGACCCCGGCAGCGAAAAACTCACGGTTGCCCGCTGGGGGGATTCGGATAAAATAAAAGTAGGGGAGCTGGCGGTAGCCATTGGAAACCCTTTAAGCCTTGATTTTGCAAGAACCGTTACTGCCGGTATAATTTCGGCGAAAAACCGAACTTTAAACATGGACGGCCAGCAGTATGAATTAATTCAAACCGATGCAGCTATAAACCCCGGAAACTCCGGCGGAGCCTTAGTAAATGCTGCTGGTGAGGTAATAGGCATAAACTCCATTAAAATCTCTCTCTCGGGGGTCGAAGGTTTGGGCTTTGCCATTCCGAGCAATATTGCCAAACCTATTGTGGAGGAGCTCATTAAAAACGGTAAAGTCGTTCGCCCCTGGATGGGGATTGAAGGACAAACTATTGACGAAGAATTTGCTGAATATAAGGGCTTAAAGCAGAAAAGCGGTGTATATGTAGTCCGGGTAGTAAAAGACGGACCATCGGCGAAAGCAGGCTTAAAAGATAACGATATCATCATCGAATTTGACGGAGTAAAAATCGAGAAGTTTGAAGATTTAAGGAATGCCGTTTTAAAACACAAAGTCGGTGACGAAGTAAAAGTGAAAGTACTGCGGGGCGATAAAGAGATGACCTTTAAAGTTAAACTTGGCGAAATGCCGGCGGAGTAAGGGATGGTACCGGCATCCTGTGACTTTTGCGACCGCATGCTCATATCTCTGGTGGTGTAAATGGAGATAACTATTGTTGCGGTAGGAAGGATCAAAGAAAAATATTTAAAAGAGGGGATAGCCGAGTATTTAAAACGGCTATCCCCTTATGCCCGTTTAGCGGTAATTGAGGTGGACGATGAAAATGCCCCGGAAAACCTATCGCCGACGGAAGCCGAAAAGGTAGTAAAAAAGGAAGGGGAGCGAATTTTAGCTAAGATCACCCCTTCTTCTTTTGTTATAGCTTTAGACCTCAAAGGCAAAAACCTTTCGTCGGAAGAGTTGGCGGATTTAATTGCCGAAAAACAGCTTGGGGGCCAAAGTAAAATGACCTTTATCATCGGCGGCTCCCTTGGCCTTTCCCAAGAGGTCTTGGAACGGGCGGACTTTAAGCTTTCTTTTGGCAGGATGACCTATCCCCACCAGTTGATGCGCTTAATCCTACTGGAACAAATTTACCGGGCGTTTAAGATAATCCGGGGGGAGCCGTATCATAAGTAGTGGGAACCCTGAGGAGTCAGAAGTAGCTTTTTGGATTATAAAAAGGAGGAAAAAGAAGGCAAGTTAAAACACAAGTTTACCAAAGATAGAGGAAAATGGGAAAGTTTCGAGGTGAAAAAAATGGCAGATATGTTAACAGACATCAAAAACTTTAAACCGGTATTCTGGCAAAATCCCAATAAACTTTCGGCCAATAAGGCTTTGGCCAGGATTGATTTTAGTTTTGATGATATCCTTGATGCTCAAAAGAGACTTCAGAGATTTGCCCCTCTTATAAAAAAACTTTTCCCCGAGACGGAAGACGGGATTATCGAATCGCCGTTAGTAGAAATTCCCCGGATGAAACAGGAAATTGAAAAGCTTTATGGCGGAAAAGTTAACGGAAGGCTTTTCTTAAAATGCGACAACTACTTAAAAGTAGCCGGTTCTATCAAAGCCCGGGGCGGTATATATGAAGTGTTAAAGCATGCCGAAACCCTTTTATTAGAAAATGGACTCATTACCCTGGAGGATGATTACTCCAAAATTTCTGAGGAGCGGTTTAAAAAATTTTTCAGTAATTACAAAGTAGCGGTGGGTTCTACCGGAAATTTGGGGCTTTCTATTGGAATTATGGCCGCAGCTTTAGGCTTTAAGGTAGATGTCCACATGTCCCATGATGCTAAGGAGTGGAAGAAAAAAATCTTAAGAGATCGCGGCGTAAATGTGATCGAATACCGGGAGGATTACTCCAAAGCGGTGGAGGAAGGCCGAAAAAAAGCGGCGGCGGAGAAAAACACTTATTTTGTTGATGATGAAAACTCCCGGGATTTGTTTTTGGGCTATTCTGTTGCGGCTTTACGGCTAAAAGAGCAGTTAGCGGAGCTTGGCATTGAAGTTAATAAACAAAACCCGCTTTATGTTTATCTGCCCTGCGGTGTAGGCGGGGCCCCGGGAGGCATTTCCTTTGGGCTAAAAACCATCTTTAAAGACGATGTTTACTGTTATTTTGTGGAGCCCACCCATTCACCCTGCATGCTTTTGGGGTTGATTACCCAGAAATTTTCCGCTATCCATGTAAGGGATTTTGGCCTCGATAACATTACCGAAGCGGATGGACTGGCGGTGGGGTCTCCTTCCAGGCTCGTAGCGGAAATAGCCAATATTTTAATTGACGGGATCTACACCATCGAAGATGAGGAACTTTTTAAGTTGTTAGCACTATTACAAGACAGCGAAAACATTAAAGTTGAGCCGTCGGCAGCAGCCTCGCTAAAAGGGCCGCTTTTAGTCAATAGTAGTACAAATGCGATCCATATTTCCTGGGCAACCGGAGGGATATTTATTCCAGAAGAGATTTACCGGGAAATGTATAAGAGGGGCAAAAGTTACCTTAAAGATACTGCCTTGTATTGACAAATTATAAGGTTTTATGTAGAATTATGCACGGTTTGACCGCCCAAATATTAATGGGCGTTTTCTTTTTTATTAAATTTATGGTAGCAGGAGGAGCAGTATGGAAGCAAAAAAACGGGAAACCTTTTCTTCTAGCCTTGCGGTCTTTTTTGCAACATTGGGTTCTGCCATAGGCCTTGGGAACATCTGGAGATTTCCCTACGTTACCGGCATGAACGGTGGCGGCGGTTTTCTTTTAATCTACTTTTTATGCATTTTGTTTGTGGGCATACCCATAATGATCAGTGAATTTTATATCGGAAGAAAAACCCGCAGTAACGCTGTAGGAGCTTTTAGAAAGTTAAACCATTCCAACTTTAAATTTATAGGGCTGATGGGTGTTGGAGCTGCGTTTTTAATTATGTTTTTTTACAGCTCCGTAGCAGGATGGGTTTATTCTTACGTTTTTAAAAGCATTATCGGAGAGTTTAACAATATAACCGTTGAAAAATCAAAAGAACTTTTTAACCTAACAATTTCTCATCCTTTTTATCCGATCCTCTGGCAGTTTATTGTTCTTTTGGTTGTAGCCACAATCTTGATTTTTGGTGTGAAAAAAGGAATAGAACGGGTTACCAAAACCTTGATGCCGGTCTTATTTCTTTTAATCTTAATCATTGACATCCGGGCATTAACTTTAGAAGGCGCCCGGGAAGGGGTAAACTTTTTAATTAACGTGGATTTTTCTAAAATAACCCGGGACAGTATTCTCATCGCCTTAGGCCTTGCTTTCTTTAAATTATCCATAGGTATGGGCACGATGATCACTTACGGCAGTTACTTTACCAGGGAAAACAACATGCCCGCCACAGCGGTAAAAGTGGCCTTTTCCGACACCCTGGTATCCCTTTTAGCCGGTTTGGCTATCTTTCCGGTAGTATTTACCTTTAATATGGAGCCGACAGCCGGACCGGGACTTTTATTTATCACCATTCCTTTGGTCTTTACTAAATTACCTTTGGGAACTGTTCTTTTAACTCTATTCTTTATCCTAACCTCAATCGCAGCCACTACGGCGATGATTTCCTTAGTAGAAGTACCGGTAGCTTATTTTACCGAAGAAAAAGGTATGGAGAGAAAGAAAGCGGTGCTTTTAACAACCACAATAATCTTTGTTTTTGGGGTATTTGCTACCTTATCAATGGGGGGAAGCCCGGTAATAAGCAACTTTAAATTATTTGGTAAAAACATTTTTGATTTATTTGATTATGTATCTTCAAATATCCTTTTACCTCTGGGGGGCTTATTTATTGCGATTTTTGTTGGCTACTTTGTAAAAAAAGAAGATTTATACCAGGAACTCGGCAACTTTGGTTTAATAAACAACCAGCGGATTATCGATTTCTTCTATCTTATTGTAAGATACGTAACCCCAATCCTGGTTATTGTAATCTTTTTAAATTCCCTGGGGCTTTTGGGGTAGGGTAGTATTGTAGCTAAAGCGGTGGAGAAAAGTTTAGACATTTACTTATATGCGTTAGGAGTAAAAGAAAACTAAACCAAAAAGGAGAATGCCCTTAGGAGGGTATTCTCCTTTAATTTTTTAATTTAACGTTTTAAAATACTCCTTGATTATTTCGTAGCTCTTTTTAAGCCTTACGGTATATTTTGGTTCTTCCCAACCTTCGTAGCTGTATTTTAAAAGCTTAAAGTTATTTTCTCCCGGGAAGAGGTCTACTACTTTTCCTCCCTCTTTTAAAATTAAAGTTACCACAATCCCATTGGTAGTGGTGGTCTTTAATTGATCCCGGCTAAGGATGTTATATTTTCCAGGGTCGTGCAGTACTCTTTTGCTTGAAGGGTCGGTAAAGTTAAGCTTGTTCCAGGGAAGCCTGATATAAAGCATGTTACCCTCCACATACCAGGCGTGACTGGAGTCCGTAAAGTCCCCAAAGTTTAAGGTACTTCCATCCTGGTAAATGGGTTTTATATGCCTTCCATCTTTAGTTACCCGCTCCTTATTGATAAGCGGCCGGATTTCCGTAAAGACACCTTTATAGCTTTTCTGGGAGGCAAACTTAAAATCACCGATATTGTAACTGGGGTGAGCCAGGATTTTTAATTTACCCTTTTGAAGTTTTAGTAAAAACTCCATGCCTGACGGAGCGGTTAGATTTAAGCCCGGTTCATACTTATATTCGCCCAAATTCCGGTCATAAGTATCGAGACCGATTAACAGCTCATCCTTTGCTAAGTCTATCTTTTGGGCAAATTCAATATCTAAGTAAAGATATGTTTCATCATTGGTAATGTTTAAAGATTTAATATTGCCCGAATCGGAAATAGTAAGCCCCGTTTCGGGTTTTAGCGTTTCGAAAGCTAAAATCCCATAATTTTGCTCGGGGTCAATGGCGTTATGCCACAGAACATGGCGTTCATAAGGTATCATAAACGGTTCGGTCAGCCAGGTCTTTTTTGCCCACTCGTCAATCCATTCAAAGATACTTCCACCAATATACCCTTCCCGTTTAATGGCTTCCATCATCCGTACAATACCTTTACCCTGGGTTATTTCATCAAGCCCCCCGTGATTGTAGCCATCGGGGTTAGTATGGGCATTGCCCATACCGGTAGAAAGGCCAAACTCTGCTACCAGCGCCGGGAATTTTCGGTGGACTGCTATGAATTCCTTTAAATATCCACCGTACATAAACCGGCCCTGTTCATCGTAATATTTCATATATTTTTCTTCATTGTTCATAAAGTCCGGGTAGTTGGGGTAGATATGGTAAGCTCCGAAAAAGCCTGCCTTGTTTTTGGGAGCTGTGTCAAAGTTATTAATGTTTACGGATACTTTGTCATTGTATTCTAAGTCTTTGCGTCCGGCGACATTGTATTCCGAGTCGTGCTCTATTGGGTCTAAGGTTGGCCAGCTCACGATAGCGACCGGATGCTGCATTTTATATTTATTATCTTCATATTTTAGGACATAATCGCAGCTTTCCGCCAGCCAGCTTTCCGTAGGTGAACCGTGGCTTAAAAGGTACTCTCCGGTGAACTTGTAGTCTTTATTTTTTTCATTTGTACTGATAACTTCTTCCGGCTCAAGCTCCCGACCAACCAGGTAAGCAATGGTCCAGTATGACACATCGGCATCATACTTACCATAAGCCCGACCCTTTCGCTCCGGGATGTCGGCTTTTCCGTGGATGGCGTTTATTACATTTTCAATTTCCTTTTTAAAGCTACTAAAATACTCTTTATTTAGATAGTTTTGTTCCGGGGGGTTTTCTTCTGGCCAGATTTCCTGCATGAGATATAAAGGCTTATCCGGCTGCGTTTCGTTAAAATACTTTAAGGCCCGGTAAAAAGCAGGTGGAGCTAAGGTATATAACCTCACGGTATTGGCGTTTATTCCGGATATTAAAGTAAACCAGTCCAGGTAAGTACCTTCATCCTGCGGCATTTCGGTAAACCATTTTCCGGGAAGGGCTAATCCAAGGTTTACCCCTTTAATATAAAAATCCTGCCACTTGCCCTTGTGATAAACTTTAAATTTTTGCCCTTCGATTTTAGCTATAAGTTTTGTTCCGCGGTCTTCAAAATACTCGGGTTTTACCGGTGTTACGGCATAATGCTTGGTTTCATTAATGATCGTCTTCATTACAGGTAAATAAACCTGCCAGAAAAAGGCTTCATTATTACCTTCAGTAGCGAATTTAAAGTGTTTGTTATAAAAGGGAATAAGGCTGTATTTATAAAAAGACGGAATATTGTTGGTATCCGCAAAATCTCCGGCAAAATAATAGGCAGTATAATCGCCGGTACTCTTTTTTAAAATTGCCGGGAAAGTTGCAGGTAAATTGTATTTTTTAAGTTTTTCGGCGCCTTTGCTGGTTAGATGTAAATTAAAATCGGCGATGACAGTAGAGTCAGTACTGCTGAGTATTTCAAACCAGTAGTAATAGTTAACGTTGGCTTTAGCACCGTACTTTTGGGCAAAGTTTTTTCGAAACTTTATTTGGAGTTTATCACTTGTAAAATCTTTTTTATCTTCTAAAACCAACACAGTGTTATCCTGATAAATAAACACAAAGCCGCCGCCTTCAAAATTCCAGTCTTGATGGTACTGATTTTCATAAGCTTTTATCACCCAGGTAGGGACTTCCATACCTTTTTTTAAATCCACATAATACCGACCAATCCAGCCACTCCACTTAAAGCCAAAGATTTTTTGGAGCTCCTGACTTACCTTTTCCGAAGTAGGGTATTCAATCGTATTAAATTCTGAAACAATGGTAGTCCCTTTTTGCAGATTGGCTTTTATTTTAAAAAGCTCGGTTTCGGTTAGACCGCCGTAAATAAGCTTTGACCGGGTACCTTCTTTATTTTCTTTATTTAAATCGTCGGTATATACTCCGTAAGTATCGGCAAGATAGATAAGATCCGGTTTGAGGCCACTTATTTCTTTTATTTCATAAGTATCACCTTTGGGGAAAAAGCCAAAATAATCGGTTTTAAAGTTGTAATCCTGCCCGTCCTGATTTCTTACTTTAAAAAAATTTAAGATCCAGAAAAGCCCTTTGTGTTCCCGAAATTCAGTGGTAGGTACGGTTTTATCCACGACCCAGATATTCAAAGTTTTTATAGGCTGCAGGTGCCAGAGAAAATAGGGGATAAAAAAAATAAACACCACAGCGAAAATAAACAATATTCTTGGCAATTGTTTTTTAAGTGACATAACACCACTCCCTGGATTAATCTTAACAAAAAATCAGTGAATTGAGAATTATCTGTATTTTAAAATTTACAAAAAATTACCAAAGATATATAATGAAATAAAAAAATAAGGATTTAGCAGCAAAAGATATTAATTTAATTCTGAAAAAAGACGATGAAAAAATGTATGAATATAAAAGACGGGTGAAGGACAGAGGAGCTTAGCGGGTGAAATTATGGGAGCTAAGAAAGATTCTTTTTACCTTCAAAGTGTTGCTGAGGACTTATTTATTGAAATTTTTTCTGAAGTTTTTGGAGTTGAGAAAACAAAATATTTATTTTACCAGTATCCGGTGGTAGATATTTACGGACGAAGCCGATTTATTGATTTTGCCCTGGAATGTGGTTTTGAAAAAATAGCAATTGAAATTGATGGAGAAAGGTTTCATAGCCCCTATAAAATTAATGAAAGTAAGTATTTTGATGATCTTACCAAGCAAAATAGCCTTATCTACCAGAACTGGAAAGTTTATCGCTGGGCCTATAAACAATTAAAGGACCAAAGAGAAAAAGTTAAAGATGAGCTTTTGACTTTTCTGGGGGAGTTACCTTACTTTAGAGAATTTGAGGAATTTTTACCGAAACAAAAAGGTAAGGTATTCGAACTTAAAACTCACCAGCAAGAAGCACTTAAAAATCTTGAAGAAATGCGCCGAAGAGGTGAAACTATTGCCCTTTTATACCATGCGACCGGAACGGGAAAAACCGTTACTGCAATTACCGATGCGAAAAATCTGGGATTAAGGACGTTATTTCTTGCCCATACAAAAGAATTAGTTTATCAGGCTAAAAACAAATTCCTTGAGTTATGGCCAGGAAAAACGGTGGGACTTTTTCTTGAAGATAAGCGGGAAAAAGATAGTTATATAGTTTGTGGAAGTGTGCAAAGTGTTAGCCAGAACCTTGAATATTTCTATCCCGAAGATTTTGGTTATTTAATAATTGATGAAGCTCATCATTCGGCGGCGGACACTTACCGAAAAATTCTTGGCTATTTTAAGCCTAAATTTACTTTGGGCCTTACTGCCACTCCGGAACGGATGGACGGGGAAAATATCCTGGAGATGTTTAAAAATGTGGCCCATAAACTTGATTTGAAAACAGCGGTGGAGATAGGAGAGCTTGTTCCAATTCGCTGTATTAGGGTGAAAACCAATGTGGATATTTCGGATGTAAGGTTTAACGGTATAAAGTACAACTCTCAGGATTTAGAAAGTAAAATTTTTATACCAGAAAGAAACAAAATCATTGTTGAAACATATTTAAACTATGTAAAAAACAAAAAAACAGTTATTTTTTGTGCTTCAGTAAAACATGCTGAAGAAATAGCGAAATTGCTTCAGGAAAAGGGAGTAAATGCTAAAGCGGTATCGGGCAAGATGTCTTCAACAGAAAGAAATAATATTTTAAAAGAATATGAATATGGCAGTGTGGATGTGTTATGTGCCTGTGACCTTTTAAATGAGGGATGGGATAGTCCGAGGACCGAAGTTTTGTTTATGGCTCGGCCGACAATGTCCAAAACAATTTACCTGCAGCAGCTGGGGCGGGGAACCCGGAAAGCACCGGGGAAAGAATATCTTTTGGTGTTTGATTTTATTGATAATGCCAATCTTTTTAACATGCCGTTATCGTTACATCGCTTGTTTAAAATTGATAAATACCGTCCCTTAGAGTATGTCCTTGCGCCGGAGGATTTAAAGAAACAAGAAGATAAAATGCTGATGGTAGGCGAAAAACCCGCAGTTTACTTGGATTTTCCGGTGGAAGTTACCGATTATGAGTATGTTGAACTTTTTAACTGGCAGGATAAAGTAAGCAACATGGTATCCCAGTTAGAGTTTGTGCGTATGGTGGATGTTCAGAGTGAAACAATTGCCCGTTACATCCGGGAAGGGAAGATAATACCGGACTTTCAGGTACCGGTAGGGTCAAAAACTTTTAACTATTTCGAAAAAGAGACTGTCCATCGTTATGCCAGACAATACGGCTGGAAAATAATTACCCAGGAGAACTTAAAGGAAATATTCCTGGAAATGGTTAAAAAAATGGATATGTCTTATTCTTATAAACCTGTGCTTTTAAAGGCAATGCTAACCCATGCCGATGAGCAGGGACGGGTTCTGCTGGAAGATGTGGTAAACTATTTTCTTAAATTTTATGAAGATAGAAGGCAGAAAGGATTGGTAGTTGAAAAGAAAAACAGTATTTACTGCCAGGAAAATCCGCCAAGAAATGAGGTATTAAGAAATATTTTAGCCAATCCCTTTAAAAGATTTGAAGATATGCGGATAATGAGAAAGGCTAAGGATTTGGAGTATATTGAATTTAATCCGCATATCTGGCGCAAGTTGACGGTGGATGAAAAGGACTGGATTTTATCCTGGTGCGATCAAAAATTAGAAGAATATTTTAGTAAACTAAAGGATGAGGGATGAACATGTGTGTCTTTTGTGAAATTTACCAGAAAGAAAAAGAAAAAATTATAGCCGAAAATAATCTGGCTTTTGCTATTTTTGATGCTTACCCGGTTAATCCCGGCCATTCTTTAATAATCCCTAAAAGGCATTATCCAGACTTTTTTCAGTCTACGGTAGAAGAAATATCCGCTATTTATGATTTGCTTCAGAAAGTAAAAAAGATACTGGATGAGAAATATCATCCTGACGGATACAATGTTGGGGTAAACATTGGCGAAACTGCAGGGCAGACGGTTTTTCACCTGCACGTTCATTTAATCCCGCGCTTTAAAGGGGATGTAGAAAATCCCCGGGGAGGGGTGAGGAACTTTAAGAATCCTTTAGTGGAATATAAATAAGGGGGCATGTTCCATGGGCTTTCGCTTTCGTAAATCTGTAAGCCTTGGCAAGCTTTTTCGGGTGAACTTCTCCAAAAGGGGCGTGGGCTTTTCCGTTGGGGTGCCGGGGTTCAGGATATCTCTTGGTGCGGATAAAAAAATTAGAAGGACCGTAGGCATACCAGGAACCGGTATTTCTTATACTGAAACTATTGGCGATCTTGGTGGTAAAAAAGAAGTTAGGACCTGTCCGGCCTGCGGCAAAAGGGTTGGTAAAACGAGTAATTACTGCGATCGGTGCGGGACAAAGTTGTAATGATAAAAGCCATCCTTCCTTTGGGGGAAGATGGCTTTAATTTTTCGTCAAGCTTAGCGTTTTCTTCGCTTTTTGTTGTAGATATCATAGGTGGACTGCTTTCTTAAGCCGGGGTCGTCTCGATTTAAAATAAAGCTTGGAATTTCCATGTTCATAAATTTTACGTATTCTTCTTTGATTTCGGCGTTTAAAGAGACGAAATGTTTTTCTTTAGCCTGTAATTCTTGCTGGAGGCGTTTTAGGCTTTCTACATCACCCCGGTCGGCGTAGAAGATGGTTTTTTCCCGGGCTTCAAGGATTTCCCGGTAGGCTATTTCCTCGACAACTTCCCTGTTGATTTTTTCCCAGAGGGACTGGTCGGCCGAGAATTTTAAGGGGAAGGTAAAGGTTTTGGTAACGGTTTCGAGGGTGTTGGCATCAAAATATTGAAGTTCGATATTTACCGGGAGCTCCTGAGGTACAGAGACGTTTTCCACCTGGATTGAAAGCAAAAGGCGCTGACTTTGGCCGGCATACAGTTCGTCGAGGTCGATGGTGAGGCTGGTTTTACTGTGAAATTTTGCTTTTATGTCGTAAATTCTTACCGGGACGATAAGTTCCGGGAAGTTTAAGGTAAGTTTGATGTTTTGGGCAGAGATTTTGGATAGTCCGTTTAATTCCTGTTCAAAAAAAGCCGGGATGCGGTTGGGGGTGTTGATATAATAGTAGTTGCCTTTACCGGCGTCCACTAACGACATTAAAAGATCTTCGTCAAAATCTATTCCTACTCCAAGGCAGGTCAGGGTTTTATTTTTTAGGGTATTATTTGCGACGATTGCGATAAGATCCTGGGGGTTGGTAATACCTACATTGGCCAGACCATCGGTTAGGAGGATTACCCGGTTTATAGCCTGGTCGGAGAAGAAGCGGTCAAGTTCGCTGTAACCCTGGAGAAGGCCGCCGCTTAAATTGGTCATTCCGGTGGCATAGATTTTAGAAACTTCCTGAATAAGTTCCCGGGAGTTTACTACTCTGGTACCGGGGAATATAGTGTAGACGTTGCTATTAAAAGTAGTCAGGGAGGCTGCATCGTCGGCGGTAAGCTGCTTTAAAGCAAAGATTACAGCTTCTTTGACGTATTCAACTTTGCTTCCGGACATGGAGCCGCTGCTGTCTAAAACAAAGGCTAAGTTTAACGGGGTATTGCGCTTGTAATCTTTGGCCAGAGGGGCGTTTAGTTCAAAAAGTAAGTGAAAAGTAGTAGCGCGATTTAAAGGTAAGTACTCTTTTTCGGTGAGAAAATTTAAAGTTAAAGACATTTCCACCACTCCCTTGACTTAAAGTCAATTTTAATATAACACACCAAGTAAATAAGCGTCAAGATAAAAATTGACATTAAGTTAAAATTTTTATATATTAGGGTTGAAAACACGATGATCTGGGAGGCAATTTTATGGGCAGCAAAGGGGAAAAGTTTATTCTGTGGCTTCGGGAAGTTACCGGACTTACGCAAAACGAGATTGCCGAAAAGCTTGGGGTGTCTCCAAGCCTTATCTCCAAAATTGCTAAAGGAGAGCGGGGGACTTCGGTCGAGTTTTTAAAAAAAGTAGCGGCTAAGTTTCAATTGCCGTTAGAGACGGTTTACGAAAAGGCAGGGCTTTTGGATGAAAGGGATGAGTATTCTTATTACAATCCTTTTTTACAGGAAAGAAAAACTCATAAGAGTTATGAACCGGCCGTTTTATATTCCAAAAGTTACAGTGAGGAAATGGATTATCCGCGGAAAATAAAAGAACTGGAAGAAAAGCTTTATAAGCTTCGAAATCCCCGGTATGCTTTGGAATACAGTCTTCAGGGAAAGCTTCCGCCCAAGGTGATTGAGAAGTTAATTAAAATTGTGGAACTGGAGATAAGGTATCATGAGAAATAAATATAATTGCTTGGTTTTCTAAAGTAAGGTAAAATAAGGAAAAGGATATTTTTGGTGGTGGGGTTTATGAATGATTATATCGAAAACAAGAAGATTGACAGTTTATTAAATGAACTTGTTATGGAGCTGCAAAAAGTATATGGGACAAAATTAAAAGATGTAATCCTTTTTGGTTCATACGGTAGAGGAGAACAAGACAAGGAATCAGATATAGATATTGCGGTAATTGTGGATATGGATGATGAAGAATTAAAAAAGTATGAAGAGAAACTTAATGATATTGCTGGGGAATATGGATATAGATATCTTAAAGTTATATCGCTTATAGATATTAGTTATAATAAATTTAAAAAATATAAAGATGTTGTACCTTTTTATAGGACTATAGAAAATGAAGGGGTTACATTATATGGATGAAAAAATAATAACACTTTCAAAATATAGGCTTCAAAAAGCAAAAGAAGACTTAGAGGCTGCAAAGTTAAACTTTGAAAATAAGTTATTTAAAGCATCTATTAATAGGTCATATTATGCAATATTTCATGGGATTAGGGCTGTCAATGCAATAAAACAATTTGATTCAAAAAAGCACTCGGGAGTTATATCTTATTTTAATCAAAATTTTATTCACACTGGAATATTTGATAAAAATGTTTATAAATTAATAACTTCGGCTTATAAAATTAGAGAAAAGTCTGATTATGATGATTTTTATATTGCCACAAAAGAAGAAGCTGAAAAACAGTTAAAAAATGCAGAGAAGTTTTTATTAATTATCGAGGAATATTTAAATAAAAAAGTGTATTATGACACTTTATAGAATTAAAGTTGGAAGGGAATTCATAAATTTTAACGAAGCATTATATGAGTTGGTAGTTAAAAATAAAAAAGGAAAATAATAAATAGCCAGAAACTCGGGCTAGGGTGTGAAATTATGATTAAGTATAAAAAAATTGATTTTGAAAAAGTAAATAAAGTTTTCCCGGATATTGATAAAATCTTTGCCAGGTATGGCTCTAAAATTGTAGTAGCTTATGTTTTTGGCTCGTTTAAGCGGGGAGAGATTAGGCCATTAAGCGATATTGATCTGGCAGTACTGCTGGATAGAAATCTTTCTAAGACTGAGCGGTTGGAAATACAAATCGAACTTTTAGATGATTTAATTGAATTTCTTGGGACGGATGAGATTGATTTAGTTATTTTGAATGATGTTCCTCTCAGTATCCAGTACGGGGTTTTAAAGGATAAAAAGATTGTATATTATTCCGATAAACAAAAATTAGTTGATTTTGAAGCGGATGTGGTTTTAAAGTACTTAGATATTAAACCTCTGCGGGATGAATTTAACCGGGAGTTTATCAAAAGAGCGGGTGAATATCTTGGATGAAAAATTATTAACCCAGATAAGGTTTCTAAAAAAGTATTTAAATCTTTTGAAAGATATGGCCCAGAAGAGTAAAAAGGAATATTTAGAAGATTTTATATATAAAGGAGCTGTTGAAAGATATCTGCAGATGGCCATTGAAACCTGTATAAATATTGGCAACAGAATTATTTCTCTTGAGCAGTTTAAATATGATTTAACGCCGCCGGAAACTTATGCGGAAGTATTTGAAAAGCTTCAAAAAATCGGGTTAATAGAGGAAAACTTAAGCACAAAACTTAAAAAGATGACTCAGTTTCGTAATAAACTTGTTCATGTTTACTGGGAAATTGATGATGCTGTGGTTTATGATATTTTGCAGAATAATTTAAAGGATATCGAAGAATTTTTAAGAATAGCATTAAATTATATTACCAAGGAAAAATAAGGAGAAAGCCTATGAATGTCATTATTGCCTGCCAAACCCTGCGGGATGAAGTGGAAAAAGCTTTAAAAGATACAGGGGTAAAGTATCCGGTGCTTTGGATTGATTCGGGACTCCATAATTATCCCGATAAACTTAAAACCAAACTTCAAGAGCAGATTGACCGAATTTCAAACACTGAAAACCTTATTCTTGTTTTTGGCAATTGCGGTAATGCCTTAAATGGCATTAGAGCTACCACGGGAAGGCTGGTACTGCCCAAAATTGACGACTGCATTTCTCTACTTTTGGGTTCGGTGCAAAAAAGGATGGAGATATCCCGGGAAGCCCACAGCTACTTTCTTACCTGTGGCTGGCTTGCTCATGAAAGTAACATTGTAAAAGAACATAAGCGCTGTTTGGAAAAGTATGGGGAAGTGCGGGGACAAAAAATTTTTAAGGCAATTTTAGCTCATTACCGGAAGGTTATTTTACTGGATACCAATGCTTATCCCTTACACGAAATCGAGGCTAACGTTAAAAGATTTGCAGGAGATGTGGGTCTTGACTTCCAGGTAGTACCTGGGACACTTTCGTATTTAAAAAAGCTTTTTACCGGACCCTGGGATGAAGATTTTATTGTGGTTGAACGAGGAGAAAAAATTACCTTTGAAATGTTTGGTTTTATAAATCAAAATTTTTTGCAAATTTCCGGTTGACGGGGTTTAAATTTTCATGTTACTATAAAAAAAACTAAAGATGTATATACAGGTTGAGGGCGATGAATATAAACTTTACAGGAGATAATAACCAAATAGATAAAAATTCTGTTATACCAGTGTACTACCAGCTGGCGCGGATAATTGAAAGGGATATCTTTGAAGGTCGTTTAAAGCCTGGAGATGCGATACCGCCGGAGAATGAGCTGGTGCGCCGTTATGGCATTAGCCGGATGACGGTACGAAGGGCGATTGCCGAGCTTATTAATTCGGGACTTGTTTACACACAGAAAGGGAAGGGCACATTTGTTGCTAAACCCCAACTGGAAAATATGGTGTTTGAGCTGGGGGATTTTCACGAGGAAATCAAAAAGCGGGGGATGAAACCCGGGATTAAACTTTTAGGGACCAAAATTGTTCGGGCAGATGAGCTTTTAGCTAAGAAACTTGAAATACCGCTGAATACTACCTGCCTTTATTTACGCCTCCTTATTTCAGCAAACGACGAGCCGTTAATTTTTGAAAATAAATACATGGTTTACACCAAGAAAAAGCCAATCCTGGAATTAGAGCTCAAAGACCCATCTCTGGCTAATTTTTCCAATCTGGTGGCAGCTCATGGAGAAAGCTTTCCGGTAGTGAGTAAAATGGTGCTTCATGCTTCCGTGGTTACCGAAGAAGAAGCGGAAGTCCTTGGAGTTAAGTTAAATACTCCGGTTTTTGTAGTTGAACAGACTCTTTATGATAGTATGAGAAGACCGGTTGGCTGGGGAAAATCGGTATTTCGCGGCGACCGTTTTAAATTTACAAGCTATGTTGGCTGGACGAAATACGGGGAATAGGGAAGAAGGGGTATTTGTAAATGGATAAAGAGTTAATTAATGCGGTAGCAGAGCTTGATGAGGAAAAAACTTTAATGCTGGTCAGGGAAAGGATTAAAGCGGGAGTAACTCCACTGGAAATTATGGAGGATTGCCGGCGGGGTGTCGAAATAGTAGGAAAAAGATATAATGACGGAACTTATTACCTATCCGATTTAATTATGTCCGAAGAAATTCTCCGGGGCGTAATGGAAATTTTAAAGCCCTACTTTCCACCTAAAAATGAAAGTAAGGGGACCAAAATTATCATGGGAACCGTAGAAGGGGACATTCACGATCTGGGAAAAAATATTGTCAGTTACATGCTGCAATCGGCGGGTTTTGAGGTTATTGACTTGGGGGTGGATGTAGAACCAAAAGCTTTTGTTGACAGCATTATAAAAACCGGAGCCCGGATCGTTGGGATATCGGTTTTGCTTACTTTTTGTATTGGTTCGGTAAAGAAAACGGTCGATTTAATTAAAAAGGCTGGACTGCGAGATAAAGTAAAAATTGTAATTGGCGGTTATCCGGTAAATGAAAAAGTTTTAGAGTATACCGGGGCGGACTATTTTGAAAATGATGTGGTTAAGGCAGTAGAGTTAATTAAAAAGATTGCTGAGAGGGAATTATGAAGTAAAAAGAATAAATTTTAAATAATTTTTTTACATATCATGTATAGACATTATTATATCATAATATAAGGAGGTGAATATTGGGAAAATTTTTAAAAAATTATACAATTAGTGCGGGTTTAAAGGTTTTAAAAATTTAAGGGGGGTTTTGGATGAGCACTGATAAGTTAAAACTTTATGAAGAACGGAAAAAAAGATATTTAACTGCTCTTGAATGTGGAAAGCCAGATAGGGTTCCAGTAGTTATAACTGGCAATGAATTTATTATCAAATATGCAGGTTTTACTTTGCAAGATTTTTATTACAATCCTGAAATTAACTACATTAAAGCGATGGATGCTTTTTTGCAAAGGTATGATGTTGATGCTCATTTTGGAGCGCCAATGCTTTGGTGGGGTGGTTTGCACGATGCAGTAGGAGCAGTATACCTTAAGTTTGCAGGAAGAGAGCTGGATGTCAATACTCAATTTCAATACATCGAAGGCGAATACATGCAGCCGGAAGATTACGATGCCTTTATAGAAAATCCTACCGAATGGATTGTTACTACTTTTTTGCCACGGATTCATAAGGAGTTTGCTGAGCCGGGGTCTTATCGAGCAAGCATTGCATTAATGAAAGGGGCAATTGCAAGGACTTTGGAACTTGGAATGCTTGCTAAAGCAGCCGAGAGGTGGGCCAAGGAATACGGTTCTTTCACTGCAATTACCGGTATTTCAAAAGCACCCTTTGACACCTTAGGTGATACTTTACGGGGATTAAAGGGAATAATGATGGATATTCGGCGGATACCCGATAAGGTTAAAGCTGCAATGGAAGTACTGGTTGAGCATAACATCTTTTATGGTTTGGCTACTGCAGGTGGAGATACGGAGTTTCCCGTATTTATACCACTTCACCGGGGAGCCTATCCCTTCTTAAATCCCAAGCAGTGGGACGAGTTTTACTGGCCAACCTTAAAGAAAGTTATCGAAGGACTTTGGGCTAAAGGGAAGCGTACGCTCTTTTATGCTGAAGGAGACTGGACTCCTTATTTAGAGAAGATTGCTGAACTTCCGGAGAAAAGTATTGTCTTCCATGTGGATCAGACCGACATAGATAAAGCAAAGAAAATTTTGGGTGGTCGTTTCTGCTTAAAAGGAAACGTTCCAAATTCGTTGCTGGCAATAGGAAAACCGGATGAAGTAAAAGATTATGTCAAACGCTTAATAGATACCTACGCGGCTGATGGGGGCTTTATAGTTGATGCAGCAGCGGTAATCCAGGCGGATGCCGATCCGAGAAATGTTGAAGCTATGGTTGAAGCGGTCCATCTGTATGGCAAGTATTAAAAAAGGGGGGGTTACGTGATGACCGAGAACAATTCCGTGAAAAATACTTTCAAAAACTTACCCCCGGGAGTTTGCATTCCCTGGGAAGAAAAACTTAAGGATTTGGGAGAAATAAAAGGTGATGTAAACACCATTAAAAACGAATGGGATAAGCTCGAAGTATTTACTTACTTATACATCTGGTACTGGGTACATCGGTAAGAAAATAAAAATTAGGGGTGAGGAAAATGGTAACTTTATCTGATGAACTGGCTCAAGCGGTAGTTGATCTCGATCAAGATAAGGTAGTGGAGCTGGTGAAAAAACGCTTAGATTCAGGGGTGCCAGCATTAGAAATAGTAGCAAAGCTTCAAGAAGGGATGACCGAAGTAGGGAAGTTATTTGAAACCGGTGAGTATTATTTAAGCGAGTTAATTATGGCAGGAGAAATCATGAAAGAAGTTATGGTAGATTTAGAACCTCACTTAGCAGGCGATACTGGTGAACACCGCGGTAATATAGTAATTGGTACGGTAAAAGGGGACGTACATGATTTAGGGAAAAATATTGTCGTTATGCTTTTAAAAGGTGCAGGCTTTAATGTAATTGACCTTGGAGTAGATGTACCGAAGGAGAAGTTTGTTGAGGCGATTAAAGAGTATAATGCGCCATTGGTAGGAATGAGTGTGCTTCTTACTGCAGCGCTGGAGTCGATGAAAGAAACGGTAGCGGCGGTGAAAGCAGCAGGGTTAGGTACGAAAGTAATCATTGGTGGTCCATTTATGGATGAAAAGGTAAAAGAATATTGCGGTGCAGATTTTTATGCTACAAATGCCAGTGACGGTGTGAAAGCTGCGGAAGAAGTATTTGGGAAAAATTAATTCCGGGGGCCTGTAAGGCCCCCTAATACTGAGAAGTAAAAATAAATGGGGGAGGAAAAACTATGCTAATTATCGGGGAAAAATTAAACAGCAGTATTCCCAAGGTTAGAGAAGCCATTCATAATAAAGATAAAGCTTTTATACAAGATTTAGCAATAAAGCAGGTTCAAGCGGGGGCCGATTATCTGGATGTCAATACGGCTTTAGAAGATGAAGTTAACGACATGGAGTGGGTTATTAAAGCAATAAAAGAAGTAGTGGATGTTCCAATTTGCATTGATAGCACCAATCCGGAAGCAGTAAAAAAAGCTTTAGAACTAACTGAAGGGAAAGCAATGATTAACTCCATAAATATGGAATCGGCGCGAATCCGGGATATTTTACCGATAGTAATTGATTCTGGTTGTCCGGTAATTGCTCTCACAATTGATGATAACGGGATTCCTAAAACTGTAGAAGATAGGATGCGGATTTTAGACCGGATGGTAGAAATCTTGCAAAAGCATAATTATGATTTAGACAAAGTTTATGTTGATCCCCTGGTACTGCCGGTAGCAACCGATACCAATAATGCCGTGATTTTTTTTGAAAGCTTAACCCAAATTAAAGAAAAATACGGCTTAAAAACCGTATCCGGTTTAAGTAATGTTTCCCACTCTCTGCCCAAGCGGAAAATAATTAATCGTCACTTTTTAACGGTTTGCATAAGCCGGGGGATGGATGCAGCGATCTTAGACCCGCTGGATAAGAAAATAATTACTGCTATCTTAACAACTGAACTTTTAATGGGTAAAGATAGATTTGCCCGGAAATATTTAAAAGCCCACCGGGATGGAGTGCTCGAGGAGTAAAGTTAGGCAGGAAAGTAGGCGGCCGGACCCTTTGCTTTTTAAGGTCCGGTCGGATTACTTTTAGGGGCATGTATTTTTCGGTACAAGTAAATAAAGATGATTTGGCGAAATAGCATAAATTGGGGCGGTGAAAATATGAAAAAATTTTCCATTAAAATTTATCCCGAAAATGTTGAGCTACAAGCGGAAGAAAATGCTACGCTAAAAGATATTTTTTTTGAAAATGGAATAAAGTTTGACTTTCCCTGTGGCGGAGTGGGGAAATGTAAAAAATGCAAGGTAAAAATTTTAAAGAATAACGGTTTCGAAGAAGAGGTTTTGGCCTGTCAAACAAAGGTAGAAAGTGACTTAGTAATTGACCTTCAACAGCGGGAACAAAAACACCATATTTTAAACGAAGGGGTTAACCGTCAAATTGAGTTAAAACCTTTGGTAAGGAAAATTTACGTTGAATTACCTAAACCAACATTAGAAGATAATCGCCCTGATTGGACCCGCATCAAAGAGGCCCTGGGAAGAGCAGATTTAAAAACCAAGGTTAGTTTGCTGCAAGAGCTGCCGGAAAAGCTCCGACAAAGTGGCTTTAAAGTTACTATAGTCATAACAGAAGATGAAATCTTAGCGGTGGAGGCGGGAGATACCAGGGCAAAACATCTGGGGATGGCATTTGATATTGGCACTACAACTGTGGTGGGATATCTTTTAGATTTAAATACGGGAAAGGAGTTAGCTCATGTTTCCACTTTAAACCCTCAAACCAAATACGGCGCAGATGTTATTTCGAGGATTACTTTTGCTACTCAAGAAATTGATGGTTTATTAAAATTGCACCGGGAAATTATTAATGAAATTAATAATTTAATAGCAAAAGCTACGAAACAAGCTGGACATACCCCTCAAAATATCTATACCATTACTATTGCCGGAAATACAACCATGCATCATTTGTTTTTAAAAATACCTCCAGAAAATTTAGCAAAAGCTCCCTATGTGCCTGTGGTAAGGGATCCGGTAATTGCGGACGCTAAGGACTTAAAAATAGCTATTAATCCAGCGGGTAAGGTTTTTGTCCTTCCTAACATAGCAGGATTTGTAGGAGCCGATACGGTTGCTGCAGCTTTAGCAGCGGAGATGGATAGAGGAGATAAAATACGGCTTTTAATCGATATTGGTACCAATGGGGAAATGGTGTTAGGAAACAAAGAGCGGCTTCTTGCCTGCTCGACGGCTGCTGGTCCTGCCTTTGAAGGTGCCCAGATTGCGTGTGGGATGCGGGGGGCAGAAGGGGCTATTGACCATGTTTTTATTGGTGAGGAATACAAATACACGGTAATCGGGGAAGTTTTTCCCCGGGGGATTTGCGGTTCGGGGCTTTTAGATTTAGTTGCCGGGCTTTTGGAAGTGGGGATTGTTGACCAGACCGGAAGGTTATTACCGCTGGAGCGGATTACCCACGAGGTAGGTCAGAAGTATAAAGATAGGGTAGTGGAAATTGATGGAGTAAGAGCTTTTGTGCTGGAGGAAAATGAAGCTACCGGACAGCGGATATATATTACCCAAAGAGACATTCGGGAGTTACAGCTGGCCAAAGGAGCAATCGCCGCTGGTATAGAAATACTTTTAGAAACCTATGGGGCCAGAGTGGAAGACATTAGCGAAGTTTTGCTGGCAGGAGCCTTTGGTAACTATCTTAATCCGCATAGTGCCTGCCGGATTGGCTTAATTCCTGCAACATTAGAGGATAAGATTAAAGGAATCGATAATGCTGCAGGTGCTGGAGCTAAGTTTGCCCTGTTATCGGTGGAGGAGTATCAAAGGGCGATAGAGTTATCCCAAAAAATTCAGTATATTGAGCTCAGCGCTAAAAACGAATTTACCTCCATATTCGCAAAAAAATTAAAGTTTTAGGTGGGGAAAAATGAGCTTGTCCCGGGAGAGAGTATATAAAGCCATAAAGCAACAACCGCTGGAAGAGTTCGTTAAAGGGGAATTGATTATTGAAGATGAGGTTGTTGCTAAAGTTTTAAACAAACAACCAGTAGGGTTTACTGAAAAGTATGAATTTATAGAATGGCTTGGATTAGATATAGTAACAATTACTCTTTTAGAAAAAGAGTTTGGCAAAGAAGTTCCCCAAGCTTCTGACTTGGTATTTCCGGACTTAGAAAAATGGGCAGCTACGTCTTTATTTATCTTTGCCGTTCTTGATGGGCCCTTTGAATGGGGGCTCAGGCTTTTAGGGTTAAACGATTTTTTTGGTTTATTTAGAAAATCACCGCAACAGGTGCTGGAATTAGTAGAAAAGATAGAAAAAGTAAATCGGGAAAAAATCAGGGAACTGGCCGGTCGAGGCATAAACGGGGTCATTTTAGCCGATGATATAGCTTTTAAACAGGGATTATATATAAGTCCTAAGTTTTTGCGGGAGTATTTTTTCCCGTCCTATACAAGACTGGTTGAAGAAATAAAAAAGCAAAATTTGGTGGCTTTTTTTCATTCTGACGGAAATTACCGGCAAGTTCTTGAAGACATTATTAGAGCTGGATTTGCTGGTTTACATTGTCTTGACCGGGATTCGGGGATGGATATAAAAGCCATAAAAAAAGAAGTTGGAAAAAGTCTTTGTCTTTGGGGCCATTTAACGGGGGAGGATCTAAAAATTGCGAAAGAACCTGAGGGGAGAAAAAAGGTAATAAATTTTGTTAATGAGCTTTCAGCGGTGGGAGGCTTTATCCTTGGAACAACTACCGGTATATATCATGGAATTGATTTAGACGGATTGGTCTTACTTTATCAGGGGAAGTAAGTTTTAAAAAACAGGCAAGGAATATTTTAGGGCATTATAGACCTTCTAAAAAGCTGGTAAGATTTGAGGTGAAAAAAGTAAAGAATATGAATACTTCCACTTTAATTTTATCCAGGGCTCAACGTTTGTGGCTGGCAATTGTCTTAGGAGCTTTAACTTCTTTTGCACCACTATCTATTGATATGTATTTACCTTCATTGCCTTTTTTAGCTAAGGACTTAAATACCAATATCTCCTTTGCCCAGTTAAGTTTAACTGCATGCTTGGTAGGACTGGCCTTGGGACAATTACTTGCTGGTACTCAAAGTGATATTAGAGGACGGCGTACTCCACTTATCGTTGGTTTAATTTTCTATACTTTTTCTTCGCTGTTATGTTCTATTAGTACCTCGATTTTTTCTTTGGTTTTTTTACGTTTTATTCAGGGGTTAACGGGAGCAGCTGGAATTGTTATTGCACGTGCTATAGTTAGGGATTTATATTCGGGTGTAGAAATGATGAGATTTACAGCTCATTTAATGTTGGTTAATGGCTTAGGGCCTATAGTTGCACCTGTTATTGGAGCTCAACTTTTGCATTATACCTCCTGGCGGGGAGTGTTTTTTATCCTTGGGTTGATTGGATTAGTTATGTTTTTGATAGTTTTTTTTAGCTTGCCAGAAACACTGCCTTTTGAACGTCGTTCCCAGGCTGGCCTCAGAAATACTTTAGTTATTTATCGAGGATTAATTCAGGACCGTAATTTTATGAGGTATGCGCTTCCTCAGGGACTTGTTTCAGCAGCAATGTTTGCCTACATTGCAGGTTCGCCTTTTGTTATGCAAAATATTTTTGGAGTTACTCCGCAAATGTTTAGCCTTATTTTTGCTATTAATGGTCTTGGAATTATTTTAGCAGGACAACTAACCGGGAGGCTTGCAGGTCGTATTAGTGGAACAACACTTTTTGTTAGTGGCCTTATTTTAGCTGCTATAGGTGGCGCTTCTTTATTAATTATGGTTGTGATTAAAGCAGGATTTTTTGCTATCTTAATTCCCTTGTTTATTGTGGTTTCTTGCGTAGGGGTAGTAGGCACTGCTGGTTCAGCTTTAGCGTTGGAAAATTACGGTCATTTAGCTGGTAGTGCTTCGGCTTTACTTGGATTGGTTTCTTTTATTTTTGGGGCAATTGTTGCTCCGCTGGTTGGGATAGGGGATAGGAATATAGATATTTCCATGGCTATAGTTATTGCTATTACTGATTTAAGTGCCTTGCTGTTTTATGTTTTATTGAGAAGGCTAAGACATTCTGATTAAGGAGAAAAGGTTAATAAAGGGACCTTTAAGCAAAATTAAAATAGCTCTTCCAGTTAACAGTGCGAAATATTTTATAGAATATTGTATACCTAAAGAATATGAATTGACATTTAAGAAAACTAGTGGGAAAATATAATTAACAACGATGCAGTGCTGCATCGAGAGCGATGAAGCCTTTTGGAAAGTGTTCCAAAAGGCTTTTTTGCGTTTACAGGCAATGAAGCCTCTGGTAAAGGGTCCGGCGCCGCCCTTTATCAGGGGCTAAATTTTTTAGGAGGTGGTTTTCGTGAAGAAAATTGAAGCGTTAATAAGGCCCCAGAAATTAGGGGAAGTAAAAGAGGCTCTTAATAAATTGGGTATTTCGGGTATGACGGTAACGGAAGTGGTGGGCTGCGGGCGGCAAAAAGGGCAGAAGGAAATTTACCGGGGTATTGAGTACGAGATTAATCTTTTGCCCAAGGTGAAGATTGAAATTGTTACTGTTGATGAAAAGGTGGAGGAAATTATTAAGATAATTTCCGAGAGTGCCCGAACGGGTGCAATTGGTGATGGGAAGATTTTTATTAGTGATGTTTTAGATGCGGTCCGAATTAGAACCGGTGAACGGGGAACAGCAGCTATAACGTCACCAAAGGAGGGAGAAAGATGAAGAAGAAATTTTTATCCTTGCTTTTTGGCCTAATCCTTTTACCTAATTTATCTTTAGCCGGAGAGCCAGGGTATAACCCGGGAGATGTTACCTTTGTACTGCTTTCAGCGGCGTTGGTCTTTTTAATGACTCCGGGGCTTGCGCTGTTTTACGGAGGGATGGTGCGGCGGAAAAATGTCTTAAATACGGTGGCGATGAGCTTTATTGCGATAGTGGTGGTTTCACTGCAATGGATTTTAATAGGCTATACCCTGTCTTTTGGGAATGATATAAAAGGAATTATCGGAGATTTTTCTTATCTTGGATTAAAAAACGTAATGGATCTTACCGTTTCTAACCTTCCCGGATACGTGTTTGTTGTTTTCCAATTAATGTTTGCTATAATAACCGCAGCTATTATCTCTGGTTCGGTGGTAGAAAGGATGAGCTTTGCTGCCTGGATTGTATTTATTGCTCTCTGGACGACATTAGTCTATGACCCCCTGGCCCACATGGTCTGGGGCGGAGGGATCCTCTTTAATCTTCCGGCATTGGATTTCGCTGGAGGAACGGTGGTGCATATAAGTTCCGGAGTATCGGGTCTGGTGGCAGCGCTTATTTTAGGTAAAAGAAAAGAGGGGGAGAATGCTCCCTTAATGCCGCATAACTTACCGCTTACCATTTTAGGGGCAGGGCTTCTCTGGTTTGGCTGGTTTGGCTTTAATGCGGGAAGTGCCCTTGCAGCCAATAATCTTGCAGCTTTAGCCTTTATTAATACCAATACTTCGGCGGTAATGGCTGCTCTGGCCTGGGCCTTAGCAGAATGGCTCCATCGCCGGAAGGTTACGGTTTTAGGGATTGCCACCGGGGCAGTAGCTGGGCTAGTGGCGGTTACTCCGGCGGCAGGCTTTGTTACCCCAACTTCTTCCGTTTTTATTGGCTTAGTCGGCGGAGTCCTGGTCTACATCGCGGTTGGCATATTAAAAGCTAAGCTTAATTATGACGATTCTTTGGATGCTTTTGGCTGTCACGGGGTAGGCGGTATATGGGGAGCGATTGCTACCGGCATTTTTGCCACTAAGGCGGTAAACCCGGCGGGAGCTGATGGCGTACTTTACGGAAATTTTGGCCAGTTATTAAATCAGTTAGCTGGAGTAGGATTAGCGATTGTATTAGCGGTAGTTGGAACGGTTATAATTTTAAAGTTAATCGGTATTTTCCTTCCTTTGCGGGTTAAAGATGAAGCGGAAAGCATAGGCCTGGATATTACGGTTCATGGGGAAGATGCTTATAAAGATTTAATTTTTACCGGGAAGTCAGTTCCCTTTTCTTAAAAAAGTCTATTCCTACAATTTCGAGCACAGGAGTGCGTCTTCACTTTTTAATCCTTTGACCAAGGGTCCTGGGGGAAATTAAAAGCGGGGAAGAAAATCCCCGCTTTTTTACTCACTGGCAGCTTGTTTTTTACCGAATTTTTGCACCCAGAGATCAGCATTTTTTATACCAAGCTTTACTGGATCAAATACCGGGTCGATCCCTTTAGCTCTTTGCTCTTTCCAGTCTTCAAAAGCTTTTAAGGCTGGTTTTTGTAGGAGCAGGATGGCGATAACGTTTAACCAGGCCATGATACCAACGCCGAGGTCGCCTAAACCCCAGGCAAAAGTCGCGGTTCGAATGGTGCCGTAGAAGGTGGAGGCTAAGAGGGCAACCCGCAGCACATTGATAAATACCCGGCTGCTTCCTTTCCGGGTAAGGTAGGCGATATTGGATTCAGCGTAATAATAGTAAGCCATCAAGGTGGTAAAGGCAAAGAAGAATAGAGCTAAAGCTACAAAGGCTGCGCCAAAGGATGGGAAAAGGGTTTCTAATGCCCGCTGGGTGTAGCCAGGGCCAATGTCCATTCCCGGCAGGTTTTCTACGATAAAACCGCCTTTGGGATTGTAGACGTTGTATTTACCGGTAATTAACAGCATGAAAGCAGTTGCAGAGCAAACAAACAAAGTGTCAACATATACAGAGAAGGCCTGTACTAACCCTTGTTTTGCCGGATGACTTACTTCTGCAACAGCGGCAGCATGGGGAGCTGTACCTTGGCCTGCTTCGTTAGAGTAAATACCCCTTTTTACCCCCCAGGAAATAGCGTAACCCAGGATTCCACCAAAGGCTGGTTCAAGGCCAAAGGCACTTTTGAAAATAAGGGCGATCACTCCCGGAAGTTTTTCAATGTTAACGGCAATTATGATAAGAGCAAGCAGAATATAACCTATAGCCATGAAAGGAACGATAAATTCTGCAGCCCGGGCAATTCTTTTGACACCGCCAAAGATAATAAGACCTAAGAGTAAAACAAGGCCAATGCCGGTAATAACCGGAGAAATACCAAAAGCGTTGTTTAAACTGGCGGCGATACTGTTAGCCTGAACTCCGGGTAGCAGTAAACCTGTGGCTACGATGGTAGCTACCGAGAAGATAACCGCATACCATTTAAGCCCAAGGCCTTTTTCAATGTAGTAGGAAGGACCACCGCGGTACTCGCCTTCGTGTTCTTCCTTATAAATCTGGGCAAGAACTGCTTCGACAAAGGCAGAACCGGCCCCTAAGAAGGCGATAGCCCACATCCAGAAAACTGCACCGGGACCACCCATGGCGATAGCGGTAGCAACACCTGCGATGTTACCGGTACCAACCCGACCGGCAATAGCCATGGCAAACGCCTGGAAGGACGATACGCCTTTTTCCGAACTCTGGCCACCAAAGAGCAACTTCCACATGTCTTTGATGTACCTTACCTGGAAAAAGCGCATCCTGATGGAAAAATAAAGTCCTGCTAAAAGACAGAAGTAAACTAAAGCTTTGCTCCAGACGAGACTGTTCAAAAAGTCCACAAGCTGTGCCATAACTTACCTCCTTTGTTTGTGGTTTGTAAATAGTATTTGTCGGCGGTGCCTAATTTATGATAACACATTTTTTAATAATTTTAAATATTCAATTTAATATTAAAATTTTAATAACAATACCCGAAAATGTTTTGGAAGGTAAAATGTACCAAAATATTTATTATCTAAAAATTAGAAAAATTTATTAAAAATTAGATAAAAAACGATTTTGAGAACTGTATAATGTATACAAACTTTTAAACTTGTAAAATATGGTTTTAGCATAAAACCAAAAAAACTTTTTCACATTAGAATTTTTTGGTTATAATTATAAATAGATGCTTAGACTTAATAAACAAAAGCTTAGGAGGTATTATGACCCGGCGGGAGGAAGAAATTTTAAAATTACTTCGGGAAAATCCCTTTATAAATCAAGAAGAAATAGCCCGGATCCTTGGAATTACCCGGTCCAGTGTGGGAGTGCATATTGCTAATTTAATGAAAAAGGGCAAAATTAAAGGACGCGGTTACATCCTTTCCCCTAATGAACCGGAAGTTACCGTTATTGGTGGGGCCAATATAGATATTTATGGCTTTCCCTATGAAAAGCTTCGCCTGTATGATTCAAATCCTGGTAAAATTAAAATAAACGTGGGCGGGGTTGGCAGAAATATTGCGGAAAATCTTGCGCGCCTGGGTGTAGCTACAAGACTTATTACTGCTGTAGGAGATGATTTTTACGGAAAATACATTAGCGAGCGTTGCCGGGAAGCAGGTGTTAATACGGAAGAAATTTTAACCGTAAGTGGTGAAAGCTCTTCGGTTTATCTTGCCATAATGGATGAAGCCGGAGATATGACGGCGGCTGTGGCGGGGATGGATATTTTAAACCATTTAACTTTGGATTTTCTGAAAAGGAAACTTTCAATAATAAATTCATCTCCCGTTTGCGTGGTAGATACCAATCTTCCGGCAAAAAGTTTAGAGTTTCTTATAAATAATGCTTCCAAAACGGAATTTTTCTTAGATGGAGTATCGGTAACCAAAGCTCTTAAATTAAAAGAGCTTCAAGGAAAATTTTATGCGGTAAAATTAAACAAAATGGAAGCGGAAGGGGTAACCGGGGAAAATTTAAATACCGATGCCGGTCTTAAAAAGGCGGCGGAATTTTTCTTAAATAAGGGAGTTGAGCAGGTTTACTTTACCCTTGGTGCCGAAGGGGTTTTTTATGCGGATAATAAAAGTTACGGGAAAATAGTTTTGCCTCCGGTGCAACCGGTTAATACTACCGGAGCCGGTGATGCCTTTACGGCAGCGATTGTTTACAGTTATTTAAAAGGATATGATATAGATAGGGCTGCCCGCTTTGGTGCGGCGGCAGCAATTTTAACGCTTTTGGTGGAAGAGACGGTTAATCCTGAAATATCCGAAGAAAAAATTAAAAAGAAAATGGAGGTGTTGGGACTATGAATGAATATTTGGTTTTAAGCAAGGAAGTAAAAGAGGCTTTGGCTGAAAGTGCGCCGGTAGTGGCTTTAGAATCAACCATTATTGCACACGGTATGCCTCATCCGCAAAATGTAGAAACGGCATTAGCGGTAGAAAAAGCAGTTCGGGAAAATGGCGCCGTTCCGGCCACTATTGCAGTTATTGGCGGACAAATTAAGGTAGGGTTGACTTGCGAGGAAATAGAGTATCTTGGAGAAAAGGGGCCGGAGGTTTTAAAAGTAAGCCGCCGGGACCTGCCGTATGTGGTAGCCAAAGGTTTGGATGGGGCGACTACGGTGGCGGCAACCATGTTTATTGCTGCAATGAGTGGCATAAAAGTTTTTGCTACCGGTGGCATAGGTGGAGTTCACCGGGGAGGCGAAAAAAGTTTTGATATTTCTGCCGATTTACAGGAACTTGCGCGGACCAATGTGGCGGTGGTGTCGGCAGGAGTTAAGTCAATTTTAGATATTGGACTTACCCTTGAATATCTTGAAACCTATGGAGTTCCGGTAATAGGTTTTGGTACCGATGAGTTTCCCGCTTTTTATACGCGGAAAAGCGGCTATAAGGTGCATATCACTGCTGATACTCCTGCGGAGCTTGCGCGTATTATTAAAGTTAAGTGGGATTTAGGTTTAAACGGAGGCGTAGTGGTGGCCAATCCGATACCTGAAGAATATTCTTTAGATTTTGAAGAAATTACCCGGGCGATAGATAGTGCGGTTTTGGAAGCGGAAGAAAAAGGGGTAAAAGGGAAGGAAGTAACTCCGTATTTGTTGGCTAAAGTAAAAGACATCACCGGCGGTAAAAGTTTGGAAGCCAATATTCAATTAGTGTTAAATAATGCCCGGCTTGCTGCTAAACTTGCAAAAGAACTAAGTAAACTATAAAGTGAACTCCATGTCCGTAACTCTATTTCGGGCATGGAGTTTTTGGTATATAATTAGGTTAAAAAATTGGGGGAATTAGATGAAGCCGGAGATAATCTTTAAACCGGGATTTTTTTTAGTGGGAATGAAATATGAAGGGCGGAATGAAAAGGGAGAAATTTCAGAATTATGGAAAAAGTTTAGCGAAAAAATTTTTGAAATTAAAAATCGGGTAAATGAAAAAGAGTGCATAGGGCTTAGTATTTATAGCGAGAAGTTTTTTGCTACCGGTGAGTTTCTTTATTTGGCGGCGGTGGAAGTAACAAAGATAGAGGAGGTACCTGAAGAAATGGTTGCGGTAGAAGTAGATCCTGCCAGGTATGCGGTTTTTACCCTCCCGGCAGATCCGGATAAACTTCCAAAGTTAATCCACGATATCTACTGTCGCTACTTAAAGGAAGAGGGCTTAAAGCCGGTTGGTAATTATGATTTTGAACTTTATAACGAACGGTACCCCCCGAATCAAAAAGATTCTAAAATATATTTTTTTGTGCCGGTAGAATAAGGTAAAGGTTGGGAAGCTATGGAGGAAAGAAAAATTATTGACGGTCATGTTCACTTACTGCCGGATAAGCTCATGCGGGCAATTTACCGGTGGTTTGAGGAAAATTTGAGCTGGAATATGCCGTTTAAGTACGATTTAGAGGGCTATATTAATTATTTGGAGTCTCTGGGAATTTCTGAAATGATGGTTTTGGGGTATGTTCATAAACCGGAAATGGGCCGGGGGTTAAACGAATGGTTAAATAATGTTAAAGAAAAGTACCCGCAGGTGAAGCCTTATTTGGCGGTCCATCAAGATGATCAGGATAAAGGGAAAATGGTGCGGGAATTTTTGGATAAGGGGTTTTTAGGAGTAAAAATTCACTGTTTTGTGCAAAAAGTTGGAGCCGATGACCCGAGATTTTTTGAAGTTTATAAAATTTTAGCGGAAGAAGAAAAAGGGTTGGTTCTTCATGGAAGCGGTATGCCGGTAAAAGCGGAGTTTATATTTCCGGATCAGGTAAAGAAACTCCTTAAAGCTTTTCCGGGGATGAAAATTATGGTTGCTCATCTTGGTTTGCCCGATTATTTAAATGAGTATTTAAATCTGGTAGATAAGTACGAAAACCTCTGGCTCGATACGGCCTATGTCCTGGGAAATCCTAAATTTGATAATAAGTACTTGCGAAATGTTCTCTTAAATTATACGGAAAGGATTATTTTTGGAAGCGACTTTCCGATAATGGATTATTCGCCTGAATTGGCTTTGGAAGAGCTTTTTTCTTTTAACCTGGGGCGGGAGAAGGAAGATTTAATCTTGTTTAGAAATGCCGAGGAATTTATGGGCAGGGGTTAAATTAAGGTATAATAAAAGAGTAGAAAAAGACTTAAAAGGGTTTTTAATTTATAAAACTGGAATATTATATGAAGGTTTTGAAAGAATAAAAGGTTTTATTTTAGAAATTCTTAACCAAGAAGGTGAAAAAGGTGTTTAAAAAAATTTTAGTGGGGATAGACGGCTCGGCTAAAGGGGATAAGGCTTTGGAGATGGCTATTGGGCTTGCCAAAGAAAGTGGGGCTGAAATTCATCTTGTTCATGTAATCCCCTGGCCAAATTTACCCAATGTGTTTCCGCCTGGGGCGATTGCTTACGTGCCGGAATCGGTGATACAAGATCTTACAAATGAGCTTAAAGCTAAAGCAGAAAAGACCCTTAAGGAAAGGCTTTTAAAAGTCGAAGAGGCAGGAGTTAGCGGAAAAATTAAGGTGTTAGAGGGAGAGCCGGCCAGCGCCATTGTAAATTACGCCCAAGAAGAAGGAGTGGAGTTAATTGTAGTGGGCAATCGGGGGATTTCGGGGGTAAAGGAGCTGCTCTTAGGAAGTGTAAGCCATAAAGTATCGCAGCTTGCCCGTTGTCCGGTTTTGATTGTAAAGTAACCGTTAGGGACGGTTCTGAGAGGATACATTTAGAGAAGTGGTCATTGTGGCTACTTCTCCTTTATTTATGAAGGGAGAATAGCATAATGAATACGGGAAAAGGGCTTGGCCCCTAAAAAAAGTTTTGCGGAAATGTTAAAATAAAATTTGAAAATTTTGGTTACAAACTCCTTTGAAAAATCACCTTTTTTAGGGCTTCTAAGTCCCTTACAAAAATGCTCCTCTTGTTTACTTTAATAATTTTTTGAGCCTCAAACTCTTTTATTAAAGTAGCCAGCCTTTGCCGGGTGGCTCCAATTAAATAGGCCAGTTCTTCTTTGGTCAAACCGGTATTTACCAGAATACCCTCCTCCTTGTGTATGCCTCGGTTGAGTGCCCAATGATATAAAAGATTGGCTAAACGAATTTTAGCTTCCATAAAAACCATTCGCTCAATTACATCCAAAGAGTGTTTTAATGCGTCTCCCAATACCCGAACCAACCCGTACATTAGCTCAGGATATCTTATCAACATTTCACGGAATGTATCTATCGGGATCAGCAGCATAACCGAGTTTTCAAGAGCCTGGCCAAAAGCACGGGTGTGGCCGCTGAAAATATCTCCAGGCTCCAGCAAAGTAAGGATAAACTCATTACCGTCCGGGTAAGTGAGAAATACCTTGATCCGGCCTCTGGTAACTAAAAAAATATCCCTGGGGTAACGTCCGGGCGCAAAGGCCATTTCTTTTTTCTTAAGATGAATTTCTTTAAAACCTTTGATAAATTCTTTAAGCTTTTCCCCGGATAACCCGTCCAGCAATTTATTTTCAGTTTTAAAATAGAAGCTGCGCAATCAAATTCACCCCTATCACTATTCTACCATCGCGTCATAAATATAAAAACCTCGTTTCGGGTGTGATAGGAAAAAAAATGCCCTCCTATTTGGGGAGGGGCAGTATTGGTTATTTTCTTCTAATTACGCAACCCCAAGCTGGCCCGGCGTTCGTTGATAGCTGCAAGGAGCTTATCGGCTGCCGCTTCGGGATCGAGTTCGACAATAAAGTAGCCCCCGGTTATATCTTTGACGCTGTTCGTAAGGATTTGAGTTACTTGTAAACTGCCTGTAACCGGCGGTAAAACACCAATGTGAGTAGGTAAGCCAATGGTTACGGCCCAGGTGCCGATTGCAACGGCTTTTTCGTGCATTGCCTCGGCGGCTGAGGCTACCACCGGAAGTCTATCTATATCTACCCCCAGCCGATTGGCCAATGCTCCAACTAAAGCCACTGCCCGGGAGTTATCCACACAGGAACCCATATGGAGTACCGGTGGCAGAGGACCGCCTAAACCGTTGGCTTTTCCAATGGCAGTAAGTACCGCTTTAAGGCCGTCACCACACAGCTCTTCTACGTTGGCCGGATCCATAAAGCCGTGACGCATTAGAGCGCCAGCACCGCAGCCGGTGGCTACTACGAGAACATTCTCTTTGAGAAGTTTGCGAGCGATAGTGGTGAAGTTTTGATCCTGGGGAACTTTGATGTTGTTACAACCGGCGAAGAGACAGACACCCCGAATGTTACCGTTAACTACATTATCGATTAACGGTTTCAACGGATCTTGGGCGTCCAGTTTGCTGAGAGCATTGAGGATGGCTTCAGTAGAAAATCCTGCAACTACCTTAGTTTTTATATTGGGGATTTCGACCGGTTTACCTTTGCGGCGTTTAAAAGTATCGATGGCCAGGCGAAGGATTTGTTTGGCATTTTCAACGGCCGTTTCTTCGGTAAAATTCACGTGAGTTGCACCGGAAATTTTTGATATTTCCATAGTGGTGATAACGGTGGTTCCGGTACATTCGGCTATGGTAGCTACTGCAGGCTGAATACATTGATAGTCAACAACCATGGCATCCAGGGCTCCGGTGATCATAGCCATTTCCTGGCTCACCGAATGAGTAGCGGCAGGGATACCGTGGCGCATCAAGACCTCGTTGCCGGTGCAGCAAATGCCCACCACGTTAATACCGGTAGCGCCAGCCGCTCGAGCTTCATCTTCCATTTCTTTGCTTACCGACACGATAATGTCGGATAGAACCGGGTTATGACCGTGAACGGCCACATTGACCGCATCGGCTTTGAGCACTCCGAGATTGCTCTCGGTAACTACCGGCGCGGGAGTACCAAAGAGAATGTCAGCTAAATCGGTACCCATGTAACAACCGGCTAAATCGGCCAGGGAACAGCGAAGACCGCCCAGTAATAAATTTTGAGCATCGGCATCACAGCCCATGGAAGTACGGTGCATAATTTCAGCTATTTCGTGGTCGATACCGGCGGGAAGCAGACCATAGTCCGATAAAAGCTGTACGCGGTTGGGAGGCAATACCGTAGTTACCCACAGGACCGGGGTATCTTTTTCGTGAAAATCCGCCAGGGCGGCTTTGGCAACCTCGAGAGCGATAGCTTCATCCGTATGTCCTTCGGTAGGAATACCAAGGCGTTTGGCAATGGAGTGCAACTTGGCCCGGTCTTTAATCATATAACTTGCTGCCTTACCTTGAACTGCTTTTTTCAAAGTATGAGCCAGGTGTTTGGCGTGCCCGGAATGCCCTGCTGCCCCAGCAGCAATGGACCGATCTAATCCCCGGGCCACTATCACCTCGGCGGTTGCCCCGCAAATACCCACCTTTGGTTCATCACCAAAGGGATTGATGCGGCAGGGACCCTGAAGGCAGTGCCGGCAGCATAAGCCAGTCTCACCAAACCCACACTGAGGTTTCATTGCTTCATACCGGTCCCATACCGTTTGAATCCCTTCGCGTTTTGCCTTGTCCAGCATTTGCTGTACAGCGCGGTCGGTAGACTTGATACTATGATTAGCCATTAACCCACACCCCTTTTTCATGAAATTTCCTTTACCGTTAGTGCGCCAACGGGACAGGAGGTAACACATACCGGAAAATCAGAGACACCTTTGCATAAATCGCATTTTATACAGCGGTCAATCACCCTGATAGCATGAAACGGGAAGGCTTTTTCACAAAGCCCACAGCCGGTGCACTTTTCTTCCGAACAAACTACTCTGCCTTCTTCGTCATAAAAAAGCGCATTTTCCGGACAAGCTTCTATGCATTTAGCTTTTTTGCAATGTTTGCATTGTTCTATCGTAATTCCAGTTCTCTTGTCGTCCGAGGCATAGACAATGTGTATTCTCGGTTTAATACCGTTCACTATAGCTGAAATTAGTGATTTTTCCGGTGAATGGATGATTGAACAGCCAACTTCACAGCTATGACAGGCTATACAAAGGTTTTTATTAAAAATCACTTTATTCATTTTTTCTTCCTCCCTGGATGGGCTCACCAGACTGTAATTCGGAGTAATGAATTGACAGTATTGTAAAACAAATCTGTTTTTTCTGAATAATTTACAGACACTAACCCCAATGGCAAACTTTTCCCACACTCCTCTTTCGAGTTTTTTTGAATAATTTGCTGACGCTAACATACCAGGATGCCGATGTTCCTGAAATCTACCTCCTTATATTACAGATTTTGCTTGTTTTAAGTATACATTAGGGAAGTTTTTATTTCCGTAAAATATTTTACATTTTCACTTAATTTACACCGGTTATTAAATTTTGCAGTTCCCAAAACGGGACTTTCCGTAATTGTTTCTGCTGGTAATTTAGAAAATTTTAAGGATTTGTTTAGAGGGGGTTTAGGAAATTGATGTAGAATTAGGGTAAAATACATTCATTAAACGGAGGGTGAATCATGAAAAAGGGTGTAAAGATTGCGTTTGTGCTGGTGGTTTTAGCGGTTGTTGTGGTAGTTTTTTTTTCCTATCGAGCAGTGATGGATAGAAAAAACTCCGAGCTTTCGGTTAAAACCGCTAAAGCTACCGTAGGGGATGTAGCGGCGTATCTTTCGGTTTCAGCGACAATCGAGTCCCAAAAGAAAAAAGATTATTATGCTCCTCAAGCTAAGGTAAAAAAGGTTTATGTTAAAGTAGGAGATAGGGTTAAAAAAGGTGATGTTTTAGTTACCTTTGAAACCCAGGATTATACTGCGCAAATCGAACAGGCCAAAATTCAGTATGATAATGCGGTGCTACAGCGGGATGAGCTTTATGCTCAGAAAAAGGAAATTGAAGATAAAATAAAAGAGCTTGATGCCCAAATAAGTAGCTTAGAAAAAAGCAATAATCAAGATGCGGCAAAGCTTGAAAGCTTAAAACAGCAAAGGGCTAATATCCAGCCGGTATCTGATGCCCGGATTAAGCAAGCGGAAAACTCGGTAAAGCTTGCCAAACTTGCCTTGGATAATGCCAAAAAAGCAGCAGCAGAGGTCCAGGACAAGATAACCGCCGACTTCTCCGGGGTGGTTACGGCGGTGAACGTGGTGGAAGGAGCTATGGCCAATGCCATGCAGCCGGCGGTGACCGTTATGGATCTTTCTAATTTAAAAGCGGTAGCAAAGCTTGGCCGGTTTGATGTGGCTAAAGTTTCTTTAGGGCAAAGAGTAATTTTACGTAATGGCAAAAAGAGCTACAATGGCGAAGTTAACTTTATTGAGCCGGTAGCCAGCACCACAATGAGTGCCTCGGGGCAGGAAAGCACTGTTGGGGTAGAAATTAAAATTTTAGATAAAAACCCTGATTTAAAGGTTGGTTTTGATGTGGATGCTGATATTTTAATAGGAAGCAAAACCGGGGTGGTAAAGGTGCCGGTGGAAGCAATACGCCAGGAAAAAGATAAAACCTCGGTATTTGTAGTCGAACAGGGGAAAGCAAAGCAAAAGGAAGTACAAACGGGTCTCTGGGCGGATGATGAAGTGGAAATTATTTCGGGGTTGACAGCAGGGGAAACGGTGATTTTAAACCCGGGATTAAAAGTTACTGATGGTGCTCCGGTAAGGCTTCCTTCCTCCAGCGAACCGGGAGGGCGGATGCAGTGATTGAATTAGTAGATGTAGTTAAAGAGTATGAAGTAGGGAAAGAGCGCTTTCGGGCTTTAAAAAATATTAATTTAAAGATAAAAGCCGGAGAGTTTACCTCGATTATGGGCCCGTCGGGGTCCGGTAAATCAACAATGATGAATATTTTAGGACTTCTTGATAGGGCGACAATCGGAAAATATTTTTTAGATGGTAGAGACGTATCGGTTTTATCCGATAGAGAATTAGCTTATATCAGAAACCGGGAAATAGGCTTTGTTTTTCAGGCGTTTAATTTAATTCCCCGGATGACGGTTTTAGACAATGTTATGCTGCCCATGGTTTATGCCCGTATCCCTGGAAAAGTGCGGCGGGAAAAAGCCCTTGAGGCTTTGGCCAAAGTAGGTCTTCTACATCGCATTAAACACTATCCCAATGAAATTTCCGGTGGGGAAAAGCAGCGGGTTGCCATTGCCCGGGCTATAGTTAATACCCCTAAAGTAATTTTAGCGGACGAGCCGACCGGGAACTTAGATTCCAAGTCTTCAGAGGAAATTATGAAAATTTTTCAGAAGTTAAATGATGAAGGGGTAACGATAGTGGTAGTTACCCACGAGCCGGATATTGCCCAGCATACCAAGAGGATAGTGCGTTTTCGTGATGGCCAAATAATATCCGACGAACCGGTAGTAAACCGGATTGTATTATAGGGGGGCTACTATGATTTATGAAAGCCTGAAAATGGCGCTGGAAAGTATTTTAGCCAATAAACTGCGGACGTTTTTAACTATGCTGGGGATAATTATCGGTATTAGCTCGGTTATTGCTATTGTTTCCCTGGGGCAGGGCGGGCAAAATGCTATTACCGGGGAGTTTGAAAAAATCGGGGTAGCCAGTGTCAACATCAAAGTTGATACTTCTAAAGCCAGTGCCGGTGACTATTTTACTTTGGATGACGTGGAAAAAATCAAAGAAAAAGTAGAAACGGTTAAATATGCGGCTATTGAGGTTCAGAAACAAGGGGTAGCAATAACTGACCAGAAAAACAAGCGGGCTGTAATTTTTGGAGGAACGCTGGATTCGTTTTATACTGATAATGTGGAAATCCTCTACGGAAGGTTTTTTAACGAACGGGAATTTAACGAAGGAATGGCAGTAGCAATAATTGACAGTAATGCCGCCAAAACCCTTTTTGGCTATGAAGATGCGGTAGGTAACACTTTAAAAATTGGTCCCGCGACCAACCCTAAAAAGGTCACTATTATTGGAGTTTCCAAGGGCTTCACCGGGCCTTTTGGCGGCGGTGACAACATGCCGGTTTTTGTAACGGTGCCGGTAACCTTTTTTCAGGGGCTATTTTCCGGCGAGGTAGTCTTTGATAGTATGACTATTATGGCTACTTCAAAGGATGCTGTCGAGGATGCCGGAAATGCGGCTATTCGCCTTTTAGAGGCCCGGCATAACAATGCGGGTAACGAAATTTATACGGCGCAAAATGTAATGCAGCAGCTTGAACAAATAAATAATGTCTTAGGCATCTTTACGGCGTTTATCGGAGCGGTAGCGGCTATTTCCCTCCTGGTTGGCGGTATCGGGGTTATGAATATCATGCTGGTGTCGGTTACCGAAAGGACTCGAGAAATAGGGATTAGAAAAGCCATAGGTGCGACTACCACCGATATTTTAATCCAATTTTTGATGGAATCAATAATTATTTCGTTGATTGGTGGATTAATTGGTATGTTTGTCGGCATTGCGGGGGCAAATATTGTTGGAAGTATGATAGGAGTAGTGCCGGCTTTATCGCTGACGGCGGTTTTAGGAGCAATTGTTTTTTCTTCGGCGGTGGGAATTTTCTTTGGGATATATCCGGCAAGAAAAGCGGCAAAGTTAGATCCGATTGAATCCTTACGGTATGAATAAAGGAGGTGCGGCCGGTGTCTTTAAAATTTCGTCTTATACTGTCTTATTTAGCAATGCTGGTGATACCCATTTTATTATCGGCGGTAGCCAGCTTTTTAGTGGGTTTAATTTATATTGGAGACGCCGGCCAGGCTTTTAATCTTCCCCATGGGCCTAAAGCCTTTCGGGAAGTTTTTCGCGAGCGTCAGAAGACAATTAATGAAATTAAATTAAGTATCTTAAAACAGCCGGAAAGGGCTTTAAGTATAAGTTTTTGGGCCGATGAGGAGAAAAAGCTTGTAAATCACCAAACTTATCTTGTGGTTAAAAAAGGAAAGGATTTAATTTATGTGTCAGAACTTCTGCGAGAACAAAAGCTTTTAGAGCAATTACCTGCTTTTGGGAATCCTGAAGAAGAAGGGGCAATAAGGGCGCCGGATGGGAAACGTTATTTATTAAAACAGGTTGATTTTTACTTTAATGATCAGACTCCGGGAAGTGTTTATTTTATTACCGATGTCGAAAATGTCCGGAAAATCATGATTCGCTTTAGCATTACCATGCTGGTAGTATTTCTTTTAATTTTAGTAGCTACTAACGGCACTTTAACTTTTCTTGTTTCCCGCAGTATTTTAAAACCTCTTTCCCAGCTTAAACAAGCTTCCGAACAGATAAAAAACGGCAATTTTGATTTTACGGTTAAAAACAATACTAAAGATGAAATAGGGGAGCTTTTTGTTGCTTTTGAGGAGATGCGGAAAAGGCTTAAAGAGTCGGAAGAAATAAAAAAGCAGTATGAAGAAAATCGCAAGGAACTAATAGCCAACATTTCCCATGACTTAAAAACACCAATTACTGCGATAAAAGGTTATGTGGAAGGAATCCGGGATGGGGTGGCGGACAGTCCGGAAAAGTTATCCCGGTATGTTGACACTATTTACCGCAAGGTTTTGGAAGTAGATGGGCTTATCGATGAGCTGTTTCTTTTTTCCAAGCTGGATTTAAAAAAGCTACCTTTTAATTTTGAAAAAGTTAATTTAAACCGCTACTTAAGCGATGTGGCCGAAGAATTGGAGTTTGATTTAAGAAAGAAGGGAATTGAACTTAAACTTTACCTGCCGGATAACCAGGTTTTTGTTTGGGCCGACCGCGAAAAACTAAAGCGAGTTATCAACAACATTGTGGATAATTCCGTTAAATTTATGGATAAAGAAAAGCCGCAGGTGGTTATTAATGTTAAAGATGGGGAAAAGCGGGTTATTATAGAAATTGCTGATAATGGCCGGGGAATACCGATTGATGCAGTACCGAAAATTTTTGAGCGTTTTTACCGGGTGGATTCAGCCCGTACAGGAACTGCCGGCTCGGGTCTGGGGCTATCAATTGCTGCTAAGATTATTGAAGAGCACGGTGGGGAGATTTGGGCCAATAGTGTTTTAAATGAGGGAACCACTATCAGTTTTACCTTGAAAAAACTGGGGGAAGGCGCATGAAAAAAGTGCTTATTATCGAAGATGACCGGAGTATTGCGGAACTTGAGCGGGATTATTTAGAAGTAGCGGGGTTTTTGGCGGAGATTGCAGTTCATGGTGACCAGGGCTTAAAAAAAGCTTTAGAAGAAGAGTATGATTTAATCTTATTGGATCTAATGCTTCCCGGAATAGACGGCTTTGAGGTTTTACGGGCGATTAGGGCCCAAAAGGATACGCCGGTCTTATTGGTTTCCGCCCGGAAAGAAGATATCGATAAGATCCGGGGGTTGGGGCTGGGAGCGGATGATTATATCACCAAGCCCTTTAGCCCCAGTGAACTGGTAGCCCGGGTAAAGGCTCATATTGCCCGCTATGAACGGTTGACCGGAGGGCGAAAAAACCAGGATTTATTGGAGTTTCCGGGTTTAGTGATTGATACTGCCGGGCGCCGGGTTTTTGTGGAAGAAAAAGAAGTTATATTGACGGGTAAAGAGTATGATTTACTGCTGTTTTTGGCAAAACACCCTAACCGGGTATTTAGCAAGGAGGCATTATTTGAACGAATTTGGGGGATGGATTCCCTGGGCGATTTATCCACAGTTACTGTGCATATTCGAAAACTTCGGGAAAAAATCGAAAAAGACCCTTCTAACCCCCAGTATATTGAAACCATCTGGGGTGTAGGCTACCGGTTTTGTGGTCTGTGGCAAATTAGAGATTAGAAGTTGGAAGTTGGAGGTTAGAGGGAAAAATTCATGTCGATCGGTCATTACGTTTGCTGTCTTTTAACCGGCCGGCTTTTTTGGCGGCTTCCCGAAGTAAATATTCAATGTTTTGCCAACCACCGACGACCGAACACCTACCACTATTTACAGCCGCACTTTTTCCATAGCAATGCGGTACATTTGTTCTTTTTTGTTAAGGGGAACGTTGGGGATATAGTCTCGTTTCGTTAAGGTTAAAGCTTCTTTTTTGCAGGATGAAACACAAACGCCGCAGCCAAGGCAGAGCTCTTTGTTTAAGACCGCTTTTTTACTTTTGGGGTTGCCGGGCTCCCGCTCCACCAAGGATAAAGCATGAACCTGACATCTTTTGACGCAACTGCCACAACCCACGCATTTTTCTTCTTCAATATTTAAGATAAAGCTTGACGGTTCAATAGACATAACCTGATGTTCGTTAATGGCTCTTAATACCCCGCAGCAGCAACCGCAGCAGTTACAAATGTAGGCGGGTTTATTTTGGACATTATCCACCGAGTGAACCAGGCCCAGGTCTTTGGATTTTTTTAGAACCTCTAAAAGCTCATCGACCGTTGCCGGGCGGGCAAAGCCCCGACGAATAAGCCAGTCGGCAGCCCCTCCGAGAGAAATGCAAATGTCTTCAACTGGAGCTCCAACCTTGCAGGTATTGCCAAGATGTTCCTGCTGGTGGCGGCAGTAGCACAAGGTGAGCGCACCGCCACCGGCAGCTTTTACAATTTCCGTGGCTCGCTCGTAAGATACGATTTCGGTTTTAACTTCGTCGTTTATCGCTTCTTCATAAGGTAGGGCCCGAAACATTTTGGTGGGGCTTCCAAAAAACTCTTCCGGTACCCCGGGCTCGTGGTGGTAAGCTTCAAAAAGCTCGGCCAGGTCTTTCAAGGGAAGATTGGGGTCTACTCGCATAAAGGTGTATTCAAAAAAGCCTACAACCGTAGGGGTGAGCATGTAGTAAGTTTCATTGTTACGCACAACGTCAATTACCAGGCCTTTATTGGCCATGTTTTCAAGATATCCCTTTAACTCATTGGGATTAATGCCGGTTGCGGCTGACAGTTTTTCTAAGGTAACAAAACCGGCGGGGAATTTGCTGCCAATTTCTGCTTCCTGTTCGGTATAGAGCGTCTTTAATATTTTCATTAAAGTTTCGGAAAAAGGTGCTCCTACCGGGTTTTTATGAAGCCTTGCCGCTAAAGCTTTATAAACTTCTTCTTTGGAAAACCCAAGATGTCCCATACCAAAACCTCCTGAATATTAAGAATATTATTAAAACTGTATTCGCTAAAAAATAATGAATGCCTTTTCAATCTTAAAGTTTTTTTAAAATTATTTAATAACAGGGAGATTTAAAAGGTAGATACTAACACCGATGGCTATACCCGCTAAGAGCAGTTCAACATAAAAAACTTCCACAAAAAAGAAAATTGAAACTAAGATGGATAGGTTTAGCATTATAATGGAAACTGCTTTGGCTTTTTTAGAAATTGCCCGCTTTTCCTCCCAGTGGCGGATAGCCTGGCCAAAACGGGGATGATTTAAAAGCCACTGATGGAGCCGTTTGGAACTACGGGCAAAAAAATAGGCTGCCAGCAGGATTAATGGGGTGGTAGGTAAAACGGGTAAAAATATTCCTAAGATTCCAAGAGCAAGGGAAAAAATACCTAATATTAGATAGAGAGTTTGCAGCATGACGACCTCCTGCGGGGTAAACTAAATCTACGATTATTATAACAAATTTCGGCAAGATAATAATATCGGGGGGAGTAGGATGAAGGTTGAACCGGGGTATATTTCTCTTTTTAAAACCGGTGAACTTAAAAACCGGGTTGAGTGTTTAGATAAGCTGTTAACCAACTGCGCTGTTTGCCCCCACCACTGCGGTGTAGATCGGTTCCGGGGAGAGCGGGGTTTTTGCGGGGGAGGATATTTGCCGGTGGTGGCAAGTTATGGACCGCATTTTGGAGAAGAAAGGGTTTTGGTGGGGGAACATGGTTCCGGCACAATCTTTTTTAGCCACTGTACTTTAAAATGTGTTTTCTGCCAGAACTGTGAGATAAGTCAGTACGGCGAAGGGGAGGAAGTTACGCCCCAAGATTTAGCCGAGATAATGCTTATTTTACAAAGGAAAGGATGCCACAATATCAATTTAGTTTCCCCCACCCATTTTGTGCCGGCAATTGTAGAAGCCGTCCTTATAGCTGCCCGGGAAGGGCTTATGATACCGCTTGTATATAATACCAGCGGCTATGAAAGGGTTGAGACTTTACGTTTGTTAGAAGGTATAGTTGATATATATATGCCGGATATTAAATTTGGGGATGATGAAATCGGGAAAAAATATGCCAAAGCGCCGGGATATTTTGAAATTACTAAAAAAGCGGTATTAGAAATGGAGCGGCAGGTAGGGGGGTTAAAACTGGATGAGAAAGGGATAGCTTTTCGGGGAGTATTAATTCGCCATTTAATTTTACCGGACAACTTAGCAAAAACTGATAAAGTCTTAGAGTTTATTGCCAGTGAATTATCCAAAGATGTGGCAGTAAATTTAATGGACCAGTACTGGCCGGCTCATAAAGCTTACAGTTTTAGTGAACTTTCCCGGAGGATTACCGGGGAAGAATATCACTACTGGCTTTCCTTTGGGAAAAAACTTAAGCTTAATTTAATTAAATAGCCCAGGCATAAAAGATAAAAAGCAAAAAGGGCAGTCCGGCACATGGACTTGCCCTTTTTATAAATTATCCTTCATCAAAAATTTGCTGTTTAAAGATTTGGGATCTTTCTTGCTGGTCGTTATCATTGTTCTTTATACGCTTTAACCACAGCGGGTGACGATGCTCGGCATATTCCAAACTTACTTTTCCGGTAAACATGCTGGGTATGAGGTTTCGGTTTTCCCGAAAAAGAATAAAGGCTAACAAATGGGCGAAGATCCCGAGTCCCAATAAAAAGGAGGAGATGTTATGCAAAGTAGTTGCCAGCCAAACAAGTTTTGGGTTAAGGCTTATACCTGGCAGATTTTTGTATACCTTGATCATGCCGGTTAATACTATGAGCAAGAAATTAAAAGCCATATATGCATAGGCAAGACGCTGTTCGGCAAGGTATTTATCGCTGGGGGGTTCGGGTTTTTTCGTTATTAAACTTTTTATAATTAAATAAGATTCCCTTATGTCGCCCCGGCGTGGCCAGAGGTCGAAATCCCGGGTAATTATTTTACTGGCCAAATGAAAAAATAAGGCAAAAGTTAAAACCGCTGCGGCCAGGTAGTGAAGCTTCAGGGTAAAGCTATAATCGGCTGACCAGCTAAGACCCGGAAGGGTAGAAATAAAATACCTTTTTGCTACCGGCAACTGCACAAAGCCCGTAAAAAACAATGTAAAAGTTGATAAAGCTACCAGCCAATGGGTCATAATTGCCGAGAAATCATGCCTCTTAATCATTTTCATGTTTACTTCCCTCCCTGGTAAAAGTCTTGTAGGCGGTAATACCTGCTGTCAAAAGGCCAGCCAAGGGAGCAAGAGCAAGGCTTTTAACAAGGTGTTCCGGAGCATCGGAAGGATTATCGGTAAATGTAGGCATTGCTGGTTTCCCAGATTTTTTGTCCCCTGCTCCTTGCTTTATTAGGGCTTCATTTATTTCTGAAAACGGAATATGGGAAACGTATAAAACAGAAGTTCCACCGTTTTCTTTATCGCCGTATATGTAGCCATTTATTTCTTTGGCCCGTTCCCTGGCTAATTTAATTATTTCTTCTTTTGTTCCAAAGGTTATTGCTCCGTTAGGACACGATTCGACACATGCCGGAACCTTGCCTGCTGTAAGGCGGTGATGGCAAAAATCGCATTTGTACATCACGCCACCGCCAAGAAGGCCAGGGGCAATTTTCATGTAAAGACCAACTCCCCCCTGACGCTGGGGTATGCCCCAGGGGCAGACTGCCTGGCACTTGGCGCCGCCCAGGCAACTGCTGTCATCTATAACCACTGCGCCTTCCGGAGTTTGGGTATTTGCTCCAAAAGGACAAAGGTTGGCGCAGGGAGGATTATCACAGTGCATGCAGTGCCGGGGGATATTTATTTTTTCAATCTGGCCATTCCTTAAAATCTCAACTGTTTGAACTATGGTCCAATTATAGGGCGTTAATCGGTCGCGAACCTCTCGCTTATCAGACCAGTCATCGTACTTTCCGGTAGGCCAGTTTACCGGTATCGGGTGGACCGGTTCTGGAAATTTATGACGGTTTTCTTCCCGGCAGGCTAAAACGCAGCTTTCACAACCGGTACATTTAGTCAGGTCAATCATCATGGCATACTTTTTTTGGGTATTGGGAGAAGCGTGGCTGGGTTTTGCATGAAGGGCAACTGCTCCGGCTGCTCCGGCGATTAAGCTTTTTCGTAGAAACTCCCGACGAGACATTTTCTTTTGCTGCATTTTTCTTACCTCCTTTACCTGATAAGAATTTTGCAATTTACGATTATATTTATAAAAAATTACGCTGTCAATAAAAATGACATAATTACATAATTTTAAAAATTTTAAAAATATTTATTAAACCAGGCTTTAAGGAAAATATAGATTGGGTTTTAGAATACTAAGAATTTCCACCGGTTAAATTAAATTCTGGAAGTGCTGCGGCAAACTTTTGGAAACGGGTGGAGGTTATAAAAATGGCTGAAGATAAGCTTTCCATTGACATTTTGTCTCCGGAAGCAGTAACTAAAAAAGCCGAAACCATTGGGGTAAAAAAGGCGAGAAATGCTTTAAGGAGTACGGTAATGCTGGGGGTGCTGGCTGGAGCATTTATTGCGATGGCGGGGGAGTTCTATACTTTAGCGGTAGTTGATACCGGCCTTGGATTTTCTCTGACAAAATTAATTGGTGGTTTTGTATTTTCCCTGGGGCTTATTTTAGTAGTGGTAACTGGTGCTGAACTTTTTACGGGAAATACCCTCTTAATCATAGCTTACATGACGAGAAAAATTACTCTGAAAGAATTAATGAGGAACTGGGTTTTGGTTTACCTGGGGAATTTTATTGGAGCGGTTGGAATTGCGGTGTTAGTTTTTTACGCTAAACAGTACACCTTAAAGGAGTATCATTTTGCGCTGGAGGCTTTAAAAATTGCCCAGGGAAAGCTTGCCAATGATTTTTTTACTGCATTAGTGCGTGGGATTTTAGCTAATCTATTGGTGGTAATGGCTGTCTGGCTGTCTTATGCTGGAAGAAGTCTTGCGGATAAATTTTTAGCGGTAATCCTGCCTGTTTCAGCGTTTGTGGCTTCGGGATTTGAACATTCAATTGCCAATATGTATTTTGTACCTTTTGCTATTTTTATAAAAAGTCTACCGGAAGTAATTGGTGCCTTACAAAAATCAGGTTATAGAGGTGATATTTCTACTATTACCTGGGCAAATTTTTTGGTAAAAAACCTAATCCCAGTAACCATTGGGAATATTATTGGCGGAGGCTTTTTGGTGGGGCTTGTTTACTGGTTTGTGTATTTGTATAAGCGAAAGTGATGTAATATAATAAAATAATAGTTTGTTTTGAGGGGAGAGGAGATTTTTGCAGGTAGTATCGTCTATAAAGAGAAGTTTTAAAATCTACAGCGGCCTTCCCAAAAGCATCTATGTTTTGTTTATTGCCAATATTGTTAATAATATGGGTAATTTTGTCTGGCCTTTTTTAACCATGCTTTTTACCCGGAAACTGGGACTGGGAGCGGAAAAGGCTGGGTTAATAGTTACGTTAGCTATTTTGCTTCAATTACCCGGAGCAGCTTTTGCCGGGAAGATTGCCGATAAGATAGGCCGGAAAAAAGTCTTAGTAATTTTTCAAGGCCTTGCCGGTTTACTGTTTATTCCGGCGGCGTTTATGCCTGGCCCTTATGAGGTGGCTTTCTTTGTAATTATCTCTGGATTTTTCTGGGGAGGAATACAGCCGGTAAGCCGGGCGCTTATTACTGACCTAACTCGGGGAGAAGAAAGGATTCGAGCCTTTTCTCTAACTTATCTCGGGGTAAACATTGGTTTTGCCCTGGGCCCCCTTTTGGCGGGTTTTCTTTATGCCTACGGGATAAAGGTTATTTTCCTGGGGAATGCCTTCTCTTGCCTTGCTTCTTCGCTGTTATCGGCATTTTTTGTGGAGGAACCGTTTAATCCTTCTGAGGCTAAAAATAGTTTAGAAGCGCCGGTAAAGGGTGGACTAATCGATGTATTAAAGCTTAGACCTTCTTTGTTTTTCTTTTCACTGATCTGGTTTATATATTCTTTTGTTTATGTCCAGTCGACTTTCGGGATGTCTTTAACGGTGACGGATTTATTTGGGGAGTTAACCGGGGCTAAGGTGTTAGGAAGTTTGATGACGGTAAATGGGCTGGGGGTAGTGCTTTTAACCGGGCCCCTTACCAAAATCTTTGAGCACCGGGAGCCTTTAACAGCGGTATATATCTCGGGACTTCTTTATGCTCTTGGTTTTGGTATGCTTGCCTTTGTGAAAAGTTATCTCTGGCTTTTAATTTCGGCCTTAATCTGGACTGCCGGGGAAGTGGCGGGAGCGGTTACGGTAAATGTTTATATTTCCGACCGTACTCCTGTAACCCATCGAGGACGGGTAAACGCCTTTTTACATATCATGTCCCGGGCGGGTTTTTCGGCGGGTCCTGTAGCAATGGGAGCGGTAGCCTCGTTATATGGATTAAAACTTTTATGGCTTCTTTCCGGAGTACTGGCTTTAACAGGAGCGATAGCGGTCTTATATTTACGGCAACTGGAGGGGTCTTGGTGAAACTAAACTTAATTGCTACTGCTGCTTTCGGTTTGGAGTCGGTGGTGGCGTTAGAATTAAAAAATCTTGGGATTAACGATGTCATGGTGGAAAATGGGAAGGTGCAGTTTTTTGGGGATTATTCTACTATTGCCCGGACCAATCTCTGGCTTCGGACTGCTGACAGGGTTTTAATAAAAGCAGGGGAGTTTTATGCTGAAAGCTTTGAGGAGCTTTTTGAAAAAACCAAAGCATTACCCTGGGAGGAGTTTTTACCGGAAAACGCAAATTTTCCGGTAACCGGTAAAGCTGTTAGGTCCAGGCTTATGAGCGTTTCCGACTGTCAGGCAATTGTAAAAAAAGCCATTGTGGAGAGATTAAAGGGTAAGTACCGTCTTAACTGGTTTCCGGAGGATGGGCCGGAGTTTAAGATCGAAGTTTCTTTGTTAAAAGATTTAGCAACCCTTACCATTGATACCAGCGGTGCCGGTTTACATAAACGGGGTTACCGAAAATTAACCGGCCGGGCACCTTTGCGGGAAACTCTGGCGGCAGCTCTGGTAATTCTTTCCCGCTGGCGGGAAGACCGGGCTTTGGCTGACCCTTTTTGCGGCTCCGGCACCATACCGGTGGAAGCGGCTTTAATTGGGCTAAATATTGCGCCGGGAGTAAACCGGGAGTTCGCCTTTACCAAATGGCCCTGGTTTCCTAAAAAAGAATTGGAGCTTGCCAGGGAAGAAGCAAGGAGCAAGCAGCGTAACCTTAAGCTTTTAATTTACGGCAGCGATATATCAGAAGATGAATTAAGTTATGCCCGCTATCATGCCAAAGCTGCAGGAGTAGAAAAGAGCATCAGGTTTTTTAAAAAAGATTTCCGGGAAGTTAAATTTGCTGAAGAGTATGGCTGGCTAATTTCTAATTTACCCTACGGGGAGAGAATTGGGGATGGGCGGGAAGTGGAGAAACTTTACCGGGAATTAAAAATCTTAAGGGAGAAACTTCCCACCTGGTCTTTTTATTTTTTAAGCAGTCATCCGGCTTTTGAAAAACTTTATGGCAGAAAAGCGGATAAACGGCGTAAGCTTTATAACGGGAAGATTGAAACCCACTTTTACCAGTTCTTTGGGCCCAAATCACCAAAAATTATACTTTAAATTATAATAATTTAGGGTATAATTATTATGAGGTGGTTTTATGAAGTTTGTTAACCGGGACGAAGAGCTTTCCTTTTTAAAAAAAGAATATTACCGTCAGGGTTCTTCCCTGGTGGTGATTTACGGGCGCCGCAGAGTGGGGAAGACAACTCTTATAAAAGAATTTATAAAAGATAAACCTGCTCTTTATTTTTTAGCAACCGAGGAATCAGAAAATGAAAACAGGAAAGCATTAATTAAATTACTTGGTCAATTTTTAAATAATGAGCTTATTTTAAAAAGTGATTTGAGCTGGGAAGAGATATTTAAATTTTTTGTAAAAGATGATGAAAAAAGAGTTCTGGTCATTGATGAGTTTCAATATTTAGGCGTGGCCAATAGGGCTTTTCCATCGATTTTGCAAAAGATCTGGGATAGTTTTTTAAAAGAGAAAAATATTATGCTTATTTTATGTGGTTCTTTAATAAGTTTAATGGAATCCCAAACCCTTTCTTATAGTAGTCCTCTTTATGGTAGAAGAACGGGACAAATTAAATTACAATCAATTAACTTTTTACACATGCCAGAATTTTTTCCCGGGAAAAACTGGGAAGAAGTTTTAGAAATATATGCAGTTACCGGCGGCACTCCTAAATATATTGAAGTTTTTCAGGAAGAAAAAGATATTTATCAAGCTATTGCTAAAAATATTTTAAGTAAAAATAGTTTTTTATATGAAGAACCAGTATTTTTACTGGAAAAGGAATTAAGAGATATTGGTAGCTACTTTTCTATAGCAAAAAGCATTGCTGCCGGAAATCACAAGTTAGGGGCGTTAGCTACTGCGTTAGGAATTTCGCAGACCGGTCTTACGAAATACTTAAAAACTTTGATTGAATTAGATATTTTAGAAAGAATTACTCCTATTACCGAAGATAATCCCGAAAAGAGTAAAAAAGGGTTATATTTTTTAAAAGATAATTTTTTGGACTTTTGGTTTAAATTTGTTTATCCTTATAAAAGTTTTCTTGAAATTAACGAAAAAGAATTTGTTTTAAGGAAAATCCGGGAAAGTTTTATTGAAAAGCATCTAAGCTTTGTATTTGAAAAAGTTTGCCAGGAACTCCTCAGGTATTTAGTGAAAAGGGGAGACTTAAACACAGAATATACAAAAATAGGAAAATGGTGGGATAGACAAACCGAAATTGATGTAGTTGGGCTTAATAAGGATTCGGGAGAAATTATCTTTGGTGAATGCAAATACCAGAATCGTAAAGTTGGTTATGAAGTTTATAGCAATTTAATTGCAAAAGCTCAAAAAGTACAGTGGGATAAAGGAAAGCGAAAAGAGAGTTTTATAATTTTCAGTAAAGAAGGGTTTTCTTCTGAACTTATTGAAGTGGCTAAAAAAAATAAAAATTTATATTTATTTGATTTTAAAAATTTTTCATTAGTTTAAAAAGGGCTACCGAAAAGGTAGCCTTTTTTTATAGAGAGGTACACTGTTTTCAATATCCTTCATATATGTTATTATTGATAAAAAAATTTTGGGGGAGCGGGGAATGAGTCAGTACTACCGGGGGGTTTTACTTACTTTTTTATCGGCGGCGGGCTTTGGTTTACTTCCGATTTTTGCGGTGTTTGCGTATAAGGAGGGGGCTTCGCCCTATACGCTGCTTTTTTGGCGGTTTTTCTTGGCGGGGCTTATTTTTCAGGTTTATAACTATTATGTTCATAAGGGTTTTGGCATTACCAAAAAAGAGATTTTATATGTTTTGGTAATGGGTGTTTTATATACAATGCAGTCAAGTTTCTTTTTTCTTTCGGTAAAATACATTTCAGCATCGCTGACATCGCTAATCTTTTATACCTACCCGGCGCTGGTGGCGATTTTATCAAGCATAGTCTATAAAGACCGGCTGGGGTTAAAAGGATTTATTGCGGTAGCCTTGGCTTTTGCCGGGCTAATTTTGGTTTTGGGGAATATAAGCGGCAAATTAAATCTAACTGGGGTATTTTTTGCTCTGGCTACGGCGTTAGTTTATTCGGTTTATATAACGCTGGGGAAAAAGGTTTTAGCACAAATTCCCTCTCTAACCGCCAGCAGTTTTATTGCAGTTTTTGCGGCGATGTGTTTCCTGGTGGTCGGTTCATTAAGCGGCACTCTTGATTTTCTGCCGCCGGAAAAAGTGTGGTTTTCAATTTCCGGAATTGTAGTATTTTCTACCCTTCTTGCAATGTTTACTTTTTTTCGGGGAATTGAGCTTTTAGGACCGGCCCGTGCTTCGATTATTAGCATGTTTGAACCGGTGGTAACGGTTATTTTTGCGGCATTGTTATTTTCCGAAAAATTAACCCCCGGACAAATTGCCGGGGGCGTGCTGGTGCTTCTCGGAGCTTATTTAGTAGCCAAAGTAGAAAAATAGGGACGGTCCCCTTTTTTATACTTAAAGTATAGTTTTAGGGACTGTCCCCAAATTACTACTTTGTAGGGACGGGGGGAGTAAAGACCCGCTGGGCAAGTTCGGCATCCAAAGCGTAAATGGCATGCTGGTCATTTTGAATCCGGGAGAGTTTCTTTACCAGGTTCCCAAAAGTCTCCTCTTCCTCCATCTGCTCATCGATAAACCATTTTAAAAAGCTTATCGTGGCGTGCTCTTTTTCTTCCATAGCAATATCGCTTAAAGCGTAAATACGTTTGGTGACCAGCTGCTCGTGTTCGTAAGCTTTGGTGAACACGTCCAAGATAGAAGCGTACTCGTTTTGGGGCTGGTCGATACCGGAAATCACAATCCGGCCACCCCGCTGGTTTATGTAGTCAAAAAACTTCATGGCATGGAAGGTTTCTTCCTGGACCTGTACCCGAAAGAAATTGGCAAAACCATCTAACCCCTGGTCGTGGCAGTAAGCGGCCATGGCCAGATAAAGATGAGCCGAATAAAACTCCCATTTAAGCTGTTCATTTAAAGCGTCTAAAAGTTTTTGACTAAGCATAGACATACCTCCCTTGGTGGAAATTGTTGAATTAAGTATAACATTAATTAAGGGTAAATATAAAGCTTTCTATTAAGGGCTAAGAGTAAATTTCTTTTTCCTAAAAAGATGTAAACAGGCGGCAGCTATTTCCTGATCATATAATTTGCCGGCACCGGCTTTAATTTCTTTTAGTGCGGCTCCAATCCCTAAAGATGGGCGGTAGGGACGATGAGCACTCATAGCTTCGACAACATCGGCTACCGCTATAATTTTTGCCTCAAGGTAAATTTCATCTCCTTTCAGGCCGTTGGGATAGCCACTACCATCGATACGTTCGTGGTGCTGTAAAACAAATTCGCTAATGGGGGCATCGAAATCAACATCATTTAACAGGCTATAACCCGTCAGGGGGTGAGTTTTAATTAGTTCAAATTCGGGTTTTAAAAGTTTACCCGGTTTATTTAAAATTTCAATTGGTATTCCAATTTTTCCGACATCATGGAGAAGACTTGCTATGTAAATGCTTTTTAATACCGGGGGAGGGCATCCAAGCTCCTGGGCAATGGCCACAGCAAGTCGGGCTACGTTTTCCTGATGGCCGGAAGTATAAGGATCTCGTATCTCGAGAATTTTTGAAACAAGTTTTACGCTTTGAAGATTTTTTGCTTCATTGATTAAGTTTGTAAGCTTAAATGTTTTGACTTCTGACTGCAGAAGTTTAAAATAAAAAAGGCGAAAATCAAAACTTTGATTGCAATCAATATCTACTTTTACAATTAAGTTTTTCGAAGTCTGTAAAATTATTCCTTTTTTTGGAGTTAGAGAATGCTTGGTGGCTTTAAGTGCTGGAAATATGTGAAAAATATTAAAATTTGCAAAATCTATCTTTTCTTGCTTAAACAATTGGTAAAACTGCTGGTTTGCAGCAATTAAATTTCCTTCCCGGTCGGTTAATAATAAAGCGCGACTGGATGCGTGAAAACTTTTTTCAAAGATACTGGCTTTTCGGGCCAAGCTATTTTCCCCCCTCAAAAACTAAAAAACCTCCTGCCCAAGGAGGTTTTTAGTCATCCTTCGGCAGCTGGCTGGCATAGCCTTACGGCCTTAGCCCCTGTAGCTTTGCGTCACCGGCTTTCGCCGGTTTTGCCTTTTTCGACAAAAAATATTTTATTTTTAACAAGTATACTACAAAAAAATGACAATTTTGTAAAGATGGAAGTTGAAAAAAGTTAAATAGTTGTCTACTCAAAATTAAAAAGAAATATGGTATTTTTTAAGCCAGTAATTTAGTTGAATTAAATACGCCATAATCTGGGTATCGCCCATTAACTGGCCAAACCAGGGACGGGCGTTTGGGGGAGAGGGATTGGTGATTAGTTTTCGGACTTCCTTTTCATCTATCAGGGAGTTAATCGGGGAAGAGCTTTCGGCCAGGATTTGCGTTAGCGCTTCTCTTACTAATCTGGTATAAAGCGGATGGTGAGTTTTGGGATATGGAGATTTTTTGCGTTTTAGGACGCAGTCCGGAATAAGATCCGCTACTGCCTGCCGCAGTAAACCTTTTTCCTGGCCTCCAGCGGTTTTATACTGCCAGGGAACATTCCACAAATATTCCACCAGCCGGTGGTCGCAATAGGGCACCCGCACTTCCAGACCCCAGGCCATGGTCATCCGGTCTTTGCGGTCTAACAAAATGGGCATCCAGCGGGTGAGGGTAAGGTAAGTTATTTCCCGGAGCCTTTTTTCTTCCGGGGATAATCCGGAAATTTCAGGAATTTCTTCTAAAGCTTCGTGATAGCGTTTCCTGACGTATTCATCGGGCTTTAATTCGGCAATTAAATCCTGTCTAAAAAGGGTTTTACGGCGATCCAAGCTTAGAGCCCAGGGGAAAGTATCGGCTTCAAGGGCTTCTTTTCTAAAAAACCAGGGATAGCCGCCGAAAATTTCGTCGGCACATTCTCCCGATAAGCCCACGGTGGCTTCTTTTTTTATTTCCCGGCTAAAAAGCCACAGGGAGGAATCAATATCGGCCATGCCGGGAAGGTCGCGAGCGGTTAAAGCCGGAAATAGCGCTTCAAAAAGTTCTTCTTGGGTTAAAACGATATTATGATGAAGGGTTTTAAACTCTTTGGCAACCAAAGGGATAAACATAGCATCGTGATTGGGCTGAAAGGCACTTTCGGTGAAATACAGTTCGTTTTCCGCATAATCCACCGAAAAGGTGTTTAAAGTTTCGCCCCGGCTATGAAGGTGGCGAGCGGCAAAAGCAGTAATTACCGTCGAGTCAAGGCCACCGGATAAAAGGGTGCAAATGGGTACATCGGATACTAACTGGCGGATAACCGCGTCTTCTAAAAGTTCCCGGGTTTTTTTCACTGTAGTGGGAAAATCGTCGGTATGGGGATTAGAAGTAAGACGCCAGTAGGGTTTTATAATTAAACCTTCCGGGTTAAATACGGCATAATCGCCGGGAAGTAGTTCGGAAATATGTGCAAAAACTCCCATTCCCGGGGTGCGGGCGGGACCCAAAAACAATACTTCTTTTAAGCCATCGGTGGAAAGTCTGGAAGGGATGTCCGGATGATGAAGAAGGGCTTTAATTTCCGAGGCAAAAATCAAACTGTCATTTACCAGAGCATAAAAAAGGGGCTTTACTCCGAGCCGGTCCCGGGCTAAAAAAAGCTGGTTTTCTTTTTCATCGAAAAGAGCAAAGGCAAAGATACCGTTTAATTTAGAAAGACATTCTTTGCCCCATTCAATGTAGGAAACCAGTAAAACTTCGGTATCACAGGTGGTGTAAAAATGGTGTCCCCGAGCTTCTAACTCGTCCCGGAGCTCTTTGGTATTATAGAGTTCACCGTTGTAAACGATAACGTACTGCCAATTCCCGTAAGTGCGAATCATCGGTTGCCGTCCCCGCTCCGGATCGATGACCGCTAACCGCCGGTGTCCAAGAATGACATTTTCCGAATGCCAAATACCTGAGGCGTCTGGACCGCGGTGGGTAAGGGATTGGGTCATTTTTTCTAATAGAGGAACGAAAGGTGATAAATCCTTAGAAAAACTTATCATACCTGCAATTCCACACATGTTAATCCTCTCCTATAGGTCTACTTTTGTAGCAGTCTTTTTTATGATATGCCGCAGAAGAGGAAAGGGTTCGCTGGAATTTAACTTAAACAAATTTGTAATACTTTCTTAGAGAATTTGCAAACTGTTTGGGCTAAACTAAAAGCAAGAATAAAAATAAAAGAAAGGAGAGGATTTTAATGAAGAAAAAAGTTATCGTTGGTTTAGTGGTGGTTTTGCTCTTAGCTTTTACCGTTCCGGCCATGGCCGCCCTGACTGCCGACCAGAAAAATGAGTTGATTGACCTCTACAAACAGCAAGCTGAAATTATGAAAAAAATAATTGACGTTCGGGTCAAAGCCGGGCTTATTACCAAGGAGCAAGGGGATTTCATGAAGCAGCGGATTGATGCAATGCTCCAGTACAGAATACAAAATCCGGATGCTTTTGGTCCCGGTTGTGGCGGTTTTGGCAGAGGAGGTTTTTGGGGCAGGTGGAATCAGCAGGTACCGAACAATAACAATGCCGTACCCCAGGGTTTTTACGGCCCCCGGGGTGGTATGATGGGCGGATATTCTAACTTATAAAAGCCTTCCTCAATGCACCTTCCTCCTTTTATATAGATTTTAGCCGGCGTTTTGCCGGCTATTACTCTTTTTTGGGGAAAATATTTTTGAGGTGAAAATCATGTTTTTTCCCAAAAAAGTTTTAATGGAAAAAGAGGCTTTAAATTATCCGGTAGGGGAGAGGGTTTATAAATTTTCCCGGCAGCATAATATTCCAGTAGAGGTTTTGCCAAAAACAGTAAGGTTTACTTCAATGGAAGAAAAGCCTTTAAAAAAATTTCTTGAAGCTAAAGAAACCTTAGCTGTGGTAGTGAAAAAGAAAATACAGTTTTTAACCTGTAAACCTTCGGCGGATTATCAGCTGCCGCTTATTACGAGCTGCCCTGGTTTATGCACGTACTGCTATTTATTTACCAATTTAGGGAAAACCCCGTATCTTCGAGTGTATGCTAACACCGGGGAGATATTCCAAAAAGCTAAGGAAATTATAAATAAAAACGCACGGTTAACTGCTTTTGAAGGATCCGCTACTTCCGATCCCGTAGCGGTAGAACCAATTACCGGGAGTTTAAAAGAAGCTATCTCGTTTTTTGCTCAAATTGAGCTGGGAAGGTTCCGGTTTACCACCAAGTTTACCGACATAGATAGTTTAATTGATTTAGACCACAGGTTTCGCACGGAAATAAGATTTTCCATTAATACACCCTATATAATAAAAAAATACGAGTTTCGTACTCCTTGTTTAGAGGCGAGGCTTGAAGCCTCTAAAAAAATAAAAAAGGCAGGTTATCCCCTGGGGTTTTTAATTGCACCGGTATTTGTCTATGATGGCTGGGAGCGGGATTATAGAAAACTTTTAGAACAGTTAGCCGGGGCCATGGACGGATTGTACTTTACTTTAGAAATTATTTCTCATCGTTTTACCGCCAGGGCTAAAAGTAACATTGAGGTGCTTTTTCCCCGGCACGGCCTTCCGTTAGGGGAAGAAAATCGCCGCTATCAATTTGGGCAATTTGGTTATGGGAAATATGTTTACGATAAAGATAATTTTAATAAGCTAAAAGAATTTTTTTATCAGGAAGTACCGAAGATTTTACCTCAGGTTAAAATTTTATATATAGTGTAATTTATTTTTGACTTTTTTTGATGTATAATTATAGTCAGGTGAGGATAATGTTAAAAGCTGTTCGGTTATTGTTAATATTATTAACTATTATCCTGTCGCTTTTTTGCTGGGGTGGAAGTATAGAAGAGATTGCTTTTAGGGAAAGTGGTTTTTTCCCGGCAGTAGCAAAAGTTTTCAGGCTTAAAAGCAAAAAAGTAAAGAATAAAGAAAGGATCAGGAGAATTAGATTTTTTACATTAGCCGGTAAGGTTTTTGAGATAAAAGATGAGCTGAAATTTTTTATAAGGGCACGTTGGTATCAAACGTCCTTTTTTGAAGGTATTAACTTAAATTGTAATCTTTAAACAATTGTATGAAGGGGGAAGAGAAAAATGACCAATACGATAAAAACCTGGCTTTTAATGGGTGTTTTAACCGTTTTGCTGGTTTTACTTGGCAGAGCTATTGGTGGAACGACGGGAGCCTTTACGTTTTTCCTGATAGCTTTAGCGATGAACTTTATTAGCTACTACTTTAGCGATACCCTGGTAATTAAAATGACCGGCTCTTATCCGGTAAGTGAGGCGGAGGCGCCGGAATTATACTCCATTGTGCGAAATCTTTCCTTAAAAGCGGGCATTCCCATGCCGAAAATTTACATTACTCCGTCGCCTCAGCCCAATGCTTTTGCCACCGGGCGTAATCCTGAACATGCAGCGGTGGCGGTTACCGAAGGGCTTTTAAATCTTTTAAACCGGCAGGAAATTGAAGGGGTGCTGGCTCACGAGATAGCTCATATTAAAAACCGGGATATCCTCATTGGCACTATTGCGGCAGCAATGGCGGGAGCTATTTCCATGCTGGCGGATGTTTTTCGCTGGGGATTGTTTTTCGGAGCTAACCGGGATGACGAAGAAAGTCCCGGTGGGTTTATTGCCGGAATTGTCATGATGATTTTAGCACCGATTGCGGCTTTACTGGTGCAAATGGCGATTTCCCGCTCCCGGGAGTATTTGGCCGATGAAACGGGGGCTAAAATTGCCGGGTCACCGGTGGGCCTGGCGGAGGCTTTAAAGAAGCTCCATGCTTACAGCTTGCGGTTGCCAATGGAAGTGTCTCCGGCCGCATCGCATATGTTTATCGTAAACCCCTTGAACGGTCGGGCTTTGATGGCGCTTTTCTCTACCCATCCGCCTATTGAGGACCGGATTGAAAGGCTTTATGCTATGAGGTGGTAGTTTAAAATTGCAGGTACGGTTTTCAACTGTACCTGCATTTAATTTTATTCCTGACTGTGAAAGAAGGAGAATTTTCAAAACAGGATTAAATCTAAAATGGGGTGGATAAAATAAGTAAAGGTGATTTAAAAATGATTGAAAGGATATCTTTTCTTGTAAAAAAAGCTCCGAAATACGCTAAACTTGCTTGGCGCCTGGTGCGCCACCCGGAACTTACTCTTAAGGAAAAATCGATTTTGGCGGGAGGTTTGTTATACTGGGCATCGCCGGTTGATTTTATTCCCGGGGTTATTCCGGCATTGGGGCAGCTTGATGATTTAATCGTTGCTTTATCTTCCTTGAACTATGCGTTAAAAAAGCTGCCGCCGGATATTCGAAAGCAGGAACTTTTAGAGACGGGTTTAGAGGAAGGAGAAATTGAGGAGGATATCCGTTATTTAAAAGCAATAGCCCGGGAGATAGCCGGACAAACCCTGAATTTTTCCGCAAAAACCCTGGGCTTTGCCGGAAGGCAGGCAACAAAGTTAATGATCAAAGGAACGGGTTTTCTTTTGCGAAAATTAATAAAATGGAGCCAAGGCTGACCTTTTTGGGCCAGCCTTATTCTTTTTCCACAAGGCTAATAGCCCCTGTAGAACAAAAAGGGAGACATTTACCACAGCCGGTACATAAGTCTTGATTAACCGTAACCGGTTTGCCAAAGCCGGGGGAATCGTATTCTGCCGGCTCCTGTTCAATAGCCCCAAAGGGGCAGACCACAACTAAAATACAAGCGGGGGCTTGATCGCAGAGAGTTGGGTCAACTACAGCAACTTTTTTCGCCATGACAACCTCCTTGGATTATGCTAATAATAGTATTTACGAAATAAACTTAGAAATATCTTAAAAAAGTTTTAGCTTTAAGTCAAGAAAAATTTATTTGTGGTATAATGGTCAAAAAAACCGGAGGTTTTCTTGTGGAAAAAGCTTTAGTGGCTTTTTTGGTTGAAGACCTGAAAAAATTTTCCTACCAAAAAGAAGAGTTTTTAGCCCTCCTGAAAACTCGCGGGATTGAAGCTGTTGACATTATAAGCCAAAGGCTCGTGCATCCGGTACCTGCAACTTATTTTGGCTACGGGAAGGTGCAGGAAATAGGAGAAGTTTTAAAAAAGCACAATTTAAATTTGCTGGCGGTGGGAGGAGATTTAACCCCTACCCAGGCCAAAAATTTAGAAGAACTCCTTGAAGTTACGGTAGTGGATCGAACCCAGATTATCCTGGAAATTTTTGCTGAGCATGCCCACACCCATGAGGGGAAAATTCAGGTGGAGTTGGCCCGGCTGATGTATAATCTTCCCCGGATTACCGGGCTTGGACGGGTTTTGTCCCGCCTGGGGGGCGGAATTGGTACCCGGGGTCCCGGAGAGACCAAATTGGAGGTTTTGCGGCGGACTATTCGGAAAAGGATTGCCGATTTGCGCCGGGAATTGAAAGAAATTGAACAAAACCGGGAAGTCAAAAGGTCCCGGAGGCTGGAGGCGGGAGTGCCAATTGTAGCCCTTGTGGGGTATACCAATGCGGGTAAATCCACTTTACTTAATGCCCTTACCGGGGCGGGAGTGCTGGCGGAAGATAAGCTTTTTGCCACTCTGGATCCGACGGTTAGAAAACTAACTTTGCCCGGAGGGCAAAAGCTTCTTTTAACCGATACGGTGGGTTTTATTGAAAATATGCCACCCCTGATTAAAGAAGCGTTTAAATCAACTTTAGAGGTAGTGTATGAAGCAGAGTTAATTTTGCATGTGGTGGATGGGGCAAGCCCGTACCGGGAAGAGCAGGAAGCGGTGGTTGAAAAAATTCTAACGGAAATGAAAGTAAAAGCACCGGTAATTACCGTTTATAATAAGGTGGATCTTTTGCCGGAACCGGTTTTGTTTTTGGGTAAAAGGGCAGTTGCGATTTCTGCCCGTACCGGCTATAACATAGAGCTACTTTTAAAATTAATTGAGGAGAACTTATTCTGGCAGGAAATTACGGTGAAAGCGGTTTTGCCCTTTGCTCGGGCTTTTAAAATTGGTGAGCTAAAGGAAAACTTGAAACTTATAAATTTGGAGTATTTACCGGATGGAATTGAGGTTACCGTAGCCGGTCCCCGGGAAAGGATAGCGAGGCACTTAGGAAGGGAAAAGCTGGAGGAGATCAATGGCGAAAAGCTGGTTTGGACTTAAGAAAAGTTATTTAGATAAAGTAATGGTCTATTTATCCCTGGGGGGAATTTATTTTTACTGGCTAATTATGCTGTATTTGTTTTTTACGGGAGATTTAAAGGTTAAGTTTTATCTTTTTAAAACCGGTGTGGTGGGGTTAATTGCCGTATATTTGGCAAAATATTTGGGTAAGCGCTATTATTTTCCCAGGCCTTTTGTCGAAAAAGGGATTAAACCGTTATATCCCCATGCCGCTGACAGTTCCTTTCCTTCCGACCATGTAACCGGAGCGGTGGCCCTAACGATGGGGATTTGGGAAGTGTCGAAGGCAGCGGGAATTATGGCCCTGGTATATGTAGTGTTTTTAATGATTTCCAGGATTTACGTTGGCCACCATTATCTTCGGGATGTGCTGGCCGGGGCCTTTTTAGGGGGATTTGTTTATTACCTTCTGCAATTTGTTTTTCCTTTGCTTATTGACATTTTCGTATAATTTTGCATAAAATATTCTCCAAATACATGGCAAATAGGGAAAAGGCGATGCGAAGAAAAACCGGTACTTTTTCCTGTTAAAGAGAGCCGGGGCAGGTGAAAGCCGGTACAGGAAAGGCCGGGGGCCGTCTTCAAGCCGGAAAGCTGAAGTAGCAGTAAGCTTTCCCGGGAGACCGTTATCCGAATGAAGGGGGCAGGATTTTTCCTGCCAAGTTGGGTGGTACCGCGAGGGTAAGCCCTCGTCCCAATTGGGGACGGGGGCTTTAATATTTTAGGGACAAGGAGGAAGGGAGAATGGAAAAGGAGATTTTACAGTTACTTCATGAAAATGCCAAGCTTACGCCCAAGCAAATTGCCACGATGTTAGGGGTGACGGAAAAGGAAGTCAGGGCCAAAATTAAAGAGCTGGAAGAAAGAAAGGCTATTATTAAATACCATACCCTCATTAACTGGGAGAAAACCGAATACGAGCCGGTAAGGGCTTTAATTGAGGTAAAGGTAACCCCCCAGCGGGAAGTGGGATTTGACGGAATTGCCCGGAGGATATACCAGTTTGATGAAGTTAAAGATGTTTACCTGATGTCCGGGGATTATGATTTGGCGGTGATGGTAGAAGGGAGTTCGATGAAGGAAGTGGCTTTATTTGTTGCTTTAAAGCTTTCTACCATTGAAGGGGTGCAAAGCTGTGCTACCCACTTTATTTTAAAGACCTACAAGCATGAAGGAGTTATTTTGGATGATGAGGAGGAAGATAAAAGGCTGGTGATAACGCCATGAGTCTTGAAGAAAAAATTAACCCGGTTTTACGGCAGATACCTCCGTCGGGGATTAGAAAATTTTTTGATCTGGTGGCCAATACCAAAGGCGTTATCTCCCTCGGGGTAGGGGAACCGGATTTTGTTACGCCCTGGTATATCCGGGAAGAGGGGATTTATTCCCTGGAAAAGGGTTACACCATGTACACTTCCAATCAGGGGCTTTTAGAACTGCGGGAAGAAATTAGCCGCTACCTCTTAAGGCTTACGGGGATAGTTTATGACCCGGTTCAGGAAGTTTTGGTGACCGTTGGGGTCAGCGAAGGGGTGGATTTAGCACTTCGGGCCCTTGTTTCTCCTGGAGATGAGGTGCTTATTCCCGAGCCTTCCTATGTTTCTTACGGGCCAACGACGATGCTGGCGGGAGGGAAGCCGGTTTATATAAGGACCAGGCCGGAAAACGGCTTTAAATTAACGCCGGAGCTTTTAGAGGGGGTGATAACCCCGAAGTCGAAAATCTTGCTTCTCTGTTATCCCAATAATCCGACCGGAGCGGTGATGACCGCCGATGACTTAGCAAAACTTTTACCGGTTATTGCCGAACACGACCTTCTCGTAATTTCCGATGAAATTTATGCGGAACTTACTTATGAGGGGAAGCACGTTTCCATTGCTTCCTTTCCGGGGATGAAAGAGCGGACGGTGATTTTAAATGGCTTTTCCAAGGCTTTTGCTATGACCGGGTGGCGGCTTGGTTATGCAGCCGGACCTAAAGAAATCATTGCGGCGATGACCAAAATACACCAGTATACCATGCTTTGCGCTCCGATTACGGCGCAAAAAGCAGCAATAGAAGCTTTAAGAAATCAAAACGGTGCGGTCAAAAAGATGGTGGAAGAGTACAATTACCGGCGAAGAATTTTAGTGGAAGCTTTTAGCGAAATGGGGCTCAGGCTTTTTGAACCCAAAGGAGCCTTTTATGCTTTCCCGGATATTTCGGCAACCGGCTTATCCAGCGAAGAGTTTGCCGAAAAGCTTTTATTTGAGGAAAAGGTAGCGGTGGTCCCCGGATCTGCTTTTGGACCATCGGGGGAAGGCTTTATCCGGATTTCCTATGCTACCGCCCGGAAAGATTTAATTGAGGCTTTAAAGAGAATAAAAAGATTTGTGCGGAAAAAAACTTTAAAAAAGCAATAAAAACCCCTTCGGCGGGTTTTTTCTTTTTTTAATTTTAACTTGAATTTTACAGGAAAAAGAAGTAAAATATTATTCGAGATACGTATTATACGAAAGGTGAACAATTATGGAGGAGCTTTTACATCGGCTGGCAGCGGTTTTTAAATTTAAAGAAGAATGGCAGTTAGAAAAAACCGGCCTTAGCAGTCAGGAACTGTTTGTGCTGGAACATTTGCAGGAAGGGGAGAAATTTCGTTTTAGCTATTTTGCCCGGAAATTTGGTTTAAAACCTTCTACCTTAACCGGAATTATCGACCGTTTGGAGCAAAAGGGTCTGGTGGTGCGGAAAAGAGATGAGAAAGACCGGAAGGCGGTTTATCTGGTATTGACCGATAAGGGTCGAGAACTGGTTGCCGAGCATTTTCAGGAAGACCGGGAGTTTTATCAAGCATTGCTAAAAAATTTAACAAACCAGGAAAAACAGCAGTTTCTCGCTTTGCTAACCAAAATCTTGCCCGCTGATTTCGGGGAACTGCTGCCGGGAGGTGAGGAAAAATGAGTATTATTGTCGTGGATAACGTAAAACTTAACGGCAGAGATGGGAAAGTGATTTTGGATGGCATTACTTTTACTGTGGAAGAAGGGGATTTTCTCGGGGTATTAGGGCCTTCCGGGGCGGGGAAAAGTAGCCTTTTTAAGTTATTAAACCGCCTCTTATCGCCTACCTCCGGAGAGATTTATTACCGGGGAAAAAATCTTAAAGAATACGACCCCGTCAAACTTCGCCGGGAAATTGGGTATGTTTGGCAAAAACCTTATCTTTTTGGGCAAAAGGTTCTGGAGGATTTAACCTATCCCTTTCGCTTAAGTCAGGAAAAACCGGACATGGAGTTAATTTACAAATATTTAGCCCAGGCCAATTTAAAAGAAGAAATCCTTGCCAAAAAACCCACCGAATTATCCGGAGGAGAAGCCCAAAGGATTTCCTTAATTAGAACGCTTTTAGTAAAACCCAGAGTTTTACTTTTAGACGAAGTTACGTCCGCTCTGGATACCGAAAACACCCGGGCTATTTTAGACCTTATTTTAAGGGAAAAAGAGGAAAAAAACCTTACGGTGTTAGCGATTACCCATAATCTTGAGGCGTTTAACTTTAAAAAAGTGCTGTACCTTAATGCCGGACAGGTAAAATATTTTGGGGAGGGAAAGATTTGAGCAACTGGTCGCTTTTTTTAAGCTTTAGTTTGGTTATTCTGGCAATGCTTGTTTCCAAAAAAGAGAAGCTTTTTTTAGAAAAAGATCTTTTAGTGGGAAGTATCCGGGCAGTGGTGCAGTTGGTAGCGGTAGGATATATCTTAAAATTTATTTTTGCCCAGAACAATTTCTGGTTTACTACGGCCCTTTTACTGGTAATGGTTTTAAATGCGGCTTACATAGCCGGCAAAAGGGGTGAAGGAATTAAAAATAGCCATCTTATCTCCTTTGGGGCAATCGTGATGGGACTTAGTGTTACCCTGGGAGCTCTTATTGCTTTTCGGGCTATTTCCTACAAACCCAGCCAGGCCATACCGGTAAGCGGAATGATTGTGGGAAATGCGATGGTGGCGGTGGGACTGGTGTTTCGAAGCTTAAAACAAACTTTTCGCGACCGTCGGGAAGAGGTTGAGGTAAAATTAAGCCTGGGTGCTCCTCCCCGGGAAGCGGCTTTTTCCCTTATCCGCGAAAGTATTAAAACGGCAATGCTTCCCACCGTAGACCAGATGAAAACGCTGGGAATTGTTCAGCTGCCGGGAATGATGACCGGTTTAATCTTAGCCGGGGCGAATCCGCTCTTGGCAATAAAATACCAGATTATGGTGGCATTTATGCTGGCAGGGGCGGTAACGGTAGCGGCGTATGTGGCCAGTTATTTTGCTTACCGGGGATTTTTTAATGAAGATTTCCAGATCGTGAGTTAAAGTCCCGAAAATTTCGACAAAAAATTATCAATTTTGACAGAAAATTTTATAGAAAATAATTTTAAAATAGTTTAAAATAATAAGAAATTTTACTTTTAAGATTAGGATGGGAGGACGGATAGGATGGTTAAGTTCTGGTTTTTGGGAATTTTTGTTTTTATTATGCTTGTTTCGGGATTTTTTGGGTTCAAGAAAACGAAAACGGTGGATGATTTCATCTTAGGAGGCCGCAAGGTGGGTCCGTGGCTGTCGGCATTTGCTTATGGCACGACCTACTTTTCTGCGGTTCTTTTTATTGGTTACGCCGGTAAAGTGGGCTTTAGCTTTGGGCTTCCGGCCCTCTGGATTGCCCTTGGCAATGCAGTAATAGGAAGTTTTCTTGCCTGGAAGATATTAGCAAAACCTACCCGGCAGATGACCCAGCAGCTAAATGCCCGGACAATGCCGGAATTTCTGGCAAAAAGATATGACTTTCCCCTTTATAAGCCTCTGGCTGCTTTAATCATTTTCATTTTTCTAGTCCCTTACTCGGCATCGGTATACATGGGCCTTAGCTACCTGTTTGAAGCGGTATTTGGCTTACCCTATCTTTTTGCCCTTTTATTAATGGCCGGACTGACCGCAATCTATCTTTTGCTGGGAGGTTATTTTGCCGTAGCTCTTACCGACTTTATCCAGGGAATAATTATGCTGTTAGGTGTTTTTCTCATGGTAGGGTACCTGGTAAATACGCCGGAAGTGGGGGGAATCAGCAGCATTGCTTCCAAGCTTTCCGCCATTAATCCGGACTTTACTTCTCTCTGGGGTGGACAGGGCTTTAGTTCCCTTTTGTTTTTAATGCTATTAACCAGTTTCGGGAGCTGGGGTTTACCGCAAATGGTACAAAAATTTTACGCGATACGGGATGAAAAGGCAATAACACCGGCAACCTGGGTTTCGACCCTCTTTGCCTTAATCATTGCGGGGGGAGCGTATTTTACCGGTGCCTTAACGCCTTTATTTTTTAAATCCCTGCCGGTAGATCCGGCAACAGGCAAACCTACCCCAGACCTTTTAATTCCCCAGTTAATTGCCCAGCATTTGCCGGAATGGGTGGCGGCGTTGATCTTACTCCTGGTTTTATCGGCATCGATGTCTACCCTGTCTTCTCTGGTGCTGGTATCCAGCTCAGCGGTGGCGGTGGATCTTTTAGGGGAAACGAGCTTATTTAAAGGTAAAGGCGAAAGCCAAATTTTCGTCTTACGCCTTTTAACAATCCTGTTTATCGCTTTATCGGTGGTTATTGCCCTTTTAAAACCGGCGATTATTTTATCTTTGATGGCCATATCCTGGGGAGCCGTAGCGGGAAGCTTTTTAGCTCCGTATTTCTGTGGCTTATTTTTCCGGCGGGTAAATGCGGTGGGCGCCCTGGCTGGAACCCTCACCGGCTTATTAACGGTGGTAACTTTAGCGGTAAAGCACGGCTTTGATGCTAAAATTCTTCCAGCAGCCGGGGTTTACGGCATATTCTTACCCTTTGTGGTTGTGCCTCTGGTAAGTTTATTAGTACCGCTAAAGGAAAGTAAGACGGTGAAACTTTTATTTGAAGAGTAGCGGGATGGAAGGGGAGAGAACTTTGGGGTTTATCTGGAACAGAGAAAGGGAATGTATGTCCAGGAAGGACCTGGAAGAACTTCAGCTTGCGCGATTGAAAGCCCAGGTAAAAAGAGCCTATGAAAAAGTCCCCTTTTACCGGGAGAAATTAGAAAAGGCCGGGATTTACCCCGAAAAAATAAAGACGTTAAAGGACGTGCGGTATCTACCGGTAACGACCAAGGATGATCTTCGGGATAATTATCCCTTTGGTTTGTTTGCCGAGCCCAAGAAAAATTTGGTGCGGCTTCACGCTTCCAGCGGCACCACCGGTCGGCCTACGGTGGTGGGCTATACCCGGGGGGATCTGGAAGTCTGGGCCGAGGTGGTGGCCCGCATCGTCACCATGGCCGGTGTTACCGACGAAGATACCGCCCAGATTGCCTTTGGCTACGGCCTTTTTACAGGAGCTTTTGGACTTCACTATGGGTTAGAAAAAGTGGGAGCGCTGGTGGTACCCATTTCGGTGGGTAATTCCCGCCGTCAGATTCAGCTAATGCGTGATTTCGGAACCACCGCTTTAATTTGCACTCCCTCTTATTCTTTACATCTGGCGGAAACAGCCCGGGAACTGGGGATAGAGCCCAGAAGCTTGGGGCTTAAGTGGGGGCTTTTTGGCGCGGAGCCCTGGACGGAAGAAATGCGGGCGGAAATTGAAAAGCAGTGGGGAATTGTGGCAACGGACAATTATGGCTTGTCGGAAATTATCGGACCCGGAGTTTCCGGGGAGTGTCTGGAGCGAGAAGGACTTCACATTAACGAAGACCATTTTTTGGTAGAAGTGGTGGACCCGGAAACCCTGGAGCCCAGAGAACCCGGCGAAGAAGGGGAGTTAATTATAACGCCGCTGACTAAAGAAGCTTTACCTCTACTACGCTACCGGACCCGGGACATCAGTAAAATTAATCCCGAACCCTGCCGCTGCGGCCGGACCACCGCCCGGATGCAGCGGGTGAAAGGGAGAACCGATGATATGTTGATTATCCGGGGGGTCAACGTTTTTCCCTCGCAAATTGAAAGCGTCTTAATGGAAATTGAAGGCACAGCTCCCCATTATCAGCTCATACTTTCCAAACGGGGATATCTGGACGAGTTAGAAGTGCAGGTAGAAATCGAAGAAAAGTTTTTTACCGGAAAGTTTAAAGACCTTGAACAACTAACCCGCGCAATAGAAGAACGTCTTGCTTCAACCCTGCAGATTTCGGCCAAGGTAAAGCTTTTAGAGCCCAGATCTTTAGAACGCTCCGAAGGTAAAGCCAAAAGAGTTATAGATTTAAGAAAGATTTGAGAAAGGGGATAGAGGATGGCCAGGTTAATGACCGGAAACGAAGCGATTGCCCGGGGTGCTTTTGAAGCAGGGATTAAAATTGGGGTGGGCTATCCCGGTACTCCCAGTACGGAGATATTGGAGAATTTTGCCAGGTACCCGGGAGTCTATGCCCAGTGGTCCCCCAATGAAAAAGTGGCCTTAGAGGTGGGGATTGGAGCTGCCCTTGCCGGAGCTCGAACCCTGGTAACCATGAAACATGTGGGGGTGAACGTGGCAGCGGATCCGCTTTTAACCTTGAGCTATACCGGTGTAAATGCGGGGCTGGTGCTGGTCTCCGCCGATGACCCGGGGATGCACAGTTCCCAGAACGAACAGGATAACCGCTATTACGGTAAATTAGCTAAAATACCGGTACTGGAGCCCTCGGACAGTGAAGAGGCCCGGAAGTTTGTGAAACTTGCCTGTGAATTAAGCGAAGAGTTTGATACACCGGTTATTTTAAGGACAACCACCCGGATTGCCCATACCCATACTTTGGTAGAAGAAGAGGAACCTCAAATAGTCCCTTTAAAACCATACCAGAAAAACCCTCAAAAGTACGTAATGGTTCCGGGAAATGCCCGCCTGCGCCATCAGGTGGTGGAGGAGCGAAGGCAGAAGCTTCTGGAATATTCCGAAAATACTCCGATAAACCGGATAGAAGAGGGAACGGGGGATGTGGGTTTTATCACATCGGGAATAAGCTACCAGTACGTTAAAGAAGCTTTTCCCGGCTTCCCGGTTTTAAAGCTGGGATTTACCTGGCCCCTTCCGGAAAAACTTATTTTAAAATTTGCCGAAAAGGTTAAAACCATCATAGTGGTAGAAGAATTAGAGCCGTATATAGAAGAACACGTGCGCGCCCTGGGGTTAAAAGTCGTGGGCAAGGAAATTATTCCCCGTACCGGTGAGTTAAACCACCAAATCGTGAAAAGGGCGGTTTTAAAATATTTAGGAGAGGAAATAGTCGATTCCCTTGAGGAGTTAGATTTACCCCAGAGGCCGCCGGTAATGTGTCCGGGCTGTCCTCACCGGCCGGTGTTTTATACTTTAAGCGAACTTAAACTTACGGTAACCGGTGATATCGGCTGCTACACTTTGGGGGTGATGCCGCCCTTTGGAGCTATTGATACGACCGTTTGCATGGGGGCGGGCATCGGGATGGCCTTAGGAATGGAAAAAGCCAATCCGGAGTTTTCAAAGAAAACGGTAGCGGTAATTGGCGATTCAACTTTTTTACATTCGGGGATTACACCGTTACTCGATATGGTATATAATGGAGGCAAAGGGACTATATTAATACTGGATAACCGCACCACGGCAATGACCGGCCATCAGCCTCATCCGGCAACGGGTCAAACCTTAATGGGAGAGCCGGCACCACAGGTGGATTTTGAGGCGTTAGTTAGGGCGTTAGGGGTAAAGCGGGTTACGACCGTTGATCCCTTTGATTTGCAGCGACTTAAAGCCGTAATAGCCGAGGAAGTAGCGGCCGGAGAGGTATCGGTAGTGGTGGTGCGGCGGGAATGTGCGCTGTTGCCCAATCAAACCAAAGAGCCCCTGATGATAATTTCTGAAAAGTGTACCGGTTGCCAGCGCTGTTTAAAGCTTGGCTGCCCCGCAATAGCGTTTAAAGACAAAAAGGCTTTGATTGACCCGCTTTTATGTAACGGTTGCGGGGTGTGTGCGCAAATTTGTAAATTTTCGGCCATAATTAAGGGTGGTGATTCCCTTGGATAAAAATCTTTTACTGGCCGGAGTTGGCGGGCAGGGGACTATCTTAGCAAGTAAAATTATTGCCGGGGTAGCGGAAAAGGCTGGACTTGATGTTAAAGTAGCCGAAGTCCACGGGATGGCCCAGCGGGGAGGAGCGGTGGTCACGTATCTTCGCTTTGGCGAAAAGGTAAATTCTCCGTTAATTGCTCATAGAGAAGCGGACTTTCTTTTAGCTTTTGAAAAGTTAGAGGCCTTAAGATGGCTTTCATACTTAAAGCCGGAAGGCCTGGCTTTAGTTAACGACATGGAAATTTATCCTCTGCCGGTACTGACCGGTAAAGCTTTTTACCCGGATTTTCGGGAAAGGGCTCAAGGAGTAAGTTTTAACTTGATTCCTGCCCGGGAAATTGCGAGAACACTAAACAATCCCCGGGGAATTAACATGGTTCTTTTAGGATTTTTAGCAAAGAGGCTTACTTTCCCTAAAGAAGCCTGGCTTGAGGAAATTCAAAATCGCTCGGGAAAGTTTTCGGAAGCTAATATTGCCTGTTTTCAAGCAGGATTTAATTATGGAGAATAGGAAAGAGGGTTTTTCTACCTTCTTTCCTTTTTATTTTTAAAAATTACTTTATTCCAAGGAGGAATGCCAAAGTGAAAAAGGAAGTTTTAATTACCATCAGGGGAAGCCAGAGAAATGAGTGGGGGGAGGAAGACACCATTGAGCTCACGACCCTGGGGTATCTTTACAAAAAACCCGATTGCTACTATTTAGTGTATCATGAGTCGGAGCTTTCCGGAATGGAGGGTACAACTACCACCATTAAAGTGGAACCATCCCGGGTTACCTTAAACCGTATGGGGAAAAATGAACAAAAGTCGGTGTTTGAGCAGGGTGTTTTTCACGAGTGCATGTATATTACTCCCTTTGGCATGATGAGTTTGGCGGTTCATCCTTCGGAAGTATTTATAGACTTGACAGAAATGGGTGGGACGATTAAGCTTTTATATGAATTAAATTTAGAGCGGCAAAAGGTTTCCGACAACTTTTTGTCTATCGAGGTCAAGGAGGCTTGAAAGTGGGGTATCTTTTACAGAGAATTACGGGGGAGATTGCGGAAAATCTAAGAAAAGCGGCGGTGAAAGCGGGGTATTTGGACCCTTCGGACGAGTTTGCTTTTGAACTGGAAAAACCCAAAGAAAAAGCCCACGGAGATTTAGCCACTAACTTAGCAATGCTTCTTACCAAAAAGGCGCGGAAAAATCCGCGGGAAATCGCAGCGACCTTGTTGGAGTATTTAGAGATTCCAGCGGTAGTGGAACGGGTGGAGATTGCCGGACCGGGATTTATAAACTTTTACTTCAAAAAAGATTGGGCTTTAGATGTAATCCCGGAAATTTTAAACGCTGGGGAGAAGTACGGACGTTTGTCTATAGGGTCTGGAAAGAAGGTTCAGGTAGAGTTTGTTTCCGCTAACCCCACGGGACTTCTGCACATGGGTAACGGCCGGGGTGCAGCATTGGGGGATATCCTTGCCAATATTTTAGCGGAAGCGGGGTATGAAGTATCCCGGGAGTACTACATTAACGATGCGGGCAATCAAATTGAAAACTTTAACAAATCGGTGGAAGCCCGGTATTTAGAACTATTAGGGTATAAAGTGGAATTTCCCGAAGAAGGATACCACGGGGAAGATATTATTGATACAGCGCGCAATATCGTTGCCCGCTTTGGGGACCGTTTTATCCATCTTCCCGAAAAAGAAAGGCAGGAAACTCTCGGGAAAATTGCTCTGGAAGAAAAATTACAGTCCATTAAAAAGTCATTGGAAAATTTTGGTGTAAAATACGATGTCTGGTTTTCCGAAAGATCGCTCCATGAATCCGGCGAAGTTGAAAAAACCGTAAAACTTTTATTAGAGCGGGGTTATTTATACGAAAAGGATGGAGCCCTCTGGTTTGCCGCTTCGAAGTTAGGCGAGGAAAAAGATGAAGTGCTGGTCCGGAAAAATGGTGTGCCGACGTATTATGCTGCCGATATTGCTTATCACAAAAATAAGTTTGACCGGGGCTTTGACCTGGTAATCAACATCTGGGGAGCTGACCATCACGGCCATGTAAGCCGGATGAAAACTGCCCTTAAAGCCTTAGGCTATGATCCGGAACGGCTTATTGTGATCTTAATGCAGTTAGTCCGCCTTTTCCAGGGCGGGGAATTAGTGCGGATGTCCAAAAGAACCGGGCAGTACATTACTTTAGATGAACTGGTGGAAGAAGTGGGAGTTGATGCTGCCCGCTACTTCTTTGTCATGCGCAGCCACGATGCCCATCTGGATTTTGACCTGGATTTGGCCAAAGAGAAATCCAGCGAAAACCCGGTTTACTATATTCAGTATGCCCATGCCCGGATAATGAGCCTTTACCGGCAGTGTAACGAGCAGGGAGTTAACCTGCCTCCGGTGGAGGATGTGGATTTAACGATTCTAAGCAGTGAAGCGGAATTAGAGCTTTTACGCCATCTGGCTGAGTTTCCGGTGGAAATAGAAAAATGTGCTACTGCCTTAGCTCCTCACCACCTGGCAAGATACCTCCATGAATTAGCGGGGTATTTCCACACCTTTTACAACAGCTGCCGGGTTTTAGGGGTAGAGGAAAACTTAAGTAAAGCCCGGTTACTATTAGTTGAAGCAACCCGGATCGTGCTTAGAAAAGGATTAAAAATGCTGGGCGTTTCAGCTCCGGAGAAAATGTAACTTTTAGCTTGACTTTGGCTATATTGGCCGTTTAGAATGGAAAAAGTGAGTAGTTGGTAGTATTGGGAGGATTAAGATGACGAAATTTATTTTTGTGACCGGAGGAGTAGTTTCGTCACTGGGCAAAGGAATCACCGCAGCATCGCTGGGACGGCTTTTAAAAAGTCGCGGGCTTAGAGTAGCGATTCAAAAATTTGACCCGTACATTAACGTCGACCCGGGGACCATGAGTCCGTATCAGCATGGAGAAGTGTTTGTCACCGACGATGGAGCGGAAACCGACCTGGACCTTGGTCACTACGAACGATTTATCGATATTAATTTAACCAAGAATTCCAATGTTACTACCGGTAAAGTTTACTGGGCGGTAATTAGCAAGGAACGGCGCGGGGATTATCTCGGTGGTACCGTTCAGGTTATCCCGCACATTACCAATGAAATTAAAGAAAGGATATTGAGGGTAGCTAAAGAAAGCAATCCCGATGTGGTGATAACCGAAATTGGCGGTACCGTTGGGGATATTGAATCCCTGCCTTTTTTGGAAGCTATTCGCCAGCTAAAAAACGATGTGGGCAAAGACAATGTCCTGTACATTCACGTTACTTTGGTTCCTACCTTAAGGGTAACCGGCGAACTTAAAACCAAACCAACCCAGCACAGCGTCAAGGAATTGCGGAGCATCGGTATTCAACCGGATATTATTGTTGCCCGCTCGGAGCAGCCTTTATCCAGGGAAATTACCGAAAAAATTGCTCTCTTCTGTGACATTGATAAAAATGCCGTTATTCAGGCGGTGGATGCATCTAACATTTACGAGGTTCCTTTAAAGTTAAAAGAAGAAGGTTTGGATGATATTGTTATTAAAAAGTTAGGGCTTACCTGCGGAGAGCCGGATTTGTCGGAATGGGAACAAATCGTCGAGCGGTATAAAAACCCCAAGTTTGAAGTAACTATTGGTATTGTTGGAAAGTATGTATCCCTTCCCGATGCTTATTTAAGCGTGGCCGAAGCTTTACGCCATGCCGGGATTTATCATGAAACCCGGGTTAACATCCGCTGGATAGATGCGGAAATATTAGAAAAGGAACCGGTGGAAAAATATTTAAGTAACCTGGATGGAATATTGGTTCCCGGAGGCTTTGGCGACCGGGGAGTGGAAGGAAAAATCAAGGCCATTCAGTATGCCCGGGAAAACAAAGTGCCTTATTTGGGCTTATGTCTTGGCATGCAGACCGCCGTAATTGAGTTTGCCCGAAATGTGGCAGGCCTTAAGGATGCCAATAGTTCTGAATTTAAACCGGATGGCCCCCATTCGGTAATAGACCTTTTGCCGGAGCAAAAAGAGGTGGAACAACTTGGAGGCACCATGCGCCTTGGGCTGTATCCGTGTAAGCTCGTTCCGGGGACCAAAGCTCATGAGGCTTACGGAGAAGAAATTATTTACGAACGCCACCGGCACCGGTATGAGTTTAATAATGAGTACCGGGAATTATTAACCGGTTTAGGTCTGGTAATAAGTGGTACTTCTCCCGATGGCCGGCTGGTGGAAATAATAGAACTTTCGGACCATCCGTGGTTTGTGGCAACCCAGTTTCACCCCGAGTTTAAATCAAGACCCAACAGACCCCATCCGCTTTTTCGGGAGTTTATCGGGTCGAGTTTAAAAACCAATAAGTTGTTTTAGGAGAAAACCGGCTTAATATTTAGCCGGTAATTTTTTTAAAAAAAGTTAAGACAAAATTCGACATACAATGAAGGAATATAAAAGTTTTTGACGAAATTACAACCTTCAGGAGGCGGAAAAATTGACAAAACCCTCTATTTTAATCGTAGATGATCAGCCGGGTATCATAAAACTTTTAAAAGATGCGTTAGAGTTAAAAGGTTACGTGGTTTATATTGCGGGGAACGCCGGTACTGCTAAAGCTTTGGTTTTGGAGAAAAAACCCAGGATTTTAATTTTAGATGTAAATCTTGGCGGAGAGAATAGCTTTGCCCTGGCAGGGCAGATAAAAGAGATCCTGCCGGAGGGGAAAATTATCTTTATTACCGCTTATCAGGAAGAGGAGATTTTAAGACGAATTCGGGAATTAGGAGGGGAAGTACTGGTTAAACCTTTTGCTTTGGAAGAGTTATACCAAAAGGTACAGTCGGTGGTTAGTAGTGATGGATGATGGGAGATATTGTCTAATTGTGACACAAGGAATTTTTAAATTTAAGGCGAACTCTTCCCTTAAACGGGGAGGGGTTTTTCTATGGTGGTTTTTCCGGAAAAAGAAGTTACTTTGCGCTGTCCAGCTTGCCAAGAAAATCAGCAGTTTAAAATATCGGTATTTAGCCTGAAAAAAAGGGAAAAAGAAGATTATTTTTGTGCCTGCGGTTTAAAGCTTTTAACCATCAGGCTTTTAAACCTGGAGGAAACGGTTGTAAGGTTGTACTTTTATGATGACAGTGAGATAAAAAGCTTGCGCTTAAAAGAATTTGTAGCTTTAGATTTTTCTTCCATAACCCCGAAAAATAATGGGCTTAGTTTAAAACCAGGGCGTGGTTACGACCCCCTCAAAGATGAAAACTTTTTAAAAGAGTATTTTGTAGCTCCTGCGGTTATGTATGAATTGTTAAGTCACTTGGAAGGCCTTGGCTATCAGGGTAAGATTCAGTGCGAATGTAATGATTTTAAGGGAGAGTTAGAACTTTTTCCCGAGTATTTGATTTTAAGGTGCAAGAATTGTAGAAGGGAAAAAATTTTTTGGGCAACTCAGGAAGAAGATGTGCTAAAATTAGGACAGAAGGCTATACTATTAACAACGGTCACCAAAAAAGAAAAATAGTTAAAGGGGGAGATATCTTGGCTTTAGTTACGGTGGCGGAACTTTTAACCAAAGCTTACCGGGAAGGATATGCGGTTGGTGCTTTTAACTGCAACAATATGGAAATTGTGCAAGCAATAGTTGCGGCTGCGGAAGCGGAAAACAGCCCTGTTATTATTCAGGCCAGTCAAGGGGCTATAAAATATGCGGGGATTGATTATATTGCCGCTTTAAGCCATCAGGCGGCCAAAAATGCCAAAGTACCGGTGGCCCTTCATTTAGACCATGGCACCAGTTTGGAACAGGTGATGGCCTGCATCCGGCACGGGTTTACTTCGGTAATGATTGACGGTTCTAAATATCCCTTTGACGAAAATGTAGCGATAACCAAAAAAGTAGTGGAGCTGGCCCATGCGGTAGGCGTTTCGGTAGAAGCGGAGCTTGGTAAAATTGGCGGGACCGAGGATGATATTTCGGTGGACGAGCGGGAGGCTTTCTTTACCGACCCGGAGGAAGCCCGGGAATTTGTTGCCCGGACGGGGGTGGACTCCCTGGCGGTAGCTATTGGTACCGCCCATGGCCGTTATAAGGGAGTGCCAAAACTTGATTTTGAACGATTGGCGAAAATCCGGGAGCTTGTACATATTCCCCTGGTGCTTCACGGTTCTTCCGGTGTTCCCGATGAGGATATCAAAAAAGCCATTTCCCTGGGTGTGGCCAAGGTAAACATCGATACCAACATTCGGGAAGCGTTTGTGGGGAAGATGCGGGAAGTTTTGGAGAAAAATCCCGATGAGATTGACCCGCGGAAAATCTTAGGTCCGGCAAGAGAAGCAGCTATTGAAATTATCCGGGAGAAAATCAGGGTATTTGGTTCTTCCAATAAAGCCTAAGAGGTGTTGTTATGGAAATTTTTTTGGACACCGCCAATATTGAGGAGATAAAAAAGGGAGCAAGTCTGGGAATTATTTCCGGAGTTACCACCAACCCTTCCTTAATTGCCAGGGAAGGCCGGGACTTAAAAGAAGTAGTAATGGAAATAGCCGGCCTTATAGATGGGCCGATTTCCGCCGAGGTTATTAGCCTCGAGTATGAAGGGATGGTGAAGGAGGCGGAGGAGTTATCAAAACTTCATCCCAATATTACCATTAAAATTCCCATGACCTGGGATGGTGTCCGGGCGGTAAAAACCCTATCCCAAAAGGGGATTAAAACCAATGTAACTTTGGTTTTTTCGGCAAACCAGGCCCTGCTGGCGGCCTTGGCCGGAGCTACTTTTGTCAGTCCCTTTGTGGGAAGGCTTGATGATACCGGACATGATGGTGTTTATTTAATTGAAGAGATCAAAGCTATTTATGAAAATTATAATTTTAAGACCAAAATCATAGCGGCAAGTATCCGGCATCCGTTGCACGTGACCCAGGTAGCCAAAGCCGGGGCGGATATTGCAACGGTACCCTTTAAAGTCTTAACCCAAATGTTTGCCCACCCTCAAACCAAGGAAGGTATTGAAAAGTTTTTAGCCGACTGGCAAGCTATGAAAAGATAACAAAACGGGCGGAATATTTTCCGCCCGCTCTTCCCTCTTTTTTCTCGCCTTTTTTGTTTCCCGGAACTGTTTTCTAAAACTAAGTTAAAAAAAATACTGGCTATTTATAAAAGGAGGCACGGTTCTTTTGCTTACCAAGGAACAGCTGGAACAAAAGACCATAAAGGAGCTTTATGCTCTTGCTCGGGAACTGGAACTGCCCGGTTACTACCGTTTGAAGAAGCAGGAGTTAGTGTTTGAATTAGCAAAAGTTTTTGCCCAAAAAGCCAAAGAGCAGGAACAAAAGGAAAGTTTACTAACGGCTTCCGGGGTACTGGAAGTTTTACCCGATGGGTATGGTTTTCTACGACCCTTTAAGTTTTTGCCCAGTCAGGACGATATTTATGTTTCACCCTCGCAAATAAGAAAATTTGACTTAAGAACCGGCGACCAGGTGTTTGGGGTAATAAGACCTCCCAAGGAAAACGAACGGTATTTTGCCCTGCTGCGGGTGGAGAAGGTAAACGGAAAGGAGCCCGAGACTTCTCCCGAAAGGCTCCACTTTGATGCGTTAACTCCCCTGTATCCCCAGGATCGGCTGTATCTGGAGACAGCGCCCGATGAGGTGTCGGCCCGGCTGATTGATTTAATTGCCCCGATAGGCAAAGGACAGAGGGGTTTAATTGTTGCTCCGCCCAAAGCCGGAAAAACAGTTTTGTTAAAGCAGATTGCCAACAGTTTAATTAAAAATTATCCCGACCTTTACCTCATTGTCCTTTTAATTGATGAACGGCCGGAAGAGGTTACCGATATTGAACGATCGGTCAAAGGAGAAGTGGTAAGTTCAACTTTTGATGAGCATCCGGAAAACCACGTTAAAGTGGCGGAAATGGTACTGGAGCGGGCCAAAAGGCTGGTGGAGCATAAATACGATGTGGTTATCTTATTGGACAGTATCACGCGGTTGGCCCGGGCCTATAACTTGGTTATTCCGCCCAGCGGCCGGACGCTTTCGGGAGGGGTGGACCCGGCGGCCCTTTATAAACCCAAGTGGTTTTTTGGGGCTGCCCGGAATATTGAAGAAGGGGGAAGCCTGACCATACTGGCGACGGCCCTGGTGGAAACGGGCAGCCGGATGGATGATGTTATTTTTGAAGAGTTTAAAGGCACCGGCAACATGGAGCTGATTTTAGATAGAAAATTAGCCGAGAGGCGAATTTTCCCGGCGGTGGACGTTCAGCGCTCCGGCACCAGAAAGGAAGAGCTTTTGTTTACTCCGGAAGAGTTGGAGTTTGCCTGGAAGCTTAGAAATGAACTTTCAAACCTTACTTCCCAGGATGCGACTGAATACTTAATAAACCTTATTAAAAAGACCAGGAGCAATGAAGAACTAATCGAACGCTATTTAAGGAAGAGCAGGGCATGAGGTTGGTTGTTTCCCGGGAAAACGGCGAGTTTTTTGATTATCCCCTCTATCCTGCCGGGCGTACGGGAAATTTCTTTACTCCCATTGAAAAGTCGGAATTAATTAAGCTTCCCCGGGGGGCAACGTTAGTTTTAATACCGGGAAGTAAAGCCCTGGGATTTGACAAAACGGGGGAACTTCGAAAAACCGAATATTTAGCGGTGGCAGCTCTTCTGCCCCAGGGGTATACCCGGCTCTTTCTTCCGGCCTACGTTAAAGAAAAGGAGGAATGGTTGCCCCTCTTTGGCTATACCGCGGTGGTGTCGTATCGCGGAGAGCTTTATGTGGCAGCGGCAAAAACCGATGACGAATTTCGCTGGGCACCGGAAAATTATGATTTACCGGAGTTAAACGTTAAAATAAAAGAGGCAAAAACCCTTTTTCCCGAAAACCGGTTAGTACGCCACCTGGAAAACTGTGCTGTAAACTATCGCTGCTTTACCGCCCAGAATCTCTTTTACCGCCGCTGGGAAGGCGGCATTCCCGTATCGCCCGCCTGTAATGCCCGCTGCCTGGGGTGTATTAGCCTGCAGCCGGCCGATTGCTGTTCTTCACCTCAGGAACGAATTAAATTTGTTCCGGAAGTTTCGGAAGTAGCTTCCCTGATGACCTATCACCTCACGGGAGCAGGAAGGGAAGGCATTGTAAGTTTTGGGCAGGGATGTGAAGGAGAGCCTTCCCTGCAGGCGGGAATAATTGCAAAAGCAATTTTAGAAACAAGGCGAGAAGTTAAAAGCGGAACCATAAATATCAATACTAACGGCGGTAATTTTCCGGGTTTAAAGGAAATTATCGATGCCGGGGTTGATAGTTTGCGGGTAAGTATCATAAGTGCCCGGGAAGAAGTTTATGAAAGCTATTTTCAGCCGGTAAACTATAACTTAGAGCAGGTGAAAAGAACCATCAAATATGCTAAAGAAAAGGGCAAATTTGTAGCGTTGAACTACTTAGTGTTTCCGGGACTTTCGGATACTAAAGAAGAGTATGAAGCTCTGAAATCTCTGCTCCGGGAGTGCCAACCGGATATGGTGCAGTTTAGAAATTTAAACATTGACCCGGATTATTTGGGAACGAGAATAGTTTTTACTTCTAATCCTTTTGGCCTTAAAAATTTAATTTTAAAGCTTAAAAATGATTTTCCCGGGCTTATCTTAGGGAATTACTCCCGTCCAGTAAACAGGGAAGAAAACAATACTTAAAAAATTTTGCCCCATTGCCAAAAACTTTGCGGAATGGGGCTTTTTTGTTTTACAACAAGTACCTTAATACTACCAGCGAGGTGATACCAAGGACAATACTTAAAATCGCATTTTTACCTATCAATAAAGAAACAACGGTAATAAAGCTGGCACCGATATAAGGATTGGTTAAACTTAAATCCAATTTTCCCTGAGGGGCAAAGATGCCCGGAAAAATTAAAGTTGCAAAAATGGCTACAGGAATATATTTTAAAGCCCGGTAGATAATCGTGGGGAGGTTTTTACTGGTAAAAAGTACGAGAAAACTTACTCTTGTCAAATATGTTACCACTGCCATTAGTATAATCAGAAGTATGTACTCTATTTTCATTGGGCGGTACTCCTTTTCTCTGTTAATAATTCCAAAATAGTTCCCAATATCGTGGCAGCTACGGTAGCTAAAATAATGTACCATTTGCCGGGGATTAAAAGGTAGCCGACAATTGCCAGGATTCCGGCAATTAAGAATACTACTAAGATTTGCCACGACTTAATTTGTCCGATAACAATACTTAAAAAAGTAGCGGGCATAGCAAAATCCAGGCCCCAGGACAAAGGGTCTTTAATTAAAGTTCCCAGTAAGGCGCCGGCAAGAGAACTAATTAGCCAGAAAAAATAAAGACCGACTTCGGAACCTAACATAAAATAGGGGTTACCTTTATCCCTGCCTTCCTGCTGGTAGTGACCGATGGTAGTTCCGTAAACTTCATCGGTTAAACCGAAGGCAAGCAGGTAAAGCCACTTGGTATTCAACTTATTTAAGAAAGGCGCTAAAGAGAGGCCCATGAGCAGATGTCTTAAATTAATCAGTAAAGTTGAAAGAACGATAAAACCCGTTCCAACCCCTTCTTTAATCATACCGACGGCCATAAATTGAGCGGAACCGGCAAAAACCAGAAGAGACATCAGGAGGGTTTCCCCAAGGGATAGTTTTGCTTGCGTAGCCATTATCCCGTAGGCTAAACCAAAGGGAATGAGGCCTAACATAAAAGGGGTGGTTTTTTTAAGACCGAGCAAGAAGGCTTTTAAATCCACCGGGGATTGCTCTCCTCCTTTCTAATTCAACTTAAAAAGAATTTTGCCATATTTTTCGTAAATTGACAAGGAAAAAGTAACAAATTGTCGAAATAGTAAGGAATAGCTTGACAGTAAAAAGGACAATTCGGTAAAGTAATTAGCAAGATAATTTATTAGTATTAATAATAAATTGCAGTAGGAAGGTGAAGATTTTGATACGGGATGAAATTACCCTTTTACTTTTGAAATTTGGCAAGATGAAGAAGGATTTAACAAATCTTATTCGGGCCTTAAAAGAGCAGGTGGCAAAAGTATTTAGACTAACTCAGGACTTGGCAACCAATATCGAGCAGAGCAGTATCGGTATTAACGATGCCGCCGATGGAGTGGTAAAAATATCGGCGGCGATTGATGGCGTGGCGCAAAGGGCGTTATCCATTTCCGAAAAAACTGATAAAACTGCAGTTTTATCCCAAGCTGGGGAAGAAAAGTTAAAGCAAATGGTTAGGCAAATGGAAACCCTTTATGAAAATGCATTGGATGCGTTAACCAAAATTGAAGTATTTGTTAAACGTTCGGGCCAGATCGACCAAATTGCCGAAACTATTGCCCAAATTGCCGAGCAAACGAATTTATTAGCATTAAACGCTGCCATTGAGGCTGCCCGAGCTGGAGAGGCAGGGAAGGGGTTTGGAGTGGTTGCGGAAGAAGTGAGAAAATTGGCAGAACAATCGGCCGAATCCTCTCAGGAGATTGCCAAAATTGTCAGGGAATTAAATGCAGAGATGAGCCATATGCAGACGTTAATTAGGGAGTTTTCTCAAAAAACCGTTGAAAGCAAAAAAGTGGTTGATGAAACGGCTGCGGCTTTTAAAGAGATATTAGAAGACATAAATAGCATTGATAGCGAGATAAAAGAAATGGCCCGGTCGGCCCAAGAAGTTTCCGAAGCTTCCCAGAATATTGCAGCGGCTACGGAGGAACAAAGTGCTATTTTACATGAAATCGATCAATCGGTAAAACAGGTGGAAGAAATAGCAGAAGTTCTAAATTCACTGGCGGAGCAGTTCAAGGTAGGAGGAGAAAGTCATGCTTAAGTTTATCAAGGATTTTTCTGACCGGTATCCATTAAAAATAAAATTACTGGTTCCGGCATTGTTAATATTTTTAGCTTCTTTTGGCACTATCCTGATTATTTTAGGCCTTAATTCCTATAACGTAAAAACGCAGACAGCAATTAACATTGCGGGAAGGCAAAGAATGCAAATTCAAAAACTTACCAAGGAAATTTTGGCCTACAAATTAACCAAGGATCCAAATTTAAAAGTTAAAAGCCAGGAAACTGCCATGCTTTTCAAGCAAACTTTGGATAGTTTAAGCCGGGGAGGAACGGTGGAAATTGCCGGAAATAAGTTTGAGCTAACAAAAGCACCGGCGGAAGTTGCCGAACTTTTAGAGGATGCCAAGAAAGCATGGGAAGAAGAAGCACAAAATTTTCAGCCGGAAAGCAACATCGCTCCCCAGGAACTTTTAGCTAAATCGGAAAAACTTTACCAAAGGTTTGACCAAATAACTTTAGCCTACCAAAATTATTCTAAGAAGTTGTATAATAAACTTACCAACTGGATTTTAATTTTGACTTTTTTCAATGTTCTGGCAGCAATTGGTGCCTGGTTTTATACCACCTATCTCATAAGTAAGCCCATGAAGCAACTTACCTACTGGGCCGAAAAGATGGCAGCAGGAGATTTGGATTTTGAAACAGAAGAATATTAAGAAAAGGGAGGAATTATCTTGAGTCAGGCAGTATTTAAGCAGCGAAACGGTTTAGTAGCGGTAGTTTTAGTTACCGATTGTGGAGTAATTACTCCGGAAAAGTTTAAGCGTTTGGGGGAAATGATTGACGAATTTGGCATCAAAGCGTTTAAACTGACAACGCGGCAAACTTTAATTGTTTTATTACCCGAGGAAAAGGTTGAACCTTTTATTCTGGCAGCGGGGGAAAGAGGGTTCAAGATTGGATGTTTTAAGGAAGCGGTCCGTAATGTCAAAGCCTGTTCCGGCAGCAGTGAGCTTTGTCCGCGGGCTTTAGGGGAAGCTTTACCTTTGGGAATTAAGCTTCAGGAAAGGTTTTTTGGCCGGCCGCTGAAACATGACTTTAAAATTGCTGTTGCCGGCTGTCACCGGGGTTGTACCGATCCATATTGTGCCGACTTTGGAGTTATTGCCCGGGGAAATAATTTGTTTGATATATACATAGGGGGCCGGGGCGGTAGCAGGAAGCCGGTACACGGGATAAGAATTGCTGAAAAAATTAAAGAAGATGGTATTGAGGAAATATTAGAATATATTTTAAAAACTTATAACGAATTAGCCGAAGAAGGAGAAAGGCTTTGTTTAACGATGGACCGGGTGGGAGCGGAAAAGTTTATACCTACCGAAATAATTGAAAAATACCGGGAGCGGGGAGAAATTATCGATCAGGACTTTTTAAAACTGTTTCAGGGAGGTAAATAAATGGAGAAGCAGGGGATAAATTTGGAACGCTTATGGGCACCTTTAACTAAGATTTGTGCCGAATGCGATTACGCTGATGGACCGGACTGTAATCCGCAAAAGTGTTATGTATCTTTTGCCAAAACGGTAATTGAGTATTCCCGGACCAAAGGAGTTACCGAGATTCCCGGTATTCATAAGTTAATTCCACCCCAGGATTTAAAACCTTATTATAAAGATCTGGTTAGTGAAGGAATAGCGATTACCTGCCAAGAATGCAGGCAGTGCCGGGAAAACCATTCTCCTGATTGCGTAGTAGCCCTGGTGCGGTCAAGTTTGGAAGGGACTGTTTTACCGGAACATCTGGAGTATCCCGGTAGTGTCCTGGTATATATTGCTAAAATTAAAGAACTTGACCCGGAGTTAGCGGAATTCATTGCCGCTAAGATGGCTAAAAAATAGGGGGTTAACCTATGGGGGAAAACTTACTTATAAGCCGTTATCAGGAAAGTTTAAGTTTTTTAGATTTAACTGCGGAAGACCTGCAATTAATGGCCGAATTTAAAGAATTATTTTCGCAAAAAGCACCGGAGTTTGTCGATAAATTTTATCAACATTTAACTAAGTTTCCCTATTTACAGGAATTAATTAAAAAACACAGTACCATTGAGAAGTTATCCAGAACCCAGGCGGAGTATTTTATTTCATTAACCTCGGAGAAAATTGATGATAATTATATTAAAAATCGCCTGGCGGTCGGAAAAAAACATATGGAAATTGCCCTTTACCCCAACTGGTATATAGGGGCATACCGGTTATATTTCGAAGTGGTCGGGGAACTGGTAGCCCGGAAATATTCTCCCGGCACGGAGTTGTATTTTAAGGCTGTTAACGCTTTTGCCAAAAGAATAAATTTTGATATCCAACTGGCGATCGAAAATTATATTGCCGAACAATTAAAATACTTGGCAGCGATTCAAGAGCAGGTAGCGGAAGCTGCCGGTTTTATTTCCTCGATTGCCACAAAAACAAATATTTTAGCCTTGAACGCGTCGATTGAAGCGGGAAGAGCGGGGGAGCATGGCCGGGCTTTTGGCGTAGTGGCCCAGGAGGTGCGCAAATTAGCCCAGGAGTCTTCCAAAGTTGCTAAAGAAATAACGGAAATGATTAAACATAATATGGAGGAGATTGAAAAAATTCGCCGGCAGAATAGCGGGATGATGTAAAATGGTTACTTTTAATCGTTTTAATTTTATAAAAAATATGTCCAAAGCGTTAGATTTAAGTATGGAGGGGTTGCAGGACCATCACCGGCGGGTGGCTTATATTGCTTACCGTTTGGGAGAAAAGTACAATTTAACGCCAACGCAAAAGCGGGATTTGGTGTATTTGGGCTTAATTCATGATATAGGAATTTTAAGATGGGATGCCAGTGATGAAAGAATCCAGCAAATAGCGGAAAATGAGTTTGAACATTGCCGGCGGGGGGCGCTTTTTTTAAAAAATTCTTATTTCGACCACTATGCCAGGTATATTTTCAGTCACCATGACCATTATGTCGGAAAAAATCCGTCGGGTCTTACGGGAGAAGAAATCCCCTTACTTTGCAGGGTGTTGTTTTTGGCCGATAGAATAGCGGTAAATTTTCATCCTGAAAGCTGTATCCTGGAAAAGGTGAAATATTGGCGGGAATATTTTAATAAGCGAAAAATTTTTGATCCCCGCCTCTTAGAGGTGTTTTTTGATTTAGCGGAAGCGGAAGAATTTTGGCTAACCCTTGGCGATAGCGATATTTTAAATCAACGCTTAGAGGAAATTGGTTATGCAGAAGAACTAATAAATTTACCGGATATGATTACCTTAGCGGAATTATTTGCCAAGCTTGTAGACCATAAGTCACGGTTTACTTTTTTTCATTCGCAGTTAGTGGGGGAAATTGCGGAATATTTAGGAAAAGTTTTAAATTTTGGCCAGGAGGATGTTAGTTTTTTTAAAATAGCCGGACTTTTACATGATATAGGTAAAATGGCCGTTCCCGAAAGTATTTTGGAAAAGCCAGGTTCTCTTACCGATGAAGAGTTTTTGTATATGAAGAAACATACTTTTTATACTTACTATCTTTTAAACAAAGTTTTTCCGGAAAAAGTTGTAAAAATGGCCGCCTATCATCACGAAAAACTTGATGGCTCCGGATATCCCTTTAAGAAAAAAGGCGAGGAATTAAGTTTTGAAGATCGGTTAATGGCGGTCATCGATATTTTTGTGGCTCTGGCGGAAGACCGTCCCTACCGGCCGGGACTAAGTTTCCTGGAAGTTAAGGAGATTTTAGAAGGAATGGCTGTAAAAGGAAAAATTGATAAAAAGGCGGTAAGCATAATTTTAGAAAACTATTCGGAATTAATGGACATAAAACAACAATTAGAATCGGCTAAAGGGGGATAGGCTCTGCAAGGTTGCAGGGCTCTATTTTTGGCTTAAAAGGGCGATAAGGGATGAAAGGCTTGACGATAACACGTATTCGTTTAAAATTAAAGAAAGGGTAAAAGGAAATAAACAGAAAAACTTTCGAAAGGAGGAAGCGGTTTTAAAAACCGCTTTGGGAAATGAACGCCAGCCGTACTGCTGAATTAAACATAAGGTTGACCGAATTTGAAGTGCCGCCGGTTCAGGATTTTTTAGTCATAGGAAAACGGGCGCCAATTGGCATCGAAGCTTTTGGCAAAATGGTTGAATTTATTTCCCCCAACCAGTATAAGGCTATCCGGCTGAATCACGAAAAATTTGAAGGGATTATTATTAGAAAAAATTTCCTCAATGTAATGGAGGAAGAGTTATTGATATCGGCGATTTTGGTGGAAGTGGATGCCATTTCCGATGAAAGTTCCATTTTCAAAGGAAGTTTAAACATAATGCTTAATATCAAAAAGGAGATTGAAATATGATTAAGCAAGTACGGGAAGTAATGACCCGAAATCCTGTTACAATTGAGCCGTACAGGAGCTTACGGGATGTCAAGGAACTGATGCGTTCGCAAAGGATTGGCGGGCTACCGGTGGTAGAAAATGATAAATTAGTAGGAATAATTACTTCAAAGGATTTAATATTTTATCCGGAAAATCGGCTGGTTATTGACGCTATGACCGAATTTCCGGTGGTCATTGAAGAAAACGCGTATTTATTTGACGCGTATCAAAAAATGCTCGAAAATAACATCGAAAGGCTTCCGGTAATAGATGAATCCGGTGCGCTTACTGGTATCATAACAAGGAAGGTAATTGAACGGTATATTGGGTCGTACATAGATTCGATGACCGGGTTACCCAAAAAAGAGTATGCTATCTATAAGTGCCTTAAATTACTGGAGCAGGGTTATAATTGTACGGTAGCTTTTATCGATTTAAATAACTTTGGGGAATTAAATAAGCGTTACGGACATGTAGTGGGTGACCAAATTTTATTAAAAATTTCGGAAATATTAAAACAATTAGGGGAAGATGTTACCGCTGCTCGATACGGTGGAGATGAATTTATTTTAATTTTGCCCTATGACGAAATAAAAACTATTAGCATTGTGGAAAAACTAACATTTCTTCTGGAAAATGTTAGATGGCCTTATGATTTAAAGGTCCAGTGGGCGGTGGGATTAAAGGAGATTGGACTTAAAGAAAAAACGGATATTATCGAAGAAGTTTTTACCTGTATCAACGAAGCAAGCTTAAAATGTATAGAAAGGAAAAAGGCGATTAAAACGTGATATTTGTTGACATGATTAACATCCTTTGCTAAAGTAAGATAAAGGAATTTTAAAAAAGCACCTCTTCCAGAACAGGGGAGGTTTTATTTTTGAGATATTAAAAGCAGGAGGAGATTTTATGACAAGACGCCTTTTTACCTCAGAGTCGGTTACCGAAGGACACCCGGATAAAATTGCTGACCAGATTTCCGATGCGGTGTTAGATGCTATCCTTGCCCAGGACCCTCAAGCCCGGGTGGCGTGCGAAACGGCAGTTACCACCGGCTTGGTGCTGGTTATTGGCGAGATTACTACCAGCTGTTATGTAGATATTCCCAAAGTTGTGCGTGAGACAATCCGGGAGATTGGTTACACCCGGGCAAAATACGGTTTTGACGGTGATACCTGCGCCGTTATTACTTCCATAGATGAGCAGTCTCCGGATATTGCCTTAGGGGTTAACCGGGCTTTAGAAGCTAAGACCGGGGAAATGACGGACGATGAAATTGAAGCCATTGGTGCCGGCGACCAGGGTATGATGTTTGGTTATGCCACCAACGAAACTCCGGAACTGATGCCGATGCCCATTTCTTTGGCTCACCGGCTTGCCCGGAGACTGGCGGAAGTCAGGAAATCCAGGCTTTTACCGTATCTTCGTCCCGACGGTAAAACCCAGGTAACGGTAGAATATGATGGTGATAAGCCTGTACGGGTCGACACTATTGTCGTTTCAACCCAGCACCATCCCGATGTATCCCAGGAGGAAATTCGCAAGGATATTATCGAACATGTGGTAAAACCGGTTATTCCGGAGCATCTTTTAGATGAAAATACCCGGTATTTTGTTAATCCCACCGGCCGTTTTGTAATCGGTGGACCTCAAGGCGATGCCGGACTTACCGGGCGGAAAATCATTGTGGATACTTACGGTGGTATGGCCCGCCACGGTGGTGGAGCTTTTTCCGGTAAAGACCCCACCAAAGTGGACCGTTCGGCTGCTTATGCTGCCCGGTATGTGGCGAAAAACATTGTGGCCGCAGGGATTGCCGACAAGATAGAAATTCAGCTGGCTTACGCCATTGGGGTGGCCAAGCCCGTTTCTATCATGGTGGATACCTTTGGTACCGGTAAAATTGCCGATGAAAAAATTGTTGAACTTATTAAAAAGCATTTTGATTTACGTCCGGCGGGCATAATCCGGATGTTGGATTTACGGCGGCCAATTTATAAACAAACTGCTGCCTACGGACATTTTGGTCGTACCGATATCGATCTTCCCTGGGAGAGAATTGATAAAGCGGAAATTTTAAGAATGGAAGCAGGACTATAAAAAGAACCCTGTGCCAGATTAACTGGCCGGGGTTTTAACTTTTTTACCCCCTGAAGCATAAGGTATAAGGGGGTGGCAGAGGTGCTGGAGGCAATCTTAGCTGGATTTTTTGTTTACGGGGTTATTTCAGCCCTACTGGTAATTTGGGAAGCTTTAAACTTTCGCAAGAAAAAAAATTTATGGCTGGTGGTAAACGATTTAAAGGGGCTTTCGGAGGCGGAAAAACTTTTGGATTTTTTAAAAGAGCGAATTCCCGGGACGGTAGAGACAAGAGTTATAGATTTAACCGGTACGCTAATTTCTTCGCGTTTTCAGGTAATTAACGGGCTTCCGGAGGAAATTCAGAGGAAAAACTATATTATCTTTTTTTAAAATATATGGCAGGAAAAACCAAAAAATTGTCGAAAAATTACAGCATGCACAAGATTAATTATTGGCAGATTTGGCGGGTAACAGTTTCATTAGCGGGATTTATTCTTACGGTGTTTTATCTTTTAAAAGGCAGCGTTTTGCAGCCGGGGGATTTTTTTGCTCTTCTTATAGTCAGTTTTATTTTAGAACTTACCGCTATCGAGATTTATGGTTCCCAAATTAAGGGTTCTTATGTTTTTTACCTGGTTACCCTGCTGCTAAAAGGAACAGGCTTTGCCGTAGTATTAAGTTTTCTTGCAGGATTATTAGCTTCTCTTTTAAGTAGAGACGAAAAAACTTTACCGGGCTATTTTTTTGAAGGAGCAAAAAACAGCCTGGGTATATTACTGGGAAGTTACCTGGCCGGGTACTTGCCCGGAGAAGATTTTTTTCTTGCGCTAATCTATACCGCAGGTTTTATTCTGGTAGACGCAGTTTTTATGATCTTAAAAGCTTTTTTTGGAGAAAATGCGGGGTCTACTAAGGAAGAGATTTTTTATTACGGTTTAAACGGTTTCCTTACCTTTACCGCCGGTGTTTTGCTTGCCGAGGCAATTAAGAAAAATTTCTATCAAGCACTTTTTCTTGGACTTTTACTCACCGAAGCTTTTTATCTGGTGGTAAAAATAAACCAAAAGCTCTTAAACCAGAACCTCGACTACGTAACTTTGTGGAATATTTCACGAACCTTTCACCGCCTGGAAACTCCCGATGATATGTTAAAAGCGATGTTACAGGAATTAAAAAATATTTTTTCCTACCATACCGGGGTCATTTATACTTATTCCGAATCCCTGGGAAAATATATTCCCCGCTATTTAAACACCGATTTTCCCGAACTTCCGGGACCGGCGTTTCATAATTCCCTGCTTTCTGAGGTGGAAAATAGAAAAACTGCTGCTTTAATAAAACACCCGCAATTAGGGAGTATTGCGGTGGTACCGTTACAAAACCGCAGGGATGTGTTTGGTTACCTGGTAATAGTGGCCCCAAAAGGGCAGAACTATTCCCAGAGTCAGCTCAGGCGTCTGGAAAATATTTCGGGACAGGTGGCCCTGGCGGTTTATAACGGCTACTTGTATTTACGTTTAAAGGAGTTTGCCCAGAAAGATGAGTTAACCGGTTTATATAACCGGCGATACTTCTTGGAAAGGCTTAATGAAGAGCACTTACGCTCCCGCAGGCATAAATTAAATTACACCATTGTCCTTTTAGATATAGATTATTTTAAAAAGATAAACGATACTTATGGCCACGACTGTGGAGATTTGGTTTTAAACGATTTTGGGCGGTTTTTAAAAGATGCCCTCCGGCGGACCGATTTAATTGCCCGCTACGGTGGAGAGGAGTTTGTGGTTTTGCTACCCCAGACCGGGAAAAAGGAAGCCTATCTCTTAGCGGAACGTTTGCGGGAGAAAGTTAAAGAGCGGGTTTTGATTTTTCAAGGGCAAAAGGTCAAATATACCGTTAGCATGGGATTGGCTACTTATCCGGAGGATGCCAAAGAGTATCGGGAACTGTTAAGTTTAGCCGATAAAGCTTTGTATCAAGCGAAAAACCGGGGCAGGGATAAAGTGGTAATGGTAAATAATTTTTAGGGATTAAGTATAATTATTTAAAAATTTGGCAATATTACTACCGTAAAATAAAAAAATGGAGGTAGTAATATGCTGAGTTTACTGGAAAAAACAAGATTACTAAACCGCTTTATCCAGCGAAGCTCCCAGCGTCCGGAACCCTTTATGGAGCTGGCGGAAATGCTCGGGGATATTTCAAAAGCCAGTGTTTTCATTATCGGCCGGAGAAAGATATTAGGGTATTATGAACGGCCGGATCTGGCAGGGCTGGTAATTTACGGACGGGATTTAGAAACGCGCCAGGTAGAGCAGGATTTTCAGGATTGGCTGTTTTCTTTCAATCAAACGGATCATAATATTAAAGGAGAAGATGGGCTTACCTACACCGTTGTACCGGTTTTTGGCGGTGGCGAACGGCAGGGAACAATTTTACTGGTCAAAAAGGGACAGGAAGAGTTTAACGCTCAGGACTTAATTTTGTATGAGTATGCTGCTACGGTGGTGGGCTTGGAAATTCTAAGGCTAAACAGTGAAAAAATGGAAGAGGAAGCCAGAAAAAAAGCTGCGGTTCGCTTAGCGTTAGACGCCCTTTCTTATTCGGAGCTTGAAGCGGTGAAAAAGATTTTTAGCGAACTTGATGGGGTGGAAGGCTTTGTGGTGGCAAGTAAGCTTGCGGAACAATATCACCTTACCCGTTCGGTAATTGTGAACGCTTTAAGAAAATTAGAAAGCGCGGGGGTGATTGATTCCAGATCGCTGGGAATGAAAGGAACTTACATTCGGATTTTAAACGATTATTTTCTGGACAAATTGGAAATAGCCCAGCACAATTAGAGGTTGGAAATTAGAAGTTGGAGATTAGAAAACAAAAAATACTAATTTTAACGCAAAAATCAGTAGTTGTCAAAGGCCGCCTTGGTAAAAGGCGGTTTTTTTCTTTTTAAAGGCTTTTTGCTATCCTTTTCCTGGCGCCAAAATTTTAAAGCCCGGGCTTTAACCGCAGGGGGCTATTTATGGATCGGTTTTTAGAAAAGTGGCAGAAAGCAAGAAAAAGCCGGGAAGGGATGGAAGAACTTCTTGATTACCTGAAACCGCTCATTAAAAAGGCAGCTCACCGTTATCGCAATCCCTATCTAACCGAGGAAGACCTTATGCAGGAGGGGATGATTGCGGTAATTGAAAGTGTTTACCGCTTTGACCCCGACCGGGGGGTTTACTTTTTAAAGTATGTCCGGGAGATGGTGTACGGTAGGATTTATTCCCTTTTGCGGGCGGAAAAGGCCAGAAGGGGTAAGGAAGTGCCGTTAGAGGAATACCGTATTGAGGTGCAGCATTTTGCCGAGGAACTGCCGACGATTAACTTTCCTCCAGGGGTTTTAACGCCCCGACAGGAAAGCTTGATAGCTTTAAGATACGAGCGGGGAATTTCCCTGAGTGAAGTGGCAAAGATTTTAAAAATTACCCCGGCCGGTGCCTATGATCTGGAAAAGCGAGCTCTTAAAAAATTAAAAAAATATTACCTCTCCTTAAAAACCCAATAAGTAGACTGCACTTTTTTTGATGTCAGCCGGCTGAACGCTAACAGAAGGGAGGAATTTTTATGGCGGTGATTGCCAACAAGGTGGACACGGTCTTGCGGCTTAAATTAATTACGGGGGATGACGGAAGCGGAAATCCGGTGTATGCTTTTCGGAGTTACAATAACATCAAGCCTGCTGCCAACAATGAAGACCTGTACGCGGTGGCGGTAGCCTTAGCCGGACTTACCGGGTTACCGCTGAACGGGGTTTTCCGAAACGATACCGAACTGCTTTATAACGTTTAAACGGGGGGGGTTAAAGGATGAAGGTCCTTGAGATGATTTTTACCAATCAACAGGGGAAAAACGTGACGATTCGGGTACGAGAACCAAAGGAAGGGCTTACCAAGGCGGAAGTTGATGCGGTAATGAACTTAATTGTTACGAAAAACATTTTTACTTCCAATGGCGGAGACCTGGTGGCAGTTAAGGGCTCGCGGATTGTGGACCGAATTGTAACCGAATTTTAGAGAAAAAGCCGTGGCTTAGGCCACGGCTTTTTTAAAAAGGGGGTTTTAAAATGGATTTTTTTAGCCAGCTTGCCAACTACAGCTTTCCCATGGCAGTAGCGGCTTTTTTACTGGTAAGAATTGAGGGAAAGTTAGATGAACTTAATAAATCCCTGACCGAATTAATCAGCGTGATTGCCGGTAAGGATCTGTCTTAAGGCTAAAGTCATGCGGGGAACGTCAATTTTCATCGGGCAGCGCTCCTGGCAACGGCCGCATCTAAGGCAAACATAAGCCAGGGGTGCTGCTTTTTCTATACCTCCCGCCACAAAAGCTGTCCAAATGGAGCCGATACCGCCTAAATACTTATAGCCGTAATAGCCGGCGGTTAAAGAAAAGACCGGGCATTCATAAAGACAACCGCCACAGCGCAGGCACAACAAAGCTTCTTTAAAAGTTTCGTTTTGGGATAGAGCAAGGCGGCCGTTATCGAGAAAGATTACGTGAAATTCTTTTGGGCCATGGGCCCCGTAAGTGGTAACCTTTTCGATGTCACCGGTTTTACTGGGACCGCTAATGATATTAACGTATGACGGTACCGTGTACTGGGCATAACGCCAGGTAACTTCTGCCGTTTTAAAAGCGTCGTCTAAGGTGGGAACAAGTTTTTCCAGGCCAACGATGACGATATGCACCGGAGGAGCACCGGTGGCCAGGCGGCCGTTACCTTCGTTTTCAATGATAAAAATTGAACCGGTATCGGCTGCGACAATGTTGGCACCGCTTATCCCGATATCAGCTTTAAAATACTTCTCGCGCATGAACTCCCTGACAGCTGCTACTTCTGCGGCAATCTCTGGAGGAATTTCTTTTTCAAAAAAAGCGGAAAAAAGCTTTGCCACCTCTTCCCGGGGAATATGAATCGCCGGGGAGAGGATGTGCATTGGACGGTCATTTCTGAGCTGCTGGATAAACTCCCCCAGGTCCGTTTCCCAGAGGGTGTTTCCTTTCTCTTCTAAATGTTCTCTTAAACCGATTTCTTCACCTACCATCGATTTTACCTTGACGATTAATTTCCCGGTGCCAACAATTTCGGAAACAATTTTTAACGCCTCACTACCATCCTTGGCTAAATAAGCTTTGCCGTGATTTTCCTCGATGCTTTTAGCGGCTTTTTCGTAAAGAACTTGTAAGTTGGACAATGCTTGAAGTTTAATTTCTCTTACTTCACGAGCCCGTTCTACCGTGTGGGGAAAGCGGCTTAAAGCTTTATTTACGTTTTCCCGGTAGGATTTTACCGCCCGGCTTAAAGCTAAGTTAATGTTGGGGTTGTTAGCTGCCTTAACCAAGGTTTCTGCTAAGGTGGCTAAATCTTTTTCCAGGTCTACCATTGATCTCACCTTCTTTAAATAAGAATTTCGGTCAAATCTTTCACCGGAAGATTAGAGTATTGCGAGAGGTTAAAATAACAATAAGGACAGGCGGTAACTATTTCTTCACCACCGCTTTTTTCAAGTTCATGAACCCGTTGTTTGGCTAAAGCTTCTGCCAGTTCCGGAAATAAAAGCTTGGTAGCACCACCACAGCAAGTAGTAAATTTTCCGCTTTGCGGAAGCTCTATTACTTCGCTGTAACCGCTTTTCTTTAAAACTTCCCGGATTTCGGCAAATACATCGAGTTCCCGGGCTAACCGGCAGGGATCGTGGATTACGATTTTTTTCGTAGGGGCTTTCGGGGAAAGTTTAGCAAAATTAGCTGCTAAAAATTCCGGCATAGTATAAACTTCAAAGGGAAAGTCAACAAAGTCAGGATAAACTTCCCGCAACATTTCCGCAGCATGGGGAGAAGCAACGATAATTTTTTTAATTCCCCGGCTCTTAAAAATTTCTGAAAGTTTTCGGGCAATTTCCCGAAGGTCATTTAAGTAGCCGTATTCGTATAAAAGCGCTCCGGCGTATAACTCTTCTTCTCCCAGGTACTGGGGAACAATGCCCAGAGAGTTTAAAATTTGTACATGTTTTCTAAGAATATTGGCGGTTTTATCCCGGTCTCTGGCTAAAATTCCGGCATAAATTTTTTCCGGATTAAAGCCAAACTTATCCACCAGGTTTCTTAGGCCAAAAAGGATTTTTTTGCCTGAACCTAACTGGTTCATGGTTTTAAGGGCTTTTACCAGACTATCAATGTAAGGGAGCATCTGGTATTCGGTGCCGGTATAAAAAAGATATTCACTGTCATGGGAAAAGTTAAGTCCCTCGGCCCACGAAGTCAGTTCTCGCCCTTTTAACCCCAGAGGATTTTTGTATTTGAGGATGTTCTGACGGACCAGTTCAATGGTGGCCGGGGGAGTTATTGAAATTTCCAGCATGAAAATCCCTTCCTTTATTCTTGTGCTCAACTTTATTAAAGGAGTTTACACCAGAAAATGTCAATAAAATTGGAGATTGTGTTATGTATACTTAATCTGGAGATTGGAAGTTGGAGGTTAGAAGTTGGAGAAAAATACAAGTAACTTAAAAATCGTTAATTCTTCAAGGTAAAAGAAGGAAAAGGAAATTAAAATGAAGAAAAAATAAGGGGTGATGAAAATGAACTACCTGGATGTTTTAAAGCTTACGGTTTTGGCAGGGGAAATAATGATTAAAAGCGGAGCGGAAATTTACCGTACGGAAGAGGTAATGGACCGGATTGCTAAAAATTACGGGGTAAAATACGTGGAAAGCTTTGTAACTCCTACCGGAATTTTTTGTGCCATTGAAACCGACGAAGGACAGGTTTTTACTACTGTTCGGCGGATAGAAAGCCGGGGTTTTAATTTAACGAAAATTGATAAAGTCAATGATTTTTCCCGCCGCCTTGCCAGACGGCATATTCCTGTGGAGGAAGGCATCGCCGAACTTACTAAAGTAGCCCGGGAAAAAAGTGAATATCCCAGGTGGTTAAAAGTCCTGGCAGCTGGCTTTGGGGCCTTTTTTGCTACCGGCTTGATTGGCGGTCAGGGCCTGGAAATGGTGATGTCCCTGTTTATTGCTATGCTGGTGCGGAGCTTTATAATAGCAATCCCGGACCTTGGTTTATTTCCCTTTTTCCTTGATTTAGTGGGAGGCTTTCTTTCTACTTTGCTGGTGGTAGTAATTTCAAAGTTTTATCCCATTTCTTTAGGGGTTACCGTGGTAGGAAGTATCATGCCTTTTATTCCGGGGATGAGCATTACTAATTCCATCCGGGATGCTATTGCCGGGGACTTTTTAGCCAGTCAGGCCCGGGGGCTTGAGGCATTTTTAAGGGTTATTGCGTTAGCGGTCAGTGCAGCGGTGGTTTTAGCTTTTCTAACATAGAAATGGGGTATGGAAGATGGACGTTTTGTATGCTTTTTTTATTTCTTTTTTCTTTGGTATTTTATTTAATGCGCCGATGGAAAGTCTCTTTTACGGAGGATTAACGGGAGCCGGAGGTTATCTTGTGTACACGATTGCGGGCCAAACCCCTTTGGCCGGAGTGTTTTTTGGTTCCCTTACCGTGGGGGTCCTTTCGGAAATTTTAGCCCGTCTCAAGAAAAAGCCAACCATAATCTTTACCACTACCGGCCTTATACCGCTGGTACCGGGGAAGCTTGCCTACGATACTATTACTGCTTTTATCCGGGAGGATTTTAGCTTAGGGGTGAGTTTGGGGTTACAAACGTTTTTTAGCGCCGGGGCGATTGCTTTGGGGATAGCCATTACTTCTTCGGTCATGCGGCTTTATAAAAAAGCCACCCAAAGGAGGCAGTGATGTTTTTAGATTTTTTTTACCCCAAACCCCGGGTTTGTCCCCTCTGCCAAAAGCCAATGCCCCAAAGGGAGTTCTGTAAAAGCTGCCGGGAGTTTATAGAAAAAACCCGCTTTAAATGTCAAATTTGCGGGCGGATTTTACCGGTAGAAGTAATGCTTTGTTCTGACTGCCGGAAAAATTTATTTAGTTTTACCAGAGCCTCCGGTCTTCTCCCTTATACCGGTCCGGTAAAAAAAGTATGGCTTTGTTTAAGTATAAAAATAAACGGTACGTCTGGGAGGAGCTCTATGACCTTTTAGCAGAACACTGCCGTAAAAACCTGGGGGAGGAATTTGACTTAATTGTTCCGGTACCTCTATACCGGAAGAAATTAAAAGAGAGAGGCTACAACCAGGCGGAGATTTTGGCCCAGAACCTGGCCCGCCGGTTAAAATTACCCTTGGGCCGTGACATCCTTATCAAGATTGAAGATACCCCGGCCCAGGTTAAACTTGGTTATTTTGAGCGGAGAAAAAACCTTAAAGGAAGCTTTGCAGTAAAGGAAAGATTTACCGGCAGGGAAAAGATTCTTTTGGTTGATGATGTTTTTACTACCGGGGCTACCGCTCAGGAATGTACCCGGACTATGCTTCTGGCAGGAGCTGACAAAATTTATGTTATTACCATGGCAACTGCTGTAAAAAAATAGCATTTTAGCAAAGATTATGCCAGAAAAAATTTTGAAAATTCATTTGCCAATAACTTATCCACAACAAAACCCCCGATTTTGTTAGTTATCAACAGAGTTATCCACAATATCAACAATTTTGCTTTTCCACAAAAAATTTTTTTCCAACTTTTTTCGACAGATAAATTAGTCATTGACAAAACATTGTTAAAGTGCTATTCTCAATACAAAGAACGTGAGTCGCTTGGGGCTTGCGTTTAGTAAAAAGTTTTAAGGAGGAATTGGTTTCATGCAAGGCAAAGTTAAGTGGTTTGACCCAAAGAAAGGGTACGGTTTCATTGAGAGAGAGGATGGCGGCGACGTATTTGTCCACTTTTCGGCCATCCAGGAAAAGGGTTTTAAAACCCTCGAAGAAGGTCAAAGGGTGGAGTTTGAAATTGTGGAGGGTGCCCGCGGGCCACAAGCGGCTAATGTCGTAAAATTATAAGGGCATTTAAACCCCAGGGATAATCTCTGGGGTTTTTTAGTAATTATAATGTGGGGAGCTGGTTTTCAAGGTTGCTGGTTAAAATAATAAAAAAGGGGGTATTTCCATGAATGTTCAAGTGCGGGGTAAAAATATCGAGGTCACTCCTGCATTAAAGGAGTACGCCGAAAAGAGACTTTCCAAGCTGGAAAAGTATTTGCCGAAAATTGATGTGGTGCATGTTACGCTTTTGGTGGAAGGGGATTTACATAAAACCGAAGTAACGATACCGGTAGCCGGATACCTTCTTAGAGGTGAAGAGGAAAGCCCCGATATGTATTCATCCATAGATTTGGTGGTAGATAAGTTAGAAAGGCAGGCCAAAAAATATAAAGAAAAGCTTTACGCCCGCTTTAAAAATAATAAAAATATTGCAGCAGGGGAGCAAAGCGCCGAAACTACCACTGAACCGGATAATGAAATTAAAATTGTTAAATCCAAGCGTTTTGCGATAAAACCCATGTCTCCGGAAGAAGCGGCCATGCAAATGGAGCTTTTAGGGCATTCGTTCTTTGTCTTTACCAATGCGGATACCGAGGAAATAAATGTGGTATATAAACGGCGGGATGGGAAATACGGTTTAATAGAACCGGAGGTTTAAAAAAATTTGACAAAGGTCGGGAAACGTGGTAGAGTTAGAGCAAGGCTTTATGCCGAATAAAATTTTCAGGAGGCATTGGATCGATGCAAGGAAAAGTGAAATGGTTTGACCCGGCCAAAGGATACGGGTTCATCGAAAGGGAAGATGGCGGCGACGTGTTTGTCCATTTTTCCGCCATTAAGGGCAACGGGTTTAAAACTTTAGAAGAAGGCCAAAGGGTAGAGTTCAAAATTGTTGAAGGTACCCGGGGCCCGCAAGCGGCTGACGTCGTAAAACTATAAATTGCCCGCAAAACCCCTCCGTTTACCGGAGGGGTTTTTTAACGCCTAATTCAGGGACGGTTCTGATATTTGCGTCTATACGCCAAAAAAAAGAACCGTCCCTCTTTTTGCGGTAGGAACGCCAAAAAGGGGGACGGAGGTTTGAAGATAATTTGGATTTTTTAGATAATATGAGGTGACATGCAGGAAAATTGCGGATTATAGAGAATTATATCTTATAGTTGTGAGAGGAGGATATCAGTGGCAGTTTTAAGTAAAGAGCAGTTAGCGGAGCTGGAAGTTTTGCTGGGGCGCATTAAAGGGGTAAATGCGGCCCGGGTGGTTTTAGATGCGGAGGGGAAGGTTGATGAAATTCACCTTCTGGCTGGCAGTAGTCGAAGCCCCAAGCAGATAGTACGGGATGTAGAATCGGCTCTTTTGGCTTCTTTCAACATTGCTATTGACCATAAAAAAATCAGTATTGCCCAGGTGGAGGGCGGTGATACTGAAGACGATTCCCGGGAGGAAATCCGGCCCCAGGTAGCTAAGGTCGATATGGCTTTGGAGCAAAATATAGTGCGGGTCAATGTGGAATTAACCATCGGGGAGTCTAAGATTTCCGGATCGGCGGAAGGTCCCGCTACCTCGCAAAATAGAAAAAGGCTTCTGGCTATAGCTACCGTTTGTGCGGTGGAAAATTTCTTAAATAAAAACGGGATATTTGTAGTGGAAGATGTGCAGGAACTGTACATATCAGGGAAAAAAGCGATGGTGGTGGCAGTGGCTGCCATTTTGGGCCGGGAGGAGGAAAACTACCTGGGAGCAGCCTATGCCAACGGGGATGAGAGGGAAGCGGTAGTTAAAGCAACCTTAGCCGCTATCAATAGAAGACTTCGCTTTTTTGTAGAAAAATAAAAGTTTAAATAAATTTTAGAGAGAGATAAAATTTTTTCTTCAATGCAGGTGTTTTGCTGGTGGAAGGACCGACATATCCAAAAACCGAAGCAAGCGCTTCGAAGCCGAGCCCGAGCGGAATACTGCCTGTCTGCCGTTTAGCCGAGGGCGGATAGAGCTTATTCGTAAGGGAGGGCGTTTTCACCATGACCGCAAGAGTGGTTAAAATTCTGCTGGCGATTGTCAGCTTAATCATCGCCGGTGGTGCGAGATTTTCTGCTTAACTTTTAAAATTATAGTTATGTCGGTCCGTTTAGAATATTTCCAGAGGTGAAGATATGCAAAAATTAAATAAAAAGGTTTATGTTTACTACATAATCATAGGGATAATAGGTATTTTTTTTAATTAAAAGTTATATTCTTGAAGTTTTGAATTTAAATAAAAATTTTTTAGCCTTTATCGTCTTTATATTTTTTGAAACAATTGCTGAGAGATTATCAATAAGAATGCCAAAAT
>NZ_BDJL01000035.1:128964-130904 GCF_001950325.1 Carboxydothermus islandicus
AATTAAAAGTTATATTCTTGAAGTTTTGAATTTAAATAAAAATTTTTTAGCCTTTATCGTCTTTATATTTTTTGAAACAATTGCTGAGAGATTATCAATAAGAATGCCAAAATTTGGCCAAGTCTCAGTAGCGTTTGGGCTTGATGTTGCTGCTTTTTTGATATTTGGTTATAAAATTGCAGCTTTAATAGCTGGAATTTCCTTCTTACTTGACTTTGGAAAATTTGATTTAAAAAATATTAAATTATCTATATTGAAAAGAATTTTTAATATTAGCCAAATAATTATAACTATTAGTATTGCAGGAATAATACATAACTTTTTTCTCAACTTGCTACCATCAAATGTTTTTAGTACATTTTTGGCAATTTTTATTTTTACATTTGTATATTTATTCATAAATGTTCTATTAGTTTGCTTAGCTGCAAGCCTTTCGTTAAATTTACCTTTTGTGTATATATTTATTGATAACTTCAAAGGATTTATACCCAATTATGCTTTACTAGCAATTTTAGGTTATTTAATGGCTTTAGTATATAATTCCATAGGTATTCCTGGTATTATACTATTCTTCATCCCCCTTCTCATCGCCCGCTACGTATTTAAACTTTATTCCGATTTAAGAGAATCCTACCTTTCCACCATTCGGGCTCTCGTTGCGGCCCTTGAAGCTAAAGACCCGTACACCAAAGGTCATTCGGAGCGGGTTTCAGAACTGGCGGTAGAAATTGCCCGGGAAATGGGGATGAAGCCCGATGAGTTAGAAAATATTCGTTTTATGGCGCTTTTGCATGACGTTGGCAAAATCGGTATCCTTGATACCGTTTTAAATAAAAAGGGAACGCTGGATCCCGAAGAAAAAGAGTTAATCCAGGAGCACCCGGTACTGGGGGCGAAAATCGTGGAGGAAATACCCTTTTTAAAACAATACGCCGGGATGGTCCGGCACCACCACGAGCGGTTTGACGGTACCGGCTATCCCGATAAAATTTCCGGGGAAAAAATTCCCCTGGGAGCCAGGATTATTGCTGTGGCGGATACGTATGATGCCATGACTTCGGACCGTCCCTATCGGGCGGCGTTAACCAAAGAACAGGCAATGAGCGAACTGAAAAGGAATGCCGGACAGCAACATGACCCCAAGGTGGTCAAAGCTTTATTAAAAGTACTGGAACGGTTTGACCCAAGGGAAAAGGAACTGGAAGCGTTAAAAGAAGCGGCGGCGGAAGGAACCTGAAGGGAGGAATAGTTATTTATTTAGAAGCACTGATTTTGGCGCTTATTCTCGGCTATCTTTTTAAAGGCCGGCTGAAAAACTTAGCCGAATTGGAATTTACGGCGCTTTTTTCCTTTATCTTAGCTTTTTTAATCCAGTTTCTTATTGATTACCAGATGGCCCATCCCTTTATCCGGGCCTACGGCAGGTATCTTCACCTTTTTTCCTACCTCCTGCTTTTTTACGGGATTTATAAAAACATCAAACTGCCGGGAATGGGATTAATCGGCCTGGGGGTTTTTTTGAATTTCCTGGTAATTGCCGCCAATGGCGGTTACATGCCGGCGGACCCGCGAACCATTTCTCCCGAATGGATAGCGATGATGAAGCAGGGGATTTTAGGAACCCATACGTTAATTGATGAGCATACCCGTCTTGTTTTTTTGGCAGATAATATTTATCTCTGGTTTTATCCCATAACCTTTTCTTACGGGAAGCCCATTATTAGCTTTGGGGATATTTTTATTACCGTCGGAGTTTTTTGGCTGGTATTTAAAGGCATGCGCTACCGAAAAAATAAAAACTACAAGCTTACCGTATTTCGGTAAGAGTAAATTGCTAAGTTGAGAGAACCGCGCCAAATAAGGTATAAACACAAACCCAAAAATAAAATTACCCCAAAGTAGGGCGAAAAACAGCGGTTTTAAGGAGCAGGAACAAAAGA